>JAPOVP010000137.1 GCA_026708085.1 Caldilineaceae bacterium
GAGCCCCCGCACAAGGGAGGGCCGAATAGGCCCGACCGCCCAGAACTGCAGTGGTCAGTGGTTAGTTGCAGCGCTTCCGCTGTCGGGGATTGGAAGGGGAACTGACCGCGGATTGGCAGCTACCAGAAGAATACGTGAGTTCTCCTCCTTTTTGGGATGCACCTGGTGAAAGAATCGTCATTGACAGGCCGGAATTCGACACTTATACTCCATATAACCCTCATTCCTCCGGCGACATTGCAAAAACAATAGCGAATTATTGTTTGGCGCTCCTGCAAACACGTCGTACTCCCGTGATTCTTGCGAAGGTATCACTGTCGGCAGATCATCACAAGGAGGAAAACCGATGTTAGAGCGAGAGATTACTCGTCGAACGTTTCTGCGTCTGTCTGCGATAGCGACAACGGGCGCCGTAATGGCGGCATGCGCCCCCGCTGCGGTGCAGGAGGCTGCGCCCGCGGAGGTGGAGGCGGCGCCGGCGGCCGCATCCGGACCGGAGGCGCCGATGCTGGCCGAGATGGTCGAGGCGGGCACGCTGCCACCGCTCGATGAGCGCCTGCCTGATAATCCACTGGTTTGGGACGCCAAGGATGTGCAGATTCTCGAACCGGAGGAAGGCCAGTATGGCGGCACGTTGAAACTGGGCCATGTCAAGGACATCGACATGCTGGCCCAGATCAACTATGCGCGGCTGCTTTCCGATCGCAGCGAATTCGTAGCGCACTTTGCCGAGGGATGGGAGTTCTCGGATGATTCGACCTCGATTACCTTTTATTTGCGAAAGGGCGCAAAGTGGTCCGACGGGGAGCCTTACACGACCGCCGATATCGTCTGGTGGTGGGATAACATTGTTAAGTCGGAGTACGCGGACTCCCCGTGGAGCATGTACAACCTGGATCCGGCCGGGGACGACATGGTTGCGGTTGACGACTACACGCTTCAGATCAATTTCGGCAGGTCCAAGCCACTTTTCCTTTTGGAGACGCAGGGTTTTTCCGGCGGTGAGAACACGCCGATAGACAGCTGTGCGCCGCACTACATGGAGCAGTTCCACCCGGCCTTCAACCCGATTGACGGCAAGGATCCCAAGGAGCAGTTCCAGGAGATGGTTGACGCGCTGCGGCTGCCGCGCTACCTGGAGGACCCGGCGCGACCGGTCCTGTGGCCGTGGCGGATCGTGGACTACAAAGAGAGGCAGCTGGTCCGCCTGGAGAGGAATCCGTACTACTGGGTGGTTGACAGGGACGGCCGGCAGCTGCCGTACACTGACTACTGCGAAAACTTCCTGCTGGGCGATGCAGACGGAGAGACCGAGAGGCTCAAATTCCTGGCCGGCGAGACGCATTACATTCGTCGCGTTACCTCGGGGACGGACATCGTCCTGTTTAAGGAAAACGAGGAGAAGTCGCAGATCGACACGCTCCTGTACGTCCGGGAAACCAACCTGGGCATCGGCTTCAATACAGCCCACGTCGATTCGAACTGGGCTGAGGTTCTCGGCGAACCGGACTTCCGGCGGGCACTGTCGATTGCGGTCGACCGGAGTCTGATTCTGGAGACGGTATACGGTGGATTCGGCCAGGTCGGACAAGGCATCAATGAGTCGGGCAAGTACGACCCGGATATCGACGGCAAGTGGATCGACTATGATCCGGATAAAGCGTCCGAAATGCTGGATGCGATCGGCCTGGACAACCGGGACGACGAGGGGTACAGAACGTTCGCCGACGGCACGAAGATGACCCTGATCGCCTACTTCGTATCGGGGTGGCCGGCGGGCTCTGACGATACGTTCGAGATCATCACCGAATACTGGAATGAGGTGGGAGTGCGCTCCCTCCCCAAGAGCGTACAGCACCCGGTGCGGGCAGAGAGGATCAAGAACCGGGACTTTGAAGTGTATATCCTCGGCTGGTGGGGCGGCACCTGGTTGTGGGACCTGATCATCGGTACGGGTGCGCACGGGTTTGCCCCTTCGAACGCTTCGTGGTGGCGAAACCGGGACAAGCCGGAGGGTGAACGGCCAGGGGTGGAGCCGACCGGCGCACTGCGCGAGCTGTTTGAGTTGGAGGACATCTGCTTCACCACAACCGACGAGGCGGAGCGCAGCGATGCACTGCGGCGCCACAAGCTGCTGCTGGCCGACCAACTCTTTGGCATGGGTTTTGTGCAGAACAGCCCTAAACCGATTGGGGTCAGCAAGAAGCTGCGCGGCGTTTGGGGCCGTTTTGGAACAGACGAGATCGTAGTCATCAATCCGGACGAAGGGGACACCTGGTTCCATCAGTTCTGGATTGATGAGGGGTAGAAATACGAGGAGTGAGGAAAGAGGAGTGAGGAAAGAGGAGTGAGGAGCGGGAGAACAGTAATCGCTCCCCACAGTTTTTCTCTCCTCGCTCCCCATTTCTGTCTTCGTGGGAATTCTCTCTTATTTCAACTGCAAAAAGGACAACGATGCAGCAGTTCATCATCCGCCGGTTGCTGAACATGCTCCTGGTTCTGCTGCTCAGCTCAATCATCAGTTTTGTCGTGGTTGAGTTGCCGCCAGGCGATTATTCGACTGTTTTGCGAGGTCAGCTTGAAGCTGAAAGGCTCGCGCCGGAGCAGATCGAGGCGCAGGTCAAGCCGGTAATCGAACGGTTTGCGCTGGACAAGCCCTTGCCTGTCCGGTTTTGGCGCTGGTTCTCGTCGATTGTCACGTTTGATTTCGGATACTCGATGGTAATGAAACAGCCGATCGGCGATCTGCTGAATGAGCGGCTGGCGCTGACCATGGCGGTCAGCTTTGTTACGCTGGTTTTCATCATGGTGGTGGGCATCGCGATCGGCATGTTTTCAGCTGTAAAACAGTATTCAGGATGGGACTACCTGTTTACTGCAGTTGGGTTTATCGGCATGGCCACGCCCAACTTTCTGCTGGCCCTGATCATTCTCTTTGTCTCGGTCATGGTGTTCGGGTCGACCAGTGTTGGCGGGCTTTTTTCGGCGGAGTATCTGTTTGCGCCGTGGTCATGGGCAAAGGTGGTGGACTTTCTAAAGCATATCTGGGTCGTCGTGGTCATCATTGGCACGGCGGGAACGGCCGGCACGATTCGGGTGATGCGAGCGCAGATGTTGGATGTATTGAGCGAGCCTTACATGGACACGGCGCGGATGAAGGGGTTGTCGAGCGCGAAGGTGTATTTCAAGCATGGCTTGCGAGTGGCCATCAACCCGATCGTTTCCAGTATTGGTTTGAGCTTTCCCGGCATAATCAGCGGCGCGACCATCGTTTCGCTCGTGCTGCTTCTGCCGTTGGTGGGGCCTCTTCTGCTGGATGCGCTGATGAGCGAAGACATGTATCTGGCGAGCACGATCATCGTTTTGCTGACGTTCGCCCTGGTGATTGGCAATTTTCTGGCCGACCTGACCCTGGCCTGGCTGGATCCCCGGATCCGCCTGGAAAACTGAGCCTTTGAGATCACTTTTCTCGGTGAGGGTCCGAAGTTTGACACTTCTCTGTTGTGTGCATGCGGTAGCCTTCGGGGGCCCGGCTCTGGTGACAGTAACGTAGTTAAGGAATCCGGCAATGACGAGATTGAGCGACGTGAATTCGACGGACATCTTCGACGCCATCCGGCTGGGTTGCCAGACGATGTGCAGCGTATTCAATGCCGATGACAGCGACATTCCTTTTTTTGGTTCGTCAGTTCTTCCGGAGGCTGAGCTGAGCTTCAGCTCCTATAACAGTGAGGCCCACGTTCCGGGCCGGCACCTGAATGCTCTGCTGAGTGCTGAAAATGCTGCCGGTATCGTCATCGATGACGAATGCGTGAAAAAACATGCTGATGCAGCGTTCTTCTCCTACAGCGGGCCGCTGCCGTTGCCGCTGAATCGCGACGAAATCGGAGGCAGGCTCGTAAACTTTCGTCCGCATCACTTACGTGAAGGATTCCACGCCCTCTATGCGCTGGCGAAGTTTCGCGATTCGGCCCAGGCCCGTGAGCTGGCAGAGGAGAGTATCGCGGCGCTTCTCTCTCATTGGGACGCGGCCTGCGGGTGGGACTGCAAACGCCTCGGAGAAGAGCTGGGATTGAACGTCCTGTCGGAATCGTCTTTCATTGTAGGTATTGCCCGCGCTATCGGTCCGCTGGTCAAGCTGTACCGTGCCACCGGGTATGGGCCGGCGCTGGAGCTGGCGGTTGTTCTAAAAGAAAAAGCGATCAGTAGCTTCTTTGCCGTGGACGGCGCTTACGATCGGGACAGATTCGGCCCGCATACACATTCGACAACGTGCGTGATGTCATCTCTGGCACAGCTGGCTGACTTGACTATGGACTCCGCGCTTATGAATCGCGTGCGGGCGTTTTATGACAACGGCCTGTGGGAGATCCGTAATGACCTGGGGTGGGTGATCGAGTCCAGCCTGCCGGAAGCGCCGTCCGAGCTCGGCGAGGTGAACAATACGGGGGACATTCTTGAAACTGCGCTCATCCTGGGACGATGGGGTTACACAGAATACTATCATGACGCCGAACGCATCTTGAGAGGCCATCTGCTGCCGTCGCAGTTGCGGGACATTTCCTTTATCGAGGATCCCCCCAACCCGGAAAACGTGGACGGCAAGCGGGACGTTGCTGCCCGACATCGTGGGGCCTTCGGCTTTCCCGCACCGTACGGACATGCGCCGCTGGGAAAGACACTCATCAGTTTCAACATGGACATTGTCGGGGGCGCGGTCGGCTCTTTGTGCGAAGCATATCGGGAAGCTACTCGCTTCGACCAGGCCGGCCATTGGGTCAATCTGTTATTCGACCATGAAACAGACGCAATCAAGGTCGAGTCGCCGTATACGCATTCCGCGCTCCGCATCCGGGTAAAGCGCCCAGGGCCACTGTTTGTGCGCGTGCCGCCGTGGGTGGAGGAGGAGAAGATAGAGATTGCTGGTGGAAGCAGTAGGCCGCAGTTTACGAACGGTTATTTGTTAATCTCCAGCCCACCTGTAGGTCGGACGCTCTCATTGACGTTTCCATTACGTCGGCAGGAGATCGTACTCCAACAACGAGAGAGGCGGATCCGAACGCTTCTACGCGGGGATCAGGTCGAAGCGATGGAAAACTTTGGGGCTGATCTGACATTCTTCGAACCGCTCGATTAATATGAGTCATTCAGATCCAGAAGCACAGGCCGAGGCGGCAGCTGCCGGCAGCAATTCAGCAGACCTTTCCGAACTCCTGATAACGCAACAGGTCTCCTACAGACAGCTGCTGTATCTGCGGTTTCTCAGGAATAAACTCGCGGTTGCGGGATTCTGGATACTCGCCATTCTCTACGTGGTGGCGTTGGGCGCAGAGTTTTTTGCCCCCTATGACAAGATCACCCGGTTTGGGGACATATTGGCGCCGCCGCGGCTTCCCCAATTTGTGGATGCTGACGGCAAATTTCACTTGCGGCCGTTCGTCTATGCTTATGAGAAGGGGAGGGACCCTGAGACACTGAGACGGACCTACGTTGCGGACACATCAGAGAGGTACCCTTTGGGCCTCTTCGTCCGCGGCGACGAGTATGAGTTTCTGTTTATCAAGAGCAACGTGCACCTTTTCGGTGTCGAGGGGGCCGAAGTATTCCTACTTGGTACGGATAACCAGGGCAGGGATCTCTTTTCGCGCGTGATCTATGGGGCACGCCTTTCGACGACGATAGGGCTGTGCGGCGTCGCCATCAGTTTGGTCCTGGGCATCATTATTGGGATGATCTCGGGCTATCTTGGGGGGATCGTCGACCAGGCGATTCAACGGGGGATAGAGGTCCTCCTTTCCTTTCCGAGCATCCCGCTGTGGCTGGCACTGTCAGCACTACTGCCGCTTGATTGGAGCCCGCGCAGAATCTTCTTTTTCATAACGATCATCCTATCAATACTGAATTGGGGCAGTCTGGCGCGCATTGTGCGCGGCTTGACTCTGTCGGTCAAGAATGAGGAGTATGTGCTGTCGGCGCGCATGGGCGGGGGTGGCAGGTGGTGGATTATCCGGCGCCATCTCTTCCCCGCCAACCTCAGTTATGCGATCGTGGCCGCAACGCTGTCGGTCCCGGAGATGATTCTGGGCGAAACCGCGCTGAGCTTCTTGGGGCTTGGACTGCGACCGCCGGCGGTGAGTTGGGGTGTCTTGTTGCAGGCGTCGCAGAAAGTGTCCGTGTTGGGGGTGGCGCCGTGGCTGGTATCACCGGTGGCTTTCGTGATCGTCACCGTACTGGCATTCAACTTCGTTGGGGACGGCCTGCGCGATGCGGTTGACCCACATTCCCGCTTCTGAGTAACAGTCGCTGGCTCGCCCGCCTGCTTTCGGGGGCGAACAGATGGATTCAATATGACTCTCGAGATCAGAGACCTGCAGATGAGTTTCCAATCGGTCGTGGGTACAACGCGGGCGGTGAACGGCGTGAGCCTCGCGGTGCAGCCGGGGGAGATTGTCGGTCTTGTTGGGGAGAGCGGGTGCGGCAAGAGCGTGACGGCGCGGAGCGTGGTGGGACTCGTGCCCTCGCCGCCCGCTGTTTTTGAGGGCGGCGAGATTTGGTTGAATACGCGGGCCGGCCGGGTCAACATGCTGGTGAACCGCGGGAATGAGCGCGTTCTGCGGCGGATACGCGGGAGCGAGGTTTCGATGATCTTTCAGGAGCCGATGCGCTCTCTGCATCCGATGATGACCGTAGGAAGCCAGGTGGCTGAGGGGATTCTCGAACACGAAGAGACCGGTCTGAGAGAGGCATACGCGCGCACGGAAGAGATGCTGGAGATGGTGGGGCTTCCGCAGCCGGGCCAGCTTCTCAGCCGGTATCCGCATGAATTGTCGGGGGGAATGCGTCAGCGGGTGATGATTGCGCTGGCACTGGCCTGCCATCCGCAACTCCTGATCGCGGACGAGCCAACGACTGCGTTGGACGTCACAATTCAGGCGCAGATCCTTGATCTGATCGGGCAACTGCGCAGCCGGCTTGGCATGTCGGTCCTGTTGATCACACACAACATGGGTGTCGTGGCGAGCAAGGCCGATCGCGTGTCGGTGATGTACCTGGGTGTCATCGTCGAGACGGGCACTGTGCAGGAGGTATTCGAGCAGGCGGCTCACCCCTATACGCAAGGCCTCCTGGCCTCGATACCCAGCCTGGATAGCGAACCAAAGACGCCATTGCAGTCGCTGGAAGGGGTCGTGCCTGAGCTTGCCTTGGCGCCGAAGGGTTGCGTGTTTGCCGACCGTTGTCCTGAAGTGATGTCCAAGTGCCGGGAGACGCCGCCGCTGATTGCCTTGAGTGAAGAGCACAAGGCCAAGTGCTGGCTCTATGACTCGCCGGAGCCGACCGGCGGCATAACGCTCGAGACATCGCAATCCCAAGCGGAGGAAGTCGTCAAAGACGGATCGCTGTCGCTGCCGAACGGGGCGCCGGCGCGCCTCGCGACGGCGGACAGTTTGGAGGCAGTCGTCGACCAGGTGCCAGACGCGATCAGCTCCACGCAGGACTGGAGTCCGGGCGAAAGCGATGTCGGCGTGCGTGTCAGGGATATGACGCTTCATTATCCGATTTACAAGGGTATCGTACGTCGAAAAGTTGGCACGGTCCATGCTGTAGACGGGGTCGATCTTACGATCCGTCGCGGGGAAATAGTGGGACTGGTCGGCGAATCGGGGTGCGGCAAGACGTCCGTGGGCCGACTGATCACCCGACTGGTCGATCCGACGGCGGGCAGGATTCAGTTCAAGATGGACGGCGAACTCAAGGATATAACGCGGACACCGGAGCCGGCGATGAAGGCTGTGCGGCGCCACATGGGGATGGTCTTTCAGGACCCGCTGTCGTCACTGAACCCGCGATTGAACGTGCGCGATATCGTGGGTGAACCTCTGATTCTGCATGACATCGCCAGGGGGAAGGAGGTCGATGCGCGCGTAGGCAGTTTACTGGAGATGGTGGGGCTGCGAGCGGAACACCAGAGCCGCTTTCCGCATGCGTTCAGCGGCGGGCAACGGCAGCGGATCGCGATTGCAAGGGCGCTGTCAACGGAACCGGCCTTTCTGGTGGCGGATGAGCCGGTCTCGGCGCTGGATGTGTCGGTGCAGTCGCAGGTCCTGAACCTTCTGATGGACCTGCAGCAGCAGCTGGATCTGACGATGCTGTTTATCGCCCATGATATCGCGGTGGTCCGTCACATCAGTGACCGCATCGCGGTCATGTACCTGGGGAAGATTGTTGAAATCGGAAGCACGACGGCCATCTGCTCGACACCCGTGCATCCGTACACCGAAGCTCTGCTCGCTTCGATCCCGCTTCCCACCCCGGGGGCTCAGACCAGCCTCGCAGTTGCCACGGGCGAGCTGCCTGATCCCAGCGCGCCGCCGGCCGGTTGTCGATTTCACACTCGCTGTCCATATCGACAGGAGATTTGCACGGTGGAGGAACCCCAGTTGAGACCGGTAGCCGGACGGGCGGGATACTGGGGCGCGTGCCACTTTCAAGAAGAGTTGACCCTTTCCGGTGTAGACAGTGTCGACTAAGAGAAGGTTCGGTCATTCAGGTTAAGGCAGGCTAGGAATATGGATTTACAACTTCCCAAAGTGTTCAAACCGAGGCGGATTCTGGCTACGATACCCGAAGTCAGAGGCGAGCGGACCGAGCTGGCCACGCTAAGAGGGCCCGGCTGCATTCAGCGCATTTGGATGGGATCACGGCAGAACCGCCAGGGGATCCTGCGCATCTACTGGGACGGCGAAAAGGAGCCGAGCGTCGAATCCCCCATCGGGGACTTTTTCGGGCTGTGCCACGGGGTGGTCATGTACCCGATCAGCAGCCTCTATCTCGTCACTTCGGACCAGGACACGTACACAAGTTACTTTCCCATGCCATTTGCTTCGGAGGCGCGGATCGAGGTTGAGGTCAGCCCGAAGGGCATGGACCTGTTCTGGCACATTGAATGGCACGAATATCCTGAGGGCACACTTGAGGAGCCGCAGAGGTTTCATGCGCAGTGGCGACGTGAATACCCCTGCGAGGCCTTTGGCGAGGACTATCTTGTGCTCGACGCGGCGGGTGAGGGGAGGCTTCTGGGCTTTACCTATGGTGTGCGGGTTCGGGATGATGCCGCGCGCTGGTCCCACGGGGGAGCAGACAATATCTATATTGACGGGGAGAAGGATCCGGCCTTCCTGAGGGGCAGCGGGGGAGAGGACACATTCGGCGTGGGCAGCGGGGGCGTGCTGCACGAGCCGGATACGTCTCTTTACCAGGGCATGCCTTATTACGTACACGAGGATCTTGGCCCTGCACGAGCCTACCATAGTCTGGCGGCTTACCGCTTCTTTGAGACGGACGCTGTCCCATTCAGCCAGCATCTGCATTTCCGTTTTGGGAGCGTGGGCAACGACATTTGCAGCACGGCCTACTGGTATCAGACCGAACCGCACCGGCCCTTCTTCCGCATGCCGCCGTGGGCCCAGATCGAACCGGTCTCGATCAGTGGACTGACGCTGCGGACCGGGGAGCCTGAGCTTGAATTGCGTCGCGGCACGTGTGATCTGCCGCTGGAGACGACCGGCAGATGGTGGTTGTGCGGGCCGTTCGAGGATGCGAGCGGGCAGGCGATGTCCGGGGAGCTTGAGGCGGAGAAGGCGTTCGATCCCGGCGCGTTGTGGGACGGGGGTTTTGAAGCGGATTCGCCGTGGCGGCAGCCGTCTGCACTCAAGCCTGAACAGCATATTGCGCGCTGGGTGCGGCGCGATGCTATCGACGGCTTCATTGATTTCGGACACGTATTTCGGCCGGACAATAAGGATGTTGCGCCTACATGGCCGGCGGCGGCGTGCGCGCTTGCGTGGCTGGAAAGCCCGGCGGATACGGAGGCGGTACTGCAGCTTGCCTGGGACGATGATCTGATCTTAAAGCTGAACGACGGGACGGTTCTGCCGCGCACACATCATCGTTTTTTCGACACCCGGCAGGTGAGGGTAACGCTGAAACGCGGCCGCAACAAGATCGCGCTTAAGCTGAACAATCACCGCAGCCTGAGTTGGGGGGCATGGTGTTTTGCGTTTGCGGCCCGCCTGCCTGACGGGACCATACTGCGGCCGTCGGCTGACGATGGTGCCAATTGAGATAGTCGTTGACCGACCTGGCAGACCGATCGCGCGGCGATCAACTGTTGGCAAAGGAGATATCTCATGTCCAAATATACGGTGACCCGTTCTTATGAGATTTACGAACGCGCCGGCGAACTGATCCCCGGTCGGACGCAGCTGATCAGCCGGAGGGCGAGCCGCTTTGCCAGTGGCATCAGCCCCGTTTATGCGCAGAGCGCCAAGGGCTCTCGCTTCATCGATGTTGACGAAAACGAATACATTGACTGGATGAGCTCTGTCGGTGCTGTCATTCTGGGGCATGCCGACGATGTTGTCGACCGAGCGGTCGAAGAGCAGATCAAGCGGGGCAGCCTTTCCTCCTTGAACAGCCCCCTAGAGATCGAACTGGCTGAGGAGCTGGTCGATACGATCCCGAGTGCCGAGATGGTCCGCTACACGAAGGGGGGAGGGGAGGCCTGTGCCGCGGCCGCGCGCATTGCCCGGGGAACGACGGGGCGGGACAAGATTATCTTCTGCGGATATCACGGCTGGCATGACTGGTATCAGGCGGCGAACTACGAAGCTGATCCAGTTAGCGGCGAGTTCCCATTTGCAGGCATCGAGCCGATCGGCGTCCCCAAGGTGCTGGCCGGCACGGTCATTCCTTTCCCATATGGAGATCTGGATGCGCTGAGGGAACTGCTGGATGAACATGCGGGTGAGGTTGCGGCCGTGATGATGGAGCCGCTTCGCTCGACGTTGCCGGAGCCAGGATTTCTGGAAGGCGTCAAGAAACTTGCTCATGCGCACGATGCGATTCTGATATTTGACGAGGTTTCATGCGGCTGGCGCCTCTCAGTGGGCGGCGTTCAGGAGTACGTGGGGGTAACGCCGGACATGACCGTCCTGGCCAAGGCGATGTCGAACGGGTACCCGATGGGCGCGGTTGTGGGATCGCGGGAGGTGATGGAGCCGGCGAGCCGCATGTTCGTCTCCAGCTCCTATTGGAGCGACAACATCGGATTGACCGCGGCCCTCACGACGATACGTGAACTGAAACGGCGCGATTCCGCGGCCTTCTTCCTGGAGACCGGCGAGAAACTGCGCCAGGCACTTAACGGGAGCATTGCGGACGCGGGCCTTTCCGGCGAGTATACTGGCCTGCATACGGCCCTGAGCCTCTCCCTTTCCTTGCCCGACGAGAACCTGCGCGCCAAGGTCAATACTCTGTTCATTCAGGAGATGGCGCGGCGCGGCGTGCATTGCCCAATGGGATTCATCCTCAATATGGCGCACACGGATGAGGTTATCCGCCGGACTGCTGAGGCGGCGACTGAAGCATTCAATGTGATCAGATCGGGTCTTGAGTCCGATGACATTGACAGCCTGCTGATCTGCGACTTGACGCAGGAGCCATTCCGCCGTCTTGTCAGCTAATACGTCCTGTGCCCGGGCAGCGGCTGATACCACTGCCAGGGACTGAAGATGGCGATCATCGCGGTGCGGACTTTGTTAACCGGCCTGGTTTTTCTGCCCGTCTGTTGTTCTCTCACCCAAGAATGATCGACGGCAGGACGAAAAAATCCTCTTTGACAGGCCGCGCCAAAGTAATTATACTCCCAGAAAATCCTCTATAACTTCCGAGTTTCTCGCAGAGATTGCAGCAGAATATCGTTGGCAACCTGACAGATTGTTGTGGTTCAAGGATCGGTTTGTTTTGGTTGTTCCAAGATCCTTGAGACGGTCAGATTGAAACCAGTGGTTCAGGCGTAGTTCCAACCAAGATGGGAAGGAGAACCCTAACATGCGTTCACAGATCAGTCGTCGACAGGTATTGCGGTTGCTGGGTGCGGGGACGGCAGGGGCAGCCCTGACGGCCTGCGTGCCGGCAGCGCCAGCGGGCGCACCCGCTGACGAGGCTATGGCGGAGCCGGAAGGTTTCGACTGGCAGCGTTACGCGGGTACTGAACTGAGGTACGTCGGCGAGACACAGCCGCTGAGCGACCACGTGCTGTCGATTTTGCCCAAGTTTGAAGAGATGACCGGGATCAAGGTGAACACGGAGATTTTGCCGTGGGCGCAGATGGTGCAGAAGATCCGGGTCGAACTGATGGCGAGCAACGAGGACATGGATGTCTTCCAGCTGCCGGCGGGCGCGGAGGAGAGGAACGTCTGGTTCGATGCGGGCTGGCTGAATGACATCGGCCCCTGGGTGGACGACCCGAGCATGACCCACGAGGACTACGAACTCTGGGAGGACATGGGGCGCGACTATCTGATGGCGGGCTACTCGTCAAGGGGCAGCCTGGTGTCGGTGCCGATGCAGATGAGCGCGATGATCGGCTACTACCGCAAGGACCTGTTCGAGGAGTACGGCATCGACGGGCCGCCAACGACATTTGAAGAATTGGAGGCCGCCGCGGCAACGGTTCAGGAGCAGAGCGGCGGGGAGGTCTTCGGCATCACGATGCGCGGCAAGCCGCCGGTGCCGACGTCAGTCTTCAAAGGGTTCCTGGGCGGCATGGGGATCATGTGGGAGGACGAGGACGGCGTGCCGCTGATGGATTCGGAGGAGGCGATCGCCGCTTTTGACTTCTACGGCAAACTGCTGCGCCTGTACGGGCCGCCCGGGTCTCCCAACATCGACCATGTGGGCGCGGTGAACATCTTCAGCCAGGGCAAGGCGGGCATGATAATCGACGACGCGGTCTTCCGCAAGGACTTCCAGGACCCGAGCAAGTCTACGGTGGCCGGCAATATCGGATACTTCCTGATGCCGGCAGGTCCCAACGGCCAGAGAGCGTCGGCGGGCGGCTGGAGCATCACGGTCGGCGGACTCTCACAGAAGAAAGAGGCGAGCTGGTACCTGCTGCAGTTCATCTCGAATAAGGAGAGCATGCTCAAGTACGTACTCGACGGGGGCGCGGTGCCGCGGCGCTCGCCGTATGATACGGAGGCCTACAAGACGCAGGCGACGCAGGACGACCTGGACTTTGTGCAGGTACTGCTCGATTCGCGGGCGATCGGCGACTTCTCACCGCCGGCCCCGCCATCGATTATCAACCTGATGCGGGCGCGTGAGTCGATCGCGCAGGTGATCGTAACCTCGATCGAGGGCGGCGACGTGGCGGCTGCGGCTCAGAAGAGCCAGCAGGAGCTGCTGGAGATGCTGGAAGAGCAGGAAGAGTAAGTGATGTATACGGTGGCCGGCGGCGTGTGTGCCGCCGGCCACTATCAGTTTGAAAGGCGAGTTGCCTATGCAGCAGAAAGCAGGGCCGAATTCAGGGCAGACCGGGCAAACTTCCGACAGTGCCCCTGAGCATCCCGTCGAGAGCGGGGGCGGCAGGCAGGAAGATGAGAAGCGGGGGTATGCCCCGTCTGGGGGTCTGCTCGGGCGTGCCTTTGCACTGATAGACCGCAACCTGGCTTACGTACTGCCGGCGCCGGCGGCCATCGTAATCCTGCTGTTGATGGGGTATCCATTCTTTTACACGGTATCGTTGAGTTTGCAGCGGGTCAATGTGACGATGACCCGCTTTACTTTTGTGGGCGCCGAAAACCTTATAGAGGTGCTCACTGCAGACGCCAGATTCCTGAGTGCGTTTTGGATTACGCTTTACTTCACGGTGGCCAGCCTCATGCTGGAACTGGTTTTGGCGATGATCATGGCGCTGGTGATGAACAGGACATTTCGGGGGCTGGGCGTCATTCGCACGCTGTTCCTGCTGCCGCTGGTGGCGACGCCGACGGCGACGTCCGTGATCTGGCTGATCATGATGGAGCCTTCGATCGGCATTCTCAACTTTTTCCTGGAGGCAGTGGGGCTGCCGCGGAGCCTGTGGGTGGCCGGCGAAAGGTCTGTGGTCCCCAGCCTTGTGTGGATCAATACGTGGCACGGGGTCCCGTTCGTGATGCTTATCCTGCTGGCGGGGTTGCGTTCCCTGCCGACTGAGCCGTTCGAGGCGGCACGCATTGACGGGGCCAGCAAGTTGCAGGAGTTCTTCCTTATCACACTGCCGCTGCTTAAAGGGGCGATCGTCGTCGCCATGCTCTTCAGGGCTATCGATACGCTGAAAGTATTCGACGCCATCTGGATCATGACGGCCGGGGGGCCGGGCAGACGGAGCGAGACGCTGCATATCTACTCCTATCTGACGGCGTTCGAGTTTTATGATTTGGGTTATGGCTCGGCTGTGATTCTGGTCTTCATGGTGATCATCCTGGTCATCAGCGCGGTCTTAATCAGACTGCGTCAGCGGGCATGGCTTTGAGCCGCCAAGCTACCGAGCAGGTCACATGAACAGACTTTCTCTCAGGCCATTGGGAATGAGGAAGACGAGGCGGATACAGGACTCACTGTTCTGGATCATCCTGTCGATCTTTCTGGTCTTCTTTTTGTTTATCTTCGTCTGGATGTTCGTCTCCTCTTTCAAGCCGAACTTGCTGATCGTCAAAGATCCGCCGGTGTGGTTCTTCATCCCGACGTTGGACCATTATGGCGAGGTCTTTGCGCGCAATCCGTTTGCCAGGTACCTCTTCAACAGCCTGACGATCGCGGTCAGTTCTGTGGGGCTGTCGCTCGTGGTGGGGCTGCCGGCCGCCTACAGCATCGCCAAGTACAAGCAGGACGGGCTGGCCCTGGCTCTGCTGGTGGTACGCATGCTGCCCGGGATCACTTTTCTCGTTCCCCTCTTCATCGTTTACAAGCGGCTGGGGCTGCTGGACACGCACGCAGGCATCGTGATCACCCACATTCTGACGGTGCTGCCGCTGATCATGTGGGTCATGATCGGTTTCTTTGAGGACGTGCCGAGCGAGCTTCTGGACGCGGCGCTGATTGACGGCTGTTCGCAATTGGGCACGATGATCCGCGTCATGATCCCGCTCAGCCTGCCCGGCATCACCGCTGTAGCGATCCTCAGCTTCATTTCCTCGTGGAACAATTTCATCTTTGTGCTGATTCTGGGCGGCTCGAAGACGATGACGCTGCCGCTGGCCGTATACAACTTCCTGACGTACGGCCAGGTGAATTGGGGCGCGTTGTGTGCGGCGGCCACGGTCGTTACGCTTCCGGTGCTGCTGCTTGCTCTGGTGGTCCAGCGCTTCCTGGCGGGCGGCCTGACGATGGGCGCCATTAAGGGGTAGGACTGTCGGATCAATTGAGTGAGGATGCTTGTGGAAACAGGTCATCCTCCCGACGCCGAATAGGTAGATGACGAGGGTAGCGTACTATACCAAGAGAAAATCTATCTTTTGCAAGGGGCCAGATTGACCACAGGCACAGGATGCTTGTGCCCACGGCGGGGACGGTCAGATCAGTTTATGACGCTTCCCGGTCCTGTTTTCGAGATATGTTTTGCATAGTCGGAGAGCTCAATCCTAGAAGGTAGTTGCGAGGCTTGAACGGCAGTAATCCATGGAGGTAGCCTGACGTCGGGCTGCTGCAAAGACAGGCGAGTGAAGAAATCGCAGTTTTCCAACAAAGGAGAAAGTCGATGACAGCAAAGCGAGGAATGAGCCGGCGGGATTTTCTGTGGGCTTCGGCAGCCGGATCTGCTGGCATTGTAGCAGCAGCTTGTCAACCGGCTGTGCCGGCAGCGGAAGTGGCGGAGGAGGAGGCTGCGGCTCCATCGATGGAGTCGGTCGAAATTCGTTTCAGCCACTGGCACGGCGGTTTCTGGGATCCAATTCGTGACGGTATAGGCGAGGCGCACCCAGAGATCACTGCAATCAGCGAGTCGACGCCGTGGGGCGAATACTCGACCAAGCTGCTGACGCAGATGGTGGGCGGTGTGGCGCCAGATGTCGTCATGGTCGACAGCTACTGGCAGGGAGAATGGTTCAAGGTGCTTCTGCCACTAGATGACTCCCTGGACGCGCACGGCGTGGACAACAGCAAGTGGGACGCGGATCCGTGGATGCAGTGCGGAAATGATGGGAAGATCTACTCGCTCTCCCAGGTCTACTGCCCTAACTGGCAGTTGGTGGTGAACAGAACGCTGGCCGAGCAGGAGGGAATTGATCTGCCCGATTGGGGCGACGACGGACCAGCTGCGAACTACGACGAATGGCGCTGGGACGATCTGGTCGAGCTGCTGCAGGCGACGACGAAGGTCAACTCTGATGGTGAAGTGGAACAGTGGGGACTTGCAAACAGCACCGCGCGATTTGGCGCCACTTCGCTCTATTTCATGTATAGCAACGGCGCCCAGGCATTGGACGACCTGTGGGGTTACAATGAGACCGAGGCGTTGATCGACTCGGAGGAGTCGGTACAAGCGTTGCAGGACTACATCGATCTGACGCTGGTGGACAAGGTTGCACCGACGCCAGCCGAGGCGCAGGCAGTTCAGGGCGGTCTGTTTAATTCAGGCAAAGCTTTCTGTTCAATCAGACACCCGGGCGTTGGAGATCAGCGTGTGAACCAGGAGGCGTTCGGACTCTTGTTCATGCCGGTTCCCTGGCGGGAGCACCGCGTCCAGATGATGGGCACGAACTCCTGGGGCGTGTGGAGTGGGAGCGAGAATACGGACGCGTCCGCCACATTCGCCATCTGGGCCACTACCAGTGAAGCGATCAGCGACTGGATTACGCCCAATATCAATCTCACCGGGTACGATATGCGGAAGGCTATCGATAAACTACCCGCTCTGCCGGAAGGATGGATGCGGCGCTTCTACGAGGTCTTCCTGAGCCGGGACGAGCGCTTTACCACGCATCCATCGGCCGCGGAGAACGTGCTATGGATGCCCAGATGGTACGGGCGGAAGGCGAGGTTCTTCTCCGATACGGTGCGGCGCGAATATGACAAGGTCTTCCTGGGCGAGAAGTCGATGCAGCAGGCCATGTCAGACGCCAAGGTAGAGATCGACGCGGCCCTGGCAGAGGGATAGCCACAGGCGGCATTGACTGCTTCCCGGTGGCCGGCGAGTCGCCGGCCACCGGACACACTCCTCTCTGACCGCGCGCGCTGGATGCGTATGCACTGGACGCGGGCGGCCTAAACTTCAGATGAATGTTCTGGTTACCGGCGGCAGCGGCAAAATCGGAGGGTACGTGCTACGTGAACTCCTGGCGGCTGGCCACACGGTGTCAAACTACAGCCAAACCGCCCCGTTCGTCGAGCCGGTCCGGCATATCGACGGTGACATCACCGATTTGGAACGGATGCGGGAGGCATCTGGGGATCACGATGCCATCGTCCATTTGGCGGCGGTTCCGGGGCAGGGGATCACGACGCCGGAACGCCTGATGTATGTCAACGACAGGGGCACCTATACCATTCTGGAGGCCGCGGTGGGCGCGGGCGCAAGGAAGGTCATTTTTGGCTCCTCCAAGGAGGCGATGAACACGGACTACAGACGGAGCGACACGCGGCCGCGCTACTTTCCGATCGACGAGGAGCACCCGGCCGAACCGCGTAACGAATACGGAATCAGCAAACTGATCAACGAGATCACATGTAAACGCTACACTGAGGACTACGGCGTTCAGACCATCAGCTTGCGCATCAATCACAACTGGTATCTGGACAGGGCAGGGGCGGAGGTCGCGGTACGGTCGGGCTGGAGCAGGGACCGCACTGTGGAAGAGCAGTGGGAGGGATACCGACGCTACATTGTCGATTCCGAACTGGGCCGCTCCAACCTGTGGACGGTGACCGACGCACGCGATGCGGCGCGTGCGTTCAGGCTGGCAGTGGAGAACGAGGCTATCGAACACGAGGTTTTCCTGATAAACGGCGCGGACACGTGCTCGCTGGAGGAGACGCCGACCCTGGCCGGCCGCCACTACGGCGGGGTGCCCCTGCGCGGCCCGCTGGCCGGATTCGACAGCTTTGTCTCGACGGCGAAGGCGCGCCGGCTGCTGGGATACGAGCCTCGTTACACGTGGCGGGAGAGCGAATTTCGGGAGTGGATGGAGGCGCAGCCGTGAGCGCAGCCACGCCGGTCGCCAGGGAAGGACGCAGGGGCAGGATGTCCCGATTGCGCCTGCGCGAGGCGATTGACGGCTACATCTGCATCGCACCCTGGGTGCTGGGCTTCATCATTTTCACTGCCTTCCCCATCATCGCCTCCTTCGTGCTCTCCTTCAGCCGCTACACGATCCTCGATCCGCCCCGCTTTATCGGCCTGGACAACTACACAAAGATGGTGAGCGGCGATCCCTTGTTCTGGCAGTCGCTCAAGGTGACGGTGATCTACACAGTCCTCCTGGTCCCGCTGGGCACAGTTGGCGGCTATTTGCTGGCGCTGCTGCTCAACCAGGCGGTGAAGGGGGTTGGCTTCTTTCGCACTGTATTCTACCTGCCGGTGGTTACGCCGGCTATCGCCTCATCTTATCTATTCGCCTGGATTCTCAACCCGGAGATCGGTCTGGTCAACAACTTTCTGGCCAGCATTGACATCGAAGGGCCGCAATGGTTTGCCTCGCGCGAGTGGGTGATTCCCAGCTTCATTATCATGAGCCTGTGGGGACTTGGGGGCAACATGATCCTCTATCTCGCTGGCCTGCAGGGCGTGCCGACAGTGTTATACGAGGCTGCGATGCTCGACGGGGCGGGCGTGTGGGCGAAGTTCCGCAATGTAACCCTGCCCATGACCTCCCCCGTCATCTTCTTCACCTTTCTTACCGGCATGATCGGCACATTCCAGGTGTTCACTGGCGCCTACGTCATTACCGCGGGCGGCCCGGCCGACGCTTCGCTGTTCTACATTCTCTATCTCTATCAGAATGCCTGGAACTACCTCAAGATGGGTTATGCGGCCGGCCTGGCCTGGGTTCTTTTCGCTATCATTTTTGTGCTGACACTCATTTCTCTGCGCGTTTCGGGACGGTATGTTTACTACGAAGGGGCGGTCAAATAGTCTCTTTTTCTCAGTGGTCTGGCGCTGGCCGGCGACGACTTTCAAGATCTTGAGGCGGATAGTTTGGGGCTTACAAATGGTTAGGGCGCGACGACGATGACCATAAAGGCGCGAGTAGACTCGGAGAATGGACAGACCGGCGGTTGGAGTTCCGGCTGGTTGCAGAGCGCGAGCGGAAAACAGGTTGCCGGTCAGGCCTTGATATACCTATTGTTGCTCGCAGTCGGCTTTATGCTGGCTGTCCCCTTTATCTGGCTGGTCTCCAGTTCGCTGAAGACCGAGACCGACGCCTTCGCTATCCCGCCAAGTTTCATCCCCAATCCGATACAGTGGAGCAACTACGTAATGGGGCTGACCGAATTCCCCTTCGTTCGTTCCACCATAAACACGATGATCATCGTTGTGTGGGTGCTGGTGGGGACTGTGCTGAGTGCGAGCCTGGTTGCCTACGGTTTTGCGCGTGTGCGCTTTCCCGGGCGCACCGCGCTCTTCATCCTGGTGCTGAGCACGATGATGATTCCCTCGCACGTGACGCTGATCCCACAGTATCTACTGTTTCGGGAACTGAAGTGGCTTGACTCGTTCAAGCCGCTGATCGTGCCCAGTTTCTTTGGGGGCGGCGCCTTCTACATTTTTCTGCTGCGGCAGTTCTTTCTGACGATTCCACTGGACTACGATGATGCGGCTCGCATTGATGGTTGCGGCACGTTTTCGGTTTTCTGGCGCATCATCCTGCCACTGTCGAAACCGGCGCTGGGCACTATGGCAATCTTTACTTTTATGAGCCAGTGGAACTCCTTTTTTGAGCCGCTTATCTACCTGAACCGCTTCGAGACACAGCCGTTGGCCGTCGCCCTGACGACCTGGGTACAGACTGCGCACGGCGCGGGATCGATGCACTACGTGCCGTGGGTGGCGATCATGGCCGTTTCAACGCTGATCGCCTTACCGCCCGTCATGGTCTTCTTCTTTGCGCAGCGGCACTTCATCCAGGGTGTGGTCGTGAGCGGAATGAAGGGTTAGCGATTTTCGGCCCGTCCCTTCCAAGAAATCAGGATAGGGAAAACTACTGTGATCATCGACGCACATTTTCACATCTTTCCGCCGCTCGGCAGAGCAACCGTTGAGGAGGACCCGCTGCAGCCGCTGCGGATGAAGTTCTGGCAGTGCCACATGCGCGACAGCAGCCGCTTTCGCCGCAAAGCCGATGACGAGCCGGTGCCCGAGCCTTTTCTGCAATGGAACTCGGACGACATCAACGAGATGCCGGAGGTCAGTTTTCGCATGGCCGATTTTGGCCGCGCGGAGATCACGGTTGACGGCGTCGATTACTACACACAGGCCTATCCGCCAAGCCTGATCAACTGTGAGGCGCCGCCCGAGCGCATGATCGGGGAGATGGACCTGGTGGGCGTGGACATGGGTGTTTTGCAGCACGACCACATATACGGTGCGTTGAACGAGTACTACGGTGAGCAGATGCAACGCTTTCCCAACCGTTTCATCGGGCTGGCGCAGGTGCGGGAATGGGAGGCAGACAGCCCGGCGGAACATGAACGGCTGGAGCAGGCGGTCTGCGAACATGGTCTCATGGGTCTCTATTTCAGCGTCGAGCCGTTTGCGCTGAGTAACTACGCCGACCATCTGGACGACGCCAAGTTCGAACCACTGTGGGAAAAGGTGCGCGAGCTAGGTATCCCCGTGTGGTGGTATTTGCACAGCCGCCAGCGCGACCGACTTGGCGGGTTCATGGAACACGTGGCGGAACTCGACCGCTGGGCCGAGACACATCCCGATATACCAGCTTTGCTCACGCATGGCATCGATACGTTCAGCATGCGGCGCGGTGAGGAGCGCTATGAGATTCCCGACGCGCTGATGACGCTGCTCAAGCGGCCGAACATGCACGTTGAGGTGCTGTTCTGCGCGTTCTGGCCGGAATATCCTTTCCCCGGCGCGCAGGAAAAGATCAGGGAACTGCGCGAGGAGATCGGCGTTCACAAGCTGATGTGGGGGACGGACATGCCTTACTGCTCCGGCTCCTGGTGTACTTACAAGCAGGCGATCGACTACATCCGCGTGCACTGTACGTTTCTTTCGGAAGAGGAAAAGGCGCTGATTCTCGGCGGCAATGCTGCGCGCATGTTTAAACTGCTTTGAAAGTAGTAGACCTTCGCATTGACCGGGAACATGCAAGAAGGTTGCTCCATCTTGAAGCACAGACATTGCCCGCGGTCGATTGCGACGCAAGGAAAAGACGCTGCCGCGCAGCGGGAAGGAATGACACTATATGTTGACAGCGGAACAGATCGCCCATTTTGAGACATTCGGCTTTGTCGTCCGGCGACAGTGTTTCTCGGCGAGCGAGATGGAGGAGATCAGCGAGGCGTTCGATGAGGTGCTAGCGGAGGACCGGCAGGGGAAGCCGTTCGATGGGGAAAAGCGGCAGGCGGTGCTGGGTTTTATCGAGAAGAGGCCGCTGCTGAGCGGGCTGGTGGAGGATGATCGCATCTACGTGCCGCTCGAACAGTTGCTCGGACCCGGATTCGTGTGGATTGGTTCGGACGGTAACCTCTATGTTGGCGACACCGGCTGGCATCCGGACGGCTCGGTACTTGACTACGGGCGCATTAAGGTCGCCCTCTATCTGGATACGGTGACGGAGGATACGGGCTGCCTGCGTGTGATCCCCGGATCGCACCAGCTGCCGCTGCACGCCGCGCTCGACCCTCTCAGGCAGCAGCGGCACAGTCCGGACGAGACGGCTTTTGGCGCTGCCGGTCGCGACCTTCCTTGCTTTCCGCTCGAATCGGAGCCGGGCGACGTGGTCTTCTTTAACCAGAATCTGTGGCACTCCGCGTTCGGCGGCAGGACGGGGCGGCGCATGTTCACGATGAATTTCGGCGCGCAGCCGTCAAGAGTGAAGGACATCGAGTTTCTGAAGCGGGTCTACCAGGGAAACCTGGGGCACGTGAAGAACATGCAGTATACGCAGTCGGCGCGGGTGTATGAAGATTCCTTTTTGTACAGCGACAGTCCGCGTATCCAGGGCATGGTGGACAAGCTGGTGGAGTTGGGGTTCAAGTAGTGGAGGGGACAGGGACAAGACAATCTGGACGGATGAGTGGGGGGATTCTGAACGCAGCTCCGAGGCCTTATCTGTCAGATTTCTTGCCGTGCAACGTCAATCATGACGACTTTAACTGTGGTTAGAGGGGCTGGAAAACCGTGCCTGACTCCCGCCAAGTGATATGCTATAATTTGGCCGCCAACAGCTTCAATAGGCGTAGCGTTTGCATGGACCTGGCGTTGGCCGGGCGGCGCAAACATGAAGGCAATCATCGCGCTTATTCTCAATGCGATGCCGCTGTTTCGCTGCAGCGGATATCAGATTCGATGAGGGGGTGACGTACAGAGAAAAACCTTTTGGTTGACGGAGCATTCGCTTACTGTGCAGATTTCATATTGTGTGGCCCGGGTAAGTGCCTAATCAGAACACTCAAGGAGAACGCACGATGAAGAAACACAGACGCAGTTTGACGTATTTGTTCCTGTTTGTGCTCTCGCTGGCGCTGATGTTGCAGGGCTGTGTGCCTGCGGACGCGCCGGATGAAGCGATGGCGGCTCCGCCCAGCTATGATACGCCGGCGGAGGTGCAGAGAATGCGGTTTATGGGCGAGCCGAACGCCGGGTTTGGGGGCACGTGCGGCTTTAGCGTAGCCCAAGCCACGCGCCTTGTATTCTGGCCGATCGTAAACTTCACCGATGACGGCCAGGACTATGCACCGGGTCTGGCGGCCAGTTGGGAGCCGAACGAGGACTTCTCGACCTGGACGTTCAACATCGATCCGAGGGCGGTCTGGTCGGATGGCACGCCGGTGACTGCGGGCCAGATCAAGAGGTCCTGGGAGGCCCGCTACATACCGGAGCTGCAGTGCGGCTGGGGCGGGGCGCACTTCATGATGAATGCTGTGGTCGGAGAAGACGAGGCCTGGACAAATGCGGAGCCGGGCGTGGCGCCTGACATCCCGGGCATTTCAGCCCCGGACGACCATACGCTGGTCGTCGAATTTACGCGCCCTAAGCCCCAGGTCTTCAGCCGACTGAACCACCCGACGATGTTCATATTCAAGCCTGAGCCGGTGCTGGAGAACCCGGATCCTTCCGCTTTCCCGGAGACGATGATCGGCGCGGGCCCCTTTATGTACCAGGAGTATGATACGGAGGCCGGCACGGCTCTGCTGGTGCGGAGCCCAACCTGGTGGGGTGATGTGACGCCGCAGATCGACGAGATCGAGTTCACGCCGCACATTGCGGACCGGGGCAGCCGCGTTCTGGCCTACCTCAACGACGAATTCGACTTCATGGGCATGGATCCGGGCATGTGGGACCAGATCAAGAACACGCCTTCGGCGAACGATCTGCTCTGGGATCCGACCGGCGGCTGGTACGTGCTGGTGATCAAGTCAAATAAACCGCCGTTTGACGACATAAACGTGCGCAAGGCGTTCATCCATGCGATCGACTACGATCTTGTGGTAGAGACGCTACTGGCCGATGCGCCGGCGCAGTTGCCCGTGTACCAGGTCTTGCCGCCGACTTTCGACTGCTATCAGGAGAAGCGACCGTGGACCTACGATCCTGAGCTGGCGGTCCAGGAGCTGGCTCAGTCCAAGTATGGCGGGCCTGAGAATCTGCCGGCGATCAACGTGCGCTACTGGCAAAAGGACATTTTGCCGGCCAAGATTGCCCAACTCTACCAGCAGATGTGGAGCCAGACATTGGGTGTCAACGTCAATTTACACCAGATGGGCGCTTGGGATGCCGAGTTTGAAAAGACGGTCCATCTGGGCCGGGTCAGTGACGGTTACTCCGACCTCAATCCGATCGAGTATCTGAAGTCGTACGGGCCTTCGGACGGGCCGGTCATGTGCGGCGTTGAGGGCGTCGAAATCTGTGAGAGCAAGTGCCCCGAATGCGTGGAGCAGCGCGAGGCCTATGCGCACATCGACGAGCTGGTCGCCCAGTTGGACGGCCTGACGCCGAACAGTCCCAACTACTGCGAGGCGATCAACGCGGCCGAGGATGCGATCAACGAGGACTTCCACTACGTGCCTCTGTTCGACCAGCGCCGCGTCTTCCTGATCAAACCGTGGATCAAGAATGCGTTGGTGCCGAGAACCGGATTCTTCGTCACTGGCCTGGAGAACATTGTCTACGTCGCCGAGCGCTAATGGAAGAGTTTCTCTAGATTGTCGCCGGCTCTGGATGACCGGGGCCGGCGACACTTGTCATAGACGGGCAGTGTGGTCATGCTAACGTATACCATAAAACGCGTGCTGCTCTTCATTCCTACAATCGTTGCCGTCCTTTTCATTACCTTCACTTTGGGATATCTGGGGCCGGGAGATCCGATTCAGACCCAAATATTGCGCGTCAATCCTCGGCTGGCCGACCAGGAGACGATCGAGCGCCTGCGCGAGGTCTACGGACTGAACCGCCCGTTCCTGGTGCAGTGGGGAGATTGGGTTGGGAAGATTATGCGGGGCGATTTTGGGAAGAGCTTTGCAACACGTACCGACATCGGACCTACAATCGCCTACAGGCTGCCTATATCGGCGCAGTTGGGCGCGGCTGCGTTTGTTATCCTGGCCATAGGCGGCATTTTTCTGGGAACGCTTGCGGCGCTCAAGCAGAACACGTGGATCGATCACTTCATTGTCGGCTCAGCGTTGTTCATCAACTCATTTCCGATCTTTGTCCTGGCCCCGCTGTCGATGATCGTGGTGGTACTCTGGCTCAAACTGTTGCCCAGTACTTTGGGTTGGGATGGGATCTTCAGCGCAAAGGCGATCCTGCCGATCCTCCTCTTCTCGGTGACCGGCTGGATCTATCCCATACGGTATGCGCGCAATGGGTTGATCGAGGCATTAAGCCAGGACTACGTCCGCACGGCTCGCGCTAAGGGCTTGCCCGAACGGCTGGTAATACTGCGTCATGTTGTGAAGAACGGGTTGATCTCCACTGTGACCTCTCTGGGGTTAACCGTAAGCGGCATTGTGACTGGATCTCTGTTCCTTGAAGCGGCGTTTGCGATTCCCGGCTACGGTTACATGACTGTCCAGGGGGTGACAGCCAACGACTACAACATTATTATGGCCACGACCCTCATTGGAGCACTTCTGGTAATCGCATCGAATCTTATCACCGACCTGCTCTATGGTGTGCTTGACCCACGCGTGCGGTATGAGTAGAAGCGGCAACCACTGACAGTTGGTGGTTAGTCGTCGCTGGCCTTCACGCTATTGCACTTCGAAGAGACGATTGGCAGGTTCCTACTCTTAACAGAGAGAAAAATTGTCTGCGGTAATGTGATGACACAGGCATTCGGGGGTACGGAACTATTAGACGAGATGATGCCGCCGCGCAATCTGTGGCTGGATGCCTGGGACCGATTTCAGCGCAACAAGATGGCCGTTGTCGGCCTAGCGATCGCAATACTCACCCTTTTCCTGGGAATATTTGGCCCGGCCTTAGCCCCTTATGACTATACTCTTATCGATATGAGAGCACTGGCGCAGCCGCCGTCTCTCGAACATCCTATGGGTACCGACGAGATCGGGCGGGACATGCTCAGCCGCATCCTGCAAGGTGCGCGCACCGCCGTCCTGGTGGCGATCTTTGTCACCGTGATCAACACGGTGATGGGGCTTGTACTGGGCACACTTTCAGCCTATATGGGCGGCGTTGTCGACATGGTGATCATGCGCATCGCCGACATCCTGATTGCTTTTCCCGGCCTGCTGCTGGCCGTCTTCGTAAATGCGACGATGAAGAGACCGGTTGGCCTGGTTTCAGAGTGGCTATACGAGCTCACGGGATTCGAGTTCTTCCAAAATACCCTGGTGATCAACTATCTGATCGTGCTGGGAGCGATCAGCCTTATCGGCTGGCCGGGACTGGCGCGGCTTGTGCGCGGACAGATTCTTTCTTTGCGGGAGCGGGAATTTATCAAGGCCCAGGTGGCGATGGGCTCGCCCAGATGGCGAATCATGGCGCTCCATCTGGTTCCCAATGCGATCGGCCCGCTGATCGTCGCGGTCAGTGCCAGTATCGGCGGCGCGATGGTGGCAGAATCATCGCTGAGCTACCTGGGGTTGGGCATCCAACCTCCCGGCGCGAGTTGGGGCAGGATGATCGTTGAGAATATGTTGCAGTGGAGCGTCTATCCTCATCTGGTGGCGATGCCCAGTCTTGTGCTGGCCATCTGTGTATTTGGATTCAACTTTCTGGGTGACGGTCTGAATGACGCGCTCAATCCGAGGCAGATCCAGAGCTAGATTGAGGAAGGGGAGAGAGAAGCTGCATTGCAACGCCAGGAGAGCGCTCCAGATGGATAACCAGGATACCCAGTACGTCCCCGGCGGCCAACGCCAGCTTTTCCTTGACGATCACGGAATCGAAAGCCTTGACGGGCTGAGCCGAACGGTGCACCAGCCGGACAAGAAGGGCGCGGTCATCCGTCCGGAGCCGGGGCTGTCGGGTCGCGAGCAGCACTCGATCCAGACGCACAGCGCGCCGATCTGGGATGCGGAGCGCAAGGTCTGGCAGCTGTGGTGCTCTTCTCCTACCACGATCAGTGCAAGCGGCTATTTTGAGAGCGATGACGGCCTGCACTGGTACAAGCCGGTGATGAATCAGGTCGAATATCGCGGCTCGCGCGCCAATCACTTTGTGGACTACGCGCTGCGGGGCCACCGGGAAGGGCCGGCGACCGTCGTTTATGATCCCATCGACCCGGATCCAGGCCGCCGTTACAAGTCGGCAACTTTCAGTTCGCGGACGCACGACGTCGGCTTTGCCGTGTCGCCGGACGGGATGCAGTGGACCGGGCTGGACGACGTGCCGGCCGTTCAGAGCCAGGACACGCATAGCCTCTCTTTTGACGAGCAGAAGCAGCTATTCATTCTCAAGACGAAGCATCCCGGCCCGATTTTCCTGCCGCCGGACGCGCCTCACATCCCCGGTGACGAGGCCGGCCACAACAGCAGGGCGGCGTCGCTGAGCACAAGCAGGGACTTCGCCAACTGGACCGCGCCGGAAATGAGTTTCTTCGCGGATGAGCGGGACCAGGAGATCGGCCGGCTGGCCATCGAAGAGACCCTGGGCGACCCGACGCGGCGCCAGCCCGAGTTCAATGTGCCGGAAACGTACAATGCCCAGGTCTACAACCTTTCTGTGTTCCGCTACGAAGGGCTGTACGTGGGTCTGGCGATGATGTTTTATCGCAGCGCGCGGGTTTCCAAGGAGTGGCCCGGTTTCGACGAGATGGACCTGCCGGAACCGATCCTGGCGACGGTCCGACGAGGGGGCGACTGGACCGGTATCTGGCACATCCAGATGTTGAGCAGCCGTGATCTGCGGTCCTGGGAGCGGGTGGGCGACAGGCAGCCCTTTATCACTCCCTCGCGTCTCGACAGCGGCGCGTACGATACCCTTTGCATCGGCCAACCGGCCGAACCCGTGCCGCGCGGAGAGGAACTCTGGTTCTACTACACCGGCATCCGATCGTATGCGATCGCAAGTCTGAAATTCCGGGACCAGGGCGCGGTCTGTCTGGCGGTATTGCGGCGGGACGGCTTTGTCTCACTTGACGCGGGAGAGGAAGAAGGGGCTCTGATCACGAGACCATTTGTGTGGAACGGGGGCTCTTTGCATGTCAATGTGGACGCTGTGGGGGGCGGATTGAAGGCGCAGGTCCTGGCGGCAGACGGAACAGAACTGGCGACTTCACAGCCGGTGAACGGGGACCAGACGGATGCGCGGGTCGTCTGGTCGCATGGTGAAGCGGGGCTTCGGGAAGGGCAGGAGGTGCGTTTGCGCTTCCAGTTGGACAACGCGAGTTTCTACTCCTTCTGGTTTGAGGGAGGGTAGCAGGAACTGCTGTCGCTGGAGGCGAAATCGGATTGACCACTGCGGCCTGCAACGGGAGGCCGGTACGACAGGCTAAGCGGAAATGGAATCAATGTCGGAGGCTTTGCTGCAAGTCGAGGGGTTGGAGACCCACCTGTTTACCAAAGAGGGTGTGCTGAAGCCGGTGAACGGGGTCTCATTTCATGTCGATCGGGGGGAGACGGTCGGGCTGGTCGGGGAGAGCGGCTGCGGCAAGACGATGACCGCGCTTTCGATCATGGGTCTGGTGCCGAATCCGCCCGGCCGCATTGTGGGCGGCGCCATCCGATTGGATGGAGAGGACCTGCTGCAGTTGGACGATCGGACATTGCGTACACGCCGTTCGGTGCAGATGGGCATGATCTTCCAGGATGCTTCGACCGCGCTCAATCCGACGATGCGAGTCGGCGACCAGATTGGCGAAACGATGCAGCGGCACATGGGGATGAATGGGACGGAGGCCGCCTTGCACGCGACGGAGATTCTGGACCGGGTCGGCATCCCGGCGGCAGAGCAGCGGCTCAATGACTACCCCCACCAGTTCAGCGGGGGGATGCGCCAGCGGGTGATGATCGCCATCGCGATCTGCTGTAATCCGGAACTGCTGATTGCAGATGAGCCAACTACCGCTCTCGACGTGACGATTCAGGCGCAGCTGCTCGACCTGATCCTGGAGCTGAAGGAGGATGTCGGCAAGTCCGTGCTGTGGATTACGCATGACCTGGGCGTTGTGGCCGAGTTGTGCGACCGCGTGATGGTGATGTATGCGGGTCAGGTGGTGGAAGAGGCAACGGTTGAGGAGCTGTTTCTGAGGCCGAGGCACCCGTACACGGCCGGATTGCTGGACTCGATGCCCACGCTGGAGGAGCGCAGGCAGGAGAGTCTGAAGACGATTGAGGGCATGCCCCCGAATATGGCGCGCATGCCATCGGGATGCGCGTTCCACCCGCGCTGTGAGTACGCATCTGAACGCTGTGTGGAGGAGATGCCGGCACTTGAGCGAAGCGACGGCGATGGGCTCGTGGCCTGCTGGCATCCCTTAAACATTGAAGTTTGAGGAGGGTAAATTGATCTCTCCTCGCAGCAGTGGATAGACACCGATGGAGTCGCAGGAAGAGATCCTTGTCGAGACGCGGGAACTGAGCAAGCACTTTCCCGGACCCCGTCCTAGCCTGATGAGTCGCAGGGCGACACTACGCGCGGTCGAGAAGGTCAATTTGAAAATCCGTCGCGGCGAGGTGCTGGGGCTGGTGGGGGAGAGCGGCTGCGGCAAGTCGACTCTCGGGCAGACGATTCTCAATCTCTATCCGCCCACAAGCGGCCAGATCTTTTTCGAAGGCGATAACATCCAGGAACTCAAGATGGGGGAGCTGCGGTTGCTGAGACGCAAGATGCAGATTGTGTTTCAGGACCCGTATTCGTCGCTGGATCCGCGTATGCCGATCGGGCAGGCGATCGCGGAGCCGCTGGTCATTCACAAGATGGCGCGCGGGAGCGAGTTAGAGGACCGGGTGAGCGAGCTTCTGCAGACGGTGGGGCTGAATCCGGGTCTGCGCAACCGCTACCCGCATGAGTTCAGTGGGGGACAGCAGCAGCGAATCGCGCTGGCGCGTGCGCTGGCGGTTACGCCGAGTTTCCTGGTGGCGGACGAGCCGATCTCCTCGATGGATGTCTCGATCCAAGGTCAGCTGATCAATCTGCTGGAGAGGCTGCGGGAGCAGATGGGTTTGACCTATCTGTTCATTTCGCATGATCTGCGGATGGTGCGGCATATCGCGGACCGCGTGGCGGTCATGTACCTGGGCCGGATTGTTGAAATCGCGGATTGCGACGAACTGTTTGACAATGCGCTGCATCCCTATACGCAGGCGCTTTTGTCGGCGGTACCGATCACGGACCCGACGGCGGCGCGTACGCGGGAACGGATCCGGTTGGAAGGGGATGTGCCCAGTCCGATTGATTTGCCGGCCGGCTGCGTCTTTCAAAGCCGCTGTCCGCTGGTCCAGCCGGAGTGCGCGAACGAAGAACCGGAGCTGCGGCAGATGGGGGATGGGCACAGGGCGGCATGCATTATGGTTTGATTCCGGATTTCGATTGGAATTTCCCTACGGAGGATCTGTTAATCGGAGTGCGTAGGTGTTTGGCAGTGAAGTCCAGTCTTGGCAACGTGACGGCGGCGAAGCGAAAGGGCCGTGGCGGTGGCGCACATTCTTGTCTTTCTTCTCTACTTCGTAGCTACTAAGCCATGTTCTGTGTACGGTCTGCCTGGGGGGAATGTACCGTCAGGATTTCTGTAGCGGGCTCTCGACGGTCATGGCGGTGAACGTTGGGCATATATGGGAGTTGCCTCGCCTGTCTTGCCTGCGCTGGACACATTTTCGGAATCTGCCAGGAGGCGGGGGGTAGCGCGGGCCGACACGGGGCGGCAACTTCGTATTGCCCACCTACTCGCTACGACGCGAGGTTGTAGGAGAGGGGGCGTTGCGGGGGCGGAGCCCCCGCACA
>JAPOVP010000164.1 GCA_026708085.1 Caldilineaceae bacterium
ATGCGACAGGCGTCGAACATTTCGCCGGGCAGGCTTTGGAAGAAGGCGCGCAGGATGAGGATGCCGATGAGCTGTCCGCCTGCGATCCAGGGCAGGATCAACGACCAGTAGGTATTGATCAGGCGCAGATCTCTGATCAGTACGAAGGAGGGCACGAGGGTCAGCGAGGCCGGGACCATCATGAGGGCCAGCACGGCGTAGAAGACGAATGTCCGGCCCGGGAACCTGATTTGGGCGAAGGAGTAGGCTGCGAGCGAGCTGAGGAGGAGCACGCCGATAACGGTGGCGCCGCTGGCGATGATACTATTGAGCAGGAACCGGCTGATGATCTCCCAGGCGAATTCGTAGTTTTCCCAGCGCATCGGCCAGGTCGGAAGGAAGGGCACGCGGGTAAACTGGGAGGGGCTCTTGAAGGAGATGATGAAGGCCATGATCAGCGGCGCGATCATCAGCGCGCAGAGTATGCCCAGAGCCGAAGTGCGCCAGGCATCGCCGCGGTGCAGACCGCGTCCCTGGTTCTGCGCGGAGCCACCGGTTATTGGTTCGCTACGCGTCACCATGCCCAGATCCTTAATGCGGTGCGTATTTTAAATTGCGTATTGCGCAGTTCGGGGCAGGTGAAATGCATGCCGTTAATATTCCTGGGACCTTATGTAACGCATGTTCAGAATCGTCGCCACGAGGGTGATTAGGAACATGACGACGCCGATCGCGGAGGCGTAGCCCATGCGGCTGATTTTAAAGGCGTTGAAATACATCCACATTCCCGGGACCTGGGTTGAGTCGATGGGCCCGCCCTCTGTCATCGCCCAGATAGCGGAGTACTCCTGCACGCCCCACATGATGGTGAGAACGACGAGCAGTTTAATCTGACCGGTGATGAGGGGCAGCTCGATGTAGCGCAGCCGCTTCCAGCCACTGGCGCCGTCGAGGAGACCGCTCTCTACGATCTCGGATGGGATCGCCTGCAAACCGGCCAGAAGAATCAAGACGGAGACGCCGTCGATCCAGGGGAAATTGCGGAACATCACGGCGTAGATGGCGATCCTAGGCTCAGCAAGCCAGGCGTGCGTCCAGTCCTGCAGGCCCACGCCGATGAGGATGGCATTGAGAGGGCCGATTGTGGCATCGTAGATAAATTTCCAGAGTAAAATGAGGACCACCGCCGGGATAATTACGGGCAGGATCATGAAGAAGCGGAAGAAGTACTTGGAGCCTTCGCTGCGGATTCGGTGAATCAGGACGGCGACACCGATTGAGAGTCCCACGAATGCGATCAGGTACCAGATGGTGAGCAGAGCCATGTTTCTGAGGGAATCGATGAAGACATCGTCATCGGTGAAAAGCTCGATGAAGTTGGCGAGCCCGATGAACGTTCCCTTGAGCCCCGCGTTCCAGTCGAAGAGAGAGTGGTACAGCCCTGAGGCGGCGGGGTAGTATTGGAAGATGAGGAGGAAGGCGAGGGTAGGCAGAACCATGAGGTAGCCTGCCCTCGTCTCCCATATTCTTTGCTGGAGCGATTTTTTCATACTGATCGCTGGCTCATGCCAGTGGCGGGCTGGCAGCGGCGAACCAGTTGCCACCCGGCGTTACGAGCACTCGTTGCCCTGCTCGTCGATGTAGCGCGTGGCGTAGCCTTCGAATGCGCTCTGGTTCAGTTCGATGCACTCGTCGATGTTGATTTCGTCGAGCAGGTAGGACCACCAGGCTTTGCCGCAGGCCTCTGCGGCCTCCAGGTCCATCGTGCAGATTTCGTACTGGAACATGGTGACGTAGCCGATCGATTGGACCACGCCTTTGTGCGCTTCGGCAAAGCGGTCGGGCACCTTGGTCCCCTTGACGTTGGGCATGTTGCGGCCGATTTCGCCCTGCACCAGTTCCACGTTCTCGGGATGGGAGAAGTAGCGCAGCAGGTCGATAGCGGTATCGAGCACGCCGTCTTTGCGGGCACGGGTGGCGATGGCAAAGTTGTCGGTCACGGTGCCGACGTTGGGGGCCACGGTGGGCGGATCGGTCACGTATTCGCTGCTCTCTTTGGTCAGGGGCGGCGCCCAGAAGGTAGCCCACTCGAAATCCAAGAGGGGGTCGACCTCCAGTTGCGGGATGATCCAGGAGCCGTTTTCCAGGATCGGCGTCTTCTTGGTGAGGAAGAGCCGGTTGGGGTCGGGCGCGCGCACGGTCCAATCGGCGCGACGGTAGGGGACGGTCTGCTTCCACAGCTCGAGCCACTGACGGAACTGGGGCAGGTGAGCGTGATAGACACCGTCGCGGATGGCGCAGGCGACCTCGGAGAGTTCGGCGAAACCCTTGTCAGGGTTGACGAGGGGGGCGAGGTCGCGCTCCATGATCATCGAGCCGATCTGCTGGCGATACCAGGCATCGGAGTCGGCGGGGGACAGCGTATGGAAGTCATAGGCGATGAGGCCGGCGTCCTGGGCCACCTGGCAGTTTTCGAGGAATTCGGCATAGTTGGCGGGAACGCCGATGCCAAGTTCTTCAAACATATCGACGTTGTAGAAGAACCAGGTGGTGTTGATACCGTAGGCGACGTTGTAGAAGTTGCCTTCGATGTTGAGCATGGTGTTGGGCGTGGGGTAGAACTGATCGAGCCAGCGTTCGCTGCCCGGTTCACCGGCGGCGATATAGGGATTCGGCTCCTGGAGTGCGTCGGTAAGGACG
>JAPOVP010000056.1 GCA_026708085.1 Caldilineaceae bacterium
GACGCCTTTCTTGACCAACCCTTCATCCCTGACACCTCTCAGCCTTAGTAGTTACCACAAAACTGAAAACTGAAAACTCCAAATGCTTCCGATTATCGATACGCACCAACATCTGTGGGACCTGCAGCGGTTCGAGCTGCCGTGGCTGGCTGAGGCGCCGAGTTTGAACCGGAGCTATGTGACCGGCGACTATCTTGAGGCGACGGCGGGGCTGAACGTGGTGAAGACGGTCTACATGGAGGTTGACGTGACGGCGGCGCAGCATCCGGCCGAGGCGGAGCACCTGATTGCGCTGTGCGCGGCGGAGGACAACCCGACGACGGGCGCGGTGATCGGCGGGGCGATGGGTTCGGGCGCGTTCGGCGACTATATCCGGCGTTTTGCCGGCCACGCGGCGATCAAGGGGGTGCGGCAGGTGCTGCACGGGCCGGGCACGCCACCGGGCACCTGCCTGGGGCGGCAGTTTGTGGAGAATGCGCGGCTGCTGGGCGAGCTGGGGCTCTGTTTCGACCTGTGCATGCGGCCGTCGGAGCTGGGCGACGGGGTCGCGCTGGCGCAGCAGTGCCCGGAGACGCGCTTTGTGCTCGACCATTGCGGCAACGGCGACCCTTATCTGATCAGCGGGAATCTGCCGGCGACGCGGGGGAGAGCGGGGACCAGGACGATTTCAATTTGACGATCGGGGACCACAGGGACCGCGACGACCCGTTCTGGCACGACCCGCAGCAGTGGCGCGACGGGATCGCGGCGCTGGCCGCGCTGCCGAACACGATCTGCAAGATTTCGGGCATCATCGCGCGCACGCGGCCGGGTTGGACCGCGGCGGACCTGGCGCCGGCGGTCAATCACTGCCTGGACAGCTTCGGGCCGGACCGGGTCGTCTTCGGCGGGGACTGGCCGGTGTGTACGCTGGGCGCGGAGGCGACCTACCGGGCGTGGGCGGAGGCGCTGAAGGAGATCATCGCCCCGCGCAGCGAGGCGGAGCAGCGCAAGCTGCTGCACGACAACGCGGCGGCGTTCTACGCGCTGGATTGATGGGGCGGGGGCCGTTTTTGGGCGTGTAGAGCGCGCTGCCGGGCCGCCACCGGTTTTGACACCGACGCTGGCACTAACGCCGTCATTCCGGCTGTCCTCGAAGATCCGGCGGCGGCAGGTCTTGCCCGGGCGGGTAGACGATGCTCGTCCTGTTTTCCACTCTTTGCATCCTTCTCTGACATTATTCATAGCAGCTCTTTGGCTTGCCCCGTCGGACGGAACGGCAGTGGCCAGTGGTCGGTTGCCGGTTGCCAGTGACGGCGTGCGGCTGCGCGGCGGCGGTGGCGTTGTGTTGGGCGGGAGTGGGGCCGGATGTGTCGTAAGTTGGGCCGGATGGGGTCGGGTTGGAGCGCTTTTGGGGGGATGGAAAGGGTATCGATAGGGTATCGAATGCCCTGGAGTGGCCAAATGGGCCCAATATTTGAAAAATTCTTCGGCGCCTTGTGACAGGATGCCGAGTTGGACTTTCGTGACAGGAAGCGCGAGTTGTCGTTTTGTGGCCGCAAACGGTCGTTTGCGGTCATTTTTTTTGCACAAAGTGCGCAATCGCCGGGCGGATTGGGGCGTTTTGTCGTATGTTTCGCGTTCTTCGTGACAGGATATGGCGTGGTGTGTCATCTGTTCTCCGGGGCGCGGGGGCCGGTTGTGGGTTGCGTTGCGGCGGGGTATGGGGGCCGGCGGCGGCTTTGTTTCGATGGCGGCGGGCATGGTTGGTCTCATTGGTTTTGCGGGTGGCGGCGCGGCGGCTCGATCTGGAGGCGAAGGCTCACGCGACGGGCGATCTCTTGCGCGCAGATGCGGATAGCGGTACGCAGGGCGGCCGGGCAGTCGTCGGCGTAGAGCAGCCGTGCCGGCAGGCGATCTTTGGTGAGCGGAATCCACAGCAGGGCTGCGTCGTCGGGCGGCGTCTGTTTGGGCAGGGGCACGTCGCGTGCGCCCGTTTGGAGGAAATCCTTGTCGGTGTGACGCAGATTGGCTTTGAATCGGAAGACGTCACCGCGGGCCAGGTCGTGCAGCGCTTGCCGCGAGTGGTTGGGGCAGTAGAGTTCGCCGGGCAGGGCGGGGTGTTTGCAGGCGGCGCCGGCGCGGGTACGGCCTTGGCAGAGGCGGCCTTCGGCGTGCCAGCGGACCTGGTTTTGGCGGTAGGCGCGGCGGGCGGCGTTTGAAGCGGCGGCGCGGCGTTGGGTCTCGGCCTGTTTGTAGGCGCGTTCTCTCTCTTTGCGAGCTTTACGCTCCTTCTGCAGTGCGTCCTGATTGAGGAGCCGCTGCTGGCGGCGGTCGTATGCGGCGGCGCGGGCGACCCATTCATGGTCGACGCACCAGGTGCGCCAGCGGCCGGGCAGCTTGGCGGAGTCTGAGCCTTTGAAGCTGCGGTAGGCTTTCTGGAGCGACCTGTCGAGGCCGAGGTGGAGGTAGACGAGGAATGCGCGATGGGCCTGGGTGCTTTCGCGCGGGCGGCGGTCCCAGGGTTGGGGGCCTGCATCCTGCGGCGGGTCCGGCTCCTGTTGGGACGGGTCGAGGGCGGCGGTGAGAGAGGAGAGTGCATCGGCGAGGTCCGACGCGGGTGCGGGCGCTTGCTTACGGGGCGCGTGGCTGGGTTCAGGGGAGAGGAGGTCTTTCAGAGTCGGCTCGGCGTCCCCGATTGACTGCATCTGGTCTTGACGGATTTGGGGGCGGTTCTCTGCTTTTGCGGCGGCGCGCTGTTCATCGCGCTGTTTTTTGCGGCGGCGGTTTTCCTTGGCGCGGCAGTCGGAGCAGGCTTTGCGGTTGTCGTCGCGTTTTTGGCCGCACTGGTAGCAGAGGGTGGGGTCGGTGCGCCAGGCGGCGCGTTCCTGCTCTTTTTTATGGTACCAGTGGCGCAGGCAGAGGCCGGCGCTCTGGGCGGGTTTGCGGCAGTTCTTTTCGGTGCAGATGGCCATGGTCGGTGGTCCTTGGTACGGTGGATTGGTGGGCGCGGTTGGGCGCTCAGCTGGCGGTCATGGTTATAGAGTAGCAGGTTTGTGGGCCATTTGCTTTTGGGTGGTGGAATTGGGCAGGCGGGCCCTCGCAGTCTGCAGCTCGCCCTGCACCGGCGGCGATGAAGGAGCGGGTGCGCATCCGGGGCGCTCTGCGCAAGTGGACCGGCCCCGACCCGGTGGAGCCGTTCGTTGTGGGCGAGCTGGTCGTCGACGACATCACACGGCAGGTGACGCTTGGCGGTGAGCGGGTGCGGCTGACTGCGATCGAGTACCGGACGCTGGTCGAGCTCGCGCGCAATGCCGGCCAGGTGTTGACGTATGAGTGTCTGCTGAGGAAGATCTGGGGCGTGGATGGTGACGGCGACCTGCGGCCGATGCGTACGGCGATAAGCACGCTGCGGCGCAGGCTGGGCGACGACGCGGATAATCCGATCTATATCTTTACTGAGCCGCGTGTTGGGTACCGGATGGCGAGGGCGGATGCGCGGGGGGTGAATCGGGCCGGGGCTGTATGATGCGCTGGCGGGATCGGGCGGTAGGTCGGTGGGTGGTGGGTTGGGCGAGGTCGTAGCTCTTGAGGATGATGTCGCCGGGGCAGTGGACGGGGGAGAAGAGGGCAGTTATCGCTATTGCTGCAACTGCACAAATGCCGGGGATTGGCCGCAACCTTCCAATAGCTCTTTTGTCTTCTTGAGAGAACGATCGCCACTCATATTGGCCTCCAGAAACAGGCAGGTGCCTGGAACAGGTTTGGGGTTAAAGAACTCATTACCGCACGGATGGACCGTTTCGGTGTGGACCAGGTGACGAAGCTCGCTTGAGAAATCTGAGAAATCGTCTTCTGTCAACAGTCGATTGGACCAGAGCCACTGCGCTGTCCGCAAAGCCAGATCATACCAGTGGTGTACTGGATATTCGGTCCTGTCCAGGAATCGGATTGTCTTGGGACATTCTTTTCCTTTGCGAAAAGAGAATTTCGCCAGTGACGTCCATGAACTCGGATCAGGACCGGGCTGGACGGTAGCTGTTGGGTTTTCCGTCCGTACAGGTTGTTCTGAAGTGAGATTGGGCCGCCAGAGAAGCAGGAGACTGAGGGCGCTCTGATAGGGAGGAGACGCCGAGATCCGCACGTCCAAAATCTGCTTTTCTGCCAGGGAGCCGCTGCCGGAAACGTCGTAGAGTTGCCATTGGTCGCCGTTGGTAATTGCGGCGTACTTGATGCGGGCATCCTTGGCATAGTCGATTGTCTTGTCTCTATGTTTCTGCAGCGGTTCCTCGAAATGTTTTGCTTCGATGACAGCAGTCGGACCGCCCTTCTTGCTCAGCAGCGCGTAGTCGACTTGGCCGTCGCCGATGACATATTCGGGAATGACGAGGAAAGGGTCTGTCGTATCCCAGCCGAGGGCTTGGAGAAGAGGGTCGACGAGCGCCATGCGCGTGCGTGTTTCGTTGTCTTGGAGAATGGTGTTGTGGTCGGCCATTCGCTGTTTCAGTGTTTCGATAGTTGTGATCAACTCGTCAGGAAGCATGGTAGTTCTCCTGCGTTCTGAAAGTGGTGCGGGGAGGCAGGCGCTGGAAGTGCCGAATCGGTCCAGCGCAGAAGCCGGTCGGGCGGTTGACGGAGCGGTGGTTCGATGGTCACGCTGCAAGTTTCCCCGGCGCGGCAATATTATGCCGTTTCTGGCGGCGGTTGACAACACGGGATGGAATCAAGGTGGATGGAGCAGCAGCGTCCCCGGTTTTTCCGGGATGAGAGTTCGCGCACCCAAGGCGACGGAATGGTCGTTGTGGGGGGAGGGTGAGTACCGTTTTGCCAGCGGGAGTATGCCTGCAAAATTCTCTGGGGAGCAGGCGCACATGGTAAAATTGGGTATATTTAGGCCGGAAGCAGAGCCGAACTACCTCCGAAGGATGTCCACAACTTACGACTATGCCACACCAACATATTCTCGATAATCGAGCACATACTGTGGCTGATTATCTGCGGAAACATCTGCAGGGCAGTGATGCTTTCCGGCTGGTTTCGGCCTATTTCAGTATCTACGGCTATAAGGAGCTAGCGGACGCGCTGGACAGCGTCGGCGAGGTGCGTTTTCTCTACGGCGACCCATCGTCGATTGACGACGTTGACCCGGGTGAAGCGGAGCCGAAGTCGTTCGCCGTTACCGAAAAGGGTCTCGATCCCAGACATGCGCTGGATCAGAAGTTCGTGGCACAGCGTTGCGCAGAATGGGTAGGCCGCGATAATGTCTGCATCCGTTCCATTGCCCGGGCGAACTTCCTGCATGGCAAGCTCTACCTGACTTCACCGCCGCTGCGCAGCATTGTCGGCAGTTCCAACTTTACCCAGCGCGGCCTCGGCGCCAGCAGCCAATCCAACATCGAGATCAACTTCGCCAGCGGCGACCTTGAAATCTTCGCCGAACTGCGAGAATGGTTTGACTGTATCTGGGCCGACGGGAGCTTGACCGAGGACGTCAAGCAGCAGGTCCTTGACGCGCTTGCCCGCATCGGCAGGGAACACGCGCCCGAACTAATCTATTACAAGACGCTCTACGAGCTTTTCCGCGACGAGATCGAGGCGCGTCTCGCACAGGAGGGCCGTATAGACGATGTCCGCCTCGTCGACACCGCCATCTGGAAAGCGCTCTACCAGTTCCAGAGAGACGGCGCGTTGAGCGTAATTGCAAGGCTGCAGCGTCACAACGGCTGCATCCTCGCCGACAGCGTAGGCCTGGGCAAGACGTACACCGCGCTGGCGGTGATCAAGCATTTCGAACTGCGCAACGAGCGCGTGCTGGTGCTGTGCCCGCGCAAACTGCGGGAAAACTGGTCGCTCTACCAAGCGCACACCGGGCACAGAGGAAACCCCTTCATCGATGACCGTTTTGCCTACTCGCTGCTCTCGCACACCGATCTCTCGCGTGACAGCGGCTGGGCGCCGGGCGACATCGACCTGGCCAACTTCAACTGGGAGAACTACGACCTGATCGTTATCGATGAGTCGCACAACTTCCGCAACCATGAGGGCAAACGCTACGCGCGGCTGCTCAATGAGGTGATCGGAAAGGGGGCCAAGACCAAGGTACTGATGCTGTCGGCCACCCCGGTCAACACCTCGCTGATCGACCTGCGCAACCAGATCCACTTGATGACTGAGAGCCGCCAGGACAGCTTCCGCGAGAGTCTCGGTATCTCCGACATCGGCAGCCTCCTCAAGCGCGCGCAGACCCAGTTCAAGGAATGGGAGACCCAGGCCCCGGTCAACGGCAAACGAAACAAGAAGGAGCTTCTCGACAGCCTAGGCAGCGACTTCTACCGGTTGCTGGGGGGTGTCTCGATCGCGCGCTCACGACGGCAGATCGAGGAGTACTACTCCAAGGAGATCGAGCGCATAGGACGCTTCCCCGACCGCGAGAAGCCGAAGAACGTCTATCCCCCGACGGACGTGCAGGGCGGCCTGTCCTATAAGAACCTGGCCGAACAGATCAGCAAGTTCGAATTGTCAGTGTATCGTCCGTCCGACTATGTCGTCAGCGAAAGAGCCAAACAGCAGCTGGCGGAAGAGAAGGAAAAGCGCAACTTCAACCAAGCCGACCGCGAGCGTTTTCTGATCGCAATGATCCGGACCAACTTCCTCAAGCGGCTGGAAAGCTCAGCTCATTCGCTTACCCTGACACTGGAGCGCACGATCGGCAAGATCGACACCCTGTTGGACAAAATCGACCGCTTCGAGAACCGCCAGGCCGGTAAGGACGACTTAGCTGACGCGCTGCCGGACGACGACGAGGACGACGAGGAGTTTCTCATCAACCGCGCCCGCCATCCCTTCCACCTGGCCGACCTGAATCTCGTGACCTGGAAGGAGGAGCTGCGCAAAGATAGAGACACTCTCAGCGAGGCCTACGCCAGCGTCGCGCAGGTTACTCCAGAGCGGGACGGCAAGTTGTTGAAGATAAAGGAACAGATCGAAGCGCGCGTCGCCACCCCGACCACGGACCGCCGCGGCCGCGAGAATCGCAAGCTGTTGGTCTTCACCACATTCAAGGATACGGCCGAATATCTTTACGACCACCTGCAGGAACTGGCGGCCAGTCTGAATCTCAATATGGCCATGGTCTCCGGGGATGCTACGCAAACGATGGCCGGGGCCAACAATTTCAACGGCATCCTCGACAACTTTGCGCCGGTCGCCCGCGGGCGGGGCGGGAGCAGCAACGGATGCGATATCGACCTGCTCATCGCCACGGACTGCATTTCAGAGGGGCAGAACCTGCAGGACTGCGACACGGTGCTCAACTACGATATCCATTGGAATCCGATCCGCATCATCCAGCGTTTCGGGCGGATCGACCGCATTGGCAGCCAGAGCAGCGCTGTACGTATGATCAATTACTGGCCGACTGCGGAGATGGAGGCGTATCTGCGCCTGCAGACGCGCGTTGAGGCGCGCATGGCTCTGGCCGATGCCGCGGCTAGCGGCGATGAGGACCCGTTTGAAAACCTAGAAGGCATCCAGGGGGAGCTCAACTTTCGCGCGCAGCAACTCCTTCAACTGCTGGACGAGGACCTCGATCTCGAAGATCTCGACGACGGGGTGACGATGAGTGACTTTACACTTGACCAGTTCTTTACACAGCTGTTGCACTACCTGGAGAAGAACCGGGAGGAACTTGAGCAGACGCCACTGGGCGCGTACGCGGTGGTCGACAACGAAAAGGACGCAGGCGTGATCTGGGTGCTGCGACAGCGCAACGCCGACCTGGAGAAGCAGACGCAGGCCGCCAGCCCCGTTCACCCCTTCTATCTCGTCCACGTGCGGGAGGACGGAAGAATCGGTCATGGCTGCGCCGGCGTCAGACAGACGCTCGATCTGTTCCAGGCGTTGAGTCTCGGTAAGACGGAGGCGATAAATGAGTTGTGCGACCGATTCAACCGCCGTACCGACAACGGCCGCGACATGGCGGCGTACAATGACCGGCTCAATGCCGCCATCGGACATATCAGCCAGGCGCACGGCAAGGCCCAGATCGCGGGGTTGGGCCTGCAGGGATCGGGCGATTTCAAATTGCCTAAAGCCTCCGCGTCGCCGAAAGAAGCCGAGGACTTTGAGCTGGTGACTTGGCTGGTCATTCTGCCGCGGGAGTGAGGACGGGAAGACAAGGGAGAGGGCGATGACGACCGGCAACGTCTTAAGAGATATCGAAGCCGCATTGGCAACTTTTGCGCAGGACGACCTGGTAGACGCGGGGCGCCGCCTGCTCGATACGCTCGGTTATCGCAGTGATCGGAGATTGGAGCTGTCCGGCTCTGTCGACGAATTCATCGAAAAGCTCCCCGCCCGCAATCCGGGCACGCAGACGGAGAACCGCTTCCGTGATGATGTGGCAACTGCGCGCATCCTTTTTCAGTTCACCGACTCGGAAATCGCCGAGGCGCAGCCTTCGCTGCTCGATACGGGCGAATTTGACGAGGGAAATGCCCGCAGCTTCATCTTCATTGCCGTCGAGCTGAACGGTGAAAGATACGCCCGCGGCAGGTATGCCGAATTCACGCGCGAGATAAACAAGCGGCTGAGCCAGCCCACGGTCGTACTTTTCCGGACCGCCAGCGGGCTGATTTCCTTGGCTTTCGTTCACCGCCGCAAGCACAAGCGCGACGATAGGCGCAGCGTGCTCGGCAGTGTATCGCTGGTTCGCGAGATCAGTCCCACCAACGCCCACCGCGCCCATCTTGATATTCTACACAAGCTGGCTCTGCCCGAACGTCTATCCTGGATAGACGCCCACCGCAAGCGGCGGAACTTCGACGGTCTGCTGGAGGCCTGGCTGGACGCGCTCGACACAGAGGAACTGAACCGCAGCTTCTACAGACAGCTGTTCAGCTGGTTCGAGCGTGCGGTCAAAGAGGCGAGATTTCCTGACAATCAAGTCAAGACGTTGGAGCCCGAAGGGCATGTCATCCGTCTCATCACCCGCCTGCTTTTTGTCTGGTTCATCAAGGAGAAAGGGTTGATTGCGCCGCAGTTGTTCATCGAACCGCAGATCGGTCCGCTGCTACGCGATTATGACAGAGAAAGCGGCAGTTCCTACCACCGCGCGGTGTTGCAGAACCTTTTCTTCGCTACACTGAACAGCGAAATCAGCGAACGCGGCTTCAGCAAGCAAAGCAATGTGACGCACCGCGATTTTTCGCGCTACCGTTACCAGGCCGAAATCGCCGACTCCGAAAAGTTATTGGAACTATTTGACCAGACCCCCTTTATAAACGGCGGCCTGTTCGACTGTCTGGACAGTTTTGAGGCGGCCGGAGACGGCGGCTACCGCATCGACTGCTTCACCGACAACATTATTGATCCCAAGCGTGGGGATTTCGGCATCCTGTCGATTCCCAACCGCCTGTTCTTTGACGACGAGGGGCTGATCACTCTCTTCGACCGTTTCCAGTTCACCGTCGAGGAGAATACGCCCGCCGAGCAGGAGGTGGCGCTGGACCCGGAACTGCTGGGCAAGGTCTTTGAGAACCTGCTGGCTGCTAATGTCGAGGAATCCAAAGAAAATGCCCGTAAACAGTCCGGCTCCTACTACACCCCGCGGGCGATAGTCGACTACATGGTGGACGAGTCTTTGGTCGCGTCGCTGGCCCAGAAATGCCCACCGGCGGACGGAGACGTCGAATTTTGGAAAGAGCGCCTCAGCTACCTGCTGGACTATGAGGACGCTTTCGACGATGCCCACGAACTCTTTGAAGAAACGGAAAGGGAAGGTTTGGTGCGCGCTATCGCCGGGCTGAAGCTGATCGATCCGGCAGTCGGTTCTGGGGCATTTCCCATGGGCGCGCTGCACAAGCTGACGCTGGCGCTGCGCCGCCTCGATCCCGACAACCTGCTCTGGGAAAATCTGCAGAAATCACTGGCCAGGCATCGAGCTGGAGAGGCTTTCGATACGCCTGATCCGGCCGAACGAAACGAGGAACTGGCGGAGATCAGCGCTACCTTCGAGAAGTATCGCGACTCCGATTTCGGGCGTAAGCTCTATCTGATCCAAAACAGTATCTACGGGGTCGACATCCAGCCGGTCGCCTGCCAGATCGCGCGTCTGCGCTTCTTTATCTCTTTGGCAATCGAGCAGGAAAGGGACGAAACAGAGGAGAATTACGGCATCAAACCGCTCCCCAACCTCGAAACCCGCTTCGTCGCTGCCAATACGCTTCTAGCGCTGAACACATCCGGCGCGCAGATGAACCTTGCTCCAGACAAGGTACTCCGACTGCAGGAAGATTTGAACACCAACCGCGAGCGTTATTTCCACGCTACAACGCGGCGCAAGAAGATGGAGTACCGCGACCGTGATCAAGAGTTACGAATAGAGCTAGCATCCGCCCTACAACAGGTAGTCAATCTGCCTGCCGCCGACGCCGCCAACATCGCCAACTGGGACCCCTACGACCAGAACGCCAGCACAGAGTGGTTCAATAGCACGTATATGTTTGGCGTCAAGCAGGGCTTTGATGTGGTAATTGGAAACCCGCCCTATATCCAGTTGCAGAAGGACGGCGGTAAACTGGGCAACCTCTACAAGGACGCCGGCTACACAACCTTTGCCCGCACCGGTGACATATACCAGCTCTTCTTTGAGAAAGGCTGTCGCCTGCTTAAGCCGGAGCAAGGTCTTCTTTCCTATATCACTTCCAACAGTTGGTTGAAGGCGGAATATGGCAAGCAATTGCGTCGCTTCTTCTCGGAGAACCACACCCCCATGCGATTACTGGAAATGGGTAAGGACATTTTCGAGAATGCTATTGTGGACACCAGCATCTTGCTGGTGCGAGAGGGCAAGAGCGAGCATCCCGGCATCGCAGTAGATATGGATCGGGTCCCCGACACACGTTTTCCTCCATCACGGAAAGTGTGGGGGCCACTTCGTCATGAAGGCGAGAGACCCTGGAGCGCCCTATCGTCCATCGAGCGGGGAATCATGGATAAAATGGAAGCGATCGGTACGCCGCTGAAAGAGTGGGATATTGACATTTATCGAGGAGTTCTCACCGGCTACAATAGGGCTTTCATTGTCGATGACGAAGTGAAGTCGGCGTTGATAGCTGATGATCCAAAATCTGCTGAGATCATAAGGCCAATCCTGCGCGGGCGCGATATTCAGCGTTATCGAGCCCAATGGGCGGGACTATGGTTGATTGACACGCATAACGGCTATGGGGATGTACCACCCATCAATGTTAACGAATACCCCGCGGTCAGGGCCTATCTCCACCGACACTATGATCGACTTGCATCACGACAAGACAAAGGGCGGACGCCTTACAATCTTCGCAATTGTGCTTACCACGAAGAATTCAAAAAGGAAAAGCTATTTTGGATGCATATGTCACCAAGAGGGAGATTTGCTTACTCTGACTTGGAAATCTATTGCAACCAGAAAGCCTTCTTTCTTACGGGAATTTGTTTGAAGTATCTCTGCGCCATTCTGAATAGTGCTCTTGTCACATGGTTTATACAAAATACAGCGGTCACCACAGGAATGGGACTAACCCAGTGGGACAAGTTTGTTGTCCAAAGAGTTGCAATCCCTGTAGTTGCCTGTTCAGAGCAACGTTCTTTCTTATACTTAATTGAGCGCATTCTGTCAGCGAAAGCAAGCAATCCTTTGGCTCACACGACAAATCTAGAAGCCGAAATCGATGAGCAGGTCTATAGAGTGTACGATCTGTCTTCTCAAGAGATTGCTTACTTAAATGCCATTGATAGATTGGCGCCAATAAACAAGCAGAAACGCCATGCATAGGCCTCAACTGGGTCTATGCCACTGAACTCGATATCGAAAGTTGCTCTTTCGGAGTAAGCTCGTATAGCTTGTAGACTCCCTTACTGATCTCGTCTTCAAAGTCACTCACGTCTGCATTTGGACCAGAGGCCAGTTCGAACATAATGCGATTCACCAATTCAATAAAAGGTTGCTGCTCTTCGGCCGTTTGCATTGGAATTGGCAGGCGTTCAACAGTGAATCTTACCCATCGAGGAATTCCCATTCCGGAATTAAGAGCAGAATTCTTGATAAACCAGGTAATCAAATCAGAATTGAGCGCTGCACACAAGAATTTTAGCGAGGATCCCGAAACCATGTACGCAGTGTTAGCGCAAAACATAGTTCCTTCTTCGTACGCAAATCGACCTCGTTCTGTTAAATCCATCCAAAATAGCTTTTTCTCTCTAAATTCTTCGTGGTAAGCACAAGTATCTTGTAGTTCAAACCAGTGGTGAGGGGTCTTCTTCCTCGATTTGCTCCCGTCTTTGAGTGTTTGCCCCGCCTGTTCCAATCTCTCTCTGCCGAAGGAAAGCAAATGACTTTTAACTGCAGGATAATCATTGATGTCAAGGTGAAGCGAAGGAAATGTCGCTATCAACCACAGCCCTCCCCATAGAGCCCGATAACGCTGAATATCGCGGCCTCGCAGGACTGGCTTTATTATCTGGGTGGACTTTGGGTCTTGAGCAATTATCTTTGCCCTTGTCTCACTATCAATAACGAAAGCTGCGTTATAGCCGGTTTTTATTCCATAGTTTATGTCAGAACTGAGTAGCAGGAATCGACTGTCAATCGCTTGTCAATTTCAAGATGTCCACTCTTATTGAGTAGCCAATGACGACACCTGGTTCGATCGAATCCGATCTTTCAGAGCAACTGCGGAACGCAGCCTTAGCACACAATACCCGTATCGCCTACGAAAAGGGCTGGCGGTGCTATTCCGACTACTGCCAACGTCAAGGAGTCGAACCGCTCGACGCTACGCCTGAGGAGGTCGCAGAATTCTTCATCGAAATCGCCACTCAGCCCAGCCCAGCGAGCGGAAAAATCCTCTCATTGGGAACTCTGGCACTATATCGAAGCGCCATTAATAGACAATTTGTGGATACAAACAGGACATCTCCCGCTGCACATAGCAAAGTAGCTTCCGTGCTGAAGGGACTGGCCCGTTTGCGAGGCGGCACAACGCGTCAGGTCAAGGCTCTTCGAGAGCACCACATCGCCGCGATGCTGAGGATTTGTCCTGATACGCTCATTGGTCGTCGAGATGCTGCTTTCCTCGCGATCGGCTTTGCCGCTGCCTTGAGACGATCAGAACTGTGCAACCTCAAAGTCACTGATATTGAATGGGTGCAAGAAGGACTGTTGAAAGACAGCCATTTAGGGATAGTGCTACATATTCGCAAGTCGAAGACAGATCAATTTGGTACTGGGCAAAAGGTTGCTGTGCCGGACGGAAAGAAGATTAGACCGGTGGCACGCCTACGCGTTTGGCTACAACAATCTGGAATTCAGAACGGCTATCTTTTTCAGTCGATGCGCAAAAATGGCAGTCTGACTGGATCGCCGCTGCACCACACCGACATCCCTCGCTTAGTAAAGCGATACGCGGCGGCTATCGGTCTTGAAGCAAAGGAGTTTTCCGCACATTCCTTGCGAGCAGGGTTTGTTACCAGCGCGGCAGCCCACCACGCCCGTTTGGACAAGATCATGGAGATCACAAGACACTCCAATCCTGCCACCGTATTGAAGTATATTCGGGACGCCGACGCGTTTACCGACCATGCCGGCGCGGCTTTTCTGTGAAACGACTTATACAGCCTTCGCGCTACTTGAACGCAAAAGGGGCTATGGGCCGTCCAAAGGTTTCAGGCATGTAATAGCCGATGCCAGGCAAGTCCAAACAGAGGCGGCATGTTATTCCTGTCCTATCTTTGGATTATCCCTCAGCGGCCATGCGACGACGCGCCAGCCAGCCCCCAGTCCAGACGGAAGGGGGCAAATTGCTTTGGTGGTCAAACTCAGGATTACGGAGAGAGAACAATCGAGGAATCCGGCCAGTCGAGGTCTTCTATGCTTTCCAGCGTCACCTTGCCATGAGTGTCAAACGCTGCCTGTAACCGCTCGCTAAGCCAGGAGAGACTCTGGGTAGATAGCTTCGCTTGTGGCTGACGTCTAATTGCTGCTCTCGGCTTCGTGTTTCCTTTGCCGCTTGCGGCATTTTTCTGTGTGGACTCGAATGAGTCGGCTCCGAACGTTTTCATCAGTTCGTTAAGCGAGACGCCATTCTTAAGCGTGCCATCAACGAACTCAGCGTGGTGGACTCGGACGAAGTGTGGCCACCTTGCCTTCCGGGGTCGCATTTCTATATCAGCCTCTGTTGCGTCGTCTCTTCCCGGCCTGTGCGCCATTGCGATGGCTCGACCGAAGATACGGATGTCGTTTGGGCCCTGCGTGAAACGCCCAATGAAAATGATATCGTCGTCCTGCACGGCCTTTGGCCGCCTTCCGTTCTTGTAACCGGGATAGCCGACTGCCCAGTGACATCCGGACCACTTGATTGCCTCTACGGTTGACTTCGACAGGTCTTCACGTTCGTCGTTCGTGCCCAAGAATTTCACGAATGCCTGCGATGCATCGGACACGGCGGTTGGCACATGCGCAGGAGGGGCATCGGCAATCCCGGCATCCGCACCAAAGTCGCCGAGGCCGCCTTTCCCCTTTGGGCGGCCGCCTTCCAGCCAATGGGCTTTGACAGTTCGGTCCCAGGTGTCGAGTTGATCGTGCAGTAGGTCGTTGCCGGCGCGGTCCCATAGGTCATTGAAATAGTCCAAACAGTTCTCGACAGTAGTCTCTTCGCTGGTAACCATGCCGAACTCATGGTTTGAATCGAGCGCGGCCACGGTAAGGTTGGCCGAGGTGATGACGGCACGCGTCTTGCTGACGAGGTACAACTTGGCGTGGAGGTTCTTCACGCCGCGAACTGCGGCGCCGGCATCGAGCAGATTTCGCAGCGCGGCGACGTCGCTGACGCCTTCCGCAAAGTCGCCGAGATTGAAGCGGGTGATGACCTGAATCTTTCTTGGGTTATGTTGCAGTAGCCGCTGAAGGGCGCCTGCTTTTATGAAGGGACAGATGATGCGAAGCTCGCTGGCGTCGTCTTTGAGAGCCTTAGCGAATTCCGTGGTCCAGTTTCCGTCAACCAGTCGAGTAGGCATGGCAGATTCTATCCTCCCTCTTACGCAGGGTCAGGCGCCATCAACACAACTTGCAGAGCGGAGAGAGTATATCACCTTGCGAGGACGAAAGGGAACCGCTGGCTGCGAACGAGTCTGGTCCACGCTTGAGAAAAGGATGTCGGGAGGACGGCGAATTCAGTTGTCGGCAGTTGCCGCTGCGGACCTGCGCGAGGCCGCCGGCCCTACGGCGGGCTGACCACCTCCACGTCGTGTGCATTCGTGGCGGCAACCAGCGGCCCGTACACCCATGCGGTGCGGCCTTCGTAGCTGATCTGCCACCAGTCGCCGGGGGCGGCGTTTTTGCCGGTGATGGGGAAGGCGTCGCCGGGTGCGGCGGTGCCGATGATGGCGAAGCTGGTGCCGGGGCCGGCGCGGACGTTGATGGGGGAGATTATGACGGCATGCGGCCTCAGGGCGGTCTGCGGGTCGGTCGTGGCGGCGCGGTTGACGGAGACGGTGTAGCCGGCCGGCGCGTTCGATCGCGGATGTTCGTTTCTGACGATCAGGTTGTACACGCCGGCGTGGGGCGCGTACAGGACGATGCGGGCGTCAAGCCCGAAGAGACCGCCGCCGCTGTTCTCGTCTACCATCAAGACCCCCTGATTTTCTCCGCGGTAACCAGAGACGGCGAGCTGAGAGTCGGCCATGATGGAGCGTACGACGATCTCGACCTTTTCATCCTGCTGCAGGTCGAGGGAAAGGTAGTCGATGTCGCTTGGGAAATCGATGTTGCCGCGGTAGGTCTCTCCAACCGCGAGTTGCTTGCCATCGTCGGGGTCTTCCAAGGGCACAAGCGGGTGGCTCGATGTCAGGGCAATGTCGTTTGAGACCTGCAGAAGGACCAGGAAGTAGAGGCCGCTGCTGGAGATGACAAAGGAGATTGAGCCGGTGCGGCCGTCCGCCAGTTTTTTGCCGTAGATGTCGACGAGCTGGATCCTGTCATCAGCGTCGGCGCCGGCGAGCTGGATTTCGACGGCGGTCTCGGGCGGTTCGTGGAGCAGGTAGGCGGTGCCGTCGTCTTGCGGCGTCAGGCTGTGGTTATGGGCGCCGGCCGTCAGCTTGAGCTGTCTTGGGCCGAGGCCGGCGGGGTCCCGGCCGGCGATGAGCTGGCGGATGCGGGGCAGCAGGTCGGCTGAGGAGGCGGCGAGGCCGAACTCGTCGAAGACTTTGAAGCCGCTGAGGCCGATGACGGCGCCGGTCGCGGAGACGAGCGCGCCGCCGCTCTGTCCTGCGGCGATGGCGGCATCGGTCTGGAAGAAGGTGATGCCGGCCGGCTGCCACTCGCGCGTACGGGAGAGGATGCCGCGCGTCATGGTTGGTTGGGGATAGGCTTCGATCTCGGCCGGGTAGCCGACCAGGAAGAGCTCGGAGCCGGTCGAGAGCTGTTCGCCGTCGAGCATGGGCAGTGGCTGAGCGGGGGCGTCAACCGGGCCGAGGACGGCGAGGTCTGCCAGCAGGTCCCAGTCGATGACGGGCACATTTCTGAGGACGGTCCCGTCGGGGAAGACGACGCCCGCCGTGTCGTAGGGCCAGACGACGTGGGCGTTGGTGACGATGTATCCGCCCTCGATGAGAACGCCGCTGCCGCGCCCGGTCCAGGTAATGACGAAGGCGATGGCCGGCGAAACGGTTTCGAAGATCCGGGCCGCGGTGAGGTCTTGGCCGGTTGCGGCGGCGGTCGATGCCGCCGGCTGGCAGAAGGGCAGATCGAGAAGCAGGATATCGCTTCTTTCAACGCTTTCCCAGGCAGCGGGTATACACCCGCTCAGGCGGTTGCCGGCGAGAGAGAGGATCTCCAGATGCCGGAGGTTACGCAGTTCTGACGGAACTGCCCCGCTCAGCCTGTTATCTGAGAGGTCCAGCCCTGTAAGTCGGGCGAGGTTGCCCAACTCGGGGGGAATTTCCCCGCTCAAGCGGTTGTCGGCAAGGTTCAGCCCATTCATGTTGGCGAGGTTGCCCAGTTCGGATGGTATTTCCCCGCTCAACTGATTCGAAGCGAGGGACAGATTTTCCAGGCTGGCGAGATTGCCCAGTGCCGGCGGGATGGGGCCTTCCAGGTTGTTTTCCGCCAGGATCAGCATTTTCAGGCTGGCAAGGCTGCCCAGTTCTGACGGAATCGGACCGCTGAGTTGGTTCTTTGCGAGGAACAGCAGTTGCAGGTGGGGCAGATTTCCCAGTTCTGCGGGGATGGTCCCTTTCAGTCCATTGTCGAAGAGGCTGAGTCCGATGACGCGACCGTTCTTGTAGGCGACGACACCGTGCCAGTCATCGATTGGTTCGTTGCTCAACCAGTTGTGGTTGTTCGTCCAGTTGTCGCCGCCGGCGGCGTGGTAGAGCGCGATGAGCGCGTCTCTGTCTGAGCAGAATGGCAGGCCGACTTCGTCCAGGTCATTTTCCTCGACATTATGCCAGAGCGCGGGCAGGCATCCGGTTAGGCGGTTGTTTGCGAGGTGGACCCATACCAGGTGGGTGAGCCTGGTCAGCTGCGGCGGGACTTTGCCGCTCAGGTCGTTTTTATTGAGGGCCAGATATTCCAGATTGCCGAGGTCGGGTGGAATCGTGCCGCGCAACCGGTTCCCCGCGAGGGCCAGCGACTTCAGGTTGGTGAGGTTGCCGAGGTCGGGTGGAACTGTTCCTTCCAAGCGGTTGTTCAAGAGGGCAAGCTGTTCCAGGTTGGCGAGCTTTCCCAGCTCTGGCGGGATTGGACCGGTCAGCTGGTTCGAATAGAGGAGCAGTAGTTTCAGGCTGGCAAGGTTGCCCAGCGCGGCTGGAATTGCGCCGCGCAAGCGGTTCTCTGGCAGGTTGATCATTTCCAGCCTGGAAAGGTTGCCCAGCGCGGCCGGGAGCTCTCCATTCAGCTCGTTTTCGGGGAGATTCAGTCCGATGACACGATCGTTTTCGTCTGTGAAGACGCCGTACCAGGTCTGGAGCGGTGCGTCGCTGAGCCAGTTGCGGTTTCGCAGCCAGTTGTCGCCGTCTGTGGCTTCGTAGAGGGCAATGAGCGCCTCGCGATCGGAGCAGAACGGCAAAGAGATGTCGTCAAAGTCGTTTTCCTCAAGATCGCGCCAGATCGCCGGCAGGCATCCGGTTATCCCGGAGTGTGAGAGGTATAGGTAGGTCAGGTTGGCCAGGTTCTCAAGTTCGGGCGGAATCGGACCGCTCAGCTTGTTGCTCCAGAGGTCCAGCATCTCAAGGTCTGTGAGGTTGCCCAATTCTGGGGGAATCGGACCGCTCAACTGGTTGTTTCCGAGGCCCAGCCGTCTGAGATTGGTGAGGTAACCCAATTCTGGGGGATCGGACCGTTCAACTGGTTATCCCCGAGGATCAGCCATACCAGGTTGGTGAGGTTGCCCAGTTCTGGTGGAATCGGACCACTCAACAGGTTGTCTGCAAGTATCAGCCATTCCAGGTTGCTGAGTTCGGCCAATTCTAGCGGAATCGGACCAGTTAGGCGGTTGCTAAGAAATATCAGCCAATGCAGGTTTTTGAGTCTTGCCAGCTCTGACGGAATTTCCCCGCCCAGCCGGTTATGGTTGAGATAAAGTAGCTCGAGGTTGGAGAGGTTGCCCAGCTCGGGTGGAACTGCTCCGCTCAACTGATTCTCTGAGAGATTTAGCACTACAAGGCTGGAGAGGTTGCCCAACTCGGATGGGATGGCTCCCCTCAGATTGTTATCCGAGAGGTCCAATTCGAAGACGCGACCGTTGCGGTCCGTATGGACACCGTGCCACGAAATGAGCGGCCGGTCACCGAGCCAGTTGCTGTTGTTTTTCCAGTTATCGCCGCCGGTCGCGTGGTAGAGCGCGACCAGCGCTTCTCTGTCGGTGGCTGCGGACGTCTGTGTATGGGGCGCTGCGGATGCTTGGGGAATCCTGAGCCCAAGGGTCAGGGCAAGGACAGCCAATACGGCAATCGGGAATCTGAAGGGGGATTTCATGTTGTTTTCCTGTTTGCTGGCTAAGGTATCGGTCGGTAGGAGGTCCTTTCTGTTTGAGGCGACGGTATGTGGGAGTCAGTGTAGCATTAGCACTGTAGTTCGAGCAAAAAGCAGTGGCCAGTTGGCAGTGGATAGTGGTCGGGAACTGCCGAAACTCGAAACGTTGAAACTCGAACGGCGGAGTTGGGGACGCGCATGCACGGTGGCGGGGCGGTCGGGGCGGCGGGTGATATAATGGTGGATCTTGCGTGTTGCGGCGTCTTCCCCAGCACTGCCGGGGCTTTTTTGCGGCTGCGGGAGAGGGCCGAACTATCCTATCAAGCCGAGGGGAGTGTCGTTGATGAGATTCAGGGAGAGGTGTGTGCGGGCCGGCGGTTGGGCGGTGCGGGTGGTGTGGGCGGCGGTGGTTGTTGCGGCGGGGGCCTGTACGTTTGCGGCGGGGGGGCTGGAGACGGCGCTGTGCTCGAACGGGGTCGCGGTGGCGGAGCCGGCGGAGAACGGGGGGCTGGTGGCCGACTGCGCGGCGCTGCTGGGGCTGAAGCAGGAGCTGGCCGGGGATGCGGTCCTGAACTGGAGCGAGCAGCTGCCGCTGGATGCGTGGGAGGGCGTGAGCACCGGCGGGGCGGAGGATGCGCCGGCGCGCGTGACCGAGCTGCAGCTGGACGGGCGGGGGCTGACGGGCGAGATCCCGGCGGGGCTGGGCGCGCTGTCGATGCTGGAGGGGCTGTGGCTGCACGACAACCGGTTGACGGGCGGGATCCCGGCGGCTCTGGGGACGCTGGTCAAGCTGGAGTGGCTATGGCTCTACGACAACCGGCTGACAGGCGCGATTCCGGTCGAGCTGGGGGCGCTGACGCAGCTGGTGGGGCTGGGGCTGCACGAGAACCAGCTGACGGGCCCGGTGCCGGCCGGGCTGGGCGGGCTGGCTGAGCTGGAGTGGCTGCGGCTGGACGGCAACCGGCTGACGGGCGAGATCCCGGCGGCGCTGGGCGGGCTGGTCGCGCTGAAGGGGCTGGGTCTGCACAGGAACCAGCTGACGGGCCCGATCCCGGTCGAGCTGGGCGGGCTGGCCGCGGTCGAATGGTTGCGGCTGGACGGCAATCACCTAGAGGGAGAGATCCCGGCGGAACTGGGTTCGCTGGCCAACCTGGAGGGGCTGGGTCTGCAGGAGAACCATTTGGAGGGGACGATCCCGCCCGAGCTGGGCGGGCTGGCCAATCTCAACTGGCTGCATCTGTTCAACAACGATCTGGAGGGCGGGATCCCGCCTGAGCTGGGGGGGTTGGAGAATCTGGAGTGGCTGCGGCTGGACGGCAACGGTCTTTCGGGCGCGATCCCGGCAGAGCTGGGCGAACTGGTCAATCTGCGCGAGCTGCGCCTTTCGGACAACCGGCTGACCGGCCCGGTGCCGGCGGCGTTGGGGTCGCTTGCGAGTCTGGAGTGGCTGCGGCTATCGGATAACCAGTTGTCGGGCGCGATCCCGGCGGAGCTGACCGGGCTGAGCAGGTTGCGCGAGCTGGGGCTGGCCGACAACCGGCTGACGGGTGAGATTCCGGCGGCGCTGGGCGAACTCGTCTTCCTGGAGGGGCTGGGGCTGGAGGGGAACGGGCTGACGGGCGCGATCCCGGCCGAGCTGGGCGGGCTGGCCGACCTGGAGTGGCTGCACCTGGCGGACAACCGGTTGGAGGACCCGATCCCGGCGGCACTGGGCGAGCTGGCCAAGCTACAGTGGCTGCGGCTGGACGGCAACCGGCTGACGGGCGAGATTCCGGCGGCACTGGGTGAGCTGCACGATCTGAAGGGGTTGGACCTAGACGGGAACGGGCTGACGGGCGCGATCCCGGAGGAACTGGGGCATCTCGACAATCTGAGAGAGCTGGGGCTGGCCGATAACGGGTTGACGGGCGCGATCCCGGCGGCCTTGGGCGCGCTCGACGACCTGCGGGAGCTGCGGCTGGACGGCAACCGGCTGGCAGGCGCGATCCCGGCCGCGCTGGGCGCGCTGACGAATCTGCGCGAGCTGGGTCTTGCCGACAACGGTTTAACGGACGGGGTGCCGGCGGCGCTGGACGGGCTGGTCAATCTGCGCCGGGTGCGGCTGGCGGGGAACGGGTTGGACGGCTGTGTGCCGGGGCACTGGCGCGAGGTGGGTGACGGCGATTTTGGGGAGGCGGGGCTGGGGTTTTGCGGGGGATAGCGGCCGGGGACGGCCGTAGTTCGTGATTCGTGATTCGTGGACACCAGTTTTTCGTTTTTGGTTTTCAGTTTTTCGTGAACACCGGTTGGCCGCGAGTGCGGCAGTTGCCGTTACTAAAAACTCGAAACTCGAAACTCGAAACCAAAAACTGCAGTTGCCGTTGGCGGCAGCGGTTGAATTCTGAGAAGGGGCACAGGCGGACCGAAGGGATATCGCCTGCGCGCAGAAGATTTCGACGGGTAGGCGCAGGCGATGATGATGTAGCGTGTTCTCCACTTTCGGCGCTCACGATGCGTTGACGGCGTAGATGCGGGCGTCGCGCAGGTAGAAGCGCAGGCAGATCTCGCGGCCGGTGAGGGCGGTGGTGTCGTTCTCGCCCCAGCGCAGCGGCAGCGCAGAGCCATCCACATCAACGAAAAGGCATCTTTCGCGTTCGTAGCCCTCGATCGGGTGGCCGTTCGGCTGGCGCGCCTCGACCATGACGTAGGCCTGATCGGGCAGGAGGGTGCCGGTGCCGCTCCGGAGGTTGACGGTGAGGGTGTGCGCGGGGGCGGTGAAGAGGGGCGAGGAGAACTCGGCGTTGGACTGCGCGCCGACCCAGGTGATACGGTCGACGGGCGTGCTGTAGCGGTGCATGGTGTTGTATTCGAGGAAGCAGAGGCGGCCGTCGACGACGAAGGGTGTGCAGGTGGTGAAGACGCCGGCGTGCATGTTGCGGGCGGGGCGCTGCCAGCGGAGGCCGTCGTGGCTGACCCACCATTCGTAGAGCAGATGGGGGCCGTGTTCGCCGATCATGAGCGGGCTGCGGGCGTAGTTGCGCATCAGGCCGACGAAGCGGTCGCGGTAGGGGAAGACGGTGAACATGTAGAGCTCGAGCTCGGGCGGGTCGTCGGCGTCGGGCTCGATGAAGTTTTCGAGCCGCGACCAGTGGAGGCCGTCGTCGCTGCTGCGGATTGCGAGGACGCGGCGCTGGCCGCGCGGGTCGTCGGCGCCGATGCTGTCGGGGTAGGGGAAGTGATACGGGCGCAGCACGGCCTGGTAGCAGCGGTATTGGCCGGCGCGCGGGTCGTAGATAGCGGAGAAGGCGTCGTTGCCGTCGCGGAAGGCGGGGCCGTGCTCCGATTCGCGCCAGTGCAGGCCGTCGGCGGAGAAGGCGGCACCGGCGTTGTGGACGGGGTGAAAGCCGGGCTGGGCTGCGGCGGGCGCGGGTCCCCAGCCGGTGTGGAGCATGGCGTAGCGCCGCTGCGGGGGCGCGTCGTCGTTGTGCATGACGGAGAAGATGCCGCCGTAGTCGATCAGCACGTTGGGCGACTGCGGGTCGGGGACGATGCCGAGGTCGGGCCGTTCGAAGTGGACGCCGTCGCGGGTGCGCGCGTAGCAGACCTGCCACTTCATTTTGGCAGGGTCCCAGCCGGGGCGGGTGAGGCTGAAGGTCTTGGCGCTTTCGGAGTGGCTGCGGGCGCTGGCCTGTGCCGGGCCGAGATGCTCGACGAGAAAGGGCTCGGGGCTGCGCCGCAGGCTGTACCAGACGTGGACCGTGCCGTCGGCGTCCTGCAGGGTGGTGAAGGCGAGGGCCTGGGCGAACCGGTTGAGGTCCTGCTCGAGGCCCTGGGGCGGGTCGGGGTCTCTGCGCAGCGTGCAGCCGCCGGTCTGCAGCAGCCCGCGCGGCTCGTGCACGTCTGCGAGGGACATGAAAAGCAGCGGGAAGGTCATCGGCCGTCTCCTCGCGCGTGCGGCGCGCTATGAGTCGTGAGTCGTGAGTCGCGTCTCCGGGCGCTATTGGCAGTCGGACTGCTGCCAGTCGGACTATTGCCAGTCGAACACGGTGCCCAGGAGCTGATGGGGGCTGTCGCGCAGGGTGTCGTAGGTGCGCCGGGCGCCGGTCAGCGGCACGACATCATGGAGCAGGGGCGCGATCCGGACCAGCCCGCGGCGCACGAGCCGGCAGACGTTGGCGAGGTCGTCGCGGTCGTAGCCGGTGTTCTGCCTGATGTTGATCTCGTGGGCCTGCCCCAGATTGAAGGTGTAGTTGACGTTGAAGCGGCCGGCGATGAGCATGAGGCGGCCGCGCTGCTTGAGCGCGCGGATCAGCCGGTCCTCCATGCCCTCGACGCCGGCAGTGTCGATGAGCGCGTCGAAGGCGCGGTCGGCGATTTGTCTCTCCCAGCCGTCGCCGGCGACGTCGAAGATCTCTTCGGCCGCGCCGATCTCCCGCGCCAGCTCGAGGCGGCGGCGGTCGATTTCGCAGACGGCGACGCGCGCGCCCATGGCGTTGGCGATCTGGGCGGCCATCTGGCCGATGAAGCCCTGGCCGGCGATGAGGACGCGTTCCCCCATGCGCAGATCGGCGTGGCGGCAGGAGTGCATGGCGACGCCGGTCATGCCGAAGAGCGCGGCGTGGGTGGGGTCGACGTCGGGCGGCAGTCTGATGAGCAGGCCGTCCTCGCGCGCGACGACATATTCCATGTGGTCGGCGTTGATGTAGACGAGGTCGCCGGCGGCGAGCCGTGTCACGTCGGGGCCGGTTTCGATCACGCGCCCGACGTGTTGGTAGCCCCAGCCGGCGGGCAGCGCGTCGTCGGGGTGGGCGTAGTTGCCGCCGGTGAGGTCGTTGTGCTCGGTGCCGTTGGTGATGCCGGAGTAGACGGTCCGGCTCTTAACCTGGTTGCCGGTTGGCGCCGGCGGCGCGGGCCAGTCGTCGACGAGCAGTTTTTCACGTGTATTGTCGGGCCTGAGTCTCGTGACCAGTGCGCGCATGGGCGGTCTCCGGGCGTCAGATCCGGCGGGCGGTCCAGCGGATGGCGCGTGCGACGGTTTCGCCGAAGCCGGGATTGGCCCAGGTCAGGTTGTCGTGGCCGGACTGGAAGCAGACGACGCGGGCGCGCTTGTGCGTCCTGGCCCAGGCGATTGCCTTCATGCTCTTGGGGTGGTCGGCCGTGAGGAGAATTTCGCTGTCTTCATCCGGCTCGTCCATCAGGTAGGTCTCGTCCTCCATCTGCCAAGCGCTGCGGCCGGCGGTGATGGGGTGTGCCGGGCGGGCGATCTCGATGCGGACCGTCTGCTCGGGGTGGTGGCGGAAGCTGCGGTCCTCGATGCCGGCGATTTCGCTCCAGAGCGGCCACTGCGGGTAGGCGAGGATGGCGTGGTGCAGGAGGATGATGCCCTGCGCGGTCTCGCCCAGGTGCGCGAGCGCGGTCTCCGGTTTTCCGGCGTACCAGGGCCCGTCGTCCCTGGGACCGTCCATCAGCATCGTGTAGAAGAGGGCGACGTCGTAGCCGTCGCGCACCTCTGCGCGTGCGGAGGCGAAGTCGTCCATGTGCTGGATGTAGGCGTCGACGCCGGGCAGGCTGCGGAAGAAGCGGTGAAAGTTGCGCACGTCGTAGCCGTGTCCGCCGGTGATCACCGCCAGCTGGATTGGGTTTTCTGCTGTCCTCTCTGCGGTCATCTTCTGCTCCGGCGCCGGCGAATGAAAGGGAACGCTGGAGACGGAGGCGGTCCCGTCTCCAGCGTTGACACCAGTTTCTAGTTTCTAGTTTTTGGCTTTTAGTTTTTAGTGAACACCGATTGGCCGCGTGTGCGGCCGTTGCCGTTACTAAAAACTCAAAACACAAAACTAAAAACTGCAGTTGACGTTGCCGTTCGAGTTACGAGTTACGGCAGTATTGCCGCCGGCAGATGCGCTACTGCGCGCGCGCCAGGGCGGCGTTGTAGGCGTCTACGATATCCTGTGCGCCCATGCTCTCGATCGTCGAGGTCAGTTCGCCCCAGGTGTCGTCGTTAATCTCAAGCTGCCCCTCGATCATCTGCTGGATCGTTTCAAGCAGATAGGTATCGATCGGGGTGCCCAGGCTGGCGGCCACCTCCGCCTCCTCTTCGTTCAGGATGATGGAGGGCAGGGGGTCGCCGTAGGAGCCGCTGGGATTGATGAAGTTGTCGTCGATCCAGCGCCAGCCATCGGGGAACTCGGGCGCGGGCCAGTCCGCCATCAGGCCCCAGTGGGGCTCGGCCTCGGGCCACCAGACGCGGGCGAGCGAGCCGATGTCGTTGATGAAGGCCGACTCGTTCGTCATCGCGGGCGGGGATTCGGGGATCATCCCGCTGCAGTAGTGTTTCTCCTTGAGGCTGGGGTGGCGCTGGATGGTATCGGTGTAGCACTTGGTGCCATCGGCGCGATAGGTCCAGTCGACGCCCTCTTTGCCCTGGTAGATGAGGAAGCGGCCCTCGGTGCTGAAGAGGTAGTCGAGCAGCCAGACCGAGGCATCGATCTCCGCCTGGGAGGAGGAGGCCGAGATAACGAGCGGGTTGCCGAGCCAGACATTGGAGGGGGCGGGCCAGAGGATCTTCTCGCCGTCGATTGTCAGCGACATGACGGGGTAGAACTTGCCCTGGTCGATGCCGGCGTTGGCGACGCAGGAGTAGAAGTGCCAGCCGGTGTTTTCGAGGATGGCCCCGGCTTCGCAGGTGCCGCGTGCCAGCGCCTCCCAGTCCGGGTCGCTCATGGTGGCGTATTCGGGGTGAAGGATGCCGTTCTCGAACATCCAGTTCATGAACTCGACCATGTGGCGGAAGCGGGACATGAGCGGGCCGTACTCATATTGCTCGGTGTAGGGATTGTAGTAGACGGTCAGGTCGGTGCCCAGCCATTTGGCCCAGTTGGCGGCGTGGCCGGTGAAGCCGTTGCGGCTGGAGATGACCGGTTTGCCGCCGAGCTGGTCTTTGAGGCAGAGCATGGCGTTCTTGAGGTCGTCCAGGTCCAGAATGGCGTCCCAGTTGCCGTTCCATCTGTCCTCGATGATGCCGCACTGTTCGATCAGGTCGGCGCGCAGCTGGAGCCACGGCCGCAGCTGGCGCAGGCGCCTGACCTGGGGCACGCCGTAGATGTTGCCGTCGGGCGAGGTCATCAGCCGTTCCATATCGGGCTGTCTGGCCATTTCGGCGACGAGGTTAGGCATCTTGCCGTCGTCGATGTAGTCGCTGAGCGAGACGAAGAGCCCTTGCGGGCCGAACTCGTGGGCGATGTCCATCGGCGTGCCGGTGGTGTCGGCGGGCAGGCCGAGCTGCATGATGTCCGGCAGGTCGCCCGACGCGAGCGTGGTGGCGATGCGTTCGCCGAGGAACTCGCGCGGGATCTGGCGGAAGCCGAAGTTGAAGCCGGTGCGGTCGGCCAGCAGCTGCATCGAGTAGGTCTCGGGCGTGATGTCGCCGAAGACGCCTTCGGGCGCGAGCATCAGCTCGAGCACCAGCTCTTCGGGCTCGGCGGTCATCTGCTCGGCTGGCATACAACCCACGGCCAGCATGCTCAAAATGATGAGCAGACCCAGGGATGACGACAGGCTGAATCTCTTCATTTTCTTCTCCTCGATGGTGGAAGTGACGTGAATCGAACGTGAAAGCGGGCCTTCGTACTCCATACTGCGTACTGCCGATAGCGTACTGCCGATAGCGTACTGCCTATGGCGCAAGAGCGGACGGGGCGCTTGCGCGGCCGGGACTTACCCTTTGATCGCGCCGACCAGCGTGCCCCTGACAAAGTATTTCTGCACGAAGGGATAGACGAGCAGAATCGGGCCGGTGGTCACGATGACCGTCGCCATTTTGACCTGGCGGAAGAAGGACTTGGCCTGCAAGGTGTCGCTGTAGTTGCCCTGCACCACCTCGCCGGTGGCGCCGCGGATCAGCATGCGCCGCAGCATGATGGTCAGGGGGAACTTTTCCGAGTTGTTGAGATAGAGCAGCGGGTTGAAGAAGTCGTTCCAGACGGCGACGGCGACAAAGAGAGCGATGGTCGCCAGGATCGGCTTGGACAGGGGCACGATGATCTGCAGGAGGATGCGAAAGTCGCTGGCGCCGTCGACGCGGGCCGCGTCCTTCAGCTCGCGCGGGATGGTGGAGATGTTGGCGCGCACGAGGATGATGAACCAGAAGTTGAAGGCGACCGGCAGGACGATGACCCAGGTCGTGTTCAGCAGGCCATAGCCCTGGTAGGTCAGGTAGGTGGGGATGAGGCCGGCGGAGAAGAAGAGCGTCAGCCCGAGGATGAGGCTGATGGGGCCGCGCAGGCGGAAGCGCGGCTCGGAGAGGGGGTAGGCGGCCAGCAGGCAGGCGATGAGGGTGAAGGCGGTGCCGAGAACGGTGTAGGTGATCGAGTTACGGTAGGCGCGCAGGACGGAGTTCGAGCGTGCGATCGCCTCGTAGGGCTCCAGGTTGAAGCCGATGGGGAAGAGCTTGACCGATTGACGCCAGACCGCCTCGCCGTCGCTGACCGAGATCGAAAAGACGTAGAGCAGCGGGTAGAGCATCACGCAGCTGAATCCGAACAGGAAGAGGTAGTTCAGGTAATCGAACAGCTGCATCTTTCTGAGTGTATGCACGGTTTACTCCCGGCTACCAGAGCCCTTCGCGGTCTTCGCTGGTCTGCTTTACGAGATAGTTGGCCGCCACGACCAGCATGAAGGCGATGACGGAGTCGAAGAGACCGATGGCCGCGCCGTAGCTGAAATCGAACTTGATCAGCCCGCGGCGGTAGACGTAGGTGGCGATAACGTCGGAGACGTTGTAGGTTGCCGGCTGCTGCAGCAGGAAGGCGCGCTCGAATCCGACCGAGATGATGGACGAGACCGAGAGGATCAGGGTGACGCTGATCACCGGCAGCAGGCCGGGCAGGGTTATGTAACGGATACGCTGCCAGCGCGAGGCGCCGTCGACGATGGCCGATTCATACTGTTCGGGCGGGATGCCGGTCAGCGCGGCGAGGTAGATGATCGAGCCCCAGCCGATGCCCTGCCACAGCACCGAGCCGATGTAGAGCGGGCGGAACCAGGCGGAGGTGCCGAGAATGCGCACCTTTTCGCCGGTCAGGGCGACTGCGATCTGGTTGACGATGCCGTCGGTGCTGAAGAAGTCGTAGATGAGGCCGACGATGACGACGACGGCGATAAAGTGGGGCAGGTAGCTGATCGATTGGGTGACGCGCTTGAAGAGGCCGTGCTGCTGTTTGACCTCGTTGAGCAGCACGGCGAAGACGATCGGCAGCGGGTAGGATATCACCAGCGTCCAGAAGCCGAGCACGACGGTGTTTTTGACGACGCGGAAGAAGAAGGGGTCTTCGATGAATTTGATGAAATTCTCCAGACCCACCCAGGGGCTGCCCTGGATGCCGGAGACGATGTTGTAATCTTTGAAGGCGATCTGGAGGCCGTAGAGGGGGTAGAAGCGGAAGAGGAAGAAGCCGACGAGCACGGGCAGGATCATCACATAGAGCTGCCAGTTGAGCTGCATCTCTCTGTGCAGACGCGTTCGCCAGTCACGCAGGACTGCCCGCGGCGCGGACGGCCCCGAAACCAGCGCAGCGTCTAAGGTTGCATCGTCGCTCATGGGGCCACCTTGCGATCACGGGGAAGGCAGGCGAGAATTCCGCGGGCGGACAGGCCAGGATTGGAGAGTGCCTCGAACCTGCGGCGCAGCATACATGAGGGGCCATTTGTAGTCAAGTAGATTAACAATTGGATGTGCGCAAGGCGGGAACTGTGCTAAAGTGCCCGGGCAGCCGTATCCAGCGGAGGGAATCAGCGACATGCAACTGACAACTGTCGAATCGATCAGGGTGCCGCGCGATGCCGGTCCACGCGTGAGGACGGCGGCGGACGAGCTGGCGCGCTGGGTCGAAGAGCTGGGCGGCGCGCGGCCAACTGTCGGCGTGCATGCGGCGCAGACGCAGGCCTCCGTCTGGCTGGACGACGCCGGGCGCGATTTGAAGCCGGAGCACTTTCGTATCGAGGTGGAGGACGGCGCCGCGCTGCGCATCAGCGGCGGCGACGGGCGCGGCGTGCTGTACGGCGTGCAGGAATGCATCGACCGCGCGCGGGCGGGCCGGCCGATGACGGCGATGACCGACGGCCCCCATTTTGCGGTGCGCGGCCTGCGGATGTGGGAGACGCCTTCGAACAAGGTCTGGTGTCTGCCGGTCAAAAGCATCCTCGATTATGATAAGATGCTGCGCCCCGAGGCGCAGCCCGAATACCTGGATTTCGCGCGGCGGCTGCTGGCGATGCGCGTGAACCGTCTCAGCCTCTTTGCGCAGTACGCGGCCAAGGGCTCGCAGTTCGAGCGCTGGCTGGCGCGCGCCGAGCCGGTCGAGCGGTTCGCGCGTTTTCTGGACCGTTTTGGCGTGACCGTCGGGCTCTCGCTCCACTATGCCGAGCCTGACGAGAACGGGGTCTATGCCGACGTCTGTCCCTTCTCGGAGGTCGTTCGCGACCAGTGGCACAGTTTCACGGCGCGCCTGGCTGCCGACATGCCGAGCGTGCGCAATGCGATCGTGTGGGGCGCGGGTGAGAACGCGCCCGGCCCGCACGAGGACGACTGCGAGCGCTGCCGCGGGCTGCCGGTACGCGAACGCGTTCTGGCCGGAATGCGCCTGGTCAGCGATGCGCTGGCCGCGATCGACGGCGAGCTGCTGTGGCCCGCGGTCACCGACCAGGCCGCGTACGCCAAGGCGGAGACGGAGATGTTCGGCGAGTGGGGGGATGAGATTCCTGAGAACGTGCGGATCGCGCCGTGCCATCTCTACTGGGACTTTCGCCCGCCCTATCCGCCGCATCCGATCTGGGGCCATATCGGCAACCGGCCGGGCGAGCGCTCTCCGTACGTATTCGAGCTGGCGCTGGTGGGCGATACGGCCGGCCTGAACTTTCTGCCGTGCTCGATGGCGCACCGCTGGCGGGAGGCGTTTCGCAAGGCGGCGGCCAAGGGCTGTGAAGGCTTTGACGCCAACCTGGGCGTGCACCCCGAGTATGTGGACCATCCGCTCAATCTCTCCAACTGGTATGCCTACGGCCGGCTGTGCTGGGACCCGCAGCTCGACCCGGACGAGATTCTGTCGGAGTGGCTGACGATGGAGTACGGCGCGGCCGCGGTCGCGTTTCTGCCCGGGCTGAAGGAGACCTATCCCGCCGCGATCGGCGCGCTGTTCAGCCGCTGCGGCCTGACCCAATGTCACAGCTACGTTGCCCGCTACAGCTATCTGGACACACGTCTGAACGGGCCGTGGCGCATCTGGACCGACTACCTGCATCCGGGGATGGACCGCGCGGGTGAAGACGTTCTCGGCCTGGAGCTGCCGCTGGACGCCTATCCTGAGGAGGAGCGGGAGTCGCTGCGCAGCGACCCGCGCTATCAGCTCATTTTCAACCGGGTGCCGCTGACCGCCGAATATGCGGCCGAGCTGATGGCGGAGAAGCGGCCGTCGATCGAGCGGATGGAGGAGGTGCTGGCGGCGTGGCGGCGGCTGGAGGGCGAGGTAGAGCCGGCCGCCTTTGCCCGCGTGGCCGGGCTGCTGGAAGGCAACGTCAACGACGTGCGCATCTTTGTGGACTGTTTCGGGCTGTACCTGGACCACAAGCTGGGACGGCTGGAGGCGGGGCAGATCGAAGCGGTGCGCGCGCGCTACGCCGGCGTTCCCAAGGGGGAGGCCACGGCGGGCTCGCCGTATGACGGCTGGTTCTGGGACCACTTTGGCTGGCAGGGCACCTACCTGGAGTTCCTCGAGGACCTGGAGAAGCTGCTGCGCGGCGAGACGCTGGGCCCGTTTCTGGCCGCAGGCGCGACGGAGAGCCAGATGGAGTAGGCGTCTGTTCTGCGTGTTGCGCAGGGCGAGCGGGACGTTCTCGGACTGGAAGGGGGGAGCATGTCGGACAACGGGAAGACCCCAGAGTGGCAGGAGGCGGGCGTGGTGTCGACAGTCGCCAGTCGATATGCCGCGCTCAGGCCTGTTCCGCTACAGGCGGTCAGGATGGGCGACGGTTTCTGGAAGGCGCGCATCGATGCCGGCCGGCGCAACGGCATCGCGGCGTTCCTGGCCTGGCTGGACGTAGACGACCAGACCGCGCCGTTCCGGGCGTATGCGGCGGGCGATAGGGTGGGCATCCTTGCCGGCCTGGAGACGCTCAAGGCCAATCCGACAGGGATGAACCGCACGCGCAACGGGCATTCGTGGCGGGCGAATTTCCAGAAGTGGCTGGAGGCGTGCGCCTTTTTCATCCAGTCCGATCACGATGCGGGTACGCGCGCGTTGCTCGATCTGTTTGTGCGCGGGGTTGTGCGGGCACACGAGGACGATGCCTTCTGGGCGGTCTACTACGGCGACGGGTTCGAGAGATCGTACGGACTGGGCAACCCGGGGCACCTGATCCAGGCCGCGATCGCGCACCACCGGGCGACCGGCTCGACCGAGTTCCTGGAGTGCGCGCAGCGCGTTGCCGACGCGATCTGCCAAAAATTCGGGGGCGAGGATTTCGCCGGGCACAGCGTGATCGAGATGGCGCTGGTCGAGCTCTACCGCACGACCGGCCAGGAGCGGTATCTCGCCGGCGCGCGCCATTTCCTCACGCCGCTGCTGCGGCAGCCGCCGGTCGTGGGCTCCCCTTTCCGCGGCTCTGCGAGCAGGCACGTCGTGCGCCAGACCTACCTCCTGTGCGGCGGCGCCGACTATTTTGCCGAGACGGGCGACCGGGAATTCCTGGACAAGCTGACGGCGATCTGGGAAGACATGGCCGGCGGCAAGCTGCATCTGACGGGCCAGCTGGCTGTGGATGGGGAGAACATCGAGATGACCTGCAAGGAGGCGTTCGAGCTGCATACGGGCGTCTTCCGGTTTTTACTCGGCACCGGTCTGGAGACGTGTGAAGCGGTCGGTAACGCGACCTGGAACTGGCGGATGCTGGCGGTGACGGGCGCTGCCCGCTACGCCGACCTGATGGAGAGGACGCTCTACAACGGCTTCCTGGCGCACGTATCGCTCGACGGGGCCAAGTTTCACTATCTGTGTCCGCTCTCTTCGGACGGTAACCACTGGCAGCGCACGGCCTGGGCTTCGACGTCGACGGGCTGCTGCCCGCCGAACGCGCTGCGCATGCTGGCGTCGCTGCCGGGTTATATCTTCAGCACGTCGCAGGACGGCGTGTGGGTCCACCTGTACGACGGCTGCAGGATGGACTGGCGGCTGCAGGACGGGACCGGGCTCCGCCTGACGCAGGAGACGGCGTATCCCTGGGACGGTGAGGTCGCGTTCAGGCTTGAGCCTGAGCGGCCGGTCGCGTTCGCGCTGAACCTGCGCATTCCGGCGTGGTGCCGCGCCGCGTCGCTGCAGGTGAACGGTGAGGCGTTCGAGGGCGAACTTGCGCCCGGCGCCTACTGCCGCATCGAAAGGGTGTGGCGCAGCGGCGCTCTTGTCGTTCTGCGGCTGCCGATGCCGGTCGTGGCGGTGACGGCCGATGCGCGCGCCCGGTACTACGAGGGCAAGGTTGCGCTGTGTCGCGGCCCGCTTGTCTATAGTGTCGAGAGTACGGACAATCCTGGTGTCGGTATGTGGGGCGCGTGGGTTGGGTTGCCTGCGGGGGATGGGCCGGGCGGCCGCGAGCTGACGGGGCATTACCGGCAGGCGGCGCTGCTGGACGAGTTTGCGGTGGATTACAGGCAAGACCTGCTGGGCGGCGTTGTCGCTCTGCAGGGAGCCGGGGGGTCGTACGATGAACCGGCCGGCAAGCTGACATTCATTCCCTACTATGCGTGGGGGAACCGGGAGAGCAGGTCGTCGCTGCGGACGTGGATCGACGGCAGGACGCAGGGAGAGGAAGGGGAAGATGCGAGCCAGACGCCTGGTGTGTAAGGCCGTTGGCCGGGTCGAATGGGAGAGCTTCGAGATCGCGGCGCAGCCGGCCCCGCACGAGGTGGTCGTCAGGTCGGTCTGCTCGTTGATCAGCGCGGGCACGGAGACCGCGTTGTACAGCGGTACGCACATCGGCTTTTCGCAGGATAGCCCGCCGATGCTCCCACAAGAGTTGGGCTACGCCTTGGCCGGTGTTGTGCAGGCGGTTGGCGGCGCGGTGACGGCGTGGGCGCCGGGCGACTGGGTGGTGGCCTACGCAGCGCACGGCGACTGGGCGGTGTGCGACGTACGCACGGCCAAGATTTGGCGTCTGCCGCCGCTGGTATCGTTCGAGCAGGGGGCCCTGGCCGTGATGGGCGGCATCAGTGCGGTGGGTGTACGCCAGGGCCAGGTCGCGCTGGGCGAGACGGTGGTGGTACTGGGCCTGGGGCTGGTCGGCCAGTTTGCGGCGCGGCTGGCGCGCGCGGCGGGCGCGCGGCCGGTGATCGGGGTCGATTTCTTTCCCAAACGGGTGCAGGTCGCGGCAGAGGCGGCTGTGCGGGCGTTCAATCCGGACGAGATAGACGTCGGGCAGATGGTGGGCGATCTGACCGATGGGCGCATGGCGGAGGTGGTGATCGAGGCGACCGGCAATCCTGCGGTGATCCCGCAGGCGCTGGAGCTGGCGGGCGACGGCGGGCGCGTGGTGTTGCTGGGCAGCCCGCGCGGCACGGTCGAAATCGATCCGTACGCGGTCCACCAAAAGGGTGTCTCGCTGATCGGTGCGCACGCCCGCGTCTCCGGACATGCGCAGACGGTACGCGATCCGTGGACGCGTGAGCGCAATCTCGAGCTGGTCCTGCGTCTGTTTGCGGACGGTTCGCTGTCGGACGGGGGGCTGATCAGCCACCGTATTCAGCCGGAGGCGGTTGGCGAGATGTACGAGCGGCTGGTTGAGCGCCCGCGCGATTTTCTCGGCGTGTTGATCGAATGGGCGGGGACGAACGCGTAATTGTCTGCGGGCGTATAGATTATCTGTACTCAGACCTTGGCCTGATTCGATGCCTTGCGGATGCCGCTGAGTCCAGAGGTCTGGACAGTTAGCGACAGTCCAGGTGTTGCCAAGTGCACCTCGATCTATGCCGCCTCAATATCGGTATGGGTAAAGTCCTGACCTTTGAAGAGGAGCGGTTCACGGCTTGTTGCCGCGAGCGCGTAGACAAAGCAGTCGCCAAAGTTTAGCCCGGCTGGATGATTGCCTTTTCCAAAGCGCCGCCAAGCGCGGCGAGCAACGTCAGCCTGTTCGGTCGTAACAGGGACCAGTTCGATGGATGCTGCCTCCAGAAGCAGGTCCAGTTCATGCCCGGCGGCGGTTCCGCCTCTGCTCTCGACCACCATCGCGGCTTCAAGTAACGCGGTCACCGACATACGTCTGGGCCAAGCCATCGCGATCGCCTCTGCGTAGCGAGCAGCGTCTGGCTCGCCGAAAAGAATGGCGAGGATTGCCGACGTGTCGATAATCATTTGGGCAGGCCTCGCTCGTCGTAGAGCAGATTACCGTGCTCGACAGCAGCCGGCCCTGGCTTGAGATGAGCGGCGCAGCGCCGGCCAATGGCATGCAATTCCTGCGCCAAGGCAGTTGCACCTCGTCTGGCCCTCTCGCGTTCCAAACGTTCGCGTAGCGCAACCGCAATTGCGCCGTTCGTCGTTTCGCCAGTCAGTTGGGCCAGTTCAGCAGCCAGCCGGCAGGTCTCGGCATTATCGATTTGCAGGCTCATCAGTTGCCTCCAGGTAAGATATCGCGCCCGATGCGTACCCTACACTATCGCGACATGGCTGGCAAGACCTCCGGGCCGACCGAACCTTTGGCGGACAGAAACGCGACGCCACGGGCCTGATGTACTATAACGCCCAGCACTACGACCCTGCTTTGGGCGCCTTCTTTTCGTCGGATACGAGCGCGCCCAATGCGGCATGCGCGGTAGACTGCGACGGGCGTACCTTTGGCAGTTTGAAGCCCCTGGCGATTCGCGACGCACCATAGCAATGGATTGCCGCCTCACAGTTCTCCTCCGCCTTCCTGCTCATCGCGGTCAGGCTCGGCAATAGTCTGTACCATTCGCGGCTCCAGCGCAGAGGCTCGCTGCGGTCTTATGTTTCGTCATTGCGGCCGCGGTCATACCGCGCGCCGCGTGCCATCCTCGGTTTCGAAAAGTTGGTCCGTGCTACCCGGTCCAACGCAGCCGCCGCACGATTTCATTCAGCACCGGTCTCAGCGCGGCGAATTCGTCGCTATGAATGCTGAACGCGAGCGCGGCCAGCGTCTCTCCGTCGGGTGAGAGGAGCCAGGCCTGCCATACTTCGTTGTTGGTCTCGTTTTCGCTGTAGCGGACCAATACCACCTCTTCGCCTGACGGCCTCAGACCGACGGATGTTCTGACGCGGGCGGGTGTGATGCTGTAGGTGTGCGCGGCGGCTGCCGGCGCGTAGTCCTTCAGGGTCCGGCCATTGGCTGCGAAGGAGAAGACAAGGACGAAGTTGCTGGCCTCGCGGCCGGCCGGGCCGGAGTGCAGGCCAAGTCCGGTCACGGCATCGTCGCGGCGGTAGGTCATTGTCGACACCATCCGGCCCAATCCTGCGACGTCGAACTGCTCGCTGTCGTACCGTTTGGCTGCGGAGAAGAGGGCGAGGTCGGCCGCGGTGGGCCGCGCGGGGTCGAAGTAGCGCCATGTTGACGGAAAGGAGATCGACAGACCGGATGCGTCATCGTAATATTTGAGCCAGCCGGTCCCGTCCGCCAGGGGCACATCGTCCGCATCCGCGGACGCGGTCACATAGTCGCTGTGCAGCCAGGCAAGCCGGCCGTCGAAGACGATTTGCCACCAGTCGCCGCTGGCATTTCTGCTGATCGCGGCGAACTGTTGGTCGGCGGCCGCGCCGCCGATGACGGGATGGTCGGTGCCCGGCCCCCGGCGCACGTTCATGCTGTTGTTGGTCGTCACCGTCGGCCCGGAGCGGGGATTCAAGGCGGGGTCCCCCAGCCACTGGACGCGCCGCACGACCTCGTGCAGCAGCCCTTCCACCCATTCGGAATGCTCGCCCCACAGGTCGTAGGTAACGGTCAGAAAGGTGCCGCCGTCGGGAGAGAGCAGGACGACCTGCCGGCCGTCGACGTTGGGGCGGGGGACGGTTACGACCCGGCCGGGGAAGGCGCGCACGCCGTCTATGCGGTAGCGGATTGTTGCGGCCTGCTCGCCCCAGGGCCGCAGGCCGGGCCCGATTTCGATGCTCCTGACAAAAGTCAGCCCGGAGGCTTGCAGCTGTGCGGCCAGCTCGCGTGCATAGGTCGCCAGGCTCCGGCCCTCGCTGGGGACGGCGAGGAGGTGGAAGCCGTTGGTCTCCAGCGGCGGGGAATGTGGGTCGAAGGGGAAACCGGTACCGGCGAAGAGCTGCTCCTGCCCGGCCGGCGTCAGCGAATCGACATAGCTTTCCCTCTCCGTGAGCAAGGCATCGGCCATCTCGGCTTCGTCAAGCTGCGGACGGAGCGCGCGCAGCTCCTCCTGGGAGGATGCGAAGAGCCACCCGTGCGGGTGGAAGATCTTCAGGCCGTGCCTCTCGACCTCGACCGCGGGCCAGCCCTGGAACGGTCCACCTGAAGACAGGGGCGTGTCACCCACCGGCAGCACGAGGGGGTTGTGGATCGATATCAGGGGCGTCCCGGGCGCGGGCGCGCTGATAGGCGTCTCCGGTCCCGCAGCGGCGGGAATACAGGCGGTCAGCAGGAGGGAAACAATCGCGGCGATCGCCCGGCAGGGGGTGCGATGTTTTGCAGCCATGATATTTCCTTTCAAGTTTCCACAGTCGGCTCGGAGCGCACGGTCTCAGTGCGCCTGAGCTCTCGAAAGTGTCGGGGAGGCTTTCTGGATTCGTCCGTCTCTGATATTGCCGTCATGCCGGAGGCCTGCAGCAGTCTCGGGGTACCGGCCCAAGCATAGGTCCACGTGTCGGCCTCAACCAAGGGCGTTCTCTTCCGGCCTGATTGCGGCGCGCTCCTATGGTCGACGGTTTCATGCGGTGTATTGGCGGTCATGGTCATGCGTCGGGCCGGGCTGGCGCCGATAGCGGGCCATCGCCTGTTCGACTGCCTTGCCGTCGCAGGCGGGGCAGATGTCGCCGGCTTAGCTGAATGTCAGAACTGCGGGCTTTTCTCTGCCCGCCTCAGATGACGCATCACAAAACATCTCGACGACCGTCGGATGGCAGGTGAAAACCAGGACCTGGTTGGTGTCGGAGAGTTCTGTAAAAGCGGATGCAGCGCGGAGCGCCCGTGCGGGGTCGAAGTTTACGAGAACTTCATCGACAATGACGGGGAGCGGCTCCGTTCTCTGTCCAAGTTCGCGGATCAGTCCGAAGCGGAGGGCCAGGAAAAGCTGCTCGCGTGTGCCGCGGCTCAGTTCGGACGGCTGCTTGCTCTGCCTATCGGCGTCCATCACCGCGACCGTTTGCTCACCGAGGGGGGCGTACACCTGCCGGTAGCGTCCCTCGGTGATGGCTGCGAAGACTTTCTCGGCATGACGAACGACTTGCGGCTGCCGCTCGCGCTCGAACTTTGCGCGCGCTTCGTTGAGCAGATTCTGGGCGAGGGTGAGCCGGGACCAGTCGCGGGCGTGGCCCCTTAGCTGTTCCAGGAGGACGTTGCGCTGCATGCGCAGCCGCGACGACTCCTCCTCACCCTCGAGGTTGGCGAGCTCGGCCTGGATGGAACCGCGTTCGGTCAAGAGTTCACCATGTTGGGCGTCGACGCCGGCCTGTTCTTCCTCCAGCGCGGCTATCTCGCCGGTGATCGTCTGGCGGTCTGTGTTTTGGAGGTCGTTCTTCAGAGATTCCAGCGGTTTTCCCGGGCCGCTGAGACGCTGAAGCTGGTCCAGGGCGGAGCGGGCGTTGCTGTCGAGTTTTGCCCGCTCTTCTGTCTGCCTCGCTCGCTGGCGGAACTCATCGACGTTGCCGGCGCCACCGCTGCGGAACAGCCGCTCAAGTTCACTCTGCGCCGCCTGAAGTTCGCCTTCGCGTCTTTTTAACTGGCGACCAGCGGTCTCCAACTCGGTTTTGGCGTCGCCCAGCCGGCGGACGCTTTCTTGAACTTCCTCATGCAGCTCGACGAGCCTGTCAGCCGCCGCGACCACAGCGCGCTGGTCGCTGCGGTCGAAGGTAACGTTATAGGATGACGCAAGCGGTGCAACGATCTCGACATAATCGGCGATGTCGTTTTCGATATCCTGGATGCGCTGCCGAAAGCTCAGAAGCTCGCGGAGCTGGCTGCGTCCAAGCTCGATCTGTTTCTGCAGAACGTCAGCGGTCTCCGGCGTGTAGGTATCGAGCAGGCCGCGTGTCACCAGCCAGTTCTGCCAGTCACTCTGCGCCGAGTCACGTTGTTGACGAGCAGAGTCGACAGCAGTGGCGGACTCCTCGACGCGAATTCGCCGCTGGTCTTTCAGTTCCTTTGCCTTGTCAAGTGCGTCGGAGAGACGGGCCCATTCTTGCAGCCTGCGTTCCTCTTCGTCTATCAGTTCTTCTGCTTCAAGGATAGACGACTCATCGATCGTATCGAGCTCAAGGGACGCCGCTTCGTGCATCATCGTGGAGTGGAGACTTTGCATATTCGCTTCTTCGCGTTGAAGGGACTGCTGAAGGGGGGAGACATGAGGCAGTTCCCCGGCACTCGCAAGACGGGCATTGCCGGAAATGAACAGGTATATGGCCAGAGCGCTGAGCGCAACAGCGGCCGCGATGCCAATGTAGAGTGCCGTTCCGCCGAGAACCGCTCCTCCCACCACTAGGGCTATGCCAGCTATCAGAGCGGCGGCGGCAATGGCTCTGCTATGGTCTGACTTGCTTGGCGGGCGTTCCGTGCTTTTCAGGCTGTCCAGCTGGGTTTGTAGATTTCTTATATCCTGGCGCTGGCGGGCGAGATCGTTGAGTCGCGACCTTGTCGTGCGAATCAGGTTGCGGCGCAGCCGTATCTGTTCGATATCAAGGGGCGGCCTGTCTATGGACTGAAACTGACTGTCAGCCTTTTCCTCGCCGGCGATTGCCTCCCGCAATGCGAGTTCATTCTGGTCATGGGAAGATTTGCGCGTCGAAAGCGCGTCCAAGAGATCGCGCTTCCTGTCGCGGTGCTCCGCTATCTCCTGACGCACAGCCATGGAGAAGTCGAACGCTTCCAGCCTGGACTCACCCCAGTCCGGTCCCAGATCTCTGAGTGTTTCGGCGAGGGCCCTCTCGCGTTCATTCAGTTCAGCTCGCCGTTCGGGGTAGTCTCTGATTAGACCGCTGAAATCGGTTCGTCCTTCCTGCAGACGTCTGATGTCGGTGGCGTGCTGAAGAATGGCCTCGTGTTCAACCTGAATTTCGGCTGCTTGTTTTGCTTCTGCAGCCTGTTCTTGCGCAGTCCCAAACTCGCGTTGAGCGTTTCTGACGCGCTCCTCCAACGTTTCCAGACGGGTTATGCCGTCCACGGGGAAATTTTCAATCGCTGGCAAAGAGGCTATCTCTTGGCGTGTCGATGCCAAGTCGTTCCATGGGTCCCAGGCGCTCTGGAGTGTCGTCTGGTGAGAAAGCCGCGATTGAATCTGTTGCCGGCGGGCGGCCAGGCCTTCGAGTTCGGTCTTGACCTGTTGTTGACGGGTAATGAGATTCCCGTACTCGCCTGCGTTCTCTTCGATTACTTTCAGCTTGCTGTCTATGTCTTGAAGTTGTTTGTGGGCAGCGTAGATTTTCTGGCTGCTGCCCCGATTGAGAAACAGCTTCTCTCGCTCGGCCGCGATTGATTTGAGGACGCTCGGAAGCGAGGTCACGCCCATGCCGGCGCTGTAGATCTGGTTGTTGACGTTGGCATCTTCAAGCAAGGCGGTACTATGGAGCTCGGTGAGGGTAAAGGCGAAGACCTGTTCAAACAGGTTTTTGGAACTGTTGCCCAGTATCTGGGCGAGCATCGTCTCATTCAGCGGCGCGCCGGTTTCTGAAGTAAGGGTGACCCCCGCTGAAGGTCCTCCCTTAAACCGGCTGACATCGGTCCGAAGGCCTTCTTTGTTGGTAAGGGTTACACGGCCTCCGTGGCGGCCGCCTGCCAGCGGTGGGTAGTCGTGGGGCGCGCGTCGAAAGCCGAACAGGACTGCACGAATGAACTCCAGCAGTGTGCTTTTGCCCGCTTCGTTGGGCCCGTAGAAAACGGTTACGGGCTGTTCCAGCGGCCCGAAATCCCTTGCGGCGAACTGCCCGAATCCGTCGACGTAGATTTCACGAATTCTCATTCGTCATCTCCGGCGAGCTGTTCAACGACGATCGCCTCGGCCTCGTCGATCAAGGTGGCGAAACCGTCTCCGTCGAGAACATGGTCGGACAGGTACCTTCTGTACTGGCGATGTTGGTAAAGTTCAGAAAGACTGTTATTCAGACGCTCTTGCAGTTCGGGGTCGTTCTTTGCTCGATCCACTGTCTTCAGCAGTTCGGCCAGAAAGTCGGAACCCTCGATCCGTTCCTGTCGGTTGAAGGGAGCGCCCGTATTGTCTTCGATGCGCTCGCACCAGACGAACGGCGAGCGCTCTTCCCATTCGCCGTTCAGGTCCTCTATCAGACTCTCGATGAAGTTCGGCCGCTGCAGAGCGCTATACAGGCCGCCCCGCCCGGTCAAAGTCACTTGCAAGACGACCGACCGGTCGCCGGCTTCTCCCTGCGCATCGGTCATGGTCTGGTCAAGGCTGTCCAGTAACTCCTGCTCGGTTCCCAGTGGGGAAATGTCGAGGACAGAACGCTGCCAGCGTACGGTGTCCACTGCCCTGAAGTCCAGCTGCAGGTTTTTGGCTCCGTCCACCTCGACAAGGTAGACGCCGCGTGGGCCGCTCTCATTCGGATGTCTGCCCTGGGAATTACCCGGGTAAACCACAGCAGGGGACTGCTCGCTGAGTATCTGCTGCGTATGAACGTGGCCCAGCGCCCAGTAATCGATTGCGGACGATCTGAGATCGTCCAGCGAACACGGGGCGTTGGAGGCGTGCGCTGTGTTGCCGTCAACGTTGGTGTGCAGCAGCCCGATGGAAAAGGCGTTGGAATTGACTTCGTCGAGGTCTCGCACCAGGTTGTGATGGATGTCGCGCGTCGGGTAACTGATGCCGTGTACGACCGCGCGTCCGGGGTCGTCGTCAAAGACCGGCGCGGACTCAAATTGCGGGCCAAAGCGAGTACAGCTTGGCGGATAGTCAAGGCGAGCTTCCCAGCCGTCGAGGGGATCATGGTTGCCGTGGCAGACAAAGGAGCGGATGCCAGCCTCGTGCAGCTGCTCCAGACCGGCAACGAACTTGAGCTGGGCGCGCAGGCTCCGATCGGACGAATCGTACACATCACCGGCAACGAGCAGCGCATCGACACTTTCGTCAATACAGAGCTTGATAATGTTCTGATATGCGCTGAACGTCGCGCTGTGCAGGGCGTTCGTCACATGTTCGGGAGCAACGGCCTTGATTCCGACAAAGGGGCTGTCGAGATGCAGATCAGCCGCATGTACGAAGCGGAGAAGGGTCATGTGGGTCCGTCAGCTCTGGGTGGATGGATCGGCAATTATAGCTGATCGCACCCTGCATCACTAATCGGCCGTCCCGAGCGGAAGACTCGCAACGGCACTGGATGGGCCGCCTTTCAGCAGGCCCAGGGCCGCCTCTTCCGCCTCTTGCATGGCGGCGGGCAGGTTGTCGATGGTGCTGATTTGGTCCGGCGCCAGGAAGAGGAAGGAGACCTCCTTCACTTTGACGCCGGTTGCTTTTGTCAGGGCGAGCGCGTAGGCGCCGCCCTGCAGGCGATAGCGGGAGACCGCTCTTTCCATTCTGTCATCGGATTTGAGGTCATCGGTCTTGAAGTCTACGATGACGAAGCCGTCCTCTTCCTCGAAGAGCAGGTCGATGAAGCCCTCGACGATGCCGTCGCCGACGGGTCCGGCGACCGGCGTTTCGCGCCAGTAGCGTTTCGAATCGAGGGCGCGCTGCACGAGGGGGCTGGCGAGCGCGCCGCGTACGAGGCGGGCGATCTCGTCGGCGCGGCCGGGCACGCCTTCGGCCGCGGCCTGCGCCTGGGCGATGTCGTCGAGGCCCGCGCCGGTGCGCAGATCGACGACCTGCAGCGCGGCGTGGACCGCGCGGCCGATGTTGGTGCCGGCGCGGCCGCGGCGCCAGGGTTCGTCGGGGATATCCTGCTCTTCTTTCGCTTCCTGGGCGATGCGGGTGGCGGCGGCCGCTATGGGACGCTTGCGCGCGGCGTAGACAGCATCCCGTTGTTCGATCCATTCTTGTCGCGCGGCAGGGGTGTCGCGGTCGAGCGCGGCCGTTTCGCCGGGCGGGCCGGGGGGATCCGGGGCTGCTTCGGGGGGATCGAACCGCTGCCAGAGATGGTCCGCTTCTTTCATGAACTCGGCGATGCGGGCCGCGGCTGAGTTTCTGCCCCTCTTGTTGTGGTACAGGCTGACGATGAGGTGATCGCGGGCGCGCGTGGCGGCGACGTACATCACGCGCACGCGCTCCTCTTCGTCGCGTTCCTTGTCGGTCGCGAGCAGCTCTTCATAGCCTGCCGTCTGCAGCTTCACTGCCTGCGGGCCTGCTTTCACCTCGACCTGCCCGTTCAAGCGGTCAAACAGCACGGGGTCTCTCTGGTTGTTTGCGCCCGCGCCGAGCCCGGCCAGGACCAGGATAGGGAATTCGAGACCCTTGGCGGCGTGAATGGTCATCACGCGTACCGCGCCCTCGTCGGACTCCTGGACGGCGGTCTCCAGCGCTCTTGCCTGCTCCTCGCGCTGGCGGGTTGTCCACGAGATGTAGGCGCGCAGCGATGTCTCACCGGCCGCGGCGAAGGCGCGGGCGCGGTCGATAAGGAAGTTGTAGCGTTGCCAGCGGCCGCGCCACTGCCGTTCGTCGAGGGCCAGCTCCCGCAGCTGACGTGTGCGCACGAAGCGCTCGATCAACGCGGCCGGGGAGGTCCATCTGCGCTGTTCGTGGAACGCTTTCAGCGCGGCCAGGGCTGCGGTGACGCGCCCGGGCGGCGTCTCGCTTTCGGCAAGGTAGTCGAACTGTCCGCTATCTTTGACGAATTTTAGCAGGTCGGTGTCGGAGCAGGCGAAGGCTGGGGAGCGCAGCGCGGCGACCACGGCGACCTGGTCGGTCGGGTCGTCGATGGCGGCGAGACAGTTGAGCAGGTCGCGCACCTCCTGCGTCTCGTAGATCATCGACGCGCTCTCGAGCCGGTAGGGTATGCCGGCATCCTCGAACGCGATTTCCAGGGCGTTGAAACCGGCGCGGCGCGGCATCAGCACGCAGATGTCGTTGTATTCCGCCGGGCGGAGTTCTCCCTCGGTCTCCTCGGCGCGGACCTGCCAGCCTTCGGCGATCGCCGTCTGAATCGCAGCCGCGATGGCGCCGGCCTCCCGCTCGCGCACCTCGGGCGCAAGCCCCTCGATCTCTTCGCCCATGCAGCGAACGGGGGGCGGGCCGTGCTGATCCGGCAGCGGCGTGAGATCAGTGTAGTCGGCCTGCGCTTCGCCCTCCTCCATCCAGCGGGCGAAAAGGCGGTTGACCCAGCGGATGACCGGTGAGAGGGAGCGGAAGTTTTGCGAGAGGACCACCTGCGCGCCGCCGACCGCCCGCTGCATCTGGTCGACCTGCTGGATGTCGGCGCGGCGGAAGCGGTAGATCGACTGCTTGGGGTCACCGACGATGAAGAGCTTGCCGGCTTCGGGGCGTACCGTGCGCCACTCCTGGGGTCGGGTGGCCGGGTCGGCGCGGGCGGGGGTCTCTTCGGCCAGGAGCATGGCGATCTCGGCCTGGATCGGGTCGGTGTCCTGGACCTCGTCGATCAGGAGATGCGTGTAGCGGGCGCGGAAATGGTCGCGCGCGGGGAGACTGTCGCGCAGCAGGTTGCGGGCGAGCACGAGCAGGTCGAGGAACTCCACTTCGCCGGCAGTTTTGCGCGCGGCGGCATAGTCGAGCGCAAAGCGTTGGAGCAGCTGGAGCACCGGAACCAGGGTTGGGGCTCCCTCCTCCTGCGCGGCGCGATTGGCGGGTGTATCGAAGGAGGCGCCGGCGAGCAGGTCGTAGTTCCTGTGGAAGGAGACGGCGATCTTGCGGAGGTGGTCCAGGGTCATCCCTTCCGCGAGCGCGAGAAGGAGTGCCTGCTGCGCGCCGGGGTCGTCGAGCGTTGCGTCGAGCCAGTGGGACCAGCGTTCTTCGAATGCGATTTCGGCTGCGAACTCGTCGCGGATGGTGAAGCCGGGCGGCAGGCCGGCCTCAAGCGGGCGCTCGCGCAGGAGGCTGCCGGCGAAGCTGTGCAGCGTCTGGACGGCGGCCTGGTCGAGCTCTTCGACGGCGCGCTGGCAGTTGGCGCGCTCGGCCCGGCCGAGGCTGTCGTCTTCGGCGGCCTTTTCGAGGGTCTCGCCGATGCGGCTGTTCAGCTCGGCGGCGGCGGCCTCGGTAAAGGTGATGGCGGCGATGCCACCCATGTCGGCGCGGCCTGTTGTAATGAGGGCAACGATGCGCTGGACGAGGCTGTGCGTTTTGCCGGTGCCGGCGCCGGCGACGACGACCATGTTCTGGTCGAGGTTTTGGACGATGGCATCGCGTGCGGCCTGATCGGCGAGGGTCGTCATGTGGTTGCCTCGCCGTCGGCCAGGGCCGCGTAGGCGGCCAGGCGGTCGTCACGGCGCTTCTGGCGCCAGTGCCGCTCGCGCCGGGTGGGGCAGAGGTTCTTGAATTCGCAGAATCTGCAATTCTCGCTGTCTTTACCTGGGTTGGCAGGGAAGAAGCCCTTGCCGATACCGTCGCTGATTATGTCCACCGCATCCTCGAAGGGATCAAGCATCTCTTCGAGAGGCGCCGCCTTCCGGGAGGGACGCGTCTTGAAGTTCCCCTCCGATGATACGAACCAGTAGGCGACTTGGACGTCGACCCCATCGTCCAGGAGTTGCCTCGCCGCGAGACCGTAGACAGGTAGCTGCAGGCGCTTGCCGCTCTGAACGGGGTCTTTGTCCATGTTCTTGTAATCGTCCGTCTTGCCCGTCTTGTAATCGAGCACGAGCGCGATATTCCCATCCGGGGAGAGGTCGATGCGGTCGATATAGCCGCGGAAACGGATCGCGCCCCTCTTCGCGCTCGACCATTCGACAGATTCCTGTGTTTGGGAACTGTCGGGCCTGTGCCGTACGGAGCCGAAAGCGGGCTCAACGAGGTGGGGTGAGACGCCGTACCTTTTGCGTAGTTTGGCATCCTCTTCCAGGAACCTGTCGAGGTCGTTGCGCAGCTCCTGTCGCGTCACCTTCCACAGGAGATCTTTGCCGGTCACGCCGCGCTGCTCGGCGTCCTGTAGCACCTCGGTCGCGATCTCACCGAGCAGATGGCGCTGCTCATCGCTCCAGGGCTGGTCGGGTGCGGGGACGGCGTCCTGCGCCTGCACGGCGCGGATAAAGCGTTCGAGCGTGGTGTGGACGAGGGAGCCCCGCTCCCTGGCAGAAATGGTCGTGATCTCCTCCGGCTGCTGCGGTGCGGCGATGCCGAGGACGTTGGCGAGGAAGTAATTGAACGGACATCGCGCCCAGGTTTCAAGGCGCGTCGGCGAGAAGACTTCGCTGCTGGAGAGACCGATGCGCCCGGACGCGGCGCGGGCGTGCGAGAGGTCCCCGTCCCAGACGGTCAGCCCGGCGCTCCTGCGGGCCCGATGCATCGCCAGCGCTCTGGCCAGCACGGTTTCCGGCGCCGCGAGGTGGTGCCGGCCGATGCGTCTGCCGACGTCGCGCCAGTGCCACAGGCGGTGGAGGTCGTAGTCGTGGACGTCGGCGGGTTGTGAAGCGGAGAGGGCGCTGATGCCGGCCTGGGCCGACGGCACCTCTGTGAACCAAGGCTGGGCGCGCAAGGAGGCCAGGTCGTCGGGTGAGGTGAGCATCGAGGGGTAGACGCGAGAGCCGTACAGAAGGGACGCCTCTTCCAGGAGCCATTGGGACGGGCGCTGCACCCGCTGTGCGATGTTGTTGCTGCGGGGGAAGGTGAGGACGGTCGCGTGTGCGGTGGATGCCGCGGCCAGGTAGTCGTACCGTTCGGCGGCCGCGCCGAGGCGGGGCGGGAGGCCGGCCAGCTCGCGGTCCTGTTCCGGCAGCAGGGGATCTTCGGAGGGACGCGAGGGCACGAGGCCTTCGACCATGCCGAGCAGGTATGCGCGGTCGAAGCGCATGCCGACTGCGCTGCCGACGGGGCCGACGAAGACGCCTTCGCCGAGCGCGCCGGATATGGCTGCGGAGCGTTTGAGTGATTCGTCGAGCGCGGCGCGAAAATCTTCGAGCGTGAGGTCCTCATCGCCGCTGAGGGCGGCCAGCTCCTGCAGGGCCCCTTCCAGCTTTTCGAGGTTTTCCTGCTCGTCGAGCGGCAGCGACGCCTTGTCGAGGTAGTGCTCGACCAGGTTTTCGGCCCAGGCGACGAGTTGCGGCCAGGTGCGGCAGGAACCGGCCTGCGCCAGGTCGTCGTGCAGGCGGAGTATGAAGCCGCGCAGGGCGCGGGCCTCGCTTATGCTCTCTGCAACCAGCGTTCGTTCGGCCTCGGACGGCTCTTCGTTCCGCTCTTCGCCCGCCTGCTCCTGTGCTGCGGCATAGCGTGCAAGGCGGTCGCGCCACTGCTCGATGCCGGCGATGACGCCGGCGTCACGCGAGACGGCGTCCCAGCGAGCGGGGCTGTGTCCGGTGCGGCCGGCCTTTGCGGGGCAGGAGGTGAGCCAGCGCATAATCTCTTCCCTGGGCAGATCGCCGCCGGCCAGGTCGACGATGCCTTTGACCGTGCGCCCGGCCGCGGTCGCGGCCAGCCTTCCCGCTGGCGGACCGGCGGTCGGAATGCCGGCGATGGCGAACTGTTCTGCGACCAGCGGGGCGTAGGGTTCCTGCTGCCAGTAGAGGACGGCCATGCGTTGGAAGGGTGTGCCGGCGTGCGCGGCCGCTGCGATCTCGCGCGCCACGCTGCGCACCTCTTCGCGGATATCCGAGGTGACGAGCAGGCCCGACGCGTGCGGGCCCCGCGTCGCGGCGTCCGGCGGGCTGGAAAGGTCCTCTGCGCCCGGTGCGCCGGCAAGCAACTCCCTGTCGATCTTTCCCTCTCCCGTGATTCCCAGGACGGTCGCGCAGTTCCCCGCGCCATGCAGCGCCTCCAGCAGCCGCTGCTCTCCCGGCTTCAGGTCGTGCGGCAGGTATGCGATCAACTGCCCGAGCGCGTCGAGAGCGGTCGTCTGTTGACCCTTCACAACGTCGGCGGCCTCGTGGGCGAGCGTTTCAGGGTCATAGTAGGACTCCGTCGCGGCGCGGAAGCGTTCGAAGAGCCGGACAGTCTCACCCGTGATGCCGCCGCGTTGTTTGAGCGCAGCCAATCTGTTTTTCTCGACATTGCGGAGCTCGCGGAATGTCCTGTGCAGGCTGGCATGGAAGGAGGGGTGGGCGCGGAAGGGTTCGAGCTGCCCGCCGGCCCCACGTGCGGCGCGGCGGACCTCTGCGAATCTGATCAGAGGCTTGAGCGGTCTTTTTTCTTGTGCGGCCAGCCGCGGGGCGCCGAGCAGCTCGGCGAGGCGGGCAAGCACCATGAAGCGCACGTTGACGAGGCCGCGGCGGCCGATGTCGCGGCGCAGGTGGAGGCCGGCAAAGGGCGTTGGCACGATGACGGTGACGGGCGCGAAGGGGTCTTTGGCCTGGTACTGGCGCAGGAGGTCTTCGAGGCGTTCCTGCGCCTGTTGGATCGGCTCAACGAATACGGAGGAAGTCTGCATTGATTATCTTTCCGTTGCGGGGCGCGGGGCGCCAAGCCTGTCGATGTCACGTGTCGCGCGATAGGGTTCCTCCATCCATAAAGCCAGGAGGGCCGCCCCTTTCAGGATGAACCGTTCCCGCATGGTGGACTCGCCCAAGCGATAGAGAAAGCGCTCGCAGGCGTAGCGGACGAGGAAGAGTTCAAACTCTGCTCCAGCGTTTCTTGCCTTGTTGAGCAGACGCGCCCTGATTGAGGCGGCGGCGTTTGAGGTCATAGGATGCCCGTTTCCAGTATCGACTTGAGGCGGCGCGAGGGTAATACCTCGAGCGTGCGCGCCAGCGCGGCGATAGTCACCTTTTTGTCCTGTAGCGCCTCTCGCAGAGCCTCCAGCGCGGCCTCTCGCTCGATAAGGCGTTCGAACCGGAAACAGTCAACCACCGTGCGAGCTGGGGAGGTGATGCGCGCGGGTACCGATTCGAACTTCGTCTCTTCGACGCCATAGGTCCAGGCTGCGCCGCTAAATCGGAGCAAACGGAGGCTTACATTGGTCAGCGCAGGAGGTTTTGCCTTGTGCGGAATGGCGATCCAGACCTGATACGGGAGTTGTGTGCCGATACCATATACCTGGAGCGCCGAAAGGAGACATACGATCGAGTTGGGGACGCGGGCGCAAACGGAGGCGACCGAGTAGCGCTCGGTCGGTTCGGCGGCGGCAAGCCGGTATAGACCCCAGCCGATGCGTTCGACGGTCTGGTTCGCCTCAAGCTGGCGCAGCCTGTGGTAGGGGATTCCCAGGGGCTCCAATTGGCTGGGGCGAAAGAAGCTCCCTATACCGGCTTGATGAAGAATCTCCGCGTTGAGTTCAGCGGTCATTGCTTGTCGCCCCCGTCGGCTTTGTGATGGCAGATGCCGACATTTTACAGGGCCACAGCGTCGCTGTCAATTAAAGTCGGCACTCTGAAGTGCTATGCCGACCTTTTCTGCTATTGACGGGCAGGAATCACAGAGCGATTGCCGCGGCATGGGTGAGCCTCTCGGTATTCTCCCTGATGATGCGGTCCGCGGTTTCTGCGCTGTTGATTGACAGAGCGGGGCCATGCACGAAACTCTCACCTGTGGAGATTGCCAGCCGCGAACAGAGTCCCGCTCAACCGGCTCCGGCGGCGAAGGCCCCCCGCACCGCGATCTTGAAGGCGGTCTTGCCGTCGAGTTCGTAGTTGCCGTTGAGGGCGTCGAAGCCCTCGCGCACGCGCTCGAGGGGCAACTCATGGCTGATCACGGCGCCGAAGTCGATGTCGCCGCTCTCCATGACCGACACGGCGCGGATGAAGTGTTCATAGCGGCTGCCCCACACGCCTTCCAGGCGCAGGTTGGGGCGCAGAAAATGCCGGTTCGGGTTGACCTCGACCGTACCGACGTCGACGAAGTGGCCGGCCTCGACGAAGACGCCGTCCTGTTTGACCAGCTCGAGCCCTTCGGGGAAGGCGGGCAGGAAGCCGGCGGCCTCGATGACCACGTCGCCGCCGGCGCGGCCGGGCGTCAACCCCAGCACGATCTCCTTGCGCTCGCCGGCGTCGGGCACGGCGCCGATGTCGACCGTCTCGTGGGCGCCCAGTTTGCGGGCGAGCTCGAGGCGGCCGGCGGGTCCGCCGATGACGATCAGTTTGCCGGCGCCGCTGATCCTGGCGGCGATCATGCACATGATGCCGATCGGGCCGGAGCCCTGGATGATGACGGTATCGCCGATCTTGATGTTGGCGCGCAGCGCGGCGTGGACGCCGATCGTAAAGGGTTCGGCGAGCACGCCGACCTGCGGCGGCTTTTCCGATTTGATCATGCAGCGCATCGGGTCGGTCAGGTAGATGTAGTCGGCGAAGCCACCGCTGAAGGGCTCATCCGGGCCGCGCATGCCGTTGGAGATGCCGCTGTTGCGGGGATGGAAGACGACGCGATCGCCCTCTTTGACCGGCGTGCCGAGGTCGTCGGTGGTGACGCCTTTGCCGAGGGCCTCGATGATGCCGACGTTCTCATGGCCGAGGAGCATCGCCGGCTCGATGCCCTGCTGCCACCAGTGCAGATCGGTGCCGCAGATGCCGGCCAGCTCCTGCCGCAGCAGGACCGTGCCCGGCGCCGGGTCGGGTACGGGATATTCGGCAACAGTGAAGGTCTGTCCTTCGGCTATGACCGCATGTCCTGTTTGTGTCATGTTTGCCTCCGCTTTATTCTTGACTCGCCAAATGGTCGGTTGTCAACGAACCCTGCAGTGAAAAACTGGAAACTGAAAGCCGAAAACCAATAGCGATCCCTTTTGATACCACGATTTCCGGCAAGAGTTGCATCCCGGGATTTCAGACGTCTCACCCTCGAAGCCGAATGTGAAAGCTCCTGGTTTCAATAGGGTCGTTTTCATTTCCCATACAATTTCCCTTGTGAAACCGATTCCCTTGTGAAACCGAGCGTTTCGACGTTCTCAACCTCACAGAACCACCCTGGTTTGTGCGAGCGTTGGGCCCAGAATTTGCATGTTTGCGAAGTCGGGATGGCGGCCGTCCGGCTCCTTTGTCTCTTGGGACTGAAATTCTCTCGTTTTGGCGTTCAAGGGGGACATATGTCCCCCAATGTCCCCCAATGTCGTCCAATGTCGCCCTATATTTTTTTCCCGAAGGGGGGTGTCCGGCACCGGGATTGGCGGTATTTCGGGCGAATATCGGGCGGAATCCGGCGGTTGGAATTGCATGACATCTACAGAGTAGCAGGTTCTTCGTGCTCCTGCAGGAATTCTGCGCAATTGGGTCGGTGGTGTCGGATGGATAGGCACGATATCTACAGCGTAGCACGGTCGGAGCTCATTTGCACGCGATTTCGCTTTTTTGGCTAATTTTCGTTGTTCGTCCCTGGTTTTTGATAAGGGTCCCATATCCAACGACCTGTTTTCAGAAGAGGGGCAGCCTGGATTGATGGGCGTCCTGCCGGCACGGCCTTTGGGCAGAACATCAGGGTTTCATCAGGGAGGCGGCCTAGGTACTGAGAGAGATCACGCGCGGCTGGGCGACGCGCACCAGTTCGGCAATGGTCAGGCGCAGCATCGTGCGGTCGTCGCCGCCGCCGGCGAAGACGTCGCCGGCGGGCAGTGTCTCGATCGAGCTGTCGAGCAGGACCGGCGCGGTGCTGCGGTGGCCGAACGGGGGCACACCGCCGGCGGGATAGCCGAGCAGATCGAGGACGACATCGGGCGCGGCCAGCTTGATGCGCTTGATGCCGACGCCGTGAAGGTCGGCCAGCGGCCGCTTCTCGACGCGGCGCTCGCCGTGGCTGATGACGACGAAGGGCGCGGGCGGCGCGTCGGGTTGCCCCGGCTTCTGCGCGAGGAAGAGCAGCGTCTTGAGAATGCGCTCCGGCTGCACGCCCAGGGCCGCGGCCGCGGCCGGCACGGTCGGCGTGTCGCCGATATCGCGCAGGAGTTCGGCTTCGATCCCGTTCTCTTCGATATAGCGTTGCAGATCGTCGGGTGTGCGCATGGGCGTTCCTGTCGGTTTTGCGGTGCGGGGCAGGCTGCTGCCCGGGCGCTGGGGGCGCAGCCGGGGCCGCGGCGGATCGATGCCCGCAATCTACCAGCAGACCAGAGGTCGCGCAAACGGGGCGGGCTGCGGCGGCTGGAAAGCGGTAGCCGCGCACGGGGCCGCCGCCGCCGGTTTTGGGCTGGAAATCGGCCGTTGGAAACCGGCCGCCGCGGGCCTGCCGGTATTGGCCTGCAGGTGGCGCGCGAATTCCCGTTATGATAGCATATTCCGGAGGAGGTGAGTTGGGCGTCGCGCCCCACAGCGGCGTACGAACCGGACCTGGATATGCCAACCACATCGATTCATGGGACACCGGACTACGCCGAGCTGGATGCGTTGGGGCTGGACCCGTCCGAGGTCGTCTATTTTTCGTCCAACATCAATCCTTACGGGCCGCCGCCGTCGGTGGTCGAGGCGGTGCAGGCGGAGATCAGCCGCTCCTTTCTGGCCCGCTACCCCGACAGCCGCAGCCAGCGGCTGCGCGAGAGGATCGGCGCCTACCACGGCCTGCCGCCGGGCGCGGTGCTGGTCGGGAACGGCACGGCCGACCTGATCTGGCTGCTGGCGCACGCCTACGGTAACAACCGCAACGCGGCCATTCTCTCGCCCACGTTCAGCGAATACGCCGACGGCGTCATCATGGCCGGCGGCCATCCGGTCTACTTTCCGCTGCCCGGCTGGCAGCGTATTTACGACCCCTCCGCTTCGCGCCGCCGGGTAGGCGCGGCGGGCGGATTCGGCAACCGTTTCGCGCCGGCCGGCACAACGGTCGAGCAGACGCGCAAGGCGCTCGAAGCGGCTGCGCCCTGGCTCGTCTTCATCTGCAACCCCAACAATCCGACCGGAGAGTATCTGACGCCGGGCGAGCTGCGCTATCTGTGGGAGGGCGCGCCGGATGCGCTGTGGATCGTGGACGAGGCCTACGCCGAGTTCACGGAGGACCCGTGGAGCGCGGCGCAGTGGGTGATGTCGGCGACGAATGGGCGGCCCGCGCGCGGGCCGGGCTGGATCGTGCTGCGCTCGATGACGAAAGATTTTTCTCTGGGCGGGCTGCGGCTCGGCTATCTGCTGGCGGCGCCGTCGACCATCGAACGGCTGCAGGACGTGCAGCCGCCGTGGAGCGTCAACGGTGTGGCGCAGCTGGCCGGCCTGGTTGCGCTGGACGAGCTGACCTGGCGCGAGGAGACGACGGCGCGGCTGCGCGAGGAGACGCGGGCGCTGCAGGCGGGCCTGCGCGCGTGCGGCTACGCGCCGCTGCCGACGACGGTCAGCTACTTTCTGCTGCCGGTGGGGAACGCCCAGGCGATGCGCGACCGGCTGGTGGCGGAGCGCATGTTCGTGCGCGACTGCACCTCGTTCGGTCTGCCCGATCATATCCGCATCGCGTCGCGGCCGCCGGAGGAGAACGCGCGTCTGCTCGAGGTGATGGCGGAGTTTGCGCGGCTGCCGGGGGGCGGGTTTTAGTTTTTGGTTTTTGGTTTCTAGTTTCTAGTTTTTAGTGGTCAGTGGTCAGTGGCCAGAAAGTGCAGGGGGACGGTGGTCGCCGGTCGGGCGCGCGATCGGCTGGCGATGTGTACGCACGGTAGCATCGTGTCCGCGACGCGTTGGCGGCGAGCTGGAATCGCGCACGCACGGCGGCATCATCTCCTGGTCGCTGACACGTCAGCTGGGGACGCGCAGGCACGGTGGCATAGCTAAGGGGGGCGTTGCGGGGGGAGTCCCCCCGCACAAGGGAGGGCCGGAACGGCCCGACCGTTCAACGGCAGTGGCCAGGGACTGTCGAAACTTGGAACTCGAAACGTCGAAACTCGAACGGCGGCAACCGGCCACTGACAACTGACAACTGACAACTGACCACTGGCAACCGACCACCGGCAACTGACCACTATCCACTAACCACTATCCACTGCCGTTATGCTTGAAGCGATCACGTTTGATTTTTGGGATACGATAGCGATCGACGATTCGGACGAGCCGAAGCGGCGCGCGCTGGGGCTGCCGAGCAAGGCGGACGCCCGGATCGAGCTTTTTGCCAGCCACGTGACGCAGCGGCATCCGCAGATCGCGCATGAGCAGGCGGTGCGGGCGTACCGGCACGCGCATCAGAATTTTCAGCAGGCGTGGCACGAGGAGCAGCGGACGCCGGGCATGGCGGTGCGGATGTACGATGCCTACGAGTTTCTGGGGCTGCGGCCGGGGCCGGGGCGGTTTGCGCAGCTGATGCGGGAGGTGGATGCGCTGGTGCGTGAAATCGAGACGATGGAGGTGCGCATCCAGCCGGACTTCACGCCGGGCGTGCATGCGGCGCTCGAGGAGCTTTCGCTGCATTACAAGCTGGGCATCATTTCGGACACGATCCACACGACCGGCCGCGGGCTGCGCTATCTGCTGCAGCGGCAGGGTCTGCTGCGCTATTTCAACTACATGCTCTTTTCCGACGAGATCGGCGCGTCCAAGCCGGAATCGGCGGTCTTCCGCCAGGCTGCGCTCGGCCTGGGTGCGGCGCCGCACCAGATTGTGCACATCGGCGACCGCGAGAGCAACGACGTGGCCGGTCCGCTCTCGATCGGCATGAACGCGATCCTCTTCACCGGCGTCAAGGACCGCGGCAGCGCGTCGACGCAGGCCAATGCGGTCTGCGGCACCTTCTCAGCGCTGCCCGGGACGGTGCGCCTCCTCTCCGCCACAATCAGACCGCCTGCCGGCCCTGGGTCCGAGACGTGGAGCCCTCGCTGAACAGAACATACGAAGCGCTGGCGGCGACGTTCGCCGGCCATTTTCCCGCGCAGCTGAGCGGCCCGCGCACGGTCGGTCGCGAGGCCGAGTTTCCCATCGTGGACGGGAGCGGTCGCGCGGCCGACGTCGCGCGGCTGTGGCCCCTGCTGCAGGTGGCGCGGGGCGACATTCTGAAGGTCAAGCGCGACGCGGTCAACAGCGAGCTGGTGGTGGGTCTCGACGGCAGCTCGTACAGCTATGCGCTGGAGGTGGGCCGTGGCACGATCGAGCTGAATGTCGGCCCGTGCGACACGCTTTTCGGGCTGGAAGCGCTGTTCCGCGCGGGGCTGGCGCGGCTGGTGCAGGCGGCGGACCTGCTGGGCTGGCGGGTGCTGGGATACGGTGTGCAGCCGCTGACGCCGGCGACACGCGCGCTGCTCTCGCCCAAGCAGCGCTACGCGGCGCTGGCCGACGTCATGGGCGACGACTGGGTGTGGTACACGGTGACGGCGAGCGACCAGCTGCACGTTGACGTGAGCCGCGGCGAGGCGGTGGCGGTGCTCAATTTCGCCAATCTGATGGCGCCGGTGGTGGTGGCGCTGTGCGCGAATTCGCCGGTCGTTGCCGGCGCGTTGACGGGCAGCTGCTCTAGCCGCGAGGCGCGCATGGTCGATGCCGTGCACGGGCAGCGGCACGGGATGATCGCGCGGCCGTACGCCGATTTAACCGATTTCGTGGCCAGTCTGAGCGGGATGCGGTCGCTGCTGCGGCGCGAGGGTGAGCGGCTGCTGCCGGACGGACGGCTTTTCGACGAGGTGCTGGGGGCGGATTACTGCGCGGGAGATACGCTTGCCCCCGGCTGTTTCGAGGCTTTTCTGCTGCACGATCATTATGTGTGGCACAGTGCGCGTTTGCGCAGCGCGTACGGGACGGTGGAGCTGCGGCCGGCGTGTCAGCAGCCGCCGCATGAGGCGATGGCCGCGGCTGCGCTCTACCTGGGGCTGGTGGAGGGGCGGGCGGAGATCACGGACTACGTGCAGGGCGCGCTGTCGCCGGCGGGATACTGGGAGGGCATGATGGAGTACCACCGCGCGGCGGTGCGCGACGGGCTTGCGGCGGTAGAGCCGGCGGCAGGATTTTTGGCGGAGGTACTGACGCTGGCGGAGAAGGCGCTGGTGCGGCGGGGGCAGGGTGAGGAGCGGATGCTGGCGCCGTTGTGGGGGCGGTTGGAGCGGGGGGAGAATCCGGCGCAGCGGTTGGCGCGGGTGTTTGGGGCGGAGGGTGTGGCAGGGTTGGTGCGGGTTTGTGGGGTGGGTTTGGAGTGAGAGGGGGGCTGGGCTTTCGCTTACTGGCTGGAAGGCGGAACCTCCCGCTCTTCCAGCCTGCATGCTGCATACGCCAAGGACTGGTCGATATCTTCTTGCTCAAGATAGGGGTAGGCTGCCAGGATCTCTTCGGCTGTCCGGCCGGCCGCCAGGAGGCCTATGATGGTTCCAACCGTTACGCGCAGGCCCCGAATGCATGCTTTGCCGCCCATGACGGCGGGGTCGAATGTAATGCGCGGGAATGCTTCCATGATCTGCTTTTGTGCCTGTGTGCCATGCGCGCGGCACCGCAGTCCTTACTGTATGTCGTGATTGTATCGCTGTGATTGTATCTACGATGCAAGAGGGATGCAATTCTGACGCAGGGAGCGGCGCGGCGGGGTTTGCGCGTCGTTCCGCTACACCCTCAGCCCTTCGTTCTGCCTTTTGGGGAAAAGTAGATGCATAAAGGCGGACAAAGCGCCGCGCCGAACTTTTTCTCAACAAGAAGCTGGTGAATGAAGCGCCGGAAGTGCGGTTGTCTACTGTCATCCGCTGTGATACCGTACTCCTATTTTCCGCGTCGCGTCAGGCCGGCCCCGGCCATGCGCCGTTGTCGAGCCGGAGCGGGCGCAAGCGCACGGCGGCTCGCTGGAAAGTTCAGGGCATGACAGTGGTCCCTCCAGTGCTGCGGGGCCCGCTTCGGCCGGAGAGCAGAAAGTCCAGATTGGGTTTCAGACGGGAGGCCGGGTAAGGGCCGCGTTTGAGGCTGGAGCAAGCAAATTGACAACTGATATTTTTCGCAGAGCAGCCGCCTGGCTGGAAACTGCTTTGGCCGGATCGCTAGCGCCTCCGGTGCGCCGCGTCATGCACATTGAGCTCTCGATGTCGCTGGCCTATGGCGTGTTCTACGCCACGATCATCCCCTTCACGCAGGTTGTTTTGCGGCGCCAGGGCGCCACCGTCGAGATGCTGGCGATTTACACGGCGCTCCTCTTCCTCGGCTCGGTCTTCACCTCTTTCAGCATCGTGCTGATGCGCCGCCGCCGCACCGTAAACATCATCATCTACTGCTGGCTGTTGGGACGTTCGCTCTTTCTGCTGACCGCCTTCACATCGGGGGCCGTGCCGCTGATGGCGTTCGGTATCATTTTCTGGGTGACCGAGGAGTTTGTCGTCCCGGCCTATACGCGTGTCATCCAGAGGATATATCCCGAAAGCGGGCGGGGCAAGGTGATGTCGTCGGTGCGCATGGGGAGGGTGTCGGTCATCCTTCTGGTCACGCCGCTGGCCGGTTGGGCGCTGGACAAGGTGGGCTACCAGGTCCTCTTTCCGATCGCCGCGCTCTTCGGCATCCTGGCCACATATCTCTTCACCCGCATCCAGATAGACGAGGGGGAGCTGCCGCCGCGGCAGACCAGGGCTTTCGCAGAACTGTGGCAGATCGTACGGACGGACCGGAACTTTGCCGTCTATCTGTTTAGCTACACGCTGTTCGGGCTGGGTGGGATGATGGCGTGGCCGCTCTACCCGCTGGTGCAGGTGGACCGCCTGCAGCTTTCTTACTCGCAGATCGGCCTCCTGGGCCTGGTCGAGTCGCTCACATGGTGCCTGAGCTATCTGCTGTGGGGCCGGACGATCGACCGGCGCGGCGGTCTGTTCGTGGTACGCGCGATCTGCGCCATTTCGATCGTAGTCCCTTTCAGCTACATGTCGGCGCAGAATCTGTGGATGCTGCTGCCTTCCGCGATCGCGGGCGGGCTGGTGATGGCCGGTTTCGAGTTGGGACGGATCAGCGCGGGCATCCAGCTGGCCGATCCGGAGCGGGTCACAGAGTACGCTGCTTTGCAGTCTACAGTACTCGGGTTGCGCGGCCTGGTTGCGCCGCTGATCACGATCGGACTGCTCCGCCTGGGCGTGTCGCACAACGCCATCTTTTTGCTCAGCGCGCTCTGTCTGGTGCTGGGCTGGCTCGCTTTCGCACGCGTGCGCGCGCCCACGCCGGGGGACAAGGGCTACAGCGAACGGCAGAAGCTGCGCTACCGCTGGCCCTTTTGGCGGCGGATCCCGCGGGTATGATGGGGATGTGCTGGGGAGGTTGGGGAAAGCCGGCAGCGCACAGATGGAGATAGTTCAGATGGGTAATTCCCCGTACTCACCGGGCCGCATCCGGTTGACAGCAGCCTGCACGTCGTCAAACAGAATCTTCATGAATCGGTGGGCACTGTCAAGGCCCTGACTGCCTGCTCCAGCGCAGCTTCTGCCAGCCATCTTTCTACACCGGGAAACCACTCCAGAAACTGCTCTACGCTGGCTCCGTCGCGCAGATTTTCGAAAAGAGCGGACACGGGCACACGCGTGCCTTGAAACACCCAGGCCCCGCCGAGTCTGTCCGCGTGTCGTTCGACAGCCTTGCACGAATCCCAGTCTGTCATACGGTTTTCTCCTTTTCACAGCGCCGGCGGTGCAGGTGGAGTGTCATCTGCTCTCCGCCGCGATGGACGCCCGTCCAATCACCTTTAATGGGGATGTAGCGGCAACGATCCGGTCGTCAGGTACTCCTTACCGTCTCTTCTGGCGCGATTCGGCATGAGACAAGCTTTCCTGCGCTCTCCCTGGAGTATATCTTACCGGCTCGATTCAGACGCGAGACAGTTGTCGGATGGGTACGCAGGCCTGCAGAACGGTCCGGTTTCGGCGCAGCGCGGCTGCCTCTGTGGATTCTTCCCCGAGAAAGAGCGGGTCGAATTCGATGCGTAGGGCATTCAGGGTGGCTGCCCGATCCTCCCCGTGCACCCCGGAACAGCCCGCCCGGAGGAGGGCAAATGGATTGATCTGCCTACCCAGTGCTATGATAACTCGATACCTTTCAATGGAGGACAGGTGCCGCAAGCATAGGCTGGGAAAAGGTGCGTAACATGTATACCTCATTCGGCATCAAGAACTTTCGCTGCATAGAGGAGTTGAGCGTCGGGCCGCTGGCCCGGGTCAACTTGATTGCAGGAAAGAACAACATGGGTAAGACAGCGCTTTTGGAAGCGTTGTGGCTATACTCTGGCCCGAATCTTCCTGACCTCGGCGACCGGCTTGCCAGGTTCCGCGGTATTCCCGGTCAGGATCCGGGGCGATTGTTGCATGATCTTTTCTTTGGCTTTGACGAGCAACGCACGATCTTACTGGCGGCAAATGGTGTCGATGGGGTCTGCAAAGGCATTCTCAATATCAGATCACAGATGCGAGAAGACGTGGTTACCGCGGTTCCTGCATCTGATTCTCCTTCCACCCCGCCGCGCGGCTCGCAAGAGACCGATGTTTCAGCCGTTTCAGATACCGCAATCGTTCTCGACTATATTGACGAGAACGCTCAAACACATATCTCGTCAGGCTGGTGGGTGAGGGCAGAGGGGCAGTCCGTTCAACTTGGAACCAATGCCACGATGACGCTTACACACGGAGGAATGACAGGACAGGACGCAAAGACGCCAAGCCGCCCATCGAATATTTTCCTTAGCGCCCGCCAACGAACGGGCCCCGAGGAGGATGTCAGGCGTTTCGGAGATGCGGAACTAGAGGGGTATGCTGACCGCCTTGCGAACTGTCTAAGGAGGGTCGATCCGCGAATAGAACGATTGTTGACGATTGCAGCCTTGCCTGCCCCGATGGTATACGCGGATGCCGGACTTAGCCGCCCCGTCCCTATCGGCTTTTTGGGTGATGGAGTGAGTAGACTGCTGTCAATGGCGCTCGCTTTCCGCGAAGCCCGAAAGGGAATAATCCTGATTGACGAAGTGGAAAACGGCCTGCACCATAGCGTCCTGAAGAACGTGTGGGAGGCGTTGAACTGGCTCTCGAAAGAGTTCGAGGTGCAGGTCTTTGCAACAACCCACAGCCAGGAGTGCATGGAGGCCGCTCGCGACGCCTTTACCTCCACCGAGGACGAGGACTTTCACATCCATCGTCTCACTTTGCGGGACGAGCAGATTGCTGCGACTACTTATCCATTCGAGGATCTTGATTTTGCCCTGGACTACGGAACGGAATTGCGTTAATGCCGGAAAACCCCCCTTTCCTTTTCCGTGATATGGAAGTCGCAACTTTGCTGCAGTCGGAAGGGGCAATCAAGATCCCGGCCTGCGGCTCGGCGAAGCCGCTGAAGCTGGCGTGTGGGACTGGGAGGCTCCGGCGTTTCGGCAAATGGTCGAATTTCTGCAAAACCTGTAGCCCTCACACGCCCGAATTATGTGCCCGTAGGATAGGTCAGCCCAACGCAGTGTGTCTCTTGTAAGACCGTCTCCAAGACGCGGTAATCGCTGATTCTCGCGCCACATTTGCCAGCGCCAATGCCCGGCCAGCTCTTCACCACCTACTTTCTCGAAGAGGGCATCCTCCGCACCGATGCCTGGCAGGAAGCCCTGTCGCAGCCCGCGGAGCTCGAGTCCTTCCGCGCGCAGGCGCTCGCCCTGCTCGACAATGCGGCCGGCTTTCACTCGATCAACGAGGCCTCGACCGAGCAGGAGCTGATCCGCCCCCTGCTGGATCTGCTCGGCTGGGGCGACTACCTGCCGCAGCAGGGCAGCGACAGCAACAAGGACATCCCCGACCATCTGCTGTTCGGTGACGCGAATGTGCAGGTGGCGATCTGAGGGCGGACGACGGCGCCGCATCAGGGTCTCTCGGCTTGTGCCCGCGCTCGTTGTGCCCAGGGGACATGTCGGGGATCTCGCGCCGGTTGGGACTTATCAGCCTAGTGCAGCAGGGAATGAACAGGCCGCCGGCCGAGCGGACGGCAGCTTGATTCATTACTGAGAGCGTGTTTTCACCTTTTTCAAGCTCAGAACAATCCGATTCCTCTCTGGCGGCAGTCATTCACCGCGGCCTGCGCCAACCTGAACTGCTCTATTAAAGCAGCTCATTCCGAGGCCGAAGATGGTGTCATATTGTGCTCTCGAAGATAGGCATTTGCCTCGTCAAAAGTAAGTACCCTCTGGAAAGACGCGGATTCCTCTTCGACTTTCTGAAAATACTCGAACAGATCTTCAGTAGAAAGCATGATGCTCTCCTCCTGACTTGGAGAGCACCTGCTTGACCCATACCCCCAATTGACAGCCGCGCGGCCGTCAACTATACTCATTAACAGGACGCAAAACGTCCGTGTTGATATGAGAGGGGCACCTGTTTGGTTGTTGGGCCAGAGCAGGTGCTTCTCATTTTTACGGGCGAATTTGCCCAAGGGAATTACACCATTGGCTTAGTCGAAGTTGGTGCTTGGCATAACCCCCTCCCCTGCTGAACATTCTACATTTGCGTTTCAGTACCACTGTGGTAGATTGCGCTCACCACAGCACAAATTGAGCCCGATAGAAAGCGTCAATCCGACAGGCGGACGTATTGCGTCCCCTTGTTGGCTGTCGGGCTCATGGTGCTGTGGTAGCGTCCATCTGTCGACTACCACCAAGGGGGCACCACTATGTCCAGCGACTTGCCGACGGGAGCGGATGGAAACGGAGGTTCGGGCTGCGGAACGCTTATGTTCGTGTGCGGATGGGTTTTCAACATATCTCTGGTATTTATGTTTGTAGTTAGTTTCTCTCCAGTTTTGCTTGTGGTGTGTCTGGTGACGGGGTCGATCTGGCTACTATGCTTGCTATTTGCGATATTCGGCGGTGGAGCTAAAGACAGACGGTAAGAGGAGATGATGGAGGAGTGGCAAGAACAGGATTGGATGCGAGACCGTTGACGGCAAACGTGTGATTTCGGGCCTCGCACCTATCGAATAGCCCTTGACAACAGCCTTGAAATGGTGTAATATGGCAGTTAGCTGACCGAGAGACCCAAAATCTCTCCAACAGCAACAACCAAATCGAAGGACCCCCTGTTCAAACCTGGGGGAAGGGCCACCGCCAATAGGCATCCGCCCACTCCCCAATCAGGTACAGGCGCTCCGCTTTCTTGCCGGTGTACCCACGCAAGTTCGCAATTCTGGAACACGCGTCGCTTCACCGGCCAAGGCGGGGCTTTTTTGTTTCCCCGCGAAAGGTACGAGGCATACCATGTCCTTTGATTCTGTAGGACCTGAACAGAACCCCCAGGACGGCCACGACCGCAAACCTTGGGAGCAGCAACCCGACGAACCCCCCGATCACTACGGCTGGTTCAAGGTCTACCTCACCCTGCCAGTGCCCCGCCATTTCGTGCGCGTCGCCGAAATCGTGGGTATGAATCCCGCAAGCGGTTGGATTGGCAAGATTGCGCGCAAATGGCGCTGGGTCGAGCGCGCCGCAGCCCTCGACGCCAACAGCGCCCAGCGCCTCGCCGTCCAGTCCGAACTGCGCAGCCAGGCGCTCAAGGACGTCGCCTTCAACGCCCAGTACCAGGGCCTCCATCTCACCGGCCGCGCGCTCGATAACGCCGCCGTCGGCGAAATGGACCGCGACGAAGCCCGCCGGTATCTCAGCCCTCTCTTCCAGCATCAACTCGGTCTGCTAAGGCTGACGACGCCCCGCAGAGAGAAGACGGGCCGGATCAAGATCAACGAGAAGCGGCAGGAAAGGTTGACCATGGAAAGAGCGATAGAAATTCGCGAGGAGAGAATAATGCCGTTGATCAATGAAGTGTACGGCATTACCGATGGCGCAGACGGCGCCGACGCCGACAAGGAACCCGGCAACGGCCCGGCAACCGTCGAACAACAGGAGAAACGAACATGAGTGACACCGATTACAAGAAATCCGCCGGCACGCAAAGCGGCGGCCAGCCCGAATCCCGGGACCTGCAGCCCGTCAACCGCCGTACAGAAGGAGAAACGAACATGAGTGACACCAATTTCGAGAAAACCGTCGGCACGCAAGACGGCGGCCAACCCAAACCCTGGGACCGGCAGCCCGGCGAACCGGAGGATCGTTACTACTGGTTCCGGCTTTACCTGACCCAGCCAATCCCGCGCAAGGTCGCGCAGGTGGCCAAACTCATCGGCACCAATTCCAAGAGAACCTATCTGTCAAAGATTGCCCGTGAGTGGCGCTGGGAAGAACGCGCTGTGCATTTCGACGCCGACAAGGCAGAGCAGCTTGTCATCCAGGCCGAAATGCGCGAGCAACTCCTTTTTGACAAGCTCTTCGAAGTGCAGTTTCATGGCCTGCTCGACACAACCCAGGCCATCGAAAACGCCGAAATCGACCGGATGGACCGCGACGAAGCGCGCGGCCACCTCTCGCAGATTGCGCGGCACCAGCGCGGTCTGCTCAGTTTCATTCTGCAACAGAATGAACAGGCAGCAGGGAGGTCCCAGCAAGAGCTCGACGAGGCCCGCCTCGCGCAGGAGGTCGAGGAAGAGGCCCTGGCTATGATCGCGGAGGAGGAGGCAAGGACGGACGAGCAGTTGATGCAGATCTATGGCGGTGATGAAGAGTCGGCAGAGACCTGCGGCGATTCCGAGGAAGACGGCTGATGCCGCCCCTGCGGTTTCCGCCGTTTCCGCCCGCGCCTGCGCGCTGGGGAAAGGGGGCTTCGGCTCCCTCTCCCCGCCCACAGGCAGACTCAGCCGCGGCGGCGCGGCCGCAGATAACATATACCTTTACAACCGGCCCGACCGGCGAATGAAAGAGGCCCAAAATGAACAAGAACATAAGACTACAAGCATGGGATCAGCAACCCGGAGAGCCCAATCCCTCCTACGTCGCCTTCGTCCTCTACCTCTCTCTCGGACCGAAGCGCGAACAGATCATCGGCAGAGGCGTCGGCCGTCAGATGTGGCGAATGCTCCTGGCCGGCATCGACCGCATGCAGGACGATACGCCCCTGCCGCTCGTCTGTGACATCATCTCCGCCGTACTGTACAACATGCTGTGCGAGGATGCCTTGGAGCAGATCGACAAGAGCGGCGATGACTTTCACTTTTTCGAAAACTTTCACAACGGTCTGCATGGCGACGAGCAGCTGCTTTCCGCCGTCGAAACCATGCGCGCCAACCTCGAAAAGGTCAAAAACGGCCAGGAGCTGCCGCCCCTGTCCTACCCCTCGCGCGGCCGGATCATGCGCGACGTCAAGCGCTTCCTGGAAAAAAGCTGAGGGGTAGCCGCTGACAACCCCACCAGCCGCTACGCGGGCGCGGCCGACCGCCTTCCCGGTCAGTCGCGTCCGATGTGCCGCGCCTCAATCGCAACCTGCAGAGCTGCAATCCCGCTGCGCCTCTCCCCCTCTTCACCCGCTGCCGCTCGCTCACGCATGCCAGCGCGGGCCGGTTGTACGGGGGGCAGTTGTGGGAGCATTCGGTATCATATGCAAATCTGCCTCCATCCTGATATGAGATCCAAAGCATCAGAGATTTGACAGCTCCACCCACAAATGTTATAAGGCGAATATGACGAATATATCAGAACTCCGCGATATTCCCGCTACACTCCGCGCCCTGCGCGCCGAACTCGACCTCACGCAGGAGCAACTCGCCGACCGCCTCGGCGTTGCATTCGCTACAGTTAATCGCTGGGAGGGTGCCGCAGCCAGACCCCAGAAGGCCGCGCGGGAGGCGATAGCGGCCCTGGCCGTCGAAGCCGGACTCGACATGGAAGCGGTGGCCGCAGAGCCGGTTGACTCGGCGGCGAGCATCACCCGGCGGCGGCGTGCACGCAGTTCAAGCGTTCCCTCGACGAAGACCATGGAGCAGATGCTGTGGGACGCGGCCTGTTCCATCCGCGGCGCAAAGGAAGCGGCCAAGTTCAAGGATTACCTGTTGCCGCTCCTCTTTCTCAAACGGCTGTCGGATGTCTTCGATGACGAGGTCGAGCGCCTCGGCGAGGAATATGGCGACCATGCTCTCGCGCTTGAGATCGTCGAGGACGATCACGAACTGCTGCGTTTCTATCTACCGCCCGAAGCGCGTTGGGGGATTATCAGTGGACGCAAGGAACATGACTGGCCGCTCGACGGCAGGGGGCAAAAAACGCGACCTGGGGATATTGGGGAACATCTGACAAGGGCAGTGCGCGCCGTGGCGCGCCACAATCCTTCACTTTCCGGTGTGATCGATCTGGTCGATTTCGCAGCCGAACGCAACGGCGAACGCGATATCAACCCGGCAAGACTCGCCGCCGTGGTAGAAACCTTCTCCGATCCCCGTTACCGCATCGGGCTGGCCGATGTGCAGCCGGATTTTCTCGGCCGCGCGTACGAGTTCTTGCTGCGCAAGTTCGCCGAGGGTTCCGGCCAGAGCGCGGGCGAATTCTTCACGCCGACAGAGGTCGGCTATCTGATGGCCCACATCTTGCGCCCGCGGCCCGGCGAAAAGTGCCACGACTATGCCTGCGGTTCAGCCGGCCTGTTGATAAAGTTGCAGATCGTCGCCCGTGAACTCGATCCCACAAGCCGGATCCTTCTTCAACTCCACGGCCAGGAGCTCCAAGCCGAAAGCTACGCCGTCGCCCGCATGAACGCCATCATCCATGACATGGAGGCCGATGTGCAGCGCGGCGATACGATGATCAATCCGAGATTCAGGACCGCGGACAGTAAGATCCGCACATTCGACATTGTCGTCGCCAATCCGATGTGGAATCAGCCTTTCGACCCGGAGCTTTTCGCCAGCGATCCTTTCGACCGCTTCCGCACGCAGGGCGGCATCACGACCAGTAAGGCGGATTGGGCTTGGCTCCAGCACACGCTTGCCTGCCTGAACGAACGCGGGCGCTCCGCTGTCGTGCTCGACACTGGCGCGATGACGCGAGGGTCGGGCAGCAAACACGAGGACAGAGAGCGCAACATACGCAGATGGTTCGTTGAACACGACCTTATTGATGGCGTCATTCTGCTGCCCGATAATCTCTTTTACAACACCAGCGCCGCCGGCGTCATCGTAGTCCTGTCCAAACGCAAACCCGAGTCGCGAAAAGACAGAATCGTACTCGTCAACGCCAGCGAACGGGTAAAAAAGGGCCGCCCCAAGAACTACATCCCGGAAGAAGAGATTCGCCCGCTGGCAGCGGCTTTTGTGAAGGGCGAGCAGGTCGAGGGCGAGATTGCCGTCATCACACGTGAGCAAGCGAGGGAGGCGGATTACAATCTGAGTCCCAGTCGATGGGTTGGCACTCACCGAACAGAAGACATGAAGCCAATCGCTTCACTTATTGAAGAATTGGAAAGTCTGGAGGAACACGACGCTGAATTAACCTCTGTTCTACTCCACATGCTCCGCCCTCTTCGTGGAGATGTATTATGACGTCTAAGTGGCCGACTGAAGCAGTTGGGAATTGCTTGAAACGATTATCGCTCGGTCCGCATCCGAAGTTGCAGACACGCCATTATAAGCAGGTCGGCAAGTATCCAATCGTCGATCAGGGCCAGTCTCTGGTCGCCGGATGGACAGACGATGACCAGGGCTTGATTTCTTCAGTGCTGCCAGTCATTGTCTTTGGAGATCACACTCGCACCTTCAAATATGTGGATTTCCCGTTCGTGCGAGGCGCTGATGGCACCCAGATCTTGAAACCAAGGAGAGATATTCATCCACGCTTTTTCTATTACGCCTGCAGAGCAATTGACCTGCCGAGCCGTGGATACAACCGCCATTTCAAGGGGTTGAAAGAAGAGGAGATCCCATTGCCATCTCGCGTTGTGCAAAATTGTATTGCATACGTTCTCCATCGTGTGGACGAAGGCATTGTAGTTCAAGACCTGCAAATCGCAACTTACAAAGACTTGAAACGCGCCACAATGCAGGAACTGTTCACCCGCGGCCTGCACGGCGAAGCGCAGAAGGAAACCGAAATCGGCCCGATGCCGGAGAGTTGGATTATCAAACCAATCAACGAACACTTCTCAGTTGTTTCCGGAGGGACCCCGTCACGAAAGACACCTGCTTTCTGGACTGACGGAACGATTCCCTGGGTAAAGACTACCGAAGTCAATTATGGCATGATTCGAGAGACCGAAGAACGAATTACTCAAGCTGGACTTGATCAGTCCGCGGCAAAGCTGCTTCCACCTGGAACGTTGCTTCTTGCGATGTATGGGCAGGGCGTAACGCGAGGAAAGGTTGCCATTCTGGACATTACGGCGTCGTGTAATCAAGCATGCGCTGCGATCAATCCAGACGACGACGTGGTCGATACCAAATACCTCTACTATTTTCTCTCCTATTGCTATGAAGAAATCCGGCAACTGGCACATGGTGGGCAGCAACAGAACTTGAACTTGGAAATTGTGCGTGCCCTTTCGGTAGCGTACCCAGGGATTCGGGACGAACAACACGAAATCATCGCCACCCTAGACCCCATAGACCGCAAGATCGATCTGCACCGCCGCAAACGCGCCGTCCTTGACGACCTGTTCAAGGCACTGCTGCGCAAGCTGATGACAGGAGAGATTAGCGCTTCTCAACTTAACTTACCCCCTTCGCCGTCCGTTCTCACAGATACTACAATAGGAGAATTTACGTTAAATGAGTGAAATGAACCACGAGATTTCAGGAACTGACTCCCACATTGACCCTATGAGTAAGTTTGGCAATCAGGCCGTATCCCGACCAAGTGAACTTACACCTAGTGAATGGATGCGAAAGCGCCGTCCGAACCTTTACTCTGACACTCAGGATTCTGACGTTCCCCAGCTACCAATAGCGGTGTTCGAATACCATTTGGACACGCTCACCGACCGCAAACAGGAATACCAGTTCGAGCACTTCTGTCGGAAGCTGGCAGAAAGCGAGATCTGCCCAAACTTGCGTCCGCAGACCGGACCCACGGGCGGAGGAGATAGCAAGGTTGATTCCGAAACTTATCCGGTTGCCGAAGAGATTGCAGAGCGGTGGTGGATCGGTACGCCATCAGCTGGAAAGGAACGATGGGCCTTCGCCTTTAGCGCGAAAAAAGACTGGACGTCCAAAGTCAAGGCCGACGTTAAGAGCATCTTGTCCACAGACCGGGATTACAAGTGTATCTACTTTTTCACAAATCAGTTTGTTAGTGACAAGAAACGGGCTGACGCAGAGGATTCGCTCTCGAAGGAAGCAGAAATTCCTGTTTACATCGTCGATCGCACTTGGGTCGTGGAGAAGGTCTTTGCGGCGGGTCACCAGCAGCAAGAGATTTACTTCGCTGCGTTGGGCATTAATGATGTGAATAGAGAGAAGAAGGCCCGCCCAGGCCCTCGGGACACAGAGAGGCTTGAAGAGCTTGAGAAGTTGGACAAGCAGGTAGCCGACCCATCGCGCTATCAGGGTGCGCGCTATCAACTGGTCGAGGACTGCCTGCGAAGCGCGCTCTTGGCCAGGGGACTAGAGCGTTCTCGAAGTGAGGTTGAGGCGCGCTTCAGGCAGGCAGACCGACTGGCACGCGAACTGGACTATAATCAGCAGCGATTGCGAATTGCATACAATCAGGCTTGGACAGTCTACTGGTGGTACGAGGACTATACGGAATTCGACCAGCTTTACGATATCGTTGAGCAACACGCCAAGAATTCCGACCAAGCTTCCGACGCAGATCTTCTTTACAACCTCTGGACGCTCCTGCCATCTATAGTAGATCATGTCCAGAAAACCCGGTTCGAATCCCGCTCTCAGCGACTGGACACTATGCTTGCGAACCTAGCGGGCGAATCAAGACGACCTAACAACGCCCTCCAGGCACGAACTAGCCTAACACTGATGCGGACAATTCTAGCTTACCACTCCGGCAAAGCAACAGAGTCTGAAGAGGGTTGGCGCAATCTTTCAAAGATTGTTGATCGATCAAAAGGACTAGGATCATTCTCGGTAGAGTATCTGTTTGACCTCGCCCAGGAACTTGGCGATTTTATTGACAGTCCGGCATTCGACGCATTTTACGAAAAAATTGCAGACACAATGAGCGAGCGCCGTAGCGAGGGTGAAGCGGGGACGGCCTATTTCAGACGCGCCAGTCAAAAGCTGGAGAAGGGGAAGCCTTACGAGGCAATTCAACTGTTCGGCCGTGCTGAGGAATTATTAATCAAGAGAGAGTATCGAAGACAACTGTGGATGACACTTCTCGGCATCAGCCATGCCTTTGAACGCGTAGGCCTTCTGTGGGCTGCCCGGAATAAGGCGCTGGCGGCTTCTGACCTTGCTTTAGAGGTATTTAAGGAACAAGGGCAGTTGACTCCTTCATCACTGATTGCTCTTAGGTGGCTTGTGTGGCTCGAACTTAAGTTGGGACGGATCCCCCATATCCTGGAAGCGATTTCCTTTTCGAATCTGGTTGCCGCACAACTCGACCTGCCTGAAGATCGGTTGGAGGTCTTTGACGAGGAAAGGGCAATACAAGAAGGCGTGCTCGGTATCCACTTTCTCAATCTCCCCATGGACGCACTCTCAAACGTGACGCGCTTGCCCAACACTTTACAAGAGTTAGGGCTCGACCTCGCTCGGATTGCGTTGCTATTTGTCCTTGGCCATGAGCATGTTCTGCGTGAAGAAGAATTCCTTGATGATTACAGAGATGCGGAGGCTGTGCAAAGCTTCTTTGAATTGTGGCAGGATCAGCCTGCTGCCGAAGACATTCCTTCTCAACCCACGTTAGTAGATGGGAAGACCAGCACACTGAGGTCAATTATCCTCGGCTCGGAAATCGTTATCGAGACGCCCAATAACGAAGTATCTTTTGGTATCGCCGAATCCCTCCTCAGTACTTTGGAGGCGTTCTTGTCCACTTGTGATGATGGGGAGGCATTCCCGTATCGCGAGCATGTAACCATAGTCGTTTCGCCGTCCGCACAATTGCACGGAACCCCACAAATCACATTGCCCGATAACGATAGTGGTTCCATTCTGATAACGCACCCGGCTGATATATGTTTCAAAACAGCCGCGGAACGTCAAGACTTTATGGAGTGGCTCAGAGAGAGTCTCCTGCAGATCGCTTGTTCCATGCTTATGATACGTGACACGGAAGGTTGGGCTGAACAGGTAATTGGCAAGGAACGCGGGTTCTCACGCGCTCTGACCTCTGGTAATAGCCTGGCACTTACCAAAAGTCTCTTTGGTGAACCAGTAAAGATGAAATTGTCAGATTGGATAAAGCAAGATGACCAGAACTACGAAGCACTTCGAGATAAGCAATGGAGGACGGAGAAGTCTGCGAATGAAAACAACTCAATGGAATCTGTGATATTCAGCAGTGATTCATCCCCTGCCAAACTGTTTGACAGAGAACGCCTCAAACATACGGATCAACGCGTACTTACGCCGATTGACACGCACTTGTGGAATCGCGCTCAGTGGCGAGGGACTGGCTTTGAGTGGAGTCTCGACTCTGGCGACCCACCAATCCTCGCCATAGGATTTGAAGACGAAAAAGCCGGCCAAGAAATCTTTAGAGCATGGAGAGACCGGTGGGGCAGCACAGATGAGAACGATTTCATTAGAGTGGCTATCATCACCGGGTTGTCCGAACAAAAACCTGCCGATTACACCGTTGCCATAGGACCAAACCCTCGCCACATGGTGAAAGACGGCCAAAAGGCCGTCTGGCTGCTATCAAGATCCCTTCGAATGTCAGCAAGTTCCTCGACAAATCTAATCAACTTTGTCCAGGCCTACAGAGCATTTGGAATCTTTTTCCTCGCACCGGTGTTATTGAGTAGCAGTAAAAACATAGCAGGAGTACCTTCCCGTCAGTTTGCGATCGCCAAACGGCACTTAGTCATCCGTGAGGCTTGGCAAATAGGTGAAAACGATCCCGACATTTCCGTCTTAGACGAAGATGACGAACCCATCATCCCTGAAGGAGTGACAGACCCTCCCGTTGACAGAGCTCTTACGCGAATCCGGACAAGAAGAGAACGGTAACATTTAGTTCAATTGGCTTGGTGCCGAAAACAACACTCGTAGTTTTTCGTCAAAAGCATTGCATTAGTCGGTTTGCTATATTCAGGTCAGCAAAGAAGGATGGTTTTGGTCCAGACAAGTGACATGAGATCTGCAAACAGCCGAGGTGCTAATGCCAGTCTTCGAGCAAACAGTCCCGGGCGCGGTGGAACTTCAACATGCATAAGGATGATGCAATCTATATAACTGAAGCTGACTCCATCCAATTCCCGATGGTTCACCACTCGGCCGAAATCGGTTGGACGCCCCTATCGCCCCAGAAAGCCAGCGAGAAGCGCGGCGGCGTAGATGGCATCTTTTTCCGCGACGAGCTTGAAAAAAAGCTCAAGCAGTTCAACTCGTGGATGTCACCCGACGCAATTCGCCAGGTGCTTGAGCGCCTGGAGGCGGTCCCGCCGACAATTGAAGGCAACCGCCAGATACTCTCCTGGCTACGCGGCGAGCGTCAGATTTTCGACGAGGACGAAAAGCGCTCCCGGCGCGTCCAGGTCATCGACTTCGAGCGTCCGGCCGAGAACTCCCTCCATGTCACCTGGGAGTGGAGGGTGGACCCCCCGGCGCGCAAGGGCAGCCGCGCCGACGTCATGTTTGTCGTCAACGGCATTCCGTCCGCCATCGTTGAACACAAGAACCCCAAAGACGGCAACGCAATCGAGCGTGGGGTCTCCCAGCTCAGGCGCTACGAGCAGGAAACGCCCGAGCTTCTCGCCGCGCCCCAGCTCTTCAACGTCACCCATCTGCTCGACTACTGGTACGGCGTAACCTGGAACGTCAACCGGCGCTACATGGCGCGCTGGAAGCAGAGACGCGACGAGAGCTACAGGTTCGCCGTCCAGTCCTTCTTCGAGCCGACCGACTTCCTGCGCACGCTCAAAGAATGGATTCTCTTCTACGTTGAGGACGGCGAGACGCGCAAGTCGGTCCTGCGTCAGCACCAGCGCACCGCCACCGACAAGATCGTGGCCCGCTGTCAGGACCAAACAAAGCAGCGTGGCCTGATCTGGCATACGCAGGGCTCCGGCAAGACCTTCACACTCCTGACCGCGGCCCGCCTGATTCTTGAAAACAAAGAGCAGTTCGGCAGTGCAACCGTGATCCTCGTGGTCGACCGCACCGAGCTTGAAGGTCAGCTCAAAGGTTGGGTTGAGAGGCTCCTGGGCGAGATGCAGAAGTTGGATATCCCACTCTGGAGGGCGAACTCCAAGGCTGAGATGCAGAGGCTTCTCAGGAACGACAGTCGCGGCCTGATCATCTCCATGATCCATAAGTTCGAAGGGATCGATAAAGACGCCAACGACCGTGACGGAATCTACGTCTTCATCGACGAAGCGCACCGCTCAGTCGCCAGAGAGCTCGGCACCTATATGATGGCGGCGGTGCCCAATGCAACTCTCATCGGCTTCACCGGCACCCCGATTGCCAGGACCGAACACGGCGAAGGGACCTTCAAAATCTTCGGCGTCGACGATGAGCAGGGCTATCTCGACAAGTACTCGATCAGTGAATCAATCGAAGATGAAACGACGCTGCCGTTGCGCTACACCTTGGCCCCAAGCGAAATGGTCGTGCCTGCCGAACGGCTGAACAAGGAGTTCTTCCAACTGGCCGCGGATGAAGAGATTACCGATGTCGAGGAGCTCAACAGAATCCTGGATCGCGCGGTGGGCCTGCGCGCGTTCCTTGCGGCTGACGACCGCATCGAGAAAGTGGCGGACTCTGTGGCGCAGCATTTCAGGGAAAATGTTCTGCCGCTTGGTTACAAGGCCTTCCTCGTCGCAGTCAGCCGCGAGGCCTGCGCCAAGTACAAACGTGCGCTCGACAAGCATCTACCCCTCGAATGGAGCGTGCCGGTCTACACCGAAAACATCAATGACAGCTTTGAGCGCCCGCTCGTTGCCGAGCTGCAACTCTCATCGCAACAAGAGGCGGACACCCGTCTGTTGTTCAAGAAAGCCGACGAGAACCCGAAGATCCTGATCGTCACCGACAAGCTCCTCACCGGGTATGACGCGCCGCTGCTCTACTGCATGTACCTCGACAAGCCGATGCGCGATCACGTTCTCCTGCAGGCGATCGCCCGCGTGAACCGCCCATACGTGGACGCCAACAACGTCAGCAAACGCATTGGCCTCATCGTCGACTATGTGGGCGTTCTTGGCGCACTGGAAAAGGCGCTGCGCTTCGACTCAGCCGACGTAAGCGGCGTGATCGAGGATCTCGACCTGCTTTTGGCCGACCTTCTGATCAAGCTGGCCGAAGCGGAGGCCGAATACCTTGACGATGGGGAAACCGGGGGCGCAGACGAGCGCCTGGAACAGATCATCTACGGGCGATTTCTGGACAAGGAGGCCCGGACGGCCTTCTTTGAAGCCTACAAGGAGATCGAAGAGCTTTGGGAGATCCTTTCGCCTTCGCCGGAGTTGCGCGCCCACATCGACACATACAAACGACTCGCCGAACTCTATGCCGTTGTACGCAACGCCTACGCCGACAGTGTCAACTACGTGGTTGACCTGGCAAACAAGACGCGGACGCTGGTAGAGGAAAGCGCTACACAGCGGAGCCTTGTCCTGGAACTGCCGTCAGTAACCTTCGACGCTCGCACCATCAAGGCGCTCCAAAACGAGCCAGGCTCAGACGAGCGCAAGGTTTTCAACCTCGTGCGGATCCTGCGGTCCGAGATGGAAAGCAATCCGGGCATGGCTCCCGTGCTCCAGACGCTCAAGGAACGCGCCGATCGCATCGTTGCAGACCTTCAGGAGCGCGTCATTTCCAGCGTCCTCGCGATGGTTCAGATGGAAGCCTTGGCCAAAGAGAAGGAAGACGCAGTCAAAGCCGCGCAAGAAAGCGGACTGTCCAGCCGCGCTTTTGCGGTGTTCTGGACACTCAGAAAGGACGAGAAGCTTAACGATTTCGCGATCTCTGCGGACGAACTTGCCCGCGAAGCAGATGCGCTTCTGGACAAGTATCCGAACGCGGCCATCAACCCGGACGAGAGGAGGAAGCTTCGAGCCTCTCTATATCGTCCTCTCGTCGGAGTTCACGCCGATGAACGCCGCCGTATCGTCGATCACATGATCGCAATCCTGCTGGACAAAGAGGCAGATGCACCTTCATGACGAGCGCCGCCGCACCATCTGTAATCGCGTCGATTTCTGGGCGCAGCGGCTCTCCGTTCACCCGCGCCTCGTACGCGTGCAAAAGATGACCCGCAAGTGGGGCTCCTGCTCGAATACGGGGATCATCACGCTGGCAATCGACCTGGCCGACCAGGAACCTGGATTCCAGGACTTCGTCATCGCCCACGAGCTGCTGCATCTGCGCGTCCCCAACCACGGCAAACTGTTCAATTCGTTGATGTCCGTCCACGTTCCTGACTGGAAAGAGCGTAACCTCCAAAGATAGGGAATTATTATGGTTGGCCCCAATCGTTAGACCACGAAATGGGAAAAGCCAAGTGCCTCCAGAAGTGTCAGGTGGACTACAACGATCTGCTGCCATATCTTATCTTTGTGGTTAAGGAAAGCGAGCCTAGCGATCACTGATGACCGTTTATTGAGGTTAACGCCGTTCGAAGGTTGGAAGGTCTCCGATTGAATCGCTGGGGATGGTAGAGCGGGGGGGCAGATCCCGTCACAACTAAAGAAATTCCCTAATGGAACCGAGAATTTCTTCCCGACGAGTGTGCAGTCAAAGTATCTGTGAGTCCAATGTGCACCCTTTCCGAAAAATCGGGGTTTCAAATGGGATCTACTTTAGAATGATTTCCTAATGAAGCAAAGAGCTTCCGCACATTAAGAGAGTAAGACAACCCTCCGCGAACTCAAGGTGAGTATGGTTGGTCCCAATCGTTAGACCACGAAATGGTCCAAACACAGTACTTGCAGCCTGCCGCGGCAGGCCGTCCCATATCGACGCCGTCCCTAGACCATCGAATTGACCCTCCACAGGCTGTTTGAATTGCTCCATTTTGCACCTTAGCTTGTGGTCCCGGTCTTGGGGCCAACTTCAACAATCTCAGAAACACAATAACGCCTAGACTACCCCTTAACATGCGAAAGCAAGTTCGCAACCTAACGCTACCCATATAAGGAAATGTGCAAAATGGAGTTCTCAACACACCTTGTGCGACGTTTTTCCGACACCCCCTTTTACTGCCATATTTCCACGTTCATGCAGACACTTGTTTACGAGCTTCCTCGATACCGCGTATCAGACGATCAATTCTGCCCTTGCGTTCTAAAGGAAACCAGTGGCTTCAAGGCTGCAATTGTTACCAACCCTGTAGATTACATTCTGTCCGATACCTTTATGGACCAACACGCCGTGGACCCCGACTTTGAAAAAAATCTTCGAAACGAGTGCGAGGAAGACACAGACAATGTGGGAGCCAAGGCTTTTATGGTCTTTCAAAGAAAAGAGGATTTGGGAGCATTTCCAGCAACTGGTGGCCAGTGCATCACGATGCAAGAGGAAGAGCAAGAAAAACACTTCATTTATGACTGTCAGGATGCACCTGCACCAACTGTAAACAACATAACCGACACAATCAACATGGTTCTCGCGGCCACCAAAGCCGAACTTGAAATAACGGGAGCGGACAAGCAAGTCTTCGGAAGCAGCTGCTACAAGACGATTGACGAGCAATGTGTCCATATGGGAGTCCCTCCAAACATCTCCGTCAGTCTTGACTTAGTTGGCCCCCCGATTTCATCCGATGTGTTTATGGAAAAGGTGAGGCCAATCAAAACCCTGGTGGCAAAACTAGAAGAACGTGCTGAGCAAAGCACGACAGAATTGCTTAGAGATGATGTTACCGATTTTGGGGCACGCCTGCTGGAATTGGTCGAGGCCCTGAAACTGGACCCATCGCTGGACGACGCCTACCTGCGTTTGTGGTACTTGAGACTTTGGGACCGGGTTGACAGTTTCAACTCTCTGTTTGCGAGGCGAAGGAGTCCTCAAAGTTTGCGAGATGACCAATTACATGACGAGAAAAACCATCGAGACGAGATAGCACACCGTGGAGTGGATAAGATCGACTGGCGAGCAGTAGGATCACTCCAGAAAAAAGTGCTTGACTATTTCAAAGAATGTCTGTGATCCCACCTATACTCACCCAACAACCCACCCGCCCCTCAGCTCAAACGCAAGCGCGGCCGCCCAGAAAAACTGGTCAAAAGCGACGACACACCAAGAATTGTCGCCCGTTCCTTGTGACCTGCCCCCCAAAAGTTGGTCCAGGTACAGTGTTATTGTAGGGCCGTAGAAAGGGGGAAATATGACCAAGAGGAGGCACACACCGGAGCAGGTGATCAAGAAGTTCAGAGAGACCGAGGTAGCGATAGCCGAGGGCAGCACAGTCGCTGACGCAGCCCGTCGGATAGGTGTGACCGAGCAGACCTTCTATCGCTGGCGCAGCGGGTACGGAGGTCCCATGATCGACCAGGTCAGGCGCCTGAAGCGTCTGGAGTCGGAGAACAGCCGCCTGAAGAGAGCGGTGGTGGACCTGACGCTGGACAACCAGATCCTGAGGGAGGCGTCTGAGGGAAACTTCTGAGTCCTTCGCGTCGTCGCCGGTGTGTCGACCACGTGAAGGCGCTCTTCGGGGTGTCGGAGCGACGCGCCTGCAGGGCGCTGTGCCATCCTCGCTCCACACAGCGATACGAGCCGAGCACGGTGGAGGATGAGAGGGCACTGACCGAGGAGATCGTGGAGCTGGTCAGTCAGTTCGGCAGGTACGGCTACCGTAGGATCACTGCTCTTTTGGGGCATCGTGGTTGGCACGTGAACCACAAGCGGGTAGAGAGGATATAGCGGCGTGAAGGGCTGAAGGTACCGGCGAAGCAGCCGAAGGGAGGGCGTCTGTGGTTCAATGACGGCTCGTGTGTGCGTCTGTGGCCTGCGTCGAAGAACCATGTGTAGGCCTACGACTTCGTGCACTTGAGGCTCCATGACGGCACAGGGGTGCGGTTGCTGACCGTCATCGACGAATACAGCAGGGAGTGTCTGGCGATCCGGGCTGCGCGCAGCATACGGTCTGCCGAAGTGATAGAGGTGCTCTCCGAGTTGATGGTGTTCAGAGGGGTGCCCGACCACATTCGCTCGGACAACGGGCCGGAGTTTACGGCCCGTGCCGTGCGTGAGTGGCTGGGGCGGGTGGGAGCCAGGACGCTCTACATCGAGCCTGGGTCGCCGTGGGAGAACGGCTACATCGAGAGTTTCAACGGGAAGTTGAGGGACGAACTGCTGGACAGGGAGGTCTTCTATACGTTGCTGGAGGTGCGTGTGCTGACGGGGCGTTACAGACGGACTTACAACCAGGTCAGACCGTACAGCTCTCCGGGCTACCGGCCGCCGGCGCCTGAGACCCTCTTACCTGCCGACCCTGTCCCCGTGCTTGTCGGATTAACATAACGGGTGGTGCAAACATCAGGGGCAGGTCAGGGTTCGAGTTTTCTATGTGTTTGAGCAAAGGCGTATCCGGCCTCTCTCGCTAAGGTTGTCAGGATGGTAGCCGTTATGTTCGTTGGGACACTTGGTCTGGTGAGGAGTAATGAGATAGTGATTTGCATTAGGGAGATCGCAGTATCGTGTCCGGGGCCTTCTAGACCCGCGTTGCTAGGACCTCCCAGGAGTATTTTCCCATCATCTTGATTGATTCCCATTCTGTAGTAAAGCCCATGTGAATTTGCGTGCACATTATCACTAGCCATTCTGTAATATGGTCTGAAGTGATCAAGTCCTACTATTTCCTCGATATCTCGAAATGTAGGACGATTTTTTTTCAGGGTTTCTACGGCCCAGCCGTAATCTGAACTGAAGCTTTTTCCGAATCGTTTGATAAGTTTATCATGTAGATCTTCCAAGACGACCATATCTTCCTGGGAAACTTCCTCTTCGCTGTTTCGTCCATGGACTTTGATTTGGGCGCACATTATTTTATATTGTTGGATGGGTCGATGCAGCAGGTATTTCTCGGCGAGTTCTTGGCCGTTCTTGCTGATGAAACTTCCTATAACTGAGATTTCATGGAGTGACCGCCATCGAGCGAAAGCATCGTCTGCAAAGCCTGATTTCAGGAGGGTTAGAATTGCGAGCGAAGTCTGACAGGCTTTTGCATGCAGTCTGGTCAGGGCTTCGAAGACGTGGTCGTTTGATTCTGCAGCAGCATTACGGAACTCCCTGTTGAACTGCATACCGGCCTCAAAAGCCACCCATATGAGAATTTCCAAGCGGTCTAATGGCAGACGCCAAAAGTGTCTTAAATTCTGCTCGAACTGATTGATTTTCTTCCTTACTACCTTTAAGTCACCTGGGGATTCATTTATAGTTGCAATTGAGGTAATCAAAGCTACCTCATTGAGGATTTGTTCTAATTCTAGATCGGTTTTCTTTTGAAATTCTTGCCACTCTTTCTCAGTTTCAAATGGCGAAAATAGGTTTGCAAGTTGTGATTCCAGCTTCTCTTGAAAGCCGAGCACTTTGATGCGGTCCCCCTCGTGGCTTCTTTGCTAGATGAGGGCTACAACATAGCGCACACGGAGCTAGGCGTCAAGCAGAAACAAGACCGTGGGGTGGGTATCCCTACGGTTTCATATTGTTTGGTTCTTTGTGTCTTACGTGGGTCAGAAAACGAGGAAGTGAGTTAGGGGTTACTTGAGATTTGAAGTGGGCCCCAAAAACTGGACCACAAGCTGAGGTATATAATGGAGCAATTCACCGAGCCTGTGAAGGGCCAGAACGATTGTCAAGAAGCAGCGGCAGACCACCCGTTGCCGATCAAGGCTGGCCGCATTCGCCTAAGCGCACCTTGTTTTTCCCATTTCGTGGTCTAACGATTGAGGCCAACCATACCTGTCGACCCTCTCGCCAGTGGCGGTTACCTTCGCTCATCCTCCTCGAAGAAGCGCAGCCATACATATTCGCTCAGACTTCCGGTCGCCGAAGCGATGCCACCAGGCTAATAATTCTTGCGAGTCGCTAATTGATTTCAGATAACTCCGGTGTATCTCAGTCTGCGCCGCTCAAAAGCCTCTGCCCCTCCTTCAAGCCCCTGGACTTCCTTAGTTACTTGGGGTAACTCAAGCCCCCCTGATTTTTGTATGTGACAAATATCTTTGCCCACTCGACGGGCAACCCGAAAAACCATTTCGGCGTCGCCAAGAACAGGGATATTTGGGTTGTGTGTAGCGGTGATGATCTGACGGGCAGACTTTGCTTTACGTATGCCTTCAACTATCGAATCAATGATAAATGCATGATCAAGGTCATCCTCCGGCTGATCGATGATAAGAGGTTTTTCCTTGTTCAAGAGAGCAATAGATAGTATTGCCGAACACTTTTCGCCTACTGAGAGCGACGAAAGGTCTGTGAACGAGGTCTCCCCTTCCCTCTTGATGCGGATACAAGGCAAAGGTGGAATGTCAATCCGTTCAATTTTGAACAAATCTTCATCAGTCAAAAACCTTAGCATCCGAAACGCGCTGTTACGAGTGATACCGGTCGCCTCCAATTTGCCAACTGACTGGTCCCGGGCAATTCTTACAAATTGCACAGGGGTTAGATTCTTACATACCAGCAGAATCTGTTCTTCGCGGGAGTGGATCCCAGACCCTTCCAGAGGACTGTCAACTGCATCGAAATAAACTGAAGTGTCTCGACTTGAAAGGTCTATTGTCACGCTTCCACCTAACCTTGTGTTTAGTTCACTTACATATTCCACCCGGGCGCTGTTTATCTTCAGTCTCGCACTCCACAGTTTTCTGAGAAGTTGGACACGTCTGCTCTTTAGGCGGTCTATCGCCGCATCTATTCGTTCTATTTCAGGTTCTATTTCGGTCTCTAATAGCGTTAGCTCTTGTTCCACATTTCGATGTTCATCAGCAACCTGGTCTAAGTCTGCCGTTCCGAGTTGAGAAAGGCGCTCAAGGTATATATTGTGTGCAGTTTCGAATTCTTTGCTCCACTCGATTCGGTAATCGTCTAGTTCAGATAGCACTTCCTCCACTGTCTGGCGAAACTGTTGGAGTTTTGAGGAGCTACTTTCGAGGACTCGATTCGACACTTCCCGAACTCTTTCTAGTACACTTTTCGCGGGGAAATCTTCGATGCTGAAGTCTAGATCATCGGGCAACTGTACAAATTCTGGCAAGTCTTCGAGAAGCTCCTTCACCAGATCTTGTCGTGCTTCCATCCAAGCCGCGCCACGATCCCATTTCTGGCGCTCGACAAAGATCGGATCGTCGAGAGACTCTCTAAGTTGGTCTCGATGCTCTTCAAGTTTCGGGCGGCGAGCCGCCCTGACCTGAAGTTCCTCAACGGCCTGTTGGTATTCGATAATTTGAGTTTCACCCCTAGAAAGCTCTTGCTCGGCGTCAACTATCACAGCTTCATGAGTGGCAAGATCCAGGTGCTCGTCGATAAGTCGCAATTGCTCATCGACGCGGTCCGCCAGCCGCGCCGCCTCTCCCTGACCATAAAACTCGATTCCTAATGCTTCATACGGTCGCATTTCCCTAGCTATTAGCTTCTCATTTGCAATCTGAAAGACTTGGGCTTTATGCCTAAAAGTCAGTTTCCCGTTCGTTTTTGGCCTTTCGTAGGCTCCAGACCGAGTGATGGCATAGGTTTCGCCATCAGTACCCCCAACCACAACAATGACCTCGCCAACTGATTGCAGGAAGCCCGCAATCCTGTTAGCGAACACACCAAAGCTATCATCGTCAGATCGGGGTTCCGCCTCAAAGGCGAATCGAAGAAGGTCAATTGCAGCTGACTTCCCCGCGCCCCGTCCTCCAAGAAGAACATTGAGGTTGGGCGAGAAACGGAAATTTTCGTTCGCGTATATGCCTTGCGTGGTTGTGAATCCAACAATCCGTCCATGCGTGGAGATATGAGGTTCTGTGCGGCTTACTCTTAATTCCGGTTCGAAGGTTATTTGTCGAAGGGATGAGATTGACGGCTCTGCCATCTTGACCCACATCCCTATAGAGTCGGAAGCCGCGTCGTGTGAATCCGATCCAAATGTGAAGGGGATCGTCACGCCTAGATCATTGGTAACGTAACACATTGTCTTACTAGCCTTTTCCTCGCTTTGTCCTGAATTGATATCCAGAGCGTCCAGCGCACTAAGCCAGTCCAGCCTAGGTTCACCTCTAAGTTCTTTAACTACTCCATGCGTCGAGTTGCAGTGTGCTCCAACTAATAGCCCTTTACGATCATGGACCAGTCGGGCGATTTCCTCGATTTGTAACCGGATAGGTTCGGCGGTCTCGCCGCGTTTTTCGACTGGCAATTGAAGGCTCGACAACAGATCTGAGATCCTTGCTGTCCCACCTCCACCAAAGATTGCAAGCAAGTGGACTCCAGGCGTGACGTTTATCTCTACACCAGGAAGAATAATGATCTTCCTTCCTTCGTCCTTTTCGATTCGATTACGAGCTTCGATCGCCTCATCAATGAAGGAACCGGCATTGTGATCAGTAATTGCGATCATATCGAAACCGCGTGCTACATAAGCAGAGACGAATTCGTAGGGGGTAATGCTAGGATCCCCTTTGTAGTCAGAAGACTTCGGTGAATGAACGTGTAAGTCCACTTTATAGTATGTGCAAGAGCGCCGTAGCCTAGAAAGAGACTTGGCCAATTGTAGGATTGCACTGAGTTCCATTTAGCCTTTTCTCCCACTATTGCAATAAATCATGGCAATTGTCATGCGAAAGGTGCTGATGTTTTGGCTTTGGGACAATGTAAACTTCGTTTCCAAGGATTAACCCAAAGGAGGCGTATTGGCTTGGTACAGCAACAAGAAGCCGCCGACTGACTCTCGGCGGCTGCATCGACCAAATGTATTGATTTCAGGGCTTGGAGCCAAACCGGACGTGCGCCTCCAATACTACCCCGTCTTAGGCTTCATCGATCTTGTTGGCTCCTTCATCAGCGACGGGTACTTGGTCTCATTCTCAGCGCGTTTCTCCCCTTTTTTGCCTTTAGGGGGTGGGGTATAGCTCAAGACGCGGTCGGTTTTAGCATTGAGCGCGTCCATATCTATCTTGTTTCTAAGGGATGGCATGTCTCCCTCCTTGGACAGGCATCAGCCAGTACAACCCGGACAATCCACGAGGGATTGTCCGCCAAGCGGAGTCCCGTACCAACAGCACGGTTCAGTATGCTTCCATTCTTACATAAGTCAAATGAATTGTCCAATTCGGGTCGTACCGGACACCTTGGATTTGTCATGTCTATTGGACTGAGAGTTTGCATGAGTTAGCAGGCTCTGTCGATACAGCGTTGCTCAGATATGGTTGGCCCCAATCGTTAGACCACGAAATGGGAAAACAAGGTGCCTTCAGGTGAATGCGGCCGGCTCTGAACAGGGCACGAAGTGCTCTTCCGCCGGCGTGCGATAGTTGAGACTTTGATGCGGTCTCTCATGGTTGTAGAAGTCGAAATAGGTGACCTGCCCCCAAAAGCTGGTCCAGGTAGGCTGTCTCAGAAGTCGGGCTGAGAGCGTACGGCAATTGCGTCTGAGGGTAAGCTGGGGCTTAGGATGAGGCTTACCTAAATAGAGCTCTGCTTCCTGAGCCTCCAGTTCCCGTTGCTTGCGCTCGCCATTGCTGGCGAAGACGCTGGGCCCGTCTTCCAGCAGTTGCCGTTTCCAGACCCGTATCATGTTGGGATGAATCTCGTGTTCATTGGACAACTGGCTAATCGTCTTGCTGCCTTCAAGCGCTTCCAGCGCAATCCGAAACTTGTAGGCCGCCGAGTGTCGCCGCCGTTTCTTGACCATCGTTCTGCCCCTCCACAGGCGCGGTGAATTGCTCCATTATACACCTTAGCTTGTGGTCCAGTTTTTGGGGCCAAGCTTACTACATCGAGCCTGGGTCGCCGTGGGAGAACGGCTACATCAAGAGTTTCAACGGGAAGTTGAGGGACGAGTTGCTGGACAGGGAGGTCTTCTATACGTTGCTGGAGGTGCGTGTGCTGACGGAGCGTTACAGGCGGACCTACAACCAGGTCAGGCCGCACAGTTCTCTCGGCTACCGGCCGCCGGCGCCTGAGGCCCTCTGGCCTGCCGACCCTGTCCCCGTGCCTGTCGGACTAACATAACGGGTGGTACAAACATCGGGGGCAGGTCAACTCCACCTCAAAAAGCAACGACTCAACACGCTCAGGACTGCCAAACCGCAATGTGATACACTCCAAAAAAATAACTCTTTTCAAACTTATGTCCTTTACTTTTATCGGAACCGACCCCTTCTCCAACTGCAAAGCGTGCGGGCGCAAAGTCTCCTACGAATTGCGCAAATGCCCTTATTGCAGAGAACCCGACCCACAACTGAGAAACGTATTGGACTGGAGAGTAAACTATACAAAAGATCTCGACCCAAGCGTTACGAGTAAATGGAAATCAACTCGCCGTCTCAGAATACGCATACTGAAAATACTAGCCATCCTCACACTCCTCGCCATAATCTCCGCATCATTCGTCCTGGAATACCACCCCAACCTGATGACCATATACCTTGGCCTACGCGTAGACCCTTCCGAAATGTGGCTAGGCACACTGAACGGCATTATGTTCATCCTGCTGCCAATCTCCATTGTCGTCGTATTGATACCTGAAAACTAAGACCCGAAAATCAGAAAGCCCGTGCAAAACGCAAAGGTGTATCCCCGTTCTAAGTGACCTGCCCCCCAAGAACTGGTCCAAGTAGGCTGTCTCAGAAGGACAAGTTGGATAGGCGTTGGTAAGTTTCGGCACGCCAGCTTCCGAAGACGGCTGGTTGCATAAGCTGAGCCATGCCAACTGTTGAAGAGGCAGTATTGACGCTGCCAAGCGCTACACTCAGGGAATGGGTTGAGATGCCGGGCTGCAGGGCAGGAAGCCAACCGCGCCTGAGCGCCATATGCGCCAAAGGGTCCTCAGGTTGAACGCGGTCGCCAACAGGACCCACTCGGCTGCTACATTGACGAGGCCGCGCAGCAAGAATCGACGCGCCCCCTGTTGCTCCTTGATGATGCCGAAGACCGGTTCGATCAACTGCTTCCTGCGTTTGGATATCTCCTGTGCCTCGCGGGTGGCCATCCAGGTGCGATGGCGGCGCAACACTGCGTCGTGAGGTCCTATCGTCAGCGCTCGTCCATTCAACAGGTCGTTGGTGCATACCCCGAAGGCTGGACAGGCCTGGCAAGTGGCAGCGGAGGCCCGGTACACGCGCCTCGGTGTCCCGTTGGGACTGCGTATGGCGCCGACGGGAGTCAGCGTCTGACCGTGTGGGCAGAGGTAGCTGTCGTTGCACTGGTCGTAGATGAAGCGGTCCTTGTGATAGGGGTGATGCTGGGCACGTCGCCGCGACGACTCAGGCATCACGAGCTTTAGGTCCCTGCGGGCGCATTCGTCCAGCGCCGACCCGGAGTGATAGCCGGCGTCCGCCAACGTCACCTAGGCCCTTGCACCGGTTGTCTCCTCGGACTGCTCTAGCATCGGGACCAGCTGGGCAGAGTCATTCGGTTCATCCACCACATCGGCCGCCGTGACGAACATCCCGTTGGCACCGACACTCGGTTCCAACGGCGACACCATGGCCTGAGCGTTGTAGCCAGTCACGATACCCTGGCTGCTCTTCATCAATCGGGCGTCTCTGTCAGTCAGGTTGATGCACTTCTGGCGGCCGCGACCCGCAAGGTCGTCCATCGCCTGCCTGACCTGCTCTTTCAGGACTTTCTTGTCGGCCAACTCTTCTGGCAGATTGACGGCAGGCTCATCTTCTCCCGCTTCGTTCTGGGCCTCAAGCTCAGATATCGTCTTGTCCAACCGACCCAGCAAGGCACGCACCTCTTCGGCGTCATAGACCCTGTCCTTGGAGGCGTTGGCGACCATCTTTGTACCATCGACCGCCTGCACGGCCAGGTCCAACAATCCCATCGTCACCGCCGTGCGCACCGTGCGCTCGAACAGCTTCCTCATATCTGAACGGTGCTTCCTATAGAACCGCCACAGTGTGTTGTGGTCGGGGCGCTGCCATCCGGTCAACCACAGGTACGGTATCTGTTCACGACAGGCCGTCTCCAGCTTGCGGCATGAACGCACGCCCGTCATGAATCCGTAAAGCCACACGCACAGGAGCGCTCTGGGATGGTAGGCAGGCGCACCCATAGGCTCCCCTACCATCTCCACACCAAGCTCGGCCCAGCCTTCCCTGTCCAGGGCATCGACGAACTCGGCCACAAACCTTGCTCGATGATCCGGCGGCAGCAGCTCGTCAAGCGTCGGTGGCAGCATCCACATCTGCTCTCTACTCATCTCCCGAAAAGGCATGTGCGCTCCTCCTACATCTTAGGTAAGCCTCATCCTAAACCCGGCTTACCCTCAGACGCAATTGGCGTACGCTCTCAGCCCGACTTCTGAGACAGCCTCCCTGGACCAGTTTTGGGGGCAGGTCATGGGAAGAAACATTAGAGCAGATCGAATTGAGAGGCGTCAATCCGACTCTCAAAAGAGTGAGGAAGCTTCTGATGGAAATCAAGAGTGAGGCCATTTAGTGGTGTCTAAAGGCCAGACTTCGTTATGCAACGGAAACCGATTTCGTCGCCCCATTCCATTGGAGACAAAGGCCCATTGACAACGCGTAAAGGTTCTGCTAAACTCGACATTGTGAACTGCTTCACAATTAACTCGTATTGCTGTTGCTTTCGTTTCATTCAGCCGTTGTGAAGTGAACGGGGCACTTAGCTAAAGAGTTCGTTGGAACTCCGTAATAAGGAGCGAATTGCATGACCAGCGTAGCCGACCCGATAGAGCAGCGTTCTTCTCCCCCTTCTCCCAAGGCCAATCCTTTGTTCGGTACTTTCAGCCGACTCAGGCGCGATCCGCTTGGATGTTTGCAGGAATTCGTAGACGAAGCTGGGCCAGCAGCAAAGTACCGATTCATCGCCGGTTTTTGGGGCTACCTATTCGTTCACCCCGACCACAACCAGTACATCCTGCAAGACAACTACAAGAATTTCACCAAACTACCCCATCCCTCCTTTCTTCTGCTATATCCTCTGGCCGGAAAAGGTCTCATCAGCAATGATGGCGAATCCTGGCTACGACAACGTCGGTTAGCCCAGCCGGCCTTCCACCGGGGACAGATTCAGGAGATGGCCCAGATAATGACGGCGGCGGCGGAGCGACGATTCTCTCGATGGGACCAGGCCGCTCGCGCCAGGAAAATTGTCGCCTTCGACCGCGAAATGATGGAAATGACTCTGGAAATCGCGGGCAGGACGCTGTTCAGCGTAGACCTTACCGGAGAGGCCCGCGAGGTGGGTGACACCTTCGGCAGGCTGAATGAGCTCTTTCTCAAGCTGGCGGTCTCACCGATTTCATTGTATACGATGCGTGTACCCTTCTGGCCCAGCACGCGCAGATTCACACGAGATATAGGTGAATTAGATCGGTTGATTTACTCAATGATCAGCCAGAGGCGCGCATCCGGCACGCCGGGAAACGATCTCATGGGAATGTTATTGTCCGCACCTTAGCTTGTGGTCCAGTTTTTGGGGCGAAGCTCAGGCCCCAATGACTGGACCATTAAGTCAGGAAAACAAAGTGTATGCCAGCCGGATGCGGGCGTGGTGACTATTCTACAACTTCTACGGGACAGTGGAACTCGACCGCGAAGTCGGTTGGAGCTACCTCGACAACGTACTCCTCTCCGGGCAGGTCCCAGGCAACTGTACTGTTTTCTTCTCCTCTGAAATTGCTCAGCCGTTGCCAGAAGCAGAAGAGTTTTTCCCGGGGTTCGCCCTTATACTTGCCGGGGCCGATGTCCAGTCCCACCACATACATGCCAGGGGGAACTGAAGTCAGAAGCGGATCGCGCGGCTCGAGATGCGCAATCGGCGCCAGCTCACATTCGGTCGTAAAGGCAATGTCGCCGCTCTGCACTTCCACATAGAACGGCCCTTCATGCAGGCCCATAGCGATGATGCTGTCGGGGTACTGATTCAGATCGTTCAACCGCGCCCACTTACAGAAAGAATCCTTCGACGCCTCTCCCCGATAGATGCCGGGCGCGATCTCTGTACCTACCTCATATGTCCCGGGAAGCACCGAAGTTGCCGCAGAGGAGGTAGTTTCCAGGTCGGGAAGGAGGATCAAGCCGGCTTCATATCCTTCCAAATCGGTCGACAACAAGGTGAAGTTCTTCGCATCTTCGGCCACTTCGTGGATCGTTGTGCAGACTGTGGGAGTGTTGGGCTTGAGTGAGTAAGGGCCGGGCGGGAGGCGGACAGGAGAACATTCGCTGTCCTCGTCGATGAACTCCAGATGTTCGCCGAAGTGGCTGAATCTCCGGCCGCGGCCGTCGACCAATGTGACTCCGTCGTATCCCAGCGATTCGCTGCTCAGGTTCAGTAGACGAAACTGTGTCTGCAGGAATCTGCCCTGCGCGGTGACAGAGTCGCCTTCGTCATTGCTGAGATCCCGGCCCAATTCTTTGACGGAGAGAACATGCCAGCAGACGTCTCCAACCTGCAGGTCCTCTTCAATGAAATGGAAGCGAAGCGGCATAACGTCAGACAGGCCCAAGGCCACTATCTCGGCGCCGTCGTCGCTTCCATCGAGGTCGTCTGCGATGAAGATAAGCCCTGTCGCGTCGCCCGGAACTTCATAGAGGCTTGTGCAGGTGGTGATGGCATTGGGCTTGAGGGAGAAAGGCCCGAGGATGCCGCCCGTGCATCTTTCATCCTCCGCAACAAACGCAGTTCGTCCCCGTTCATACTCACGGCCCTGGCTGTCTCGCAGTAAAGCGCCGTGAAAGCCCAGATCGGCGCTTCCCTTGTTGGTGAGTTGAAAGCGTACTTCAACGAAGCGGTCTTTGGTCTTCTCCCGGTTGCCGTCGTCTTCCAGCACATGGCCGAGGTCTTCGGCGGAAAGGACCTGCCAGCGGACATCTCCGACACGTACGGCTTTTCCAACAGTGTTGACAGGAACAGGAGGCAAGTTAAGTTCAACCGTCCTTTTGATGCCCTCTTGGCCGTCGTCCAGATCGCTTGCGATGATGACAAAAGATGTCGCATCTACATTGACTTTGTAAATGATTGTGCATGTCGTTGGCGTGTTGGGCTTCAGTTCGTATGGCCTCCACCCTCGCCACGTCCACTTGCCGTAGCAATTCTCGGCTCTGGAAACATAGTCGTGGGGCGGTCCGTCCGGACGTCCTGCTCGAGGCACCCGGAAATATGGGTACTCACGGCCCTGAAAGTCCCGCAATGATACGCCCTCTCTATCGCGCGGGCCGCCATCGAACTCCAGCGGATCACTACCCATATTGAGGAATCGGAAACGCACCTGAATGAAACGCTCGTCAGTTATCTGGCTGTCGCCTTTCTCATTCGTGAGTTCATGGCCGAGATGATCGGCTGAGAGTACCTGCCACTGCACGTCTCCGACTTGGAACTCCTCACCTATCGTATAGTCTGGATCAGGAGTTGGCTGCCGGCCCCGATCCCGCTCGATCATCGGCACCCGCACGATGTAGACATTCACCAGGTCAGCGATTTCCGGGTAATCGAATTCATCATCGACCGGACGCACGGCCGCGACTTCATCAGGGGGTCCCGCGTTTGTCTCTGACTGGCGGGGGGCCTGATGGGGGCCGACACCCGGTTCTTCGTTTGCCTCGGTGCCCGCGTCCCACAGAAGCAACTTCCCTGTGACGTTCTGCAAACCGATGGGCTTGCCGTCCTCATCGAACAGGGGGATACCGCTTTCGACGGGAGCGAGGAAGAGATCATTGGACTGTACGAGCATGGTGGCGAAGGAAAGATAGGGCGTTTCGGGCGAGGTGGTCACTTCGAATTCATAGAATTCAGGGGGCGACAAGAGGCTGGGGCTGTCGGCGCAGACCGGCGTATTGAAGATGCCCGCGGGCAGCCCTTTGGCAAGGAGGGCGGCGGCTAGAGGGGTCGGGTCGCCGTCTTCGGCCAGCGCTTCCAATCCCTCTTCCCGGTCCGCTTCGCCGCCGGCGAAGAGGGGGGCGGCCTCGCTGTGCAGTGTCCAAACACCCGGGGCGAAAAGAGTGAGCGGATCGCTGTCGGCGGTGATGTTTTGGACGCGCACGCGGAAGGTGGCTGTATTGTCCGCGTCGAGATTCTGTGAGGCCGCTTGAGATTCGACTTGCGCCGATGCATGCCCGAGCGCTATGGTCAGCAGGATGAGCGCAACAGTGGCAACTGCCCAGGCTCTTTTGCTCTGCATCGTTGATGCTCCTCAGTATCTGAGCAAAGGACTTGGCTCTGCAGGCGAAGGGCTGTTTCGTTTTCAGGCAACCTGTATCGAGTTGTCAGTGTTCAGGTATGCGTTTTCGCGATAGTTACCAATGCTGTTCAGCAGACCCTCTGTGGTCGATATCGCGTCCTGAAACTCGGATGCCACCACGCTGGCGATTGACTCCCTGACGTCATTCACGCCCGCGTCCACGTCGGGCAGGTATTCCCACGAACTGAGTGCGGACATGAGATCGGCGGTCCTGCTTGTCACTGCTTTGGTTTGGGATTTGAACCAGACCAGTGCCTTGTCCAGGCCCAACCCCTGGACGAATTCGACGGCCATCTCCCACGCCCTGTCCACGCCAAATCGATCCGCCATCGAGACGACCCAGTCCCACACGACGTTGAGCACATTTTCTTCTGCATCTTCGAAGAGGCTTCTCAGATTGCCGTCTACGTTTTTGAGAACTCCGCCGATGGTTTCCAGACCGTCCTCGACATCCAGCACCTTCCACCAGCCCTTGACAAGCTGGATTACTTGATGTCCGAGAAATACCAGGCCCACGGCCTGCAGGACGATCAGGAACGGCGCGAATATCGGGATCAGGAAAGGAAACGCCAGGGCGATTCCGACAAGTATACCGGTGATTGTGAACCCTAGGGATCCGGCGACGATGCTCGAAGTCACTATTTTGGATACCATCTCTCCCCATGTGATCTTGCCCTCGGCGTACTGCAGTCCGCAGTCCAGGCAGGTGAGTAGGCCGCCAGCGACAACACCAACCATTCCGCCACGAACCATTCCCTTTATGGTCTGGATGATAGCAAAACGTATGGCTTCAAAATGCAGGATGATTCTGGCCTGTTCTACAAGCGCAGGAGGCATCGGCCGAGGGCCCAGCGATTTGTTGCACGGAGAGCACCACCACACCCCATTTTCCGCGACCGCGGCCCCGCCCCATGCTTTGGGAATGATGTGGGACCAGTCTTTGCCCTGGTGGAACTTCCACAGCGCTTCGGGGCCTCCGGCGCGGATCGGGGCAGGGATCGTCTCCCAAATTGCTTTTGCCGCGGGTAAACTTTTCCATTCAGCTCCGGCAAGCCGGTATTTCAGCTTCAACTCCGGTGGCAGATTGTCGAAGACCAGATTGCGCGCAAAAGAGTTGAGAAACTGTCCTGAAACCCACAGCCCTCCTAAGCCTGACACTATCCAGTTTTGGACGTCAAGCTCACTAAGCATGTCGGTCCCCTGGGCAATCAAGATTGGAGAAGACTCCTGAGCTATTGTGGGACGTTCGGTAGGGTACAGTGAGGCGGCCAAGGTCAGAGTTACTCCAATTCGCGTGGTTGATCGCAGGAATTGGCGGCGGGAAAGTGTATGCTTTGTCATCTCTCACTCCATGCGATGTGAATCTACTCTTGGGCGACAGTATGAGCACTGTTGACTCCAATGGCTAGACCACGAAGTGTGTTTCAGCAGGTGCTTATTGATTAAGGTTCTGTTGTGGTCTCCCACATTTGAGGCTGCGCCAAGCCATTCGCCAAACACTTTCCCCTCTACGTACTTGGTGAACTACTCCATTATCCACCCTAGCTTGTGGTCCAGTTTGTTGGGCCAAGCTCACGCATCTACCCGCTTGGAGTGTTCAAAGTACAGGCGTCCAGATTGAAATCGCCCCATGGTCCCCTGTTTTTGCCAACCCCTGTACCGACAACGACGACGCGATCTCCTTTATTCAAGCGTGCCCATTCGTCTACCTGTCCGGGTGCCAAGTTGCAACGAACGTTGTCCGGGCCGCCTTCAATGTGAAAGATAATGTAATGCACATCATCTTTTTTGACCCTCGCTATCTCACCAAACACTTTAAGAACAACGCCCTCATACTTTTCGTCTGCTTCAGGCCGATTTTCGTCGTAGTCGTCAATTATCTCTTGCGCGGCGACTTGTAAAACCGCGTGGGGCGATGGCGTTGGGGTCGCCGACACAGGCTGTGGTGACGGTGAAACCTCTAAAGTGACCTGTGGCACTGTGGAGGCAGTTGGAGTCGGCGTCTTGGTCGCCTCCGTGGCCTCCCTGTTGGCGGCACTCGCTGCTTCTTTTGCGACCTTTTTCGCCGCAGCTTTTCCGACCTCTTTCCCTGCAGCCTTTCCGGCCTCTATCGCTATGGACGTGCAACCAGCGGCCGTCCAAGACCCTACCAGAATAAGAACAAAGCAATTTGTGAGAATGTGCATTGTCTGTGTCTTCTTTGTTCCCTTCAGAACAACACAAGCATACAGTAAGTGCCATCATAGCGACGCGGCCATGGACGCCTGCCGGTGACGCCCATGGGTTACGCTCTCGTCGGCCCTGTGCGCGGTGGAGATGGCTGCCGCGACCAACCGGACCGTAGCGACCGACTTCCCCTCTTCGGCCAGCAGCGCCAGGTAGTTCGCGACCGTTGCGGGCGCGGCCGGCATCGACCGACTGGCGCCGGCGACCGTACAGAACCTGTCCCAGGCCTGTACATAGGCGCGACGAGTATTGTCGGAGTAGGCAGCGCCTATGGCTTGGCGCGCCTGTGCGGACAGAGTGTCTGGGACGATAGCGGCGCCGTTCTGTTCGACTGTGGCCGGTGATTGAAAGTCTGTTGTCATTCCTGTTGTCCTTCGTCGCTCAGGCCAGAGGAAAATGGTCGCTGGCCCCTCTGCAGCTATTCCCGCCTCTCGCCCCCTGGTGCCGGAGCGGCAAGGAGCTCTTCTAGACGATTATCGAAAAAGTCTTTGAACTTGATAAGGTTTTCGCGCATCCACTGCAGCGTGTCTTCCAGCTTCTCTGGGGGATCGTTTATCGACCCGTCTCTCCTGATGCTTACACTGGAAAATAGTTTTCCATTCGCCCTGTTCCAAAACCATTCCGGATCAGGGCCGACTTCAATGGATTCTTCAATATACTTCGAGTCCGCACTAAGTCTGTCAAAGATCTCTTTGGTCTGAATCTTATCTTCGGCTTCAATATGAAAAGTTACCCAGGCATCGTTACCTCCACCAAGATACACCGCGTAGCCTATTCGGCCATCCTTGCGAGAGCAGAACAGCCTGCCCGTGTAATCAAAACGAATGACAGGATCATGGAACAAGCGCGCGTCCGGCAGTCCATCTTGCAACTGTTGGAAAAAATCGTGGCATTTCCGTTTCAGAGAAGACATGGCGCCGCTTGGCAAAGTTATCTCCTTGTTCCAAAAGCCGGGGGCCACGACTCTACGAAACTTCGGCTCCAGGCATGTGGTATTGGCCCTCCTGTAGACTTCTACCTTTACTCCGTAAAACGCTATTTTTCCGCTTACCCATTCATTCAGTGTGTGAAGGGCATGCGTATGCTCGTATGTGAACTCAGGTGCGACCCAAATTGCGATACGCGCGTCGCACCCCGTAGCGTAAGTCAGCAACTGGCCTAAGTGGCTGAAATCCGTTTCCGCCAATTGGTTCTCAATGGCAACAATTACCTTGTCCTAGCCTTCCTTGGCGAGGACATCCAGATAGAAAGGCCCAACCGACTTTTCTGTTTGGACGAGTTCCAGTTCCAGGCCGAGTACTTCCCCCAGGAGATCAAGATTCCTTGCCAGCCAAGGCGTGAATTCGAGTGCTTCATTTCCCCACTTGCTCCGAGGGTCTACTATTTCGACATGCTCTTCTTGAATAGTCATGTTTCTGCAACGCTCTCCTATTAGCCGTATGAATAAGAATCAGCCGATTGCCTGGATTTTTCCTATTGGTTCGATAACCTTACCTGACCGATAACTGTTTCTCAAGTGCAGCGAATATCCGCGATTTATTGACCTGCCCCCGATGTTTGTACCACCCGATATGTTAGTCCGACAAGCGCGGGGACAGGTCACAGGCGCAAGTCTCACCATACACTTCGTGCTCTGTTCAAAGCCGGCCGCATTCGCCTCAATGCACCTTATTTTTTCCCATTTCGTGGTCCAATGATTGGGGCTCACCATATTCATCCCTGATACCTCTCAGGCTTAGTAGTTACCCAAAAGCTAAAAACCAACGCCAAGAGACTGCTGTTGGAAGCCTTGACGCACCGGCAAGGGAAGTGTATTCTGCAGTTGGTTGTCGTGCTTATGCTGCCTTCTGCGCGGAGAGTAGAATGGCTGGCCTGTCGAAGACGGTGCTCACTGCGGTGAAATGGGTCGCAAAGCGGATTCTGCTGGCGTGGGAGCGTCTGGAGTCAGGGGTCAGTCTTGATTTGACTTCCAGCGCCTTCATAGAGAACCCATACCGCACCTACGAACAGCTGCGCCGGAAGGACCCCGTCCACCGCATGCGCTTAGTCGAGGCCTGGGCGTTGACCCGGTACGAAGATGTGCAGGACGTTCTGGTCGACCACAGGCGCTTTACGAATGCAGAGCGCAACTACGACTATATGGAGTACCGAACGTTTCTGGATATGGACCCGCCCGATCATACCAGGTTGCGGGGGCTCGTTTCCAAAGCCTTTACCCCGCGCGCCGTAAGGGAGCTTGGGCCGCGCATCCAGGAGCTTGTCGACGAACTCCTGGACGCGGTCGCCGGCAAAGACCGCATCGATCTGATCAGCGACTTTGCATTCCCGCTGCCGGTTATTGTCATCGCCGAGATGCTGGGCGTTCCAGCAGAAGATCGCGCGCGTTTCCGGGTGTGGTCCGACGACATTGCGATCTCGGTCGCTCCATTGCTCGACAGCGAACAGATAGCTCGGGTCCAACAGGCGGTCGAAGAGCTCTTCGCCTATTTCGAGGGTATCATCGAGCAGCGGCGGCAGGCACCCCAAAATGACATGATCAGCGCACTGCTGGCTGCTGAAGAAGAGGGGGACAGACTGACGCGCGAGGAGCTGCTGTCAACACTCATGCTGCTGCTGGTCGCAGGCAACGAGACAACGCGCAATCTGATCGGCAACGGTATGCTGGCCCTGCTCAAAAATCCGATGCAGCTGCAACGACTCAGGGACCATCCCGACCTGCTGGATTCGGCCATCGACGAGTTGCTCAGGTATGACAGCCCCGTACAGATCAACTCGCGCAACGCCATCGGCGACGTGGAGATCGGGGGCAAACGCATTGCAGCGGGGCAGCGGATTCTGGCGCTGGTCGGGGCCGCAAATCGAGACCCGGAAATTTTCGCCAACCCCGGCGAACTGGATATCGGGCGCGACGAAACCAGCCACCTCTCCTTCGGGCGCGGCATTCACTACTGCCTCGGCTCTCCGCTTGCGATCCTGGAAGGACGGATAGCCTTCACCAGCCTGCTGGCGCGGTTCTCTTCAATGCGGCTGGCCTCTGAACCTGTGTTCAAAGACCAGATTGTGCTGCGGGGCGTCGAAGAGCTGTGGGTCGAGGTCGAACACTGAATATGCGGGGTATCAGGTTCCGTTGACACTTGGGGAATCCTGTTCACAACCGGTCTTGCCTACTGCGCCCGTCGCCAGAATCGGGATGCCGGATTGCTCCTGACTTCCACCCGCAGCCACCGGAGCGTCGAAAACGCAGTCCGCTGGGTCCTGAACGCCTCCTGAAAATCCTCTCCCGATAAGATGCGTATGCCCTGGGCGGCCCTTGTCGTTACCCCGGCGGTCGCATCTGTCTACAATAGGGCCCGTTGACGTTTGTCCGAATTGCGGTCTCCGGGAGTAAAGCGCGGCAGATCCGCAGTCACCCAAAGAATACCCGGAACCTCCTTGGTGTTCGTCGAGTCCCTCCTTGGACAAAAGCAGTTCTCCACGGCCATTCTTGTCACCCACTACGGCACTTCTTCACATTGGCCTACCCTCCGCTTCAAACCAGACTTGCACCTCTACTTCAATACCTGTCGACCGTTGTTTCGTTTCGAAACATTCGATTCCCTCAGCTTCTCAATAACAGCAGGGATCTGGCCAGTTGGAAACCATCCATTTGAATCGCGAATTTCAGGAATGTCAGAGGTATCAATATGCTCGTCAGGCATTTCTTCTAACCTCTTGAGCATAGCGCGTTGCTGCTCTGTTAGTTCAATACCTTTCTTCTTCATACCATTTCCTTTCGTGAGGAGTCGCTTTGCGAGCACTAAATGATACGGCCTCTTTCGCCCTCAGTTTCGGGTAGAGTATGAACTACGACTAAGAGAACTGATCCTACCTTTCCTATTGTTTGCTGACCTGCCCCATAGTTTTGCGCAGACGGAAGATCAACCAAAGGGGCGGCAGCGTTACGAGAAGCCGCGTCAGCTCCGTCATGACAATGATGACGAAGGAGAAATCTAACCCGTCCAACTGTATTTCGGGAAAATGAAACAACATCGCTAATGGCGCAGTGGAGAACACGACATATACCAGAACCGCAGTCAGAAGGAATCGCACGTCCCGTCTGTGCACGCTGAACAGAACCGCCAACGATGTGCCCACATTGAAGACCGTCAACACCACTCCCCACCTCCACGCCGCCAGCAGAGTCTCCCACCACCCGAACCCGTCGTTCAAAGTTGCGACTGTTTTGGCGAGTGAATTCGAGAGCAAGTCAGAATTTGCTGCAAGCCCGGATACATATTCGCCTGTCACAAACATTGTCGCGATACAGCCGTAGCCGATCCCGAACATCACCCCGTCCCGCCACATTCTCACGGTCGTCGCCACGTAGCGGAACAACAGCCAACGTGTGCCTTCTCGGAAGAGCCCTGAGATGATCACTTGTAGAATCCAGTAAGTCCAAATTCCCCACCAAATGACTAAGTAGTCGACTATAGGGTTCAAGGGCGGAGGGGGGGTTTTGCCCAGAGGTATGAGGTCCAAGAGTGGGGGAAGAACTAGATCCAGAGGTATCCGCACCAAGTAATTGACGGCAAAAGCACCGAAGCCGAAGAGCAGGCTGTACCAGTGTGCGCGGGTGCGTTTGTTCCAGACGAAAGCCGCGGCAATCGGCAGGCCGATTATAAACAAGAGTTTTGCGATGAGAATGATCATTCGGTTTAACTCAGCACGAACTGGTTTCGGAATCGCGATGCACAATTGCGATTCTCTTTCGCCAGTGAGTTATTGCCTGACCTATTATACGCTACTCGTACGAGAGATTTGTTTCATCCGGGAGAAGCTTCGTGTCAATGTCGTGGCAATATGGCGGTTTTGGTCAATTGATTTTGCGTTAGGGGTGGGGAAGTGTCAGGGGTGGCGGGTTGCGACGGACCGGATTCGGTATTGCTGGCACGGATCGCGACTGGGGATTCCCGGCGACTTGATCGAGGTTGTGCCAGTGGACGCTATTGATAAGGCGATGCGGAAGGCGATGGCTGCGGTGGGGGATTAGTGGTGATGTGAACTGAGGGATGAGACAACGGAACCCGCCACGGGACGTGACGGCTCGTGATTTGGTGTGGGTGGGGTTACGAGAATCGGCTTCGTTTGTTGAGCAAGATGCTGACGGTCAGGAAGATGAAAGGGCTGGCGAACACTGACAGCAGGATCAGGTCGTAGAAGTCTTCTGAGGTCATAGTGGTTCCTCTACTTGGGTCAGACTTTTCGGCAATACACCCTGTTGTTATCGGTGTTGGTTCATTTGAAAGTGGCGTAACCGATATAGCATGTGAATTTGTTGGCGTGAGGATTAAGCATTTGGCAGCTCGAAACCAATCGGGTTTGCATCGATTATCTCGATAGCGTGCTTGATATTGACGGCAACAACAAAGCCAGTGTTTTCTCCATAGTATCCAACAGGGTTGACCTGCACCTGATGTTCTGGACGAACCCTACCGCCCTGCCCCACGCACAGGCCACTCCCTTCAATTGCTATGGAGATTAAAGCCATTGTCAATCTGGCTTGTTGGCCGATACTCGACAAAATTTTCAAAGTTAGGTAGTTTATACGATTTTTGAAAACTCACTAATGTCGCTATATAATATCTGAATGGACCCTATTCTCAATCCCTTCGCGCCAGGAGCAGGCACCCGTCCGCCTGAAATGGTGGGACGCGATGACTTTCGGGAGGCTGCGCGCATCGCCCTCGAAAGAATCAGGCTTGGTCGTCCAAGCAAAAACATCATTATGGTAGGCCTTCGCGGCGTTGGCAAGACCGTACTGCTTGACCAGATCGGGGAGGACGCCGAGGCCAACAGTTTACAGGTGTTGCGAATTGAAGCGCCGGAACAACGCTCTCTGCCGTCGATGATTGCGCCTCAAATGCGATATGCTCTGATTAGGCTTTCCAGGCGAGAAGCTGCGCGGGCACTCGCCCAGAGGGGGTTGAGAGTGCTGACAGGCTTCGTTAAGGCGCTAAAGTTGAAGTACCAAGACATCGAGGTCGGGCTCGACTACGACCCCGAACCGGGCCTGGCGGACAACGGCGACCTGGGAATAGACCTGCAAGACCTGTTTGAAGTCGTGGGCGAAGCGGCTAAAGCGGATAACAGTTGCGTTGCCCTTTTCATAGATGAACTCCAGTATGTCGAAAAGGAACAACTGGCAGCATTGATAACAGCGTTACATTGGGCCGCCCAAAGGCGGTTGCCGCTGACGATGGTTGGGGCTGGTCTACCACAGCTCAGAGGTGCGATGGGCAACGCCAAATCTTACGCCGAGAGGCTGTTCGACTTCCCCGAAATGGGGCCTTTGTCGCGCAGCGATGCCAGGATTGCTATCTCCAAGCCTGCCCGGGACGAGGGTGTGGAGATAGAAGCCGGAGTTCTCGATGCCGTCGTCGATCGAACGCAAGGCTATCCCTACTTTTTGCAGGTCTGGGGGAAACACCTCTGGGATTTAGCCGAGGGTTCTTCAATCACGGTTGCGGACTTTGCCCCTGCCTCCGATCTGGCCATCGCCGACCTTGACCAGAGTTTCTTTCTTGTCCGGTTCGATAGGCTCACGCCTTTGGAGAAGAAATACCTGAGAGCAATGGCGGGATTGGGTGCGGGCCCCCATCGGTCGGGCGACATTGCGCAAATGATGGATCGCAAAGTGGCTTCTCTGGCGCCAACTCGAGCCCAACTGATCGGTAAAGGCATGATTTGGAGCCCAAGTCACGGCGACACCGCGTTCACCGTTCCTATGTTCAACGAGTTCATGTTGCGGATTATGCCCGATCTGGATAATTGACGCGAGCGGTGGACATAAGAGAGCAGAGCCCCACGATTTCGCCAATCGATTGTCACTTCGGCGGCTCCTGGATTCGCCGCCTGGAGTGGGCCCCAAAAACTGGACCACAAGCTGAGGTGTATAAAGGAGCAATTCACCGAGCCTGTGGAGGGGCAGCACGATGGTCAAGAACCGGCGGCAGACCGCCCGTTGCCGATCAAGGCCGGGCGCAGTCGCCTGGATGCACCCTGTTTTTCCCATTTCGTGGTCCAACGATTGGGGATCACCATAATGTGCCCCCTTGCCGAAAAATCAGGGTTTCAAATGGGATCTACTTTAGATGCAAGTGCCCAGGTTAACACCGCTGCCGGCGATTTCGACGTTTGATGTCGGACCGGCCCTACAGTAAGGTTCCTTCCATGTCGGCGTCCCTGAGAGTGGAGAGAAAGCGTATGCAGGACACTTTTAAGCCTAATACAGATATCGACAACGGCTACTTTCTTCCCCTGAACTCGCCGGACGCGGAGCTGCCCCTGGTCGGTGGCAAAGCCATGAATCTGGCTAAGCTGGCCGGAGGAGGTTTTAAAGTCCCAGACGGATTCATCGTTTCAGTCAATGCTTACTCCGACTTTGTGGCACATGGTGGCCTGGCCCGCATAATTGCCGAAGAAATCGACGCTGTCGACATTGACGATCCCACCGCGCTCTCTGCGCATTCGGACAGTCTGCGCGCCCGCATCGAGGAGAGCGCCATTCCTGCAGGGCTGGCAACCGCAGTTGCCTCCGCTTACGCAGCTCTGGGCAGGCCGCCCGTAGCCGTGCGCTCCTCGGCTACAGCAGAAGATCTGCCCGAAATGTCATTTGCCGGACTGCAGGACACCTTCCTGAATGTGCAGGGCGAAGAAAGCCTGCTCTCCGCCATTGCGGGATGCTGGAGCAGCCTGTGGACTGCTCCCGCAATCGCATATCGAACACGGAACGGCATTGACCATCTGGCCGTTGCAATAGCCGTAGTCGTGCAGAAAATGGTGCCCAGTGAGAGTTCAGGCGTGCTCTTCACAGCAAACCCTTTGACCGGTCGGCGCAACGAAACGGTCATTGACGCTACCTTTGGCCTGGGCGAAATGCTGGTCAGCGGGCAAATTGAGCCGGACCACTACGTTGTCGAGAGCGAGAGTGGCCGCATTCTGCAGAAGCGAATCGGCGCAAAGGCAAAGGCGATGCACGGGAAGGCCGGCGGCGGCGTAACGACGATGGAAACCTTGAACCCGCACCAGCAGGCGATTCAGGATACGCAGATCAGGCGACTGGCTGAAACTGGCCAGCGCGTCGCCGAACTGCTCGGCTCTCCCCAGGATATCGAATGGGCCTTCGCCGGTGGGGACCTCTTCCTTTTGCAGTCCCGGCCCATCACTTCACTCTTCCCACTGCCGCCAGGCGATGAGGGCGACGCGCTTCGAGTCTATGTCTCCTTTGGCGCCGTTCAAGGTGTGCAGGGGCCGTTCACTCCGATGGGCCAGGATATGCTTAAGGGTCTGTTTGCCGGGCTTGCTCAGCTCTTCGGACACGATGTCACGATGCATGACCAGCAGCTCATCCACACCGCCGCCGAGCGACTTTGGGTCGACGCGACCGGCACCTTGCGGAACTCCGTGGGCCGTCGCTTTTTCCTCAAGGCATTCCTATCGGTAGAGCCGGGTGCAGCGGATTCCGTACGTGATCTGGTTGGCGATTCCCGGATTGAAAGAGGGGGCATGCGCCTGGAGACGCTCCGCCGAGCTGCCCTCTTCGTCGTCAGGACCATCGGATCGCTCGCGAGTCCGCTGCTCAAGCCGGAGGCTGCAGCCCGCGGGGCTCGCCGCGCCGTGGAAGCGCGCATAGCCGAAGTTGAACACAGAATGCGAACTGCCGCGACCTTGGCCGAGCGGATCGATCTTTTTGAATGGCTCTGCTACAACGCTCTGTTCCCCTTCTTGGTTTCTCTTTTTCTCCCTCTGACAGCGGTCGGCCAGGGCTCGCTGGCTGTCCTCCATTGGCTGGCTTCCCTCATGGCATTGACCCACGATGACATTGGGCCTCGTCTCCTTCACGACCTCAACCGCAGCCTGTCAAACAATGTGACAACGGAAATGGGCCAGGAGATGTGGTTGGTTGCCAGGCGGGTCCAACAGGACCCGGCCGCCGCCGCCGCCTTGGGGGACACCGGCCCAGACGCCTTGGCTCGGGATTATCGGGAACGACTCCTGCCACACTCGCTTCAAGCAGCATTGGACGAATTCCTGGACCGGTACGGAATGCGCGGCCCGGCAGAGATCGATTTCGGCCAGCCTCGATGGCGGGAAGACCCTGCCCCCGTATTCAGCGCGCTGCAGGCGCTTCTGGCCGTTCAGGATGCCAACCCCAATACCGACAGCCTGTTCGCCGCAGGGCAGGTCGCAGCTTCGCGGGCAGAAAAGCAACTGGCGGAGGCCGTCTCCCAGACGTTCGGCGCTACCCTGGGCGGCAGCCTGGTGCGCGGGCTGGCCCTGCGCGTTCGAACGCTCGCCGGTTTCCGTGAAAGTCCGAAAATTGCTGTTGTCCGCATGATGGGAATTGCCCGCGCCGCGCTGCTTGAGTGCGGGCAGGAACTGGTAGAAGCCGGCGTGCTTGAACGTTCCGATGATCTGTTCTTTCTGCACCTGCCTGAAATGAAGGTCCTGGCGATGGGCGCACCGGGCGATTGGCAGCGGCTTGTGCGAACTCGCAGAGCTTCCTATCAGCGCGAGCAGCGCCGGCAGCCCATCCCCCGCCTGCTATTCAGTGACGGAACTGCCATCGTGGGGGGGGGCCGCCCGGCATCTGACAGCGCAGGCAGTGAATCGCTCGTGGGGTCGGGGGTCTCGCCGGGTTCGGTAGAAGGAAGCGTGCGTGTCGTGTTTGACCCGGCTGACTCGAGACTGCAGCCTGGAGAGATTCTTGTTTGCCCAGGTACCGATCCGTCCTGGACGCCTCTTTTCCTCGCCGCGGGCGGGCTGGCGATGGAGGTAGGAGGCATGATGACGCACGGCTCGGTGGTTGCTCGAGAATACGGAATCCCAGCAGTCGTCGGCGTTGATCGCGCGACGGAACGGTTGCACACCGGCCAGCGCGTGCGTGTGGACGGAGGCAGCGGTCGCGTCGATCTTTTGGACCAGGTCTGAGCGTCAATTCCCGGCCGCGGGTTATCGCCCGGTGGCGGAATGAACGCGACCGAACATCTGGCGTAGGCGCGAGCAGCTTCCGTTGGAAGGGGCGGTCTGATCATCGAGGCAACGCTTTATTCCAAGTGTTGGACGTTGCCCGTGCCTGTCAGAATCAGAACGATGTCCGCCTCGCAGCGGTAGAATCGACAGGCGAGTTCCGGCACGTTCCTGGTGACGCTGACAGCGAGCGCCCACGCCAGCGGCTTCGGCCAAATCGACCGTTTCGGCGTCGATTTCGCCCTACTCGTTCAGTTCAACCAAAATTTCTCTTGGCCTGGTCGGCTTGCTGAACGCCCGGCGTACGGCAAACATACAGTCAGTGGCGATTCCTTCCACTTTCCCGTCGCGCCGGCATGCACGGCATGCTTCCGACGTCAAGCGTCTACAATCTCGAACCACAACCGGCCGCCGGCGCCTGAGGCACCCTTGCCTGCCGACCCTGTTCCGCTGCTTGCCGGACTAACATAACGGGTGGTACAAACATCGGGGGCAGGTCATTGATGCGTGAGTTGTCGTTACCGGAGAAGAAGGTCCGGAGGAATGGTGTCAGGTCGGTCATCGTGCCAGAATGCGCTAAGTCAATGCACGGTCGGGCTTGGATGGAACCACAGGAGATCTCAGAACGCTATTGGGGGAGTTCACCTTTCTGAATCGCGGCTTGACGCGCTTCTTCCAGCATCGACTGGCTCACCGCGATCTGGATGCGCGCGCTGATTGTGGGGAAGAGTCGTCGCAAGACCTGATCAAAGCCTTCTCGCATGTTGGCAGGCAACCCGAACATCAAAGGCGGCCTTATGCTGTTAGCGTTTCTCACGGCATGGTCGCCTTTGACGGCGGCTGGCGGCGGGGCGTTGCGGTCAACATCGTGATGAGCAGGGATTAACCAGACATTGCGTTCGTCCTCGCTCACCTCATTGAGCTGCAACTCCTGCTCCTCAGTTGACCCCATGAAACGGACAAATGCGCCTGCCTGGGGCCGGTTAGGCGCGCTGGCTGGGATAACGTAGCCGACAACGAGCGAAACCTCATCCAGTGGTATGGTTGCGTCCATTTGGGGAAACTGGAAGAAATCCAACTCATCAATGAAGGCTGGCGGCAGTTGCATAAGGCTGAAATGCGGGGCCAGCGTCATGACGGCCTTTTTGCGGGTGAGCGGGCTCTCTCACCACCCGAAACCGTAATACACTGTGTTTCCAACGTGGAGCGGCATGAACTCCTCAACGGCAAGCTCCGACAGGTAAGCGGCGCAGTCATTGTCGCCTTCCGGCAACGTCTGCCATAGCGTGTGGGCAACCGACATTCTGTAGTGGGAAATCTCCTCGGATCTCTTGCTCCGAATGATAGCGGCGTGGGACTCGATCAGGTCGGCCAGCTCTTCTCGCCCTTGCGCGCATCTGCGTTCTGATGCCACAAATCCATTGGCGTACATCCACTCCGCTCTTCCCAACCAATTAGCGACCCACTCGCTGTGCGATTCTACGCTGTCGCGCGCTACGGCCTCCTTTGCCCAACTATGCAGCCATGTATCGGCTTGCATCAGATTGGGCGTGATGACAGTGACGTCTTCTCCACTGTAATGGTCGAAGAGGGCATAAGGGGTAATCTGTGTATCCTCTTGTTCAGACTGGTAGACGTATTCTATCGACGGGCCAGTCGGAAGCGAACCCATGCCGAACTGCAACGTATCATCGACAAGGACGGCCAAGAATTTCTCAGCAGACAGATCCGCCAGATAGGCGCTGCAATTGGCTTCGCCTTCCGGCAGCTGCTTCCACAGCGCGTTCGCCACGACCATGTGGTGAAGTGACGTATCTGGTCTTTCCTCCCGCACCTTGGTGGCAAACGTCTTGAGGAGATCACCTAATTCATGCCGTCCTTCGGCGCACCGGAGTTCGGAAGCCGCAAAGCCGTTGGCGTACAACCACACCAACAAAGGGAAGACCTCATCATCTGGACTCTCTTCGCCATCGATTCTAAGCATGTCGTTCAGCGCAGCTTCACTAGCCCAACCTAGCAGCCAACTGTCCGCAACCAGATCTCCCTTGCTGATGACAGTGATTATACGACCGCTGGGATATTCGAAAAGCTCCTGGCTTGATCCAGCAGAATCGTACTCTTTCATCATGTCCGCATACAGTGAGTGGTCAGGGGCAGGGGATGGTACTGGCGTGGGGATAAGGGCGAAGGAATCCGGACCCACAACACAACTCGACAGCATCAGCGTGACCATACACAGAGTTAACCATAGGTGTCTCATCTCAACCCCCCCGTGTTGTTATCGGACTCCGCCTGGAATGATGTACCCTCTTCTCAAAAAACTATGCCAAGATGGCACAGAGCAAGGTGACAGCAAGTCATAGTAGGTATACGTAGATTGGCCCCCGATCGGTTCTCAGTTCCGCCCAATCCCTCCCTCCCAGGCTGGGGACCCGTCTACTGCAGGATGATCTGTCAAACGGACGAGGCCCGTCCCGTCAATGTTGACCATATACAGATCCGTATTCCCCTCACGAGTTGAGACAAACACAATCCGGCTTCCGTCCGGCGACCAGGTAAAGCCAGCTGTTTCCGAAGGATCGTCGACAAGAAGGGTCGCGTCGGTGCCGTCGGCGTTCATTATGTATAACCCTTTGGCCCCGTCCCGCTCCGAGTGAAACAGAATCTGCCGCCCGTCCGGCGACCAGCTTGAACCAATATCCACTCCAGGATTGTCGGTAAGACGGGTAACGTTCGTGCCATCACTGTTTATCGAGTAGACTTCGGGCTGGCCGTCACGATTCGAGCTAAACGCAATCCGGTGGCCCATGGGAGACCAGAACGGACAACAGTCAGTTGCGGGATGGTGCGTCAGGCGGTTGAGGCCCGACCCGTCAACGTTGATCACGTAGATGTCATCCCCGCTGCGATTCGAGTAAAACGCTATCTGACCTGCGTCCGGAGACCAGGCCGGAGCTACATCCACCTTCGGATGGTCAGTAAGACGGGTAATCCCCGTACCATCGACGTTCACTACGTATATATCCGGATATCCCCCAAGCTGATCGTAAAACGCAATCCGCTTCCCGTCCGGGGACCAGGAGAAGGCACCGCTTCCAGAGGCATCGCATAGCAGACGGAAAACGTTCGAACCATCGGCGTTCATTACGTACAACTCTGTACGATCGTAACGTTCAGAGAGAAACATGATCCGGCTGCCGTCGGGCGACCAGTCGGGGCTATAGTCGTCTGCGGAATCGTGGGTGAGGCGCACGACGTTTGAACCGTCGGAGTCCATGACGTAGATGTCTTTGTTTCCTTCACGGTCGGAGACGAACGCGATTTTCTCACAACAGCTGGGCTCGCGCTCTACCCCTGGACCCAGCATCTCCGGTTCCGCGACAATAGGATTGCAGGCGGTCAGAAACAGGGCGGCAACCGTGACGACCGCCCAGGACAGAGTAAACTGCTTGCTGGTCACGAATGACTCCTTTCGTACCCTGACGCTCATAACGTGCCAACCCTCAAGGGGATGCCCACGAGTTCGGCGAGCGCTCATTCCGGTCCCTCAAGTCCTAAAGACTCTTGCAGCTGTTCGCGATCCGTTTCTGAACTGCCTCTCTGTTCATTGCATGAACGGTCGGTCAACGACGATGGTTCCAATCCGGTCACAATTACGCTTGTCATGCTGGAATGACCTGCCCCCGATGCTTGTACCACCCGTTATGTTCGTCCGGCAAGCAGCGAAACAGGGTCGGCAGGCAAGAGTGCCTCAGGCGCCGGCGGCCGGTAGCCCAGCGAGCTGTGCGGTCTTAAGTCTGCTGCCCGAATTTGTCTCAAATTGAGATATTTCCGCGACATCTCGCCTTTATTATTGACAGTGTAAGAGAGAGTTCCCCCGATAAACCTGAACGAATCGAGGCGGGAAAGTGTCACGCAAGAATATCAAGATAGGGAAGTGTAATTCCGTTCGTGATACTTGTATCGATCCGCGAAGTCACGCGAAGTCACGCGAAGGGTCGCGAAGCGCACCAAAGATGTATCGGATTTCCTTTCGATGACTGCGGGACCCTGCGCGGATATTCAGTCTGCTCCCGCAAATCACTTTTCTGACAAATGTCAACGAGCCCTCGCAACTCAGACGGCCTCAGAGAGGGCCGGGGACGACCATGGGAGCAGCGCTTTCTGCCGCAGACCGACAGTTTGAAGGTTGGACGCCTCATGCAATGGCGGGAGCAAGCGAAGACTGCGGTGTAGACTGAGGCTCAGGCGGCGCATGAATGCAACTTCAAGATACTCTGTAATGTCCTTCGACTTCGAGGCGAGCAGACGCGGTTCTGTCAGATGGACAAATAGATGGCTAGAATCGGACGCAGCGCTCTGCAAGGGAATCTTGTCTGCATGGGTTCATTGTGAGGATGAACAGTGAGTCACCTGATCCTGATTGTTGAAGATGACACAACCATCGCGAACTGGTTGAGGGTATTCCTGGAGGAAGAGGGATTTGCGGTCGAAGTCGCCCATGAGGGCAGGACGGGTCTCAACCTTGCACGCAGTCTTGGCCCCGACCTGATTGTGCTTGATCTGATGCTCCCTCTCCTCGACGGCATGGAACTCTGTCGTATTCTGCGCCGCGAATCGGATGTCCCGATCATCATGCTCACAGCCAGGGCAGGCCTGGCAGACCGTACCCGCGGCCTGGACACCGGCGCCGACGACTATGTCGTCAAACCCTTCGATCCAGAGGAGGTTGTCGCACGCGCCAAGGCGGTGTTGCGCCGCGTGCAGGACAAGGTTCAGCAGCGGTTGAGTCGCGGTCGCATCACGATTGACGAAACGACACGCCGCGTCACGGTTGACGAAAAGCCGGTCAATCTCAGCCGGACACTGTATCTCCTGCTGGCTGCATTCATGCGTCATCCGAACCAGGTGCTGACGCGGGACCAACTGATCGTGCTCGCCTTCGATGACGATTTCGATGCGTATGACCGGGCCATTGACAACCACATTTTCCGTCTGCGCAAGGAGATTGCCGCAGATGGGTTCCAGCCAATACAGACCGTCTATGGATCCGGCTATCGATTTGTAGCGAAGGATGAATGATGTCGTTGTACTGGCGTTTTCTGGGGGCGTTTGTCCTGCTGATTCTGTTTGCCGTCTCGCTCAGCGTCGGCATCGGATACTATGCGACGCTGGACCAGTTGGACACATTTGGCGGCGAGCTCAGCGGCAAAGTGGCCAATCTCGTCGCCCGGAAGTTGGGCCAGTCCTACGCGTACTCCGACGGCTGGGAGACGCTGGTCGTCACGGTGTCCGATGGAGGCGCGGGGTTTCCAGACAGTCCAAGCCGGGAAGAAGTGCAACTCATCGAAGGCATTGTGCAAGAGACGGTGCAAAGGGAGGTGCGAGGGGAGCACTATGTGCTGTTCCACAAGAGGACCGGCGAAGATAAAGTCCGTGTATTCCTCGACGTCGGCGACGGCTATGAGCTGTACGACGACCTCTCCGACCTGTTTCAGGACCAGGCGGCGCCCAAACTGAATGCACTCAGCACTGGCGAGCAGGTTGTCAATGTATCCGGTGACAGTGCTCGCCGGGCGGTGGGGTACGCCATTCTGGACTTCTATCAGGAGTTCGGCGCAACCGAATCGCGCAACTTTGTCCAGGGCCTGCTTTACACCACGGTCGTAGGCGGACTGTTGACCGTCGCTATTGCCCTCCTGCTGGCGGCCTGGCTCTCCAAACGCATCTCCACCCCCGTTACCGCCCTGACCCAGGCCTTCCGGACGGTTGCTCAACGCGGGGATACCGCTTTGCTGCCGGTTACTTCTTCCGACGAGCTGGGGCAGATGAGCAGCGCTTTCAACAAGATGACGACCGCCCTGCAGACGCAACGCGAACTGCGGAACCGCCTGCTCAACGATGTTTCCCACGAGCTGGGCACGCCCCTGAGCATCATCCGTCTCGAGGTCCACGCGCTGCGCAAGGGCCTGCAATCCCCGTCACAGGCCGCCGACCGGATTGTTCAGGAGGTTAATATGCTGGGCAGCCTCGTGCGCGATCTGGGCTGGCTGGCCGAAACCGAATCGGGCGAGTTGCAGCTCACCGTTGAATCCTGCTCCGTCGATCAGCTTCTCACCGCTGAACTGGCGCGCTGGCAGCAACAGGCAGAGATGGACCGGATCACGCTCTCGCTGCAGCTTCCTCCCGACCCGCCGGATTTCAATCTGGACCCGATGCGCATGAGTCAGGCGCTCGGCAACGTGATAGACAACGCCCTCCGCCATACGCAGGCCGGTGGACAGGTTGAGGTTGCCGCAGCTATCGAAGCGGGGCGGCAACTCACGATTTCCGTGACCGACGACGGCGCGGGGATCAGCTCCGCCGATCTGCCCCACGTAATGGACCGTTTCTACCGTGCCGACCGGTCTCGCAGCCGCCATACAGGGGGCGCAGGCCTGGGGCTGGCCATTACGCGCGCAGTTGTCGAAGCACACGGTGGCACAGTTTCCGTTTCCAGCGACGGCCTTGGCCGCGGCACAATCGTGCGCATCGATCTCCCGCTGCAGGAGTAAGGAGGCAAACCATGTTCAAAGGAATTCTGCTCGTCGGACTCGTTCTTCTTGCCGCGGCCTGCACAACTACACCGGCTGAACTTTTCGTTGTGCCAGAAACGGAACATGAGTCAAAACCAGTGACTGCGTCGGGACCGAAGCAAGGGTCAACACCGGTGACCGTGTCCGGAGCGGGGCGGGGGACGGCAGCGCTGACCGTGTCCGAAGAGCCGGCTGACTGTCCCGGCGGCTATCTCAGGATGCTGCCCGGGCAGAGTGCATTCGACCCCGTTGCAGAGGACATACCGGCCTATATAGACATCGTCGGCGCGGCGTCCAGCATCGATGGTGAAATCCTGACAGCAGTCTTCTCTCTGAGGGAGATCCCCGAAGAGATGGAGTTCAACCGGGAAGGCGTCAAGGACCTTCATTCCGAGTATATGTGGACGGTTGAAATCTTCGTGGAGAGCAGCGAGGCGTCCGAGTTTGAACAGATCGAGTACATGCTGGGCGCGGTTTACTCCGCCAGAAGGGTCCTGGCCGACACGCCTGCGGCAACGCGTCCTTTCCAGGAGGCTGTGCGAAGTACCTTGTGGAAGGCCAAGCATGATCATGAACAAGATGTGACTTTTTTGATAAACGTACCCGTTCATGTTCGCATGCTCGTCTCTCACGAAGAGGACACGCTCACGCTTATCGGCGAGGTTCCGGGCATCACATCCCAGTCGACCCTCCTGTTTTCGACCTATGACATTCTGCTCGGTCAAGACGGCGTCTCTTGCCGTCCCGGTTGATTCGGCCCGCCCGGCTCACGTCCATGGGTCAGACAGGGCGGCCGTGTTCGACGAAGCCCGGATACCGCACATTTCATTTCCCAGGGAGAGTTCATCATGTTTAGGAACCTTGTGGTCGTCGGACTCGCACTTCTCACCGCCGCCTGCGTACCCATACCGCCAGAGCCGCCGGCTGCATCGGAACTGTCGCGTTCGGTGGACGGCTCCGCAGCTATTTCAGAGCAGGATGAAGTCAAAGATATCGCACACGACCTGGTTGCGCACATCGATATTCGCGGCGTCACGACAGCGCTGGACGGGGAGACCTTGACCGTCACCTTTCAACTCAGGGATCTGCCGGAGACGCTGACCTTCAACAGAACGGGCGTGCCCAAGCATGCCCTGGAGTACAACTGGGAGGTGTCGATCGACGTGGACAACGACCCGTCAACAGGCAGCGCCGGGTTCGATTACATGCTGTCTGCCGGTTATTTCGTGCATCCCCTTGCAAAAAACAGCGATACGGTGGCAGAGATAACCCAGCCGGGCTTCGTCAAAGCCAGCCTTTGGGGGCTGAACCGGCGGGGGTACAGGGTTCCGGCAGAGGCCGATATCGCGATCGAGGTGTCTGCCGACGACAACACGATAACGCTTTCTGGCAATATTCCCGGGATTACGGAAGAGTCGCGGCTCAAGCTCCGGGCGTATGATTTCTTTGCCGGCTCCGTAGAGATGAGCGGTCAAGGGCCTTCGATCACGGGCCTGGCCGCCAGCCAGTGCATACCTGACCAGCCCGTTATTACGCCCGGTCAGACTGTTCTGGGCGCCGCCGCCGATGTGCCGGCCGCGCACATCGACATTATCGAGATCAACAGCTCCCTTTCCGAGGAACTCCTGACCGTCGTGTTTCAGCTCAGAGACGTCCCGGAGACGTTAACGTTCGACAGAACGGGTGTGCCGGAGCATGCCCTGGAGTACATCTGGGAGGTGTCGATCGACGTGGACAACGACCGCACAACAGGCTCTTCCGGGTTCGACTACTCTCTGTCCGCCATGCACTGGGTATTCCCCAGAGCCGGCGGCATCAATAAAACCGCAGCTATAGAGGAGCCTGGGGTTCTGCAAACCTACACCTGGGAACTTGAACAACATGATTCCATGACAATCAAAGAGGGCCGCATCGAAGTATCCGTTGAAGACAACACGATCACCCTTTCCGGAAAAATTCCCGGCATCACAGCGGAATCCCGGCTTGCGTTCGGAGCAATCGATTTCCTGGGCGGCACGGAGGAGGTTGGATGCTTTCTCTCGCACAATCTGGGCCATGAGCTGTTCAGACAGTGCACGCCGTATGACGCGCCGGTCAGGGTGGGGAATGCCGTAGCCGATGACCTGTCCGATGTACCTGCCGCGCATATAGATATCACGGCGGTCGACACCTCCCTTTCAGGGGAGACCCTGACGGCCGTCTTCCATCTCAGAGACGTTCCGGAGGCATTGACGTTCAACAGGGCAGGCATACCGGATGAAGAGCTTGAGTACGGCTGGAAAGTGTTTGTCGATGCGGACAATGACCCGGAAACCGGTTTTGGGGGGATCGACTATACTCTTTCCGCCGCGCACAAAGTGTCCTCCTCATCCAGTGGAAGCGGCGCAACGGCGCCCATAGCGGCGGGCAGGAATGTACAGGTCAGCACGCGAAAAATGACGCCGGGAGAAGGTTTTGTCTTTCTCGAGGATGCCCGCATCGAAGTATCTGCCGAGGACAACACGATCACCCTTTCTGGGGAGATTCCCGGCATCACGACCGTGTCGCCGCTCGCGTTCGAGGCTTACGACTATTCAGGAGGTACGGAGAAGGTGGGATGTCTGTCCCTTGTGCCTGCTGTCACATATGAAGGCCAGTGCGATTCTGACGATGCTATGATTGCGCCCGGGCACACTGTGAGCGATGGCATCACCGACACGCTGCCCGCCTATATGGACATCACCGAAGTCAGCACAACCCTGGATGGCGAGACGCTTGCCGTTGTCTTCCATCTCAGGGATCTTCCGGAAACACTGGAGTTCAACAGAGAGGGCGTCCGGGCAACTATGCTGGAGTATGCTTGGTCTGTATCAATCGACGTGGACAACGACCGCGAAACAGGCGGATACCTGGGAGATGAATACAGTATGTCCGCCAGCCGCTTCAGGCATTCCTCGCTCAGTGACGCGGGTGTTCATCTGCCTATTGAAGCAGCTGTGCAGGCCAACACCTGGAAGATGGACCCGGATGGCCTTGGCGCCGCCTATCTGAGCAGCGCCAGCATTGAGGTATCGTCTGAAGAGAACACGATTACGCTTGTCGGCGATATACCCGGCATTACGTCAGAGTCGCGGCTTGTATTTGAGGCCTATGCTTTTCTGCACGGGCACGAGCAGGTGACTTGCCAGGTTCCTGTTGACAGCAGGTGAGAGCGAATTCCGACATAAGCGCCGTTATTGCGACCGGATTGAAACGGTCAATCTTTGACTGACCGTTCATGCATAGGGGAAGAGAGGCATTTCAGAAGCGGATCGCGAAGACCAGATCGGCCCGGGCCGGCACGTGTTCGTCCGGTGCTTTCCCATTGCGTCGCGCGCCTTCCGATCCTGGAAGCCTCTGGTGTCTGGGTTGGCCGATCCTGAGACCCCCGTACTCGCTGCGCCAGCGGTAGAAGGTCTGCTCGGTCACGCCGATCCGGCGGGCGGCCTCAGCGACTGTGCTGCCCTCGGCTATCGCCACCTCGGCCTCTCTCAGCTTGTTGATGACCTGCTCCGGCGTATGTCTCCTCCTGGCCATATTGCCCCCTTTCTACTGCCCAATACGAACATACTCCTGGACCGGTTTTTGGGGGGCAGGTCACCCGCAAAGCCAGGCATAAAACATGTCGTACCCTGTGAACATTCAGGGACGCGTGCACCGCAGCTTCAAAATTACGTTTCAAAAAAACCTGGGCTTCCGCCGACGCATGAATCGATACCGGGAGAAATGCCAAGTTCTGACCGATTTCTTCAGTGGGGCAAGACGGTCTTACACAGAAGATTCACAGCCCCATGCGCTCACAGGGAGACGAGATGGACAGCCACGACAAAGCGCCCGTTGCAAAGCGTGAAACCGGCCGGCAGGGTGGTCGGAGGCTGGAAGGCCTGGAACCCTGTAGAGGCGCTCCCTCTGGGCGCGCAAATGGTGTAAGATATACGGAGTTGCCTGATTCGCGGCTTGATGCATTTCCGTTGATTCGACCGGCAAGGCTGCTCTCCACGCCTCGCAAAATGCAACCGGCTTCGTCTCTTCCAGCTCGCTCTTCGACGAAACTATCCGCAAGATGAGGAGCAGATTGAACAGGAAGTCACGGTGGCCACCTGACCAAGAAGGAAACAGACATGAAAAGGGTGTGGTTAACTCTCTGTGCGGTGACGGTGTTTGTGTCGGCCTGCACGACCGATACGTTTCCGGCTCTGATACCTTCTGTGGAAGAGATCACAGTGCAGAATCCGGGCGCGGCGTCGGAAAGAGCCGCGCTGGTCGCCCTCTACGAGGCGACGAACGGCGCCAACTGGGCCAACCGCGCCAACTGGCTGAGCGATGAACCGCTCTGGGAGTGGCACGGCGTCACCATTGACAGCGCGGGGCGGGTCACTGCGCTGGATCTTTCAGGTAACCGGTTGAGCGGGAGGATCCCGTCAGTACTGGGTAAATTCACCAACCTGAGACAGATGTCCCTTGACTCGAACCAGTTGAGCGGGGAGATCCCGGCTGAGCTGGGCAACCTCACCAACCTGGAGGGGCTGTCCCTCACAGACAACCAGTTGAACGGGACAGTTCCGTCTGAACTGGGCAACCTCACCAATCTGGAAGAGTTGAGTCTCGCGGACAACCAGTTGAGCGGATGCGTGCCCGCAGTGCTGCGCAATGCAGCGAACGATGGACTGGGCGACTTGGCTCTACCCTATTGTGACACGCTAATTTCAGCATTCGAGAAGAGGGCCGCGTTGATTGTGCTCTACGGGGCCACGAACGGCGCCAACTGGACCAACCGCGCCAACTGGCTGAGCGACAGTCCGCTTGGGGAGTGGCACGGCGTCACCACAGACAAAGCAGGGCGGATTGTTTCTCTGGATCTCCGCGGGAACCAGTTGAGCGGAGCGATCCCGCCAGAGATTGGCAACCTCACTGACCTGAGAAACCTGTTCCTCCGCGACAACCAGCTGGGCGGATGCCTGCCCCCAAGCTTGCACAAGGTCGCGCACAATGACCTGGCCCGCCTGGGTCTGTCCAATTGCAATACGCCACCTTCAGCGCCCGAAGAAAGGGCCGCGATGGTTGCGCTCTACGAGGCGGCGAACGGCGCCACCTGGACAGACAGTACCAACTGGCTGAGCGACAGACCGCTCGGGGAGTGGCACGGCGTTACAATCGACAGCACGGGACGGGTCATTGCGCTGTCCCTCGCAGGCAACCGCTTGAGTGGGGCGATCCCGGCGGAGCTGGGCAACCTCACCAACCTGAAAATTCTCTCCCTCCGTGACAACCGGTTGAGCGGGACGATCCCGGTGGAATTGGGCGCTCTCACCAACCTTACGGGCCTATACCTTTCAGCCAACCAGTTGAGCGGAGCGATCCCGGCGGAACTGGGCAGCCTAAGCAACCTGAGAGTGCTGGACCTCGGATTCAGCCAGCTGAGTGGGACGATTCCGTCTGAGCTGGGCAACCTCACCAACCTGACGCAATTGCGCCTCCGAGAGAATGCGTCGCATGGGGGAATACCGCCGGAACTGGGCAACCTCACCAACCTGACGCAATTGCACCTCCAGGGGAATACGTTAGGTGGGGAAATACCGCCGGAATTGGGTCAGCTCGCCAACCTGAGGCAACTGTACCTCCAGATGAGCGGGTTGAGTGGAGAGATACCGCCGGAACTGGGCAACATCGCTTGCCTGACACAGCTGCATCTCCAGATGAACGTGTTGAGCGGGGAGATACCGCCGGAACTGGGCCAGCTTACCTGCCTGACACAGCTCCATCTTTGGGTCAACTATTTGAGTGGGGAGATCCCGCCGGAACTGGGCAACATCACCAAACTGACAGAGCTGCACCTCGTAGCTAATCGGTTGAGCGGGGAGATACCGCCAGAACTGGGCAACATCACCGACCTGGAATTACTGTACCTCGGCTCGAACCGGTTGAGCGGGGAGATACCGCCAGAACTAGGCCAGCTTACCAGCTTGACGGGCCTGTCCCTCTACTCGAACCGGTTGCGCGGGGAGATCCCGTCAGAACTGGGCCAGCTTACCAACCTGACGGGCCTGTCCCTCAACTCGAATCGGTTGAGCGGGGAGATCCCGCCAGAACTGGGCAACCTCGCTAACCTGTCACACATATACCTTGCAGCCAATCATGTACGCGGATGCGCGCCCGCAGCTTGGCGCAATGTAAGGTTCAATGACCTGGGCGACCTTGGGCTGCCCTTTTGTGACACGCCACAGGATGATGCGTGACAAGGGGTCAGCGACGCTTGCTCTCCCCTGAATTGTGTATTCCCACAAAGCTGCCCGATGGAAAGACTTGGCAGTGCCTGCAAGACGTGCTGACCCGGCGCCCGGCCTGGGGTCCGGCTTCTCCGGCTATTCGAGTCGCGTAGGCATGGCGCGACGCAGGGCCGCGCGCCGGCGCGCCGACGCATGAGATCATGGCGCAAGGGCGCTGGAAGACGGCGAAGTGGCTGGCGCAGGGGGGAGTCCAAGCTCCGTTGCGTCATGCCGTCAACTTTCGTTTTCGACATTCGATATGCTCTCTCAGGGCGCGGTTGATGTCCGTCTGGCCGCCGCGGCCGTCTCGGCCGCGGGCTTTGAACTAAGCGATGGGATCCGCGTCAAAGCGCAGGGTGCTCTTTCGCTTAATGGGGCGGGATCTCCAACCCGACCCCGCCTTGAGAGTGCAAATCCGGCACGAATGGCACTCGCCAGGTTCACTTGGCCGGGGGGGGGGGGGGGCTGGTTATAGAGAGTCGTTCTCAAGCGGCGGGGGGCTTCCTGTGCGGGAGAGTTTGTTCTGCTCGGGATGAAAACAGATAAGGACGGCGGCTATTGGGCTCTTACGGCCTGATGCGGCGCCTGCGGGGGGATCGGCCGGCAACCGACCCGCTGAGAGGCGTTCTTATGCGTTTTCCCAAAGATTCGGGTAGCCGCATATCCCTTGACTCCGTACCGTCTGAACGCGAATCTCGTGTTAGCGGGCCTCAAGAATACAAATTATACTGGTGTCCGGACAGCAGCGAGAGCGGAGAGCCCATCGACGCCAGCCGCGCAGCAACGACACGGGAGACTGAGCATGAAGCGCACGCACAAGAGACTGAGTGTGTTCGCAGCGGTTGTCGTGGCGTGTGCGGTGATCGCCACTTGTGCCGGCACGAACAGCTCAAACGCCTACATCACTGACCTCCGTCAGTCCCTGCGTCTCCGTCTGCAGCCCGACAATGTCGACGCTTACATAAGTCGGGGCAATGCCAAGGGGGAGCTTGAACGATACGAGGAGGCTATCGCCGACTATAGCCAGGCGCTCCAACTCCAGCCCGACAATGCCTATGCCTACGACCATCGAGGCTTTGCCAGGTTAATGCTTGGTCAATACCGGGACGCCATCGCTGACTACGACCAAGCCCTCCAACTGCGACCCGACTTCGCCGCAGCCTACTACTATCGGGGCGCCGCCAGCTTTACGATCGGTGAATATGAGGATGCCATCGCCGACATGGACCAGACCCTCCGTTTCTGGCCAGACGATGTCAACGCCTACGGCTTTCGAGGCAGTGCGAAGGTCTGTCTAGGTCAATACCAGGACGCCATCGCCGACTACAACCAGGCTCTCCAATTGGGGCCGGACAATGCCGACGCCTACGCTGGGCGGGCCAATGCCAAGATTGGGCTTGGTCAATACCAGGACGCCTTTAGCGACCTGGACCAGGCTTTTCAACTGCAGCCCGACAACGCCAACGCTTACGTCGTTCGGGGTCATGCCATGACCCGCCGCGGTCAATACGAGGAGGCCGTTGCCGACTACGGGCAGGCGCTCCAGCTGCAGGCGGACGCTGCCAGCGTATACGTCTTTCAGGGTCATGCCAAGGGACACCTCGGTCAACACCAGGAGGCCATCGCCGACTATAACCAGGCGCTACAACTCAAGCCCGACTATGCCAGCGCCTACTTCTATCGGGGCCGTGCCAAGGTTGAGCTCGGTCAATACCTGGAAGCCATCTCCGACTATAACCAAGCTCTACGACTCAAGCCTGATATAGCGGTCGCCTACGTCTATCGGGGTATTGCCAAGGTTGAGCTCGGTCAATATCTGGAAGCCATCACAGACTATGACCAGGCCCTACAGATCAAGCCCGGCAATGCCCGCGCCTACCACAACAGGGTCCTGGCCAAGTTCAACTTAGGTCTGTCCGTGGACGCCTTTCCCAACTATGAGCAGGCCCTGCTGGAGCAGTCCGACTTCGCTGACGACTACCGGGATGCGTTGACTTTTCACTTGAGAAGGCCGAAATCGGAACAATGAGGTGAGAAGAATAAAAGGATTCTGAACAGATTGCGCGCTTCCAAGGCCGGTCTCGCCGCCGTGGTGGGGCCCTGTATGGCGGGCCCGATCTTTGGACCACAATACGGGAAAGATCCCGTCCCATTTCCTGTGCCGAATGCTCACCAGGTCAAGAGTCGCCGTCAAACACGGATTTGGTCGTCTGAGGCGCGGCTTCGCCCCGGACACGAAGTCCGCTAGAATGCACTTGACTTCTGACTGTTCGATGCAGCCAGATTCATGACAGACTGTTCGCTACGAGGTTTCCTCCAAGTGGCTATGGTTTCAATCGACAGGGCGACAATTCAGGCCGTTGCTCAGTTGATCGCCGAACAGTTCGACCCGGAACAGATTATCCTCTTCGGCAGCCACGCCCGCGGCAACGCCGGCTCCCACAGCGACGTCGATCTCCTCGTCGTCCTCAAATCCCTCGACGACTGGCCCAAACGGGGCAACCCCATTCGCAGGGCGATAGGCGAACAGTTCATGCTGCCCGTCGACATCCTCGTCACGACGCATGACCGTCTTGCAAAGCAGCGCAACAATCCTTATTCCTTTGTCAACACGGCTCTAGAACTGCATGAAATCCTGTATGAGCGGACGGCGTCCTGAGCAGGACTGGTTCGAAAAGGCAGAACAGGACCTGGAGATGGCCCGGCGTGCCATGCTGCCCGGAAATCCATTTCCCGCAATGGCCTGCTATCATGCCCAGCAGTGTGCCGAAAAGCACCTGAAAGAATTCCTGGTATCCAGGTCGCATAGATTCAATTTCGTCCATGATCTGTTCTATTTGACACAGGAATGCACGCAACATCAGCCGGCCTTCAGCGAGCTGGAACTGACGGCCGAGACATTGGGCAGGTACGGCGCAGGCGTGCGATATCCGATGGAAGATTTTGTTGATCCGGACGAAGAAGAGGCTTGGGAAGCGGTAAGATTGGCCGGTGAAGTCGCAACTTTCGTGAAGAGCCAGCTCTAGCCCCGAGGCCCTCCGATTGGGATCTCCACCAAGCCGCGCAACCTGAAAGGAGTGCCGCCACCTGCGGGCGCGATTGGACGCGCTCTACTTTCACCTCTACGAGCTGTCCTAGGATGACGCGGCCTGCATCCTCGACACGTTCCCCGGCGTACGTCGCCACGACGAGGCTGCGTTCGGCCGTTACCGCACGAAGGAGATGGTGCTCGCGTACTACAATGCGCTCGACGCCGGGGATGTGGATGTGGTGGTGGTGGTTTAGGTCTTCGTGCGTCCAGCTTCAGCCGTGAGCGCACTGTTTCCCTCAAGGCAGGGCGCTCATGGTTTGGGAATACCTGGCTTGACTTGGGGGTGGGAAGCCTCGTTGGATCGGCGTGAAGTAGGGTAGCCGAAACTCTTTACCAAAATGCTGCATATGGATATGGTCGGGAGGAGCCCGGGGCGTTGCAGACGTGGCGGCGCGTTGTCACAATTCATCTCCGAATAGACTTCGGAAGAACCCTTCCTGGCCGTCTATGTCAAACCTGCTTTACGCAAGCCTCAAAGTCAGTCTTGAATGTCTGTATTGCATGGCGGACAGAAATTCCTGGCGCATGGCCTGGGACGCCTTGAACTCATAAAGCTTGTTTTCATAGGAGCAAGGAGCATGACTCCGACTTTGACAGATTTGATCGACCGAGCGCCTTGGCGGGAGGCGGTTACCTACCGGGAAACCTGGCCTCATGAGTATGTGCTCAGCAGAAAGGATGACCAAAGGGCCTTGATTGAGGCAGTCTGCGCTCGCTTTCGGGCTGGAGAGGGCGTTCGCTGTCGCTTCTTCCGTATGAACAATACCTATCTCTTTATTGGAGATTACAAATACTGGTTGATGACGGAGTGCGACGAAATCGATTTTGACGCCGACGGGGATTACGTACTGAATCGGGCACGGCTTTACCGGGACCGGCGCGATTTCCTGATTCAGCCGGGTGACACCGGCAAGCCTGAGGACTATCCGATGAACCCGCCCAATCCACTGTCCGGTTGACTTAGACCAATTTTTTTCGAAGGTACACAACACTAGGGATAGACGCAATGACAAAGAACCTCACGTTGCTTGCCCAACTCTCAAACACGTTCAACCAACACCCTGAGCTAGTCGCTACGGAGGCCCTTGGTCACATTCTGGCCGGTTCTGAACCAGCCAGAGAAGCCCTTCGAGCATTTCTTCAGGCGTATATGCTGGACATTGGAAAGATCGCCACAGTGGAGACCGAGAAAATCGGAGATGAACTCGAACGTCCCGACCTGGCCTGCTCTGACCAAGCGGGCAATGAACGCCTCTTGATTGAAGCAAAATTCTGGGCGGGTCTTACCGGCAATCAGCCCGTTACTTACCTAAGACGCTTACGAGACACTCGGGCGTCGGCTCTATTGGTGGTGGCGCCATTCCTTCGATTTGAGGAACTTTGGCCGGAGTTGAAGCGGCGGGTATCCGAAACAGACGATATCGAATGGACTGACGGCGGAGAGGACGGGGAGGTCAGATGGGCGTCGACCGGAAAACATCGCCTGCTCATGCTAGCATCTTGGCGTCATGTTCTGGATAGGCTGGCAACTCGCGCCAGCGCCGCCGGAGAAATGCAGTCTACGAATGACATACAGCAACTAAAAGGGCTTGCCGACCTTCAGGATTCCGAAGCATTCCTCCCGCTGCGGGCGGAGCAACTGGGTCCGGAATTCCCTCGGCTGCACGGGCACCTGCTCCGGCTGTTCTATGATGCGACAGACCGTATCGTTGAAACAGGTTTGGCCGTCACACGGGATATGAAAAAGGTGAGGTTCGATAGCGGCCGGATTCAATATATGGAGCTTGGAGGCTTCAATAGTTGGTTCGGAACCGATTACGACTACTGGTTCAACTATAGGCAAACGCCCTTATGGTTCGGATTCCAGCAGGGTGCCTGGAGCGAACATGAGGAAACTATACTATCGAAGATCGCGTCGCTTCGATTGAGAGAGCCGCCCAAATTTATCGAGGCCAAGCGAGTCATTCCGATTACGCTTTTGACTGGAGTTGAGTACAACGCTGTACTCGATGATGTCGTCAGCCAGCTCAAGGAGATCGCCGAATTGCTGCAGTCGCCGCAATAGACAATCCTCAGATCGCTTGACAGGGAAAGGAACCACCATGCCGATAGAGACAGAAATCTGGCGTATCCAGCAAGATCTGAGTCCCCTTCCACTCACAAACATCGACTTGGAACAGCGCCTGCAGGAAATCATCGTTGCCGACCTCTCCATCGTCGATACCGGGCTCATGCTGATCGGCCGTGAAGTTCCTACTGCCTTCGGCGGGTACATCGACATCCTCGCCATCGACGCTAGCGGAAACCTGGTTGTTGTCGAGTTAAAGAAGGGCAGAACGCCCAGGGAAGTCGTAGCGCAAGTTCTCGACTACGCCTCTTGGGTTATCAGCCTGACTTCCGGAGACATCGCCAGGATTTTCATCGACTACCAGGGTTCCTTGGAAGTCAAAGAGACGCAGGAAGGCATAGACGCTGCCCTCAAAGATCGGTTTGGCGCCATACCCGACGAACTCAACACCTCCCACAGGCTCCTGATCGTCGCCGCAGAACTTGATCCGTCTACCGAGCGCATCGTCTCCTATCTGCAAGAGCAGTACGGTGTCGACATCAACGTCGCGTTCTTTCGAACTTTTCGGGATGAAGACCGTGAATACCTGACCCGCACCTGGCTTATCGAGCCGGACACTCTTGCGACCGAAATCTCCTCCTCCACAGCCAAGAGAGAGTGGAATGGCGAGGTTTACGTCGTCTTCGTTGAAGATGAGAGCCGCCGCTGGAAAGACGCCAAACGATATGGTTTCGTCAGTGCTGGGGGTGGGGATACGTACGTGAAGCCGCTCGGGAAGCTTCAACGCGGCGACCGGGTCTGGGTCCACGCGTCCGGCAATGGCTATGTCGGCTTTGGCGAGGTCCTGGAGCCCGCCGTGCGCCCTGACCAGTTCATGGTCTACATCGACGGCGATCGCAAACCTCTGACCGAATTCCAGCTAGAGGCACCGAACGCCTTCAAAGAAGAGCAAGGGGAGCATTTCGTCGCCGTCCGTTGGATCAAGACGGTCGACAAACAGCCAGGAATTTGGGAGCGGGGGTTTTTCAGCTACCCAAGAATCGTAGCGAGACCTCTCAGCCCCAAGTGGCAATTCACGATTGACCGGCTCACGTCCCTTTGGGGCATAGAATAGGCCCTCGCGCCTCCTTCGAACTACCCTGCCAAGCGACTCTCCACAAGGAAGTGCAGCCATGCCCAACATCGTCTATGTGCTAACCAATCCGGCGATGCCGGGGATCGTCAAAATCGGCATGACCGACAGGAAGAACGTTCAGCATAGGATGGGAGAACTTTACTCTACAGGCGTGCCGCTTCCCTTTGACTGCGTAATCGCCCGCGAAATTGAGGGAATCGGAGCCGGCGAGATTGAGAGCGCACTGCACATCGCCTTCGGGCCACATCGCATAAACAATTCCCGGGAGTTCTTCCAGCTGGAACCAGAGCAGGTCGAGGTCCTGCTGCAGGTGATGCCGGGCAAGGACGTGACGCCGCCGGACACCGACCAGACGGCTGGTCTCACACCAGATGACAGGGATGCCTCTTCAGAGTTCAAGAAGCGTCAGAGTCGGACCAACGAAGAGGAGTTTTTCGACTCTCTCAACGAAAACGGCAAAACAGTCTACGACAGTGTGCTGGCACTTGGAAAAAAGCGCGGCATGAGAATCAAATGGGGCCTCAAAGGGTTCTCACTCAACGTGGAATCCAAAGGAGCTCTGATCGTGGTCTGCTACGGCTACCCGCCATCGGCGTACAACCAGAATATCTATACTGATTTCGACTCGGTGCTGAGGAAGTCGACCGTTCCGCCTGAAGACGTGGAAGCGCTGAAGGACATTGCGCTCAAGACTGGTCTGTTCGAGCCTGCAGGCAGGGGTAACAATTTTGTGTGCCGCACCGACCGGACGTGGGACGAAGCTGAACTGGCTAAACTGACGGGCTGGATGAGCACGGTCGTAGAGCATATCCGCCAGTACGAAACGTAGGGACGCCCCTTGTGGGTGCCCAACAACGCTGCAGTGCGCAGCTGTCGCCTTGGGCTGAAAGCTGCCTAGGGCGTCAGGGCAAGGAGCAAAAACAATGACAACACTTCACCGTGCCCGGCCTACACACTTGCGCTGGCTGGCCCTCCTCTTCCCCCTTCTACTGACCGCGGCCTGCATACCCCAGGACCTCGCCGTCAGCCCGCTGGGTACCGTCGTCGTCGGGCCGGGCGAGGCGATTCAGATCCGTTCGGCCGAGGTGCTGACGGGAATCGGCGAGCTGGGCATTCCCAGGCAGCGGGCGGTGGCGATGGCGGTGGCCGATTACGGGCCGATCAAGGGGCATGCCGTCAGCATGGGCGCGGGGCTCGACTCTCTCTGCACGGCGCAAGGCGGGCTGGGCGCGGCGCAGACGGTGGTCGGCGACCCGCGCGTGGTCGGGCTGATCGGCACTTCGTGTTCGGTGGCCGGCGCGGTCGCGTCGCCTATCCTGAGCGAGGCCGGCCTGGTGATGATCTCCTCCTCGAACACCTCGCCCTCGCTGACCTCCGATCTGCGCGGCAATGCCGGGTCCAACTATTATGCCGGCTACTACCGTACCGCCAGCAACGACCTCCACTTGGGGCGGGCCGTGGCCGAGTTCGCCTATAACGAGCTCGGGCTGCGCCGCATGGCGACGATCCACGACGGCGACCCCTACACGTCGGGGCTGACCGGCGCGTTCGCGGTCGAGTTCGAGGCGCTCGGCGGCGCGGTCCCGGTCGTGGCCGAGGTGAGCCGGGGCGAGACGGAGATGGTGCCGGCGCTGACGCGCATCGCCGCGCAGAGCCCGGAGGGGCTCTTCTTTCTGCTCTTTCCCGAGGAATCGGCCCGCGTCGCGCGCCAGATCGGGCAGGTCGACGGTCTGGAGGAGGTGACGCTGATCAGCAGCGACTCGCTGCTGCTGGCCGCGCCCGAGATCGTGGACGTCTATCTGACGGGCCCGGAGCTCGGTTTCGGCAACAACGTCAACCAGGCGACGGGAAGGAGCGGCGACGAGGTGCTCGCCGCCTACGTGGAACGGTACGGCGAGGGTCCGACCTCCGCCTACCTGGCGCACGCCTACGACGCCGCGACCCTGCTCCTGCACGCGATCGAGGAAGTGGCGGTCGTCCACGGCGACGCGCTCTACATCGACCGTGCCAAGCTGCGGCAGGCGCTGACGAACACGACCGGGTTCGAGGGCGTCATCGGGGTCATCTCCTGCGACGACTTCGGCGACTGCGGCACCGGCCGCGCCGAGATCAGGCATCACACCGATCCCACGGTCACGGAGTTCGCCGATCTGCCGGTTGTCTACCGTTATTCACGTTAGAGTGCGGGGCAAGCGGAGGGAGTTGGACTGCAGTGTTTCGTTTTGAGTTTTTGGTAGCTGCAAGGTCAACTGCGGCGTTCGCGCAGGCGGCAGGGGTTCACTGGAAATAGAAACCAACGACTTGAAACCTGTAAACCTCGAACCTCGAACCTCGTAAACCCCGAACCTCGAAAATTGAGACGCGAACACCAACAGCTGAACCCCGGAATCTCGCCTGGCACGCGCAGTGCGAGTTCCGGCAGTTCAGATTGCAGGCCTGTTCGCGCATGACCGCACTGAAATTCCGGCGGTTGACTTTTCTATAACTATATGTTATTACTTGGCATATACAGACAGAACTTTCCCGGCGCCATCTGTCTTCGCATGGGAAAGCAGCCGTGAAACCGTTCAAACGTCCTGGTTTCAGCGGGATGTAGCCAGATATTCTGCTGCTACAGGGCCTCCTAAAACGGTTTACACCCAGAAACGACCTATTGCGAGACCGACCTATGGATGCGGCACTCCTTGAGGACCGGCTACGCGGCTGTCTGACGAAGTTCAGAGAGGGGAATCTCCAGGAGTCGGACCTTGAGGGCATGCTCGACATTCTGCAAGACGGGGCAGCCCCGCGCCAGCAGCTGCTCTACCTCAGCGCCTCCGGCTCGTCGGTCCATTCGCCGGTCATCGGCATCTCCTTCATCGGCGACGAAGCGGGCGAACAGGCCGGGGACGATCCGGACCGCTGGCCCTACCAGACGGTGCTGGAGGCCATCCACGATGGCTGGCGCGTGATCAAGTTCCCGGAACTGGCGCTCATGCTGCACGAGACACATACCTACGGTCTCGGCTGTGAATTCATACTGGAGAAGTGAGAGAGGAAGATGCTAGGCCAACTCTATGATTGTGAACCGACACTGAGCGACGAGCAGGTCGTCGATTTCTGCCGCCAGGGGATGTTGGTCCTCGAACGGGTCGTGCCCGACGAGATCAACCGGCGCGCGATGGCGTTTCTCGACGATTATCCCGACAACCGCGTCGATGAGATCCTGGCTGAAGAGTGGTTTATGGACGCGGTCATCAAGAACCCGCAGGCGGCCGGCGCGGTGCGATCGCTGTTGGGCAAGGATTTCAGGCTGCCGCTGGGCATGAGCAATCACCGGGTCAAGACCCCGGAGGCGGCGCAGGGCTGGCATACCGACGGCGGCTCGATCTACACGCCGCGACTGGACTATCTGCAGGTCTTCTACTATCCCCAGGACACGCCGAAGGAGCTGGGTCCGCTCGAGGTTGTGCCGGCTTCGCACTTCGCCCGCACCAAGGCCAACTATATGGCGCACTACGACAGGATCAAGCCCGGCATGGTGACAGCGCTGCCCGCCGGCTCGATCATCGTCACCGTCTATTCGATCTGGCACCGCCGCAGCCGTTCGACCGCGGCGGGTCTGCGCAACATGCTCAAATACAACTACTGGCGCACCTCGCCGCCGCAGCGTGACTGGAAGACGGACCCGCAGTTCGATTTTTCCAGGGCCAATTTCGCCACGGGAACACCCCTGTTTGAGGGTTTCCGCGACAGGCCGTACGTGGCGGAGATGTTCTGCTGGCTGTGCGGCTTGGGCGAATTCGACTTTGTTGGCGGACAGGGCTGGCCGATTGTGCCCGAGACGCGGCCGGGCGTGGAGCAGGCCGGCATGCCATCTGCTTTGAGCAGGGGCCCTGCTTAATTGACCTGCCTGCGCCGCGGCCTCCTTTCCAGATAGGGGTCACGGTCTGCTTGCCCGTCTCTGTTGCGGTTCCGGGGAGGTTGGTTGGTCTCCTTTCAGACAATCTGTTCCTGGTGGGTCAGGCGGCCGGCATGATCTGACGGCGCGGTTGGCCGGTGTCCCACTCCATCCGTCGTGTGTGGATCGTTTGAAGCATTCATACCGTCCGTTGAGGTTCAATTACACCTTTAGGGAGGCGAACGATGGAGAGAAAGGATCGGCAGAACGGGGGGATGAGCCGGCGGGGCTTTCTCGGCCTGACCGGCGCCGCATTGGGAACGGGAGTCCTGGCGGCATGCGCGCCTGCGCCTGTGGCTGCGCCGGTCGCCGCGCCGGAAGAGGCCCCGGCCGAGCCGGCGATGGCGATGCACTCGGGCCCGATTATCGTTGCGCTGCGCGACACCGCCGACGACGGCCATCAGAAGGCGGGGCAGGACGCGCTTGTGGCGGCCTACAATGCGCATCAGCCGGACGTAGACGTCATCTTTGAAGCGCCGCCCGGCGGGATCACGGGCGGATACCACGCCTGGCTTACGACACAGCTTGCCGCGGAAGATATCCGCCTGGATATCGTCTCCGGCGTCGATGCCGGCACCTTCCGCGACTATCTCAACCTGGACAGGTATGTCAGCGCCCACAACCCGTACGCCGGCAAGCCGTGGAACGAGGCCTTCAATTTTGAGCGGTTCAAGTGGGCCAACGCCAAGGGCGAACGGTACGGCCTGGCCGCGGCCGGCGCCGAAGTCTTCTGGTATGCAAACAAGACGATGCTGGACGAGGTCGGAGCCAAAGTGCCGGACACGTGGACCGAGTTCATCGACGCCTGCGAGAAGCTGACCGCGGTCGTGGACAGCCCGATCGTGATCAACTTCACCTGGCAGGGTCATCAGTGGGTCTCCGGCGTCTACTTTGACCAGTATCACCTGGACTGGGTGGAGACGGTGCGCGCCCACGAAGGTGACTGGAACTATGATCCTGAGTTCGACGGCAAGTTTGTGTTCGACCCGGACGACAAGGACATTCATGCCAAGTACACCTTCAACGGCCAGCGCTACTTCCGGGCAATCCGCGAGGGCGAGCTGCGCTTCGACACCGACGCCTTTGCCGAGATGATCGACAACCTTTCGATGGCGTGGCCGAAGTATGCGACCGAGGACTTCTTTGTTCGCAGCGATGGCGGCTACGCGACGTGGCTGCAGCAGCAGGCGGCCTTCCTGCCCTCCGGCACCTGGGCGCTGCCCACAGTCGACAGCGACCTGAAGGAGATCACGCCCGAGCGCCTGGAACAGCTGGGGCTGGACGAGAGCACCGAAGTCGAGACCTTCGAATGGGCCATCTTCCCCTTCCCGACGATGGAAGGGCCGCTGGTGCAGTGCCGCGCCAAGGACGTGGCGGGGCAGGGGGACGCCTACGTCAGCATTGTCAAGAAGAACCAGGAGCAGATCGACCGCTGTCTCGACTTTCTCATGTTCTGGTACTCCGAGTCCGGCATGCAGACCTACTATGACGCACGCCTGGAGGAAGGCTGGGGGGGCATGGGTCCCGTGGACGTGTACGGGGTCTCCTATTCGCCCGAGCGGCAGATGCTCAACGACATGGTGAGGCCGATGGGGAACGCCGAGCTGAACCAGAACAACTGGGAGTATTTCAGCGGCTACGAGTCGTGGGACAACACGCACGTCGTCAACGTCAAGAATGCGTATAAGGAGGCGTTGGAGCGCAAGACTACCGGCGCTGAGTTCGCCCAGTTCTATCAGCAGTACTGGATGGACAACTTTGACGACATTCTGGCGTTGAAGAACGTGACGCACGCCGACCTCGACAATCCCGCGCGCGAACCGGGAACGTAACACCGGTTGCCAGTCTCCAGTTGCCGGTTGCCAGTAACACCAGCTGTGTACCCAGCAGTTGACGTTGCTGGCCACCGGCCACCGGCCACTGACCACTGACCACTGACCACTGCAGTCCAACATGGTACCGATTCCAGCTGCGGCCTCTCCTCGGTTTTACAGGCGCGGCCTGCAGGTCCTGATAGGCGTGCTGGTGCTGGCCCTGCTGGTCAACGTCTTCTTCTTCGTCCTGGTCCGCACGGCAGACGAAGAGGCGCTCACGCCGCTGGCGGCGTCGAGCGAGCAGATGGCGATTGTCGTTCCACTCGACGAACGCACGATGGTTGCGGGGACGGTTGACGACCGGCTCATGCTGCTGGAGGAGGGGGCGCCGGTTCGCGAGCTGCAGCTCGATGCAGTGATCGGCAGCATAGACATTGCGCCCGGCGGAGACGCGTTCTACGTGGGCTTGGGCGACGGCAGCGTCATTGCACTCGACCGGCAATTCCAGGTCCTGAACGAGGCCAAAGTTGCCGGCAGAGTCGTTGGCGTAAGGGCGAATGACCGCGACGAGCTCTTCGTTGCGCACGGCGTCGCCATCCGGACCGACAGGTTTTACATCTCCTATTTCCCCACGCCGGGCGTGGAGCCGGCCTTCACCAACAAGGCAGAGTTCACAATCTACGGTCTGGATGTCGCCGATGACGCTGCCTACTATGGGACGGGCAACGCGCGGGTCGTGGCGATCGGGACCGACGGCGAGACGCGCTGGCGAACGATGGTGCCCTTCCCGGTCATCCGCTTGAAGGCGTTGCCCGAGGTCGGGCAGCTGCTGGTGAGTGATGAGAACGGGGGCCTGACCCTTCTCGACGCGCAGGGGCGAACGTACTGGCACGTGATCCCGACCGAATTCCGCCTGCAGAGCCTAGGCTTTGATCCCTCCACCGGCACCTATCTTGCCGCCGACATTCAGGGCACGCTGGTCGCCTTGGATGCGGCGGGCAATATTTTGTCGACCGCGGAAGCGGGCGAAGGGCGGATCACGGCCCTGGTGCCTGCCGGCGGCGGGCGGTTGACGGTGGTGCCGCAGGATGGACCGTGGTTAAGCCTGAATGCGGGGGCGATGCGCGGCGTGGGCCTGGCGGAGCAGTTCCGTTTTCGCTGGATCATCGCCGATCTCGGGCTGCTGCTAATACTCCTGATCGTCCTGGTCCGCACAGTCGAGCGCTGGTGGACGGCGCTGTGCAGCCTGGGCGAGAGGATGCGCCGCGCCTACATTTTCTATCTGTTCATTGCCCCCTCGCTCGTGCTGGTCCTGCTCTTCAGTTACTATCCGGCCGCGCTGGCCTTCTACACCTCGTTCACAAACATGAGCCTGCGCCGGGTCACCGAATTCATCGGTTTTACCAACTACGTCACCATCTTTACCGAGGACTTCTATTTCCGGGTTGGATTCATCAATCTTCTCATTATTGCCGTCACGGGCGTCATCAAGACGGTTACGGTCCCCCTGTTCGTCGCCGAGCTTATCTACTGGCTGCGCAGCAGCAAATTGAGATATCTATTTCGGACGCTCTATGTCTTTCCCGCGGTCGTCCCCGGCCTGGTCACTATCCTGCTGTGGCGGATGATCTATGATCCCAACATCGGCCTGCTGAACCTGATCCTGTCGGCGGTCGGTCTGTCCCACCTGCAGACGGCCTGGCTGGGGAATGAGAACACCGCGCTGTGGGCGATCATCGGCGCCGGCTTTCCCTACGTCGAGATCTTCGCCCTGCTCATCTACCTGGGCGGGCTGATGGACATCAACCCGGAGCTGTACGATGCGGCCCACATCGACGGCGCCAACTGGTGGTCGCGCTTCTGGCGGGTGGACGTCCCACTGCTCGAGGCGCAGTTTCGCCTGCTGCTGTTCTTCACCTTTGCCGGCTCGATCGCAGGATTCGCCAATATCTGGATCTTTACACGCGGCGGCCCAGGCTATGCAACCTACACGCCGGCGTTGGAGATGTACCGGCAGCTGATCGACACCGAGTACGGCTACAGCTCGGCCATCGGCGTCATCCTGTTCATCATGAGTTTCATCGCCACGGTGGTGATCCTGCGCTACCGCAGGGACGAAACGATAGAGCGAGTCGCATAGCTTAACTGCCGGAACTCGGAACGGCCAGAACTCGTAGCTCGAACTACGGGGGATCAGGCGAAGTTCCGGGTGTGCAGCAGTTGGTTGTCGAGTTTCGAATTTCAAGTTTCAAGTTTCGAGTTTCGAGTTCCGGATTACAAATGGCAGGCCTTCAGCGAGTCCCAGGTATTTCTGCGAGCAGGATGCCCCGTTTCTGGCTGCGGCTGCAGCGGTATCATGCATCCTTGAGCTCCGGGTTTCAGATCGGGTGCCTGGCGCTCATTCTGTTCTTCGCCTTTGTGCCGATACTCATGATGCTGTCGATGGCATTGCGGCCGACGGTGCTGATCTACGCCGACTATTGGGGGATGCCGTTCCCGCCGACATTTGACAACTTCAGGGTCGCGCTGTTCGATCTTTTCCCGTCGATGGTACGCACACTTGCTGTCGGACTCGGCTCGATCGCAGGCATCCTGGTGTTTGCCGTGCTGGCTTCGTATGCCTTCGCGCGCATTCCCGCGCCGGGTCGGGAGAAGCTCTTCCTGCTGGTGCTGGCGGTGATGATGATACCGGGCATTGTGCTGCTGGTTCCGCACTTCGTTCTGGCCCGGCAACTGAATCTGGTGCGCACTTTCCATGGTCTGATCATCTTCTATATCGCGGGGGGGCAGCCGTTTGCGATCTTTCTGATCACCACCTTCTTCCGTTCGCAGCCGGGCGAGATGTTCGAGTCGGCGCGCGTGGACGGGGCATCGGAGCTGCAGTCGCTGCTCAACATCGCGCTGCCGCTGGCCCGCCCTATCCTGGTGACCGTGGCGGTGATGAACTTTATCGGCATCTATCAGGATTTCATCTGGCCGGGGCTGATGCTGCGCAGCGATCAGTGGACGCTGATGCTGGCGCTGGAACGGTACGATCCGCGTTTGACCCAGTTTTTCAGCCGGCCGGAGCTGGGCATGCAGGCGGCCGGCTTCGCCTTCGCCGTGGTACCCCAGCTGATCCTCTTTGCCTTCGGCATGCAGTACTTTATCCAGGGCCTGACATCGGGATCGGTCAAGGGATGACGGCCGGCGCAGAACGGCGGCGAGCGGGCGGCAGCGTGCAAAGGCCGGATCGGCCATCGGAGACAGATCGACCTGCCCCCTTGACTGCGGAGGGTGAGGGCAATGACAAGGCCGGCGCCGCAAGCCAGATTTGACGATTACCTGTCCTCGCCCGAATTCTACGACGATCCCTATCCCGTCTATCACATGCTGCGCGCCGAGGCGCCCATCTTCTGGAGTGAGCGCTGGAACGCGTGGGTGTTGACCCGCTACGCCGATGTTCTCGCAGTCGTGCGCGATCCGGGCAGCTTTTCCAACGGGTTGCGCGTGCCGGTCTTTTTGGACCAGCTGCCGCCGGCGGAACGGGCCCGATTTGGGTTGCTCGAAGACCATTTCGCCGTGCAGATCCCCCACTCCGATCCGACGTACCACACGCGCCTGCGCACGCTCATCACCAAGGCGTTCACCGCGCGCATGGTGCAGGCGCTGCAGGGCCGGATCCAGGAGCTGGTGGATGAACTGTTGGATGGCGCCGAGGACAAGGGGCAAATGGACGTTATCTGGGACTTTGCCTTTCCGCTGCCGGCCGCGGTGATCGGCGAAATCGTCGGTATGCCCGCCGCAGATATCGACAAGTACAAGCAGTGGTCCTCCAACATCATGGGCTTTCTCGGTGTGACGCCGCCGGACCCCGACTACATCGCCGACGCGCAGCAGAGCATTGTCGAACTCAAGGCGTATGTCCGCGGCAAGATCGAGCAGCGCCGCCGCCGTCCCACCGCCGATCTGCTGAGCCAACTGGTCGAGGTCGAAGAGGAGGGGGACAGGCTGAGCGAAGAGGAGATTTACGCCATCGTAGCGGTCCTGATGAGCGCCGGTCACGAGACGACGACCAACACGATTGGCAACGGACTGGTGGCGCTGCTGCGGCACCCTGAAATGTTGGCGCGGTTGCGGCGGGAGCCGGACCTGATCGAGAGCGCGGTCGAAGAGATGCTGCGCTACGACGGCACGACGCAGCGCCATATGCGCGTGGCCGCGCAAGAGGTCGAACTGGACGGCCATCGGATCGGAAGGCATCAGCTCGTCTTTGCGATGGTGGGCGCGGCCAACCGCGACCCGGCCCAATTTCCGCACCCGGACCGGTTCGACATCACCCGGTCCAACAACCGGCACGTCACCTTTGGTCATGGCATCCACTTTTGCGTCGGTGCGCCGCTGGCCCGCCTGGAGACCAAGATCGCCATCAACACGATGCTGCGCCGCCTGCCGCGGCTGCAGCTGGCGACTGAAGAGCTTGCATGGCATCAACACATCGGCCTGCGCGGGCTGAAGAGTCTACCCGTACAGTTCTAGCCCGGCCGGGTCGTAAGGAGAACTGAATTGAGTAGCCAAACTCTTTCAGCGTTGGGAATTGTGGATACGCACGTGCATTTCTGGCAGTTCGAACTGCTGCGCCGCGCGTGGCAACCGCCGCCGGTCATCTTTCGCACCTTCGCGCCCGAAGACCTGATCGGCGATGCGGCCGCCGCCGGCGTCAACCGCTGTGTACTGGTCGAAGCGGGCACGACCGACGAGGACAACCAAGCCCTGGCCGATTTCGCGGCCTCTTCCGATTTCATCGGCGCCATGATCGCGTATGCCGACCTGGAGAGCCCGGCGCTCGAGCAGGAGCTGGACGATTTTGCCGAAATTCCGAAGTTCAGGGGCGTGCGCATGCGGTTCGAGGGGCATCCCGATCCGCATATCCTGGCCCGCCGCAGCGTGCTCGACGGCATCGGGAAGGTGGCGGAGCGGGGGCTCATCCTCGAGTTTCTGGTCGATACCAGCCATCTGAACGACATCCTGGGCGTCTATGGGCAGGTGCCGGAACTCAAGGGGATGATCGAGCACATGGGCAAGCCGGACCTGAGGCGCGGCAGCGACCGCGCAGAGTGGCGTCGACACATGCAGGCGCTTGCAGAAGAGACGGATGTCTTTTGCAAGCTCTCGATCGGGCCGCGCGTGGTCGACCTGGAGGAGATCTACGCGCACCAGGGCGAGGGATGGGAGCTGGACTGGATCCAGCCGCCGATCCGGTACCTGGTCGAACAGTTTGGGCCCGAGCGCCTGGCGTGGGGGAGTGACTGGCCGCTCGTTCTGCTGGAAGCCGACTACGCCGGCGGCTTGCAGGCGATGCGGGATGCGCTGGGGCCAATGGACGCAGACGACGAACTGGCAGTTTTCCGTTCAACTGCCATGCGGTTCTATTCGCTGTAACGGGCGGTGCGAACGCCGGTATGGGCGGCGGCCTGCCAGAGGAGCAACCATGTCATTTCTTGAGAAAGCGGTAACCGATCGATTTGAAGAGCAGGGCTACGTCGTGGCCGAGGGAATCCTCGACCCGGTCGAGGACATCGGGCCCATCGTCGCAGAGTACGAAGAGCTGCTGGATTCCCTGGCCGGCCAGTGGCACGCCGAGGGCCGGCTCTCCTCGTCCTTCGGGGCGCTGCCTTTCAGCGAGCGGCTGACGCAGGTCCTGGCCGAGGGGATGCCGGTTTTCCCCGCCTTTGACATCTCCCTGCCGCCGCTTTCCGCCGCCTCCGGCGAGGAGACGCCGATCCACCTTGGTGCGGCCGTATTCAACCGTCTGCTGCGCAACCCGCGTCTGCTCGACGCGGTCGAGTGCTTCATCGGGCCGGAAATCTACTGCAATCCGGTCCAGCACGTGCGTATCAAGCCGCCTGAGCACCTCGTCCCCGAAGCGATGCGCCATTCGTTGGTGGCGTCGGTGGACTGGCACCAGGACGCAGGCGTCGTCGAGGCCGATGCCGACGACACCGACCTGCTCTCGGCCTGGGTTGCCATTACCGACGCCACGACGGAAAACAGCTGCATGGTCATGATTCCGGGCAGCCACAGGGCCGACGTCGCCCTGCACTGCCTCACCTATGACAGACAGGGATTTGCCGGGTCGGCCCAGCTCACGATTCCGCAGGAATACCGCGGCCCGAAAGAACCGACGCCGGTCCCGATGCGCGCCGGCGACGTTCTCTTCTTCCACCGCATGACGATGCACGCTTCGTTGCCGAATGTCAGCAACGGCATCCGTTGGAGCTTCGATCTGCGCTACAATCCGCTCGGGCAGCACTCGGGGCGGCCCTGGTTTCCCGGTTTCGTCGCCCGCAGCCGCGCCCATCCAGAGACCGAACTGACCGATCCGGCCGAGTGGGCGCGCCTCTGGCAAGACGCGCAGGCGGAGCTGGCCGGCGGCGGGACACCCGCTTTCAACCGCTGGAAGGACGACGATCCGCGCTGCGCCTGAAACTTCAGTTTTTGGTTTTTGGAGACGTCAACTGCAGCTGCCGTGTACGCGACGGGTGTTCACTAAGAACCAAAAACCAGTAACTGAAGACCAGCCCTATCAAGTTGACCGGCCCGCTCCATTCCGGAGGATGGCGCGATGGGTAATCGAGGTCCGGAACTCGACTACAGGCCGCACCTGCCGCCCAAGACCGACTACGGTATCGGTATCGTTGGCTGCGGCGGCATCGTCAACGACGCCAGCCTGCCCGCATACGGGAAGCACAAGCTGAACGTTGCCGGCTGCTATGACGTGGACCGGGAGAAGGCCGAAAGTACCGCCCGCAAATTCAACATCCCCAAAGTCTACGACACCCTGAACGACCTGCTGGCCGACCCGGCCGTGGAGATCGTGGAGATTGCGGTCCATCCCTGGCAGCAGTTTGAAGTCGCGCGCCAGGCGATCGCGGCCGGCAAGCATCTGCTCTGCCAAAAGCCGCTCTCCGACAGCTTTGCGCAGGCGGTTGAGACCGTGCGTCTGGCGCGCGCGGCGGGGGTCAAATTGGCGGTGAACCAGCAGATGCGCTGGGACCCCGCCATCCGCGCCGTCTACGACCTGTTCGACAGGGGCTGGCTCGGCCGACCGACGGAGGCCAGCATCCAGGTCAGCCTCGGCCTCGAGCTGGAGGGCTCATGGGGGGCGACAAGCCCGCGCTTCGAGGTGATGCTCCACAGCATCCACTACCTGGACAGCTTCCGCTTTCTGTTCGGCGAGCCCGAGTGGGTCACCAGCCGCCATTCGCGCCACCCGCTGCTTAAAAATGTTCGCGGCGAGACCAAAACGATCACCGTGCTGGACTATGCGTCGGGGTTGCAGGCGTTGAGCGCTGTCGACCTGGCCGGCCCTGGTTTCGACCCATTCGTCACCTTTCATTTCAGCGGGACGGAGGGCGTGGCCTATGGCAATATCGGGCTGCTCAGCTATCCCCAGGGCGAGGCTGACACGCTCGCCTGGCGCAGCACGAAACTGCCCTCGGATGCCCACTCTGAGGCGAAGCTGGAAGGGGCGTGGTTTCCCGATGCCTTCATCGGGCCCGTTGCCTCGCTGATGCAGGCGATCCAGGAGGATGGATTGCCGCAGACCGATGGCGCCGACCATCTCAAGACACTGGGCGTCGTCGAAGCGGCCTACGTTTCAGCTTCTGAGAACCGCTCGGTGCAACCGTCTGAGGTCGGATGATGTTGCCATTTCAGAGCCGGAAGGAGTTGTCGCCATGAAACGCTACGGGCAGGTCATCCGGGTCAAGCCGGAACGGTACGAGGCGTACAGGGAATACCACCGGAACGTGTGGCCCGAAATCGTCGAGTTGGGCCGCCGATGCAACATTCGCAACCAGACTATCTTTCACCGGGATGGTCTTCTGTTCCGCTATTTCGAGTACACCGGCGACGACTATGAGGGGGATATGGCGATCGCCGCCTCGGACCCCAGGAACCAGGCGTGGTGGGAGCTCATGCAGCCGATGCAGGAACCGCTTGAGAGCTGTGCTGAAGGTGAATGGTGGGCCGACATGGAGGAGCTCGTCCACACCGAATGAATTGGAAGGGCGTTGACAATCGGCTGCCGTCGTAACCACCGTGGCTCGTAACTCGAAACTCGCACGGCTCGTGCCAGACGGAGGTCCGGGGTTGTAGCAGTTGGTGTTCGAGTTACGAGTTCCGATTTTCGGGTGTTCCGGAAGTTGAGGAACGGCCATGGAGGCGCCTATCGAGTCAATCCGGATGGGATAGTGGCAGTTGGCTGTGTTGTTAAAGGGTTGAATGCTTTTCCAAAGGAGGCAATCAGATGAGACGCAAGATTCTGTTCAGCGTGCTGATCCTTGGGGCCATGCTGCTGTCAGCCTGCGCTGTCCCGGCGGCACCTGCAGCAACCGAGATGGCCGAGGAGGGCGATGGGGCGCCCACCGGCAAGCTCGTCTTCTGGAACCATCCGACCGCCCTGGAAGCTGCCGAGGAACAGCAGTTCTGGGAGGACCTTAACGCGGCATTTGAGGCTGAATATGAGGGTGTGGAGGTCGAGCTTGTGTGGGTCCCCTGGGACCAGATGTACGTCAGCAAGATCAACGCGATCCAGAGCGGCGAAGTGCCCGACATGAGCTTCATGGGTGTGGAGCAGCAGGTCGAGTTCGCCGAGATGGATGCGGTCATTCCGGTTGACGATCTGGTTGAAGAGTTGGGAGGTCCTGAGGCATTCAGCGGGGGTTTGAAGTATCACTGGTTCCAGCCGTCATGGTCGGACGAGGGCCACTATTGGGGTGTCCCCTATCAGGAAGGCGGCTATCTGCTCTATGTGCGCAAGGACCTGGCTGAGAAGGCCGGCTACAGCGATCCGTGCCCGGCGGATTGGGATGCGCTCGTGGAGCTGGCCCTTGCCATGCACGATCCTGAGAACGAGGTCTACGGCATCGGCCTGGACTACAGCGTCGGCAACGGCACAACGCAGCTCTACACGACCTTCTGGGCGGCCGGCGGGGGACAGACGCTGGACAAGGACAAGAAGGTGGCGGTGAACACACCGGAGAATGCCAAGACACTTCAGTTTTACGCTGATCTGTGGCTGGTGCATGACCTTCTGCCTCCGGGCGTAACCACGGTGACCACCTATGGCACCTCAACCGCGACACCGATCGACGACTGGTACAACGCCGGTCAGATTGCGATGACGGTTCGCAATATGAACCTTCCGATTGTCTGGGAGCGCACGCAGAACCCCATCCGGGAGGTAACGCAGGTCTGCATGATGCCGGCTGGACCGTCCGGCCACACCGGGACATTCTCGCAGCCGGGCACACTCTATATTTTCAAGGAGGCCAACAACCCTGAATTGGCCAAGGAGTATATTCGGTTCTTCTACCGGGAGGAGTGGCAGATCCGTTGGGCGCAGGTGGACGGCATCATCCCCTTGTTGAAGGGGCTCGATGTGCCGGGTATTACCGACGGGTACTGGTATCCTTTCATTCTGGAAGAGCAGAGTTGGGGCGCGCGCCCCGGTTTCTGGGAGTCACATCCCAAGAATCTGGTGGCGCATGAGGCCTTCTGGCCGGCGCTGATGGTCCAGGACGTCGTTTTGAAAGGGATGAGCGTAGAGGATGCGCTGGCCAAGTACCAGGAGGTAGTGGAAGAACTCTATGGTGAGCCGTGCTCGCCGCTGGTGGAGGGCTGCGAGTAGGCCCGGAAGGGACCGGCTGTCTCAGCAGCCGGGTCAGTGGGTCATCCGGTCAGGTCAAGCTGCCGTGAGCTTGGCCTGACCGCCGATTCAGATTCTGGTATGGTCCCGGCAAAGTGGGAGGTTTGAACAGTTGCATCAGTCGAAGATTCTTCCTTATCTGTTGCTGCTGCCGGCTGCGGTCCTCATCGTTGCGGTTGTGGGGTATCCGATGGTGTATGGGATATCCCTTTCTCTTACGGACCGGACGCTTCACTCGGTCGAAGCGGATTTCATCGGTCTGGAGAATTTCCGCAAGCTCCTGCAGGACGACCGTTTTCTTACCGTGGCCGGCAACAGCGTCTTGTGGCCGATCTATACGGTAATCGGCTCGGTGTTATCGGGGTTTATGCTGGCTCTCATCCTCAACCAGAGATTTCTGGGGCGGCGATTTGCGCGCGGCATTCTACTGGTTCCCTGGACAGTGCCGACCGTTGCCGTGGCCTTTGTCTGGGTCTGGCTTTACGATCCCCTGGTTGGGATCTTCAACCAGATTGTACTGCTGGTCGGCGGGAGCCGTCTGCCATTCATGTCGGACGTGGGCATGGCGCAGTTCTGGATGGCGCTGCCGGTCACCTGGCGCTTTTATCCGTTCGTAATGCTCATGTTGTTGGCGGGGCTGCAGGCAATCGATCAGGAGCTGTACGCGGCGGCCGCGGTCGACGGGGCCAATATGTTGCAAAGGTTCTGGCACATCACGCTGCCAATGGTGCGCGGAATCCTGGGGCTGGTCACCGTCCTCGAGTTCATCTGGCTTTTCAATCATTTTGACATTATCTGGATCATGACCGGCGGAGGGCCCGCGGACGCGACACACAACTTCGCCACCTATGCCTACTATCAAGGATTCAAGACCTTCAAATATGCCTATGCATCGGCGATCGGTGTTGTCATGCTTGTTATCCTCTTCTTTTCATCGCTGGTCTATCTGTATCTGCAGGACCGAATGGAGATTGAGCTGTGATGGATACGAATCGAGCGCTTCCGGGGGCGCCACACGGGGGGCGAGGATTCGGGTGGCATGTGCAGAGGGCTATGCGGAAAGGCCTCCTTCATCTGCTGATCGCCGCGGTCATCGTCGTTTTTATCTTTCCGATTTGGGTCGGTGTGGACACTTCGATCAAGCCGGCCAACCAGCTGCGAAAGTTCCCGACCAGTGTTCTGACGACCAGTCCCACGATGGAGAAGTATGCACAGGCTTTGGGCCCGTTGAAACTGTACCGCTATATGGGAAACACGGTTATTGTTGCTGGGGCCACAACCTTGCTTGGACTGCTCGTAGGCAGCCCGGCAGCCTACGCCCTCTCCCGTTTCAAGTTCAGAGGCCGCAGCTTTTTCGCCCGCACCGTCCTGTTGATCTACATGTTTCCACCGATGCTGCTCATCATTCCACTCTATCTGATGATGACGACTGTCAGAGTAAGGGACAGTCTCTTTTCACTCATCGTCACTGATACAACTTTCGCGCTGCCGTTTTCGATCTGGATGCTTAAAGCGTTTTTCGACACGGTGCCGCGCGACCTTGACGATGCCGCTCTCATCGACGGCTGCACGCCTCTCAGCGTGCTGCACCGGGTCCTGTTGCCCGTTTCAGGGCCGGGCGTGGTGGCAACAGCGGTCTTTTGCTTCATGCTTGGATGGGGGGAGTACCTGTTCGCCGTAACCTTTATCACAACGCAATCGCTCCAGCCCATCACGGTGGCCGTTTACGCCTTGATTTCACCCTTTGCAGTAGACCCCAGCCTGCTGATGGCTACCTCGGTCATTTCCGCGATTCCTCCGGTAATATTCTTCTTTGCGGCGCAGAAGTGGATTGTGCAGGGCCTGATGGCGGGAGCCATCAAGGGCTGATTCCCCTCACAACCGGGGGCCCGGCAACTTCAGGATCGGACGTTCGGCGCGTTGGTCCTGGAACAGTCGGTGCCGGCCCCAAGCCTGGACCGGATCTGGGCCGGCCAGGCCGCCAGCGGCGAACGCAGCCTCCGTCCACTTGCCCGCCTCAACTGTACTCGACCAGCGCACCACTCAGCCCCGCGCATCCTCCGCCCGCGTGCGGAGCCCCGGCCCTGCCTGCATGATCTACGACAGATCTACGACAGATCTACGATCCGCCCACGACAGATCTACGATTCTGACGGGCTCCATCCCCTGCGTATACGCACAGCCGCCGACAAGGCTACGCAATCCCGGCCCGGCGCAGCCCGCGAACCAGCCTGCGTACACTGGTAGCCGGCCGAATGGGGCCGCACTGCCGGGCGCCAGCGCCCCGTAACAGGCGGTCCGCTCCCCTCTTCGCCGCATGCATCCGCGGCTTGACCCCGCCAAACGGCCCGTCTTACAATATTTGTTCCTTTATTCTGAGGGATTATCTTTTTGTCCCCCCGGCAAAGCGGTTTTTCCCCGCCACCGGGGACTGGCAGACCGTGCCGGCCCAGCAGCAAACGCAACGCAGACAACAGAAAATCCGCAGACACAGCATCGCTTGATCTCGCAGCGGACAGACCGTCGGCGAACGTCTCCTCGGCAGGACCGGAAGGAATCGTTCATTTTTTTGCGAGTTGACAGGAAAGCTCGCCGACTTGAGAGGAAGAGACGATGCGAATGCCAACCGGACTGCCGGTCAGGGTCTTCACACTGCTGCTGGCCGCGCTGGCGGTCATCCCCGTTTTCCGCGCCCAGACAGCCTACGCCCAGAGCCCTTCCGTATCCATCTCCTTTACGCATGATTTGGTGGGCCGGGGCTTAAACACACGGCTGACTATTTCCTTCAACGATCTGCCGGACGCCCTTAATTTCAGGTACCAGATCAACTTGGAGCGAAACGACAGCGGAACGTGGAGCAATGCCAACTCATGTTCATTCAACGCGGGTCCGAACAACTATCTCTACCCGGAAAGGCAAAGTTCCAAGGTAGTCACGTTTGACTCCTTTTCGATCAACTCAAGATGCCAGACAGGCTCCTACAGGGCGACGGTGACCTTAAAGGACAGGGACACCTTGGCGGAGTTGGCTTCGGGCACAAAGGGGTTTACCGTCTTCGACCCCCCGTACGTGGAGGTCGGGTTGGGCTCCACATCTCTTTTCCGGGGGACGTCCGGCGGCGTGACGATGAAGTTTTATGGCGCGTCGAGAGGCCAGACCTACAGCTACCGCGCCTACGTGATGCAACGCAGCCCCCGCAATTACGCGGACAGTTGCGCCGGTTCCGGGCTCGGCGGCATAAACGACACTTTTGCGCTCGGGACTGTGGACGAATTCATCGAAACGCGCAGCGGCCAGACCAGCGGCACATGTCCGATCGGCGACTACACCCTGTATCTGGATCTGTATGACAGCACCAATAACAGGGTGGGCTCCGCAACCGCCGACTTTTCAGTCGTCACCGATCCCAGCGCGACGCCGAGCACGCAGATTGCGTTTGCGGCCAACAGCGACGACGCCGATACCGCGATCGACGTCACCATCAGCTTTCTAGACTTGCAAGGGAACACCTCGATCACCTACAGCACCAGCGTGACGCAGCGCAGCGGCGGCGCGGACGCGGACAGTTGTGAGGGGACCTCGCTCGGTCACACGATCCAAACCAGCGCGACTAGAAATCCCTACGTCATTAACGGCAAAATCCCGTCAGCCTGTCCCAACGGGCAGTACAGGCTGACGGCCACCGTCACCGGCGCTTCCAACAATGTACTGACCTCCGGCAGCAAAGATTTCAATATTCCCTATTCGTCGTCAAGCGGTTCCAACAATGGAGGCAGTAGTAGCAGTAGCAGTGGCAGCAGTGGTGGTACGTCGGGCGGAGGTGGCGGCACACCAGCGGATCCGACGCCTACGTTTACACCGACGTCTACACTCACATCCACACCTACGTCTACACCCACATCTACACCTACGTCTACACCCACATCTACAACAACGTCCACACCTACGTCCACACCGAGGCCATCGTCCGGCGGTGGCGGTGGCGGTGGTGGCACACCAGCGGATCCGACGCCGACGCCGACGCCCACACACACGTCCACACCCACATCTACACCCACGTCCACACCGAGGCCATCGTTGGGCGGTGGTGGTAACAGCGGTCGTAGTGATGGGAGCGGTGGTGGCGGCGGTGGTGGTGGCGGCGGTGGTGGCGGCGGTGGCGGCAGTACACCGAAAGGCGGCGGTACGCCAGGGGGCGGCCCGCCGGTCACGTATACAATCTACCAGCCGCCGTTGATTCCGCAGCAGCAGCAGACCGGGCCGGTGGCCGTCACGCAGCCGCTGGTTATGAACGTACGTTCCGGACCGGGACTGGACTACGGCATCGTTACGCAAGTGCCGCGGGGCACGCGCGCCAGGATTATCGGTCTCGACCCTGGCGACGACTGGTACCTTGTAGAGATCGCCGGCGTAGGCGGACAGGTCTGGATCTACCAGGACCTGACCACGCTTGAAGGCACGCTGGTGGGAGTGCGGCGCTGGACGCTGGCCGAGGTGGCGCTGCTGCCCGGCGGCGGCAGCAGAGACGCGCGGCCGCTGGCGGTCACGGTGCCGTTCATTATGAACGTGCGCACCGGTCCGGGGCTGGACTACGACGTGGTGCGGACGGTGCCGGCGGGGACGCGGGGGTACATTCTGGGCATCGACCCGAGCGACAGCTGGTTCCAGATCGAGCTGGACGACCTGGACACGCTGGCCTGGGTCTACCAGGACCTGACGACGGTGATCGGTTCGCTCATCGGGGTCAAACGGGTCACGGAGACGGAGATTGCGCTGCTGCCGGCGGCGATCACGCAGCCGTACCTGCTGAACGTGCGTTCGGGGCCGGGCCTGACCTACAACATACTGACGACGCTGCCGCAGGGGACGTGGACGCAGATCACCGGTGTGGACGCGTTGAACGAGTGGTACCGGGTCAAGGTGGACGGGCTGGACCAGACGGGCTGGATCTACCGTTCGCTGACGAAGATGGCCGGCGGCTCGCTGCCGGGGCGGATCCAGATTGCGTCTGGGGAGGCGCCGGAAGATAGCGCGGGCCGTCCGGCGGTTGATACCGCGGGGCAGTCGGCTGGCTCAATCACGGTTGCGTTGTCGCTGCCGCTGGCCGGCGGGGTGAACCTCGAGGTCAGCTGGATTGACAGCGGGGCCTGCACGCAGCTGTACAGGCTCTATCACCGGCCCGGCGTCGATTCAGGCGCGTATCTCTCGTTGGAAGCGGCAGCGACGGCCACGAGTCTGAATTCGAGGAATCTGCGCTTTGCCTCATTGAACGGAGACAGTCTCATATCGGCCTGGTGCGGGACGAACAGCGCGGGTCGCAAGGTGGCGGAGGTGGAGATCAATCCGCGGGTGGAAGGAACCTACAGTTCTGTGCCGCCGTCGGACGGAGGTCTTGCGACGGTGCCGTCGCGTTGAAACGGCAGTTTCTTGTTTTCAGTTTCTGGTTTTGAGTTTCTAGTTTTTAGTGGAGCTGCAGCGTCAGCAGCAGGGTTTGGGCAGGGGGCGGGGGGTTCACAAAGAACGAGAGACGTAGAGCTGGAAGCTGGTGTTAACGAAAACCTATCTGCTGTCGCGCTTTCGGGCGCAGCGCAAGTCAAGAGGCCTCTGCAACCGCTATCATTTGCAGAGGCCTTTTGCGTTGGACTGCGGTTTTCAGTTTTGAGTTTTCAGTTTTTAGTGGAGCTTGCAAGGTCAACAGCAGCGTTTGCGCAGGCGGCAGGGGTTCACTAAGAACCAAGAACCAGAGCTCGTCGACGTTAGTATGAACCAAGATATGCAAGGGCAAAATCCGGTCTATCCACGGGGGGATACAGAGGGCCGCGAGGGACACAGAGGGCCACGAGGGACCCACAAGGGGCGCCCCTACATCATCACCATCGCGGCATCACCATCGCGGCGCAGGGGAGGTTGTGTTTGCTCGGCAGCGTGGTAGACGGGGAGATGCGCCTGATCGACGCGAGGAAGGTGGTCCGCCGGGACTGGGGCGGGATTCTCGACCGGCGCCTAGGCGGCGACGGTGAGTTTCCCCTGTAGCTGCGTGGTTGAATGTCCTTCCGTTTCACCTTCTACGTGCGGGGTTGGATCGTGAATGACGATCTCCACGTCGCGCCCAAGGACGGTCAACAGGCGGAGGAGACGCTCCAAGGAGCATCCGCGCAGGAGACGCGAAACATCGGGCTGGGAAAGCCCAAGTAACGCGGCAGCTTCGACTTGCTTGAGCTTGCGCTGGCGAATGATCCTTTCGATGCGGGTGACGAGTTGCTCCTTGAGCAGGTGTGCCTCGGCGTCGGGGCGGCCCAAGTCCGCGAATATATTGCTGCCGTCGGGTTCGCTCTTTTCTATTTCTGTTTGCAAAGAGTTGTATACCTTTCGAGCCGTTGGATTCTGCCACAGGGATTCTTCATTCTCCAGTTCACGCGTGCGCGCCGGACCGAAGCGGACGAGGGCAGCGCCGATGAAGGGCAGGGCCAGGGCCAGGAGGTTGAATCCCGGCCAGCTTTCGGTGGGGATGCCGTGTAGCGTGAGGGGGACGAGGCCGAAGCTGACGAGAGCGCAGCCGAGCAGGAGTTGCCAGGCCGGGGGTGCGGCGCGGTGCGGCGGCAGGACGTTGCGCTCGAAGCGGGTGAAGGCGGCGACGAAGGGGACCAGTGCGAGCACCAGGACCGCGATCCACAGGGGGCGCGTGAGCCACCAGGCGTCTGTGCCGGGGAAGAAAGAGAGGCCGACGCCGGTGAACAGCGCCAGGGCGGATACGAGTATCAGGGTGGTGAAGTGCCAGAGGAAGACGGTCATGATGACGCTGTTGATCAGCACGGTTGTCGTCCAGAGGACGCCGCGCTCGAGCAGGCGCCGGGCCGGTTTTTCGAGGGCCAGGAGGAGGCCGGTTTGGGCGGCGCCCAACGCCAGCATGGTCAGATTGGGCGGCATGCTGTTGCTGATCTCTTCGCCCTGTACGGTTACCATGCTGACGGGATAAGGGCCCAGGTTCACGAGCGCGATCAGTGCTGTCAGCCCGCCGGCGGCCCAGAGGAGACGGCGGCGGGGCCCGCCGATGCGGCCGGTCTGCCAAGCGAAGCCGAGCTGGTGGATTGCAAGATAGACGATGAGGTAGTTCAGCCAGCCGAGCAGCCGCCAGCCGGCGCCCAAGGCGACCAGGTCCAGGAGCGCGGCGACGGCCACAAGCGTCCAGAAGGAGGCGTAGTTGTAACGCCGCCAGGCTCGGTAGGCGAGAGGAACGAGAAGGACAATGAGAATGTAGACGACGAGAAACCAGACAGGCACAATCGCGACGCGGGAGATAATCTTCAGCTGCGCGGTGTTGGGGTCGAGCATGACCCAGGCCAGGCTAATCAGCGTCCAGGCCGCCAGAACGGGAAGGACCGGCAGGATGAGCCGCTGCAGCCGGTGGGCCAGCCAGGGGGCGTAGCCTTTTTGCCGGTTTTGGGCAGCCTGCCAGCTGAGCCCATTGACGTAGCCGCCGACGAGGAAGAAGACCGGCATGACCTGGAAGAGCCAGGTCAGCCATTGGACCCAGGGGACGGTGGTGAGGAGGTCGGCGTAAACCATTTGGTCGTCCCGTGTATAGATGGCGACGACCAGCCAGTGGCCCAAGATGACGAAGCAGATGGAGGCGGCGCGCAGGAAATCGACGTAGCGGTTGCGATCGGGCGGGGCCTGCGCGGCGAGGCGAGCGGCGTGGGTCCAGACAGGTACGTTTATGATGGCATCCCATAGTTGGTAGAGGCAAGGAAAGGCGGTTCCTTACCAAACTGCACATGACGGTTTCTCTAGAAGTGTATCTCCTCCGCGTGTATCCTTAAGTATGATTGGCCCCAAAACCGGATCAAGCGCGGACTGGTTGCCATTTCGGTCGAGCCAGATCAGTGTAGAAGCAGAATGCAAGAAAGCCATGAAGTGTCGTGGGAGTTTTTCATAGCGAGTGAAAATGCGTCGATATCACCCTAGGCACTGTTCTTGCTGAGGCCCCCCTTTTTGACCCGCCCGTTGCACACATTTGGGCGCGTGCAGCCGTGCTGTCGGGCATGACCGCTGCCATGTCTGCGTTCAGGGCGAACTGTTTGAGCATGTCGGTTCAAACAACTCTTTTTCCTACAAACTACTCATCCGGCCAGCCGTCGGGAATCTCGCCGGATGCGAGTGCGGCCTCTATCGCCGCGGCGGCTTCGTCGCTGACCCAGGCGCGCCACGTTTCGGCGTTTCCGTTCAGCCACCACAGCGCGGCATCATTGGCGTTTGCCTGGTCGTTCTCCTGCTGCCACGCCGCGACATCGCGGTAGACGCTGAGGCGGAATCCCCACGCGCGCAGCATCTCGATCACATCGGGCGCGGCCTCCAGCAGGTCGGGATGGACCGCGACCAGGACGGTGGCGTCCTTGTAGGCGCAGGCCTTGTCCGTCGCCCAGCACTCGTCGCTGTAGGCCGGCTCCTCCAGCCGCACCAGGTCCAGGAACAGCGCCGGTTCGTTCGAGCCCCACTGGTAGCCGAGCCAGGGCTCGCCCTTCGCATAGGCGCCGTAGAGGTCGGAGTTGAGCGCCGCGCCATCGCCCGGATTGATGATGTGCACGTGCTCTTCGAGGCCGTAGCCCTCGACTTGGGCGGCGTTGGCTTCCTCGCAGGCCCAGCCGATCACGCAGGACACCAGGCGCGCCTTGCCGCCCGTCTCCGGCGTCGCAAACAGCGACTTGAAGCGCTCCTCCTTGAGGTCCTCGACACTGTCCAGCTCGGGATACTCCTCCTGCAGGTAGGCGGGGATGACAAAGGCCGACTGCCAGTCATTTCCCAGGCTCAAGCCGACGACCACGACCTCCCCGTTGGCCTCGGCCTCGTACCAGGCCTCGATCTGGTTCGGCAGCCAGATCTCCATGCTGACATCGATATCACCCCGCCGCAGTCCTTGGAACAGCGGCAGCGTGGCGCCGAAAACAACGTCGGTCGGATAGCCGTAACCCTTTTCGACGATGTACTGCGCAATGCGGTTCTGGACCTGTGCGCTGGGCCAGTTGTAGTCGCCGAAGACGACGGTTTCGCCCGTTTGCGGCGCGGCCGCGCCGGTCGGGCCACCTTGCTGCGACGGCGCACATGCGCCGGCCAAGATGATGACGGTCAGTAACAGGGCTGCTTTGTATCGGGATGACATGGTCTGTCCTTTTGTTGGTGGGTGAACATCCGGCTGGCTGCCGGAGGTGGGCTATGGGGGCGCTTTCAGGTTGACCGCGGGGACACCCCGGTCGACGGCGGACTCGAATTGGCTGCCGGACAGGCGCCGGAGCTTGCCGCCGGAGAAGGGCAGGGAGTCCTGTTAGGGGCCGGTCGCCGTGTGGCAGACCGCCAGGCACAACAGGACGGTCCACAGCGGGCCTCTGGCGCTGCGCCTCTACTCGCTGCCGCCCGGCGGCAATGAGGCGTGGCAGGCGACCCATTCGGACCCCCCATAAACGTCGTACGCCTCGAAGACAAGCCGCGACTGCGGCGTGATGCCGGGAATCTCTCCGCTGAGCGTGATCGTGTTCTCTTCCGTCGATACCGCGACACTGACGTCGCTCAGATAGACGCCGCCACCGCTTTTCCTCAGCCGCCAGGCGCCGGCCTGAACGGCTTCCCCGATGGACATCTCAACAGGCCCGCCATATACATCGCCATCCGCACGATGACTGGCGCCCAGCGAGTAGTCAAACCCCCGATGGCCCGTCTCCCGGTCACTGTCCGCGTCGATCAACACCTCCCATTTATACTCCAACAGATTTCCCAGGATGTTCTCTCGGTTGAACGTCAGCATCTCCGGAAGGTCCCGCAAATGAAACACAACCACAAGCCTCTCGCCGGCCAGCGTTGTATTGACTTCGATGATGTCTACATGCGCTGGCAGGGCATACGAGACCTCCCTGAAAACTCTCTGGCCCGGAGTCACCGCGGTATCATCGGAATCGCAGGAGGCAGAAACGTTATCCATAGCCGCGCCGGCATGAGTTCGGATCTCCTCGGAGCCGCCGAAGTAGTCAAAGGTCTTGAATTTGAGCGGGGATGCCGGCGTGATGCCGGGAATCTCTCCCACAAGCGTTATCGTATTGTCGTCGGCGGATACCTCGATGCCGGCCTCCTGAAAGCCCCCGACGACAATGTCCCCCTTCCGGCCCAGCCTCCAGGCGTTGGTCTCGACAAAGCCCGGCTGCGTCAGCCGCGCAACCCTGTTGCCGTCCCTGGCAGGAGGATGCACGACATGGATCGCCGACAGCGTGTATTCGAAACCGGCGGGCCCCGTTTCGCCGTCGTTGTCGACGTCGACCGACACCTCCCACAGGTACTCCGGAACATGGTCCGGCACACCGCTTCTGTCGAACGTCAACCTTTCCGGCACGTCTCTGAGATGGAAGACGACGGTCAGCCTCTCGCCCGATAACTCCGTAGCAATTTCGATGATGTCGATGTGCGCGGCCAGTTCGGCCGAGCTTTCGTCGCGGACGGTCCGGCCGGGCGTGACGATGGCTGTATCAGGTGAAGTCGGGCCGGGGGACGGGCGACCCAGGCCAACTGGGGAACGACAGCCGATTTCCTCCGCGCCGCCCAGATAATCATAAGCCCCGAACGCAAGCTCTGAATCCTGCGTGATCCCGGGGATTTCTCCGGAAAGCGTTATCGTATCCTCTTCGGCCGACACCTCGAGGCGCGCGTCTTCAAGGTATTCGATATCGGGTACTGCATTCCTCAGAGGGTTCAGTTTCCAGGTATTGGTTTGCACATTGTCCGTCGATATCGCCGTGCTCTGAGCGCGGCCTCTGAACGGGTAAGATACAAAATGCATGGCCGAAAGGACATACTCGAATCCGTTCCGGCCTGTACTCCGGTCGCCGTCCACATCGACCGATACCTCCCAGCTGTACTCTGAGACATTCGCAGGCACACCTTCTCTGTCAAACGTCAATCTCTCCGGAACGTCCTTGAGATGGAAGACAACCGTCAGGGTCTCCCCCGCAAGCGAAGTGTCAATATCGGTGATGTCAAAGTGCGCGGCCTTCTCGTCCGAAACTCCGTTGACGATGTTTTGCCCCAGAACATACCCATCACCGGAATCACACGGGCTGACGGGTGCGATCAGGCGTGCCGGGGCATAACATCCGACGTCGTCGGATCCGCCCAAATACTCAGAAGTCCTGAACACAAGCCGCGAGTCTGCCGTGATTCCGGGAATGTAGCCGGAAAGCGTGATCGTGTCCGCCTCCGCCGACACCGCCAGGATGGCGCCCCGAACCGACGAGATTATCATCGGTTCCATCTTCCACACGCCGGCCTCCGCCTTGCTCTCTATGGGAACGTCAAAGTCGATCTCCCTTTCAGATGGAAACACAATGTGATAGGCGGACAGCAGCGCGTCGAAGCCGCCGTCGCCGGTCGTCGGGTCGTTGTCAACGTCGATGGCCGCCCCCCACATGTACTCCACTGCATTTCTCTCGACTCCCGTTCGGTTGAAGGTCAACGTATCCGGCACGTCGCGCAGATGGAAAACAACCGTCAACGTCTCCCCGGACAGAGAACTGCTGACTTCGGTAATGTCCATGTACCCATTCGCGGCGTCTTCCTGCCCGTCGAACGGCAGCACAAGCGCCTGAGTAAACATCTGCTTTTCCGTACTGGCATGCGCAATGTCTTCCGCCTCGTCTGCCACGGTCTGCCCCGGTGTGATAGCATACGCGCCGGAGCTGCACCACCACGAGCTTGTAATGTGAATGTACGAATCGTGGCACGCTATCTGATCCAATCCGCCCATTTCCAATGCATCACGGGTCGCAAACGCCAGCCGCGATTCGGAGGTTATGCCGGGTATCGCGCCAGCGAGGGTTACCGTGTCCGCCTCGGGAGAGGCCTCCAGCCTTGCGATCGCAAATACACTGGTGGAACCATCGTTGTTTATCTCCCAGACACCGGCCCGCAGGATCTCCCCGATCGGTGCGGTCCTGTTCCGCCGCTCTTCCGACGCGCCTACGAAATGGTAGGCGTTCAGCAGGGCATCAAACCCGCCGGGACCGGTGCTGCGGTCGTTGTCCACGTCGATCGCCACCTCCCACTCGAACACCTTTGTATCCAGCCCAAATTGCCATCGATTAAAGGTCAGGGTGTCCGGAAGGTCTCTCAGATGGAAGACGACCGTCAGCGTCTCACCTGACAGCGAGCTGCCGATCTCAGTGATGTCAATATGCGCGGCGGCCACGTCCGAGACGGCATCGGTTACCGTGTCGCCCGGCACAATCGGATCCACCGAACTGCATGGGTCGGCCTCCTGCGCCCGCACAGGGAGTGACCCTGAAGCCAGCAATAGCGCCAGGACAAGAAGCCGGGAAATTATCTTGATCTTCATTGTCAGTTCTCCCACAATACAGCCTTGGAAGGTCATCAGCATGTAAATTAGCGTTTCCTCAATGGCAATCTTGTGTCAGCATGCTTGGGAACGGTACGGTAGGGAAGTTTGTGCCACCGCTCCGAACTCTGTGGGCGGCGGCGCACTGCAAGCTGCGGGTTGCCGGTGGATTCTCACCTTACACCGCAGGTCGCTTCCCGTCCATCTCTTCAGTCTTAAGCAGGGCACACTCGGCTGGTTCCGGGCGGTTGACGCCGCGGGTCCAGCCGCGGGCGGCGCCCGCGGCGATCAATACGCGTCATACGGCCGCGCTGCGTACCAACGCTGCGCTGCCGGCGCATGGGGTGCGGCTATGTCAATTTGAGAAGGGGGAACCGCAACGGGGGAAGGATCCTGGGCGTTGTTCGTTTTCAGGTTCGAGTATTTGGTATTGCGTCTTGGGATGACGCCCTCGGGCAACAGGCTGAGGTTTTCACCTCCACCGCATGAACTGCAGCCCAGCCCACCACCGGCAAGCCGCAAAGACCAGCAACCACAAACTAAGAACCCGCAACTCGAAACTCGCTACACCCGCTCCACGTGCACCCGTACATCGTAGAAGCTGCCCGACGCGCCCATGTCGGTCTCGTCCTGCGGTGTCAGCTGGTTGACGTTGCGGCCGTCCACGCTGTGTTTGTTCCACCAGATGCCCGGCGCCAGCACCGTGCCGGCCATGATGTCGTCGGTCACGCGCGCGGTCAGGCGCACCTCGCCCAGCCCGTTCCAGACGCGCAGCCGCGCGCCGTCGTCGATGCGGCGCACGCTCGCGTCCTGCGGATGGATCCACAGCAGCGGCTCCTTTTCCCGCCCGCGAAACCGCTCCAGGTTCGAAAACGACGAGTTGAGGAAGGAGTGCGCCGGCGGCGAGATACAGGCCAGGGTGCTGTCGACGGCGCGCGCGCCGCGCGCGCCGTTTGCCCGCTCCTCACCGTTCCCGCCGGCCAGCGTCCACTGGCCGCCGGCCACCGAATTCGGCGGCGTATAGGTTGGCAGCGGATCGTAGCCGTCGCGCGCCATGCGCTCGCTGTAGAATTCGCACTTGCCGCTCGGCGTGGGGAAGTTGCCTTGCGCAAACGGCAGAAACGGCTGCGGCAGGTTGAGGCGCACGAACCCCTTCTCCAGCAGGGCATCCCACGTCACCGGTTCGTAGAGCGGATGATTCTGCGCCGCGACAAAGTTGCGCAGGACCGTCTCGTCGTCCTCGTAAAAGGCGCTGTCGGTGTAGCCCATCGCCTGCGCCAGCCCGCGGAAGATGGCGCTGTTGGGCCGCGTCTCCGCCACCGGCGTAATCGCCGGCCGGTTCAGCGCCAGGTAATGATGGCCGTACATCCGTTGCAGGTCCCAGTGCTCCGCCTGCGTTGTCGCCGGCAGCAGGTAATCGGCGTAGTCGGCGGTGTCGGTCTGGAAATGCTCCAGCACGACTGTGAAGAGGTCTTCGCGCGCCAGCCCGGCCTGGACCGCGGCCTGGTCCGGCGTGACCGCGGCCGGGTTGCTGTTGTAGACGATCAGCGCCTTCACCGGCGGGCCGGCCGCCGCGGGCGACGGTTTTCTGTCCACCGGCCGCGGCGCGTAGTGGGCCGTGGCCAGCCGCGTCCGGTCCAGGCTGAGCGCGTCGCCGAGGCGGTTCATGTTGATCGTACGCGGGATGCGGCCCTGCTGCAGGTCGGGCCGCTGCAGGCCGGTCGTCTCCAGCTGGCGCAGCTGCCCGCTCGTGCTGAGCTGGATGCCGCCGCCCCGCTCGCGCCACGCTCCCACGAGCGCCGGCAGACAGGTGATGTTGCGCATTGCCATGCCGCCGCCGTAATGGCGCTGCATGCCGTAGTTGACGCGGATTGCGGCCGGCCGCGTCGTCGCGTATTCGCGCGCCAGCCGGCTGATGCGTTCGGCCGGGATGCCGGTGATCTCGGCGGCCCGCTGCGGCGTCCATTCCTGCACCCGCTGCGCCAGCTGCTCGAAGCCGACCGTGTAGGCCGCAACGTAGTCGCCGTCGTGCAGCCCGGCGTCGATGATCTCGTGCATCAGCGCCAGCGCGAGCGCGCCGTCGGTCCCTGGCCGGAGCGGGAGCCACTCGTCGGCCGCGCGCGCGGTGCGCGTACGCGCCGGGTCGATGACGATGACGCGTGCGCCCTGCTTGCGCGCGGCCTGGATGAACGGCCACAGGTGCAGGTTGCTCGTCAGCGTGTTGCTGCCCCAGATCAGGATCAGCCGCGCGTGCGCGAAGTCCTCCGGCTCTATGCCTATGGTCGAGCCGATCGTGTAGAGGTAGCCCTCGAAGCCGGCCTCCGAGCAGATCGTGCGCGCCAGGCGGCTGGCGCCCATCTGCTGGAAGAAGCGGTCCGACATGCCATGCTGCTGCAGCCAGCCCATCGTGCCGGCGTAGGAGTAGGGCAGCACCGCCTCCGCGCCCCAGGCGTCGATTATCTCCCGCAGCCGCGCCGCGATCCCGGCCAGCGCCTCGTTCCACGAGATGCGCTCGAAGCGGCCGCTGCCCTTCGGCCCCACGCGGCGCTGCGGATGGCGCAGCCGATCGGCGTGGTAGACCCGTTCGAGGTAGCGGTCGACCTTGCCGCAGAGGGTGCCCTGCGTCACGGGATGGTCGGGGTGGCCCCAGATGTCGAGCGCGCGCCCGTCCTTGCGGTCGACCGCGATCTGCCAGCTGCAGGTGTCCGGGCAGTCGTGCGGGCAGGCGCCGGTTACGATGCGGACGGTGGGGTCGTTGCGGTAGAGTGCGGGGTTGGGCATCTTGATGGTCTCAAGTTGGCGGTTTTGGACTCCTGGCAGGAGTCAGGGCCTGGAGAAAGCGGTTCGGGCGGCAATGTCGATCAGTGCCGCTTTCAGCGCGGGCGCATTATATCACACACCGGCTCGAGTCGGCGGGCGTACGGCCGAACGGGGTGCAGCCGGTGGTGAGATTCTTCCGGAATCGGTACTTTCGCGCCACCCCCCTTGACCCCGGCCTGCCGTCCTGCTATATTCAGCGCAAGGTCGGCCCGCCCACGATCCAGGGTCGCACAAAGAGTTCAACTGCCTGGAGCCCCCCAGGAAACGCGTCATCATCCAACCGCGATCTTTCTCGCGCCGTTCATCCCCATCGCGCTCCTTGCCCAGGACGAACTCGCCCTCGTCAGTCTCGCCGAGAGGCTGACGGCCCCTACTGAAACCGTCACAGATCCGGCCGGCCGCGTCACCGCCCTGACGTCTATATGGAAAGGCCCCGGCGCGGAACCGACGAACGACGGCTGCGTGCCCGCCCTCCCCGATTCCCTACGGGAGGCAACCGTCATCGCATACAGAGAGGCCTTCGATGAATGGCTCGACCCGACTTAACCCCGCTTCACAGGTCTCGACATTCCCGACGACAGCGGCGGGCTTTCCAGCTGCGCGCTGCGCAAGCGGACCGGGGAATACTCGATACCGGATTGGACTGAATTCCGTTGAGCTATAAAGGTGAAGACGTGCATCGAAAAGGTTGTCCGGCTTCGCCGGCCGCCGGCCGGCTGCCACTCTTCTGAAAAGGATAACAGCAATGACGCAAGGTATCGCCACGCAAGTCCACAACGGTTATGTGAAGACTAGCTTGAGCATGATGGATGTTCTCGGACACTTCATCATCTGGCTCTTTATCTCCGTGATAACGCTTGGAATCGGGCTCTTTTTCTGGCCCTACGCAGCAGCCAAGCTGATTATCAATTCGGTAGAGCTTGAAGACGGAAGGAGGTCTTCTATCGGCCGGCTACAATGCGACTTCAGTTTTGGATCGCAGATAGGCCACATAATCCTGTGGATACTTCTATCCGTTGTAACCCTCGGTCTGGCATACCCCTTCTATCTGTTCGGTGTGGCGCGCACCGTCATTGACAACACGAGGATCGTGTAGCCGATTCCCCGTTACGATGAGGGCCTGCACAAACCGTATCACCCTTCGCCCCGGCGCAGCGCGGCCGGCGTTTTCGCGTGCGGGGTGCGCGCGCCCGGGGCGCCAAAGCAGGCGTACACAGCAGACGCACACAGTAGGCGCACACAGTAGGCGTACACAGCAGACGCACACAGTAGGCGCACACAGTAGGCGCACACAGTAGGCGCACACAGTAGGCGCACTCGGCGCACGAAGATGCCGACTCACGGGATCATACAAATTGCACAAAGAAAATTGGGCAATCGTTATTCGCTTTGTCCATGAATGCGCCGCCCATCGCGGTTATACTATGACAACTATTGCTCTTTAAGCATACAGTTTTCAGGTCATCTTTTGAGTGCGGTCGCGCCTGCCCGGCGCCGGTTGCAGCCAAAACGGACCCCACGCCATCTGCGAAAGGATTGATCGAGGAATGAAACTCAACGTAAGCAGCAAAGCCGACCTGGTCAGCGCCATCCAGGACAACCACATTCAGATGGTGGACGTCAAGTTCACCGACCTGTTCGGCCAGTGGCATCACTTCACGATTCCGGTCGAGGAGTTCGACGCCGATGAGGCGGTCGATGAAGGGCTGGGCTTCGACGGCTCCTCAATCCGCGGCTTCCAGAGCATCGAGAACAGTGACATGGTGCTGCGCCTGGACCCGACGACCGCGATCATCGACCCGATCTGCGCCATGCCGACGCTCAGCGCCATCTGCAACGTCCACGACCCGCTGTCGGGCGAGGCCTACAGCCGCGACCCGCGCCACGTCGCCGGCAAGGCGGTCAGCTACGTCGAATCGCAGGGCACCGCCGATACGATCTACGTCGGGCCGGAGGCTGAGTTCTTTATTTTTGACGCCGTCTCCTACGAGGCCGGCCAGCACACCGCCGGTTACTACGTCGACAGCGTCGAGGCGCCGTGGAACTCGGGCGACATGAGCGGCGGCCACTCTGTCGGCCTCAAGCGGGGCTACTTCCCCGTCTCGCCGTACGACACGCTGCAGGATGTGCGCTCGGAGATGACGCGCAAGATGATCGATGCCGGCATCGACATCGAGGTGCATCACCACGAGGTCGGCACCGCGGGCCAGGCCGAGATCGACATGAAGTTCAAGCCGCTGGTGCAGATGGCCGACCAGGTGCAGCTCTACAAGTACATCATCAAGAACGTGGCCAAGGCGAACGACAAGACGGTCACCTTCATGCCCAAGCCCCTCTACGAGGACAACGGCTCCGGCATGCACACGCACCTGAGCTTCTGGAAAGGCGGCGACCCGCTCTTTGCCGGCGACCAGTACGCCGGCCTGAGCGAGATGGCGCTGCACTTCACCGGCGGCCTGCTCAAGCACATCAACGCGCTGCTGGCATTCTGCGCGCCGCTGACCAACAGCTACCGCCGCCTGGTGCCCGGTTACGAGGCCCCGGTGGTCGTGGCCTACTCGGCCCGCAACCGCTCGGCGGCCTGCCGCATCCCGATGTACAGCCAGTCGCCCAAGAGCAAGCGCATCGAGTTCCGCTGCCCCGACCCCGGCGCGAACCCGTACCTGGCCTTCGCCGCCATGATCATGGCCGGCATGGACGGCATCAGGAACCAGATCGACCCCGGTGACCCGGCTGAGATCGACCTGTACGAAGAGGATGTCCTGAAAGAGGTGGAGATGGTCAAGGGCAGCCTGGGCGAGGTTCTCGACGCGCTCGAAGATGACAGCGACTTCCTGCTCGAAGGCGGCGTCTTCACGCCCGACCTGCTCGAGGCCTACATCGAGTACAAGCGCCTCGAAGAGGTCGATCCCGTGCGCCTGCGCCCGCATCCGCAGGAGTTCGTGATGTACTACGGCATCTAGGATTTTTCAGCTTTGTGTTTCTGGTTTTTAGTGTTCGCTCGATCTATGACTAAGAACAAGAAACCGACTGTTTACAGATTCTGACAGCAAAGGGGGCGGCGCGTGGCAGTGTGCCTGCCCCCTTTTTCTTCCATACCGACGGTTGCAAAGTTTTCAGCGTTCAACCTCTCGTCTTCAGTGTCCGTCCGCTACCAACTGAAAACTAGAAACCGACGACTGAAAACTATCTGAAAGGGGAACGCAAGTATGCAATTGGATGCATTCACCGATGATAGGCTGATGGAGGCGCTCGAGGGGATCGACGATACGATCAAACGCCATAATGTGCGTTTTGTGCGTCTGCAGTTCAGCGATATCGTGGGCATCGTCAAACAGGTTACGATCCCGATTGAGTTGTGGGACCGTGCGATTGAGAATGGTGTCTGGTTCGACGGCAGCTCGATCGAAGGCTTCGCCCGCATCGCCGAAAGCGACATGTACCTCGTGCCGGACCTGGACACCTTCATGCCGATCCCCTGGGAGATGGAGTTGTCCACCGCGCGCGTCGTCTGCGATGTCTTCACGCCCAACGGCGATCCTTTCAGCGGCGACCCGCGTTTCATCCTGCGCCGCCAGCTCAACCGCGCCAAGGAGTTGGGTTTCGACTTTCTGGTCGGCCCGGAGCTGGAGTTCTTCCTCTTCCGCCGCCACCCGGACAACAGCCTCTACCCTCTGACGCCGCACGACGAGGCCGGCTACTTCGACGTCAGCTCCGATTCGGCCCACGGCGTGCGCAGGCAGATGGTTGACGCGCTCAATGCTCTCGGCATCAAGGTCGAGGCCTCCCACCACGAGGTCGCCAGCGGCCAGAACGAGATCGACTTCCAGTACGGCCCCGCGCTCGCCGCGGCCGACAATACGATCACCCTGCGCACGACCCTGAAGGCGATCGCGCAGAAGAACGGGCTGCACTGCACCTTCATGCCCAAGCCGATCACCGGCGTAAACGGCAGCGGTATGCACGTTCACCAGAGCCTCTGGAAGCATGGCGAGGACGCGACCTGCATGTACGACGAGAGCGACGAGTACGGCCTCAGCAAGACCGCGCTCCACTTTATCGCCGGTCAGCTGGCGCATGCCGCCGCGATCACGCCGATCATCGCGCCGCTGGTCAACAGCTATAAGCGGCTGGTGCCCGGCTACGAGGCGCCCGTCTACATTTCGTGGGGGCGCACAAACCGCAGCGCCCTGATCCGCATCCCGCGCATCAACCCCAACCGCCCCCAGAGCACGCGCTGCGAGTTGCGCTGCCCCGACCCCAGCGCCAATCCCTATCTTGCTTTTGCCGTCATGCTGGCCGCGGGCCTCGACGGCATCGAACGCAAGCTCGACCCGCCGATGCCGGCCGAAGAGGACCTCTACCAGATGAACGGCGACCGCTCCGGCCTCGAGACGCTGCCGGGCAACCTGGGCGAGGCGCTCGATGCCCTGCGCCAGGACGAGGTCGTGCAGGACGCGCTCGGTCAGCACGTTTTCGAGCGCTATGTCGAGGCCAAGAACCAGGAGTGGGACAGCTATCGCAACTTTGTCTCGCAATGGGAGCTGGACCGCTATCTCGGCGTCTATTGAGCGCTTAACTGGACAAGAGATTGATTCAAGAGTAGAATAGAGGGGAGAAATCGGAGAGGAGCAGGTCGTGAGCAGCGGGAGGGATGTCTTCCCCTCGCCCAGGGCAAATATGTTGCACTTTGGCAGGTAAAATCGATTCATGATGCTCACGCTGGGAGCCGATGCTGCCCGGCGTTTTTGTGTTAGACGAAAATTTCGGCGCCGCAGACCGCGCGTCTGCAGCGCCTCTCAAAGGAGAAATCGAATGGAACAGATAACAGTAGCGCCCGCCGACACCGAGCGGGCCGAAGTCGACGCCGCCGAGGCGCAACTGCGGGTGATCCCGCTGGGCGGCCTCGGCGGCATCGGGAAGAACATGATGCTGCTCGAGTCCGGTGAGAATATCCTCATCATCGACGCCGGCCTCATGTTTCCCGACAGCGACATGCACGGCGTCGACGTCGTCATCCCCGAGAGCGAGTACCTGCTCAACCGGCTGGACTGGATTCGAGGCATCGTGCTGACGCACGGCCACGAGGACCATATCGGCGCGCTGCCCTACCTGATCGACCAGGGGCTGGACGCGCCGGTCTACGCCACCGCGCTCACCAAGGGGCTGCTGCAGGGCAAGCTGGCCGAGCACGGTCTGCTGGCACAGACGGTGCTGCATACCGTGACCGAAGAGGACGTGATCGAGCTGGAGCCGTTCACGGTCGAATTTTTTCACACCTGTCACAGCTTTCCGGACAGTGTGGGCGTCTCGGTCGCCACGCCGGCCGGCCGCGTCATCCTCACCAGCGATTACAAGTTCGACGACACGCCGGTCGACGGCAAGCTGACCGAGGTGGACAAGCTGCAGCGCTGGGGCGATGAGGGCGTCCTGCTCCTGCTCGGCGACAGCACCAACGTCGAGACGGAGGGGAGCACGCCGAGCGAGACCAAGGTTGAGGAGATGCTCGACGAGATTTTTGACAGGGTTGACGGCCGCGTCATCCTGGCGACCTTTGCCAGCAACGTCAGCCGCGTGCAACAGATCATTAACATTGCGCGCAAACATGGCCGCCGCGTCGGCATGATCGGGCGCTCGATGGTCAACAACGTCAAGATCGCGATCGGCCTCGGCTACCTCGATATCCGCCAGGACGAACTTCTGACCGCGCACGAGATGGAGGCGCTGCCCTCGCACAAGGTCACGATCATCGCCACCGGCAGCCAGGGTGAGCCGACCAGCGCGATGGTGCGGATGAGCATGGACGACCACCGCCAGATCAGCCTGCGCCAGGGGGACACGGTCGTGCTGAGCGCGACGCCGATCCCCGGCAACGAGGAGTTGTTCAACCGCACGGTCGACAACCTTTTCCGCCGCGGCGCGCGGGTCGTCTATCACGAAATCTCCGACGACGTCCACGTCAGCGGGCACGGCGGCAAGGATGACTACCGCCGTATGCTGGAGCTGGTGCGGCCGCGCCACTTCATACCGGTGCACGGCGCCTACCGCCATCTCGTGCTTCACGGCGAGCTGGCGCAGAGCACCGGCATCCCGTCCGAGCGCGTCTTTGTGGTAGAGGATGGGCAGGTCGTTGAGTTCGGTCGTTTCGAAGAGGGGGAGGAGGGCGTGCAGGCGCGGCTGGGCGAGCATGTCAGCGCCAACCACGTCTTTGTCGACGGGCTGGGCGTCGGCGATGTCGGCGGCGTTGTGCTGCGCGACCGCCGCCACCTGGGCAGCGACGGTTTCCTGGTCTGTATCCTCGCGCTGGACGAATTCGACGGTTCGATTCTCTACGGGCCGGAGATCATCAGCCGCGGCTTCGTCTATATTCGCGACAACGAAGGGCTGATTATGCGCGCCGAGGAGATCGTGCGCAGCGAGGTCAAGGGCAAGGTCGCGCCGTCTGCGCTCTCGCGCCGCATCCGCAATGCGCTGGCCAGCTTTTGCAGCAATGAGATGGGGCGCCGGCCGATGATTCTGCCGGTGGTGATTCAGGTGTAGTCAGTTTTTGGTTTCCGGTTTTCAGTTTCTGGTTTTTCGCTCCTGGTAAACGCTTCTTGGACTCCTGGTTGGTGCTTGGCGTCCAAAGGCTGAGGAGCAATGTTTTTCGTTCTTGGTCGGACCGGCAGCGGGCTGAAGCTGGCCGCGAGTTAGGATCTCAGGCAGGCCCCGGCGGGGGAGACGCCCGCGTTTCGGTTGGTAAACGCAGACGAATCGTCGCCGTGTCAAACGGTATTCGCACTGAAAACCTGTTGATGAAATCCCGGTTGGCTGCTATACTGTCTTGGGAACGTTTGTTCTTTTCCCAAACGTAATTCAGGACAGTACGGCGCTTTGCCGCAGTCGACTCGGCTGACCGGTTGTACCGGTCCGCGTTGGTCGGTTGACGCGGCGGCACAAGGATTTCACCTGACATGGCAGCCAAACGACGTCGAAAGAGAAATACAAATCCGCTGAAGAAGGTCCTGGGCGGGCTGGCGGTCGTCACCCGTTTTGAAATCGTCGGCCTCGCCCTCGTTCTGGTCTCGGTCTTCACGCTCCTCAGTCTGCTGACCGGTTCGCGCGGCAGCGTAACCGGCTTCTGGATTGATCTCCTGCGCGCCGCGACCGGCGACGGTGTGGCCGGCGTACCTCTGCTGACCGGCTTCCTCGGCCTGTGGATGGTCCTGCACGTTATCGATGGGTCGAGCACGCGCACGGGCGCAGAGCGGGCGCTGCCCATCCTGCCCTGGCGTATCCCCACCGGTCTGCTGCTCATCTTTCTGGCATACATCACCGCCATCACGTTGTGGCTGCCTTCATTGTCGCGCGCGGCGCGCATTGCCGACGGCGGCGCCGGCGGCGCGCTCGGTCTCTTCATCGCCAATCTGCTTGAGGATGGGCTGCCCGGCTGGGGCGCATGGACGCTGCTCGTGTGCGGCGCTCTTTTGGGGCTGTCGCTGGTCAGCGGACGCCGCCTGTGGGAGTCGCTCTGGGACGGCGGCGCCGACATGGCCCTGGACGGGTGGGAGAGCCTGCGCACGACCTGGCACGAGACGCGGCGCGAAGGCCAGCAGATGAGATTCCCCGGTTTCGGCAACGGGCAGAAAGAAGACAGGCGCGCGGTGTCCCCGCTCACGCCGTCCGCCACGCCGCCCGGCACGCCGCTTTCAGCGCAAGTGCAGGCCGGCCCCGCCGCGGATGACGGACGCGAGGCGGAGGCGCACGAGCTTGCGGTTGCCGACAATCAGCTATCGATGCTCGGCGGCGAAGAGCAGCTGCCGGCCAGAAACGGCAGGACGCAGCCGGTGTGGGAGCTGCCGCAGCTGAACGATATGTTGGATTTCTGGGACCGGTCGAGCGACAGCGACGATCTGATCCGCTACCGCGGGCGGCTGCTGGAGGAGACGCTGGCGCTGTTCGGCGTCCCGGCCGACTTTGAAGGCGTCAACGCCGGTCCCACGGTCACGCAATATCTGATCCGTCCCGGCTACATTGAGCGGATGGTGCGCGGCGAGGTCAAACGCACCAAGGTCAAGGTCAGCAAGATCGCCAGTCTTACGAACGACCTTGCGCTGGCGCTGGCGGCGCGCACCGTGCGCATCGAGGCGCCGATCCCGGGGACAAGCTATGTCGGCATCGAGGTGCCCAATTCGGAGAGCAACAATGTCGGCCTCAAGGAGCTGATGGAGAGTGAGGCGTTTGAGGCGGTGCAGGCGCGCGCCCGCCTGCCGATCGCGCTGGGCGAGGACGTGCGCGGCAAGCCGGTCACTACCGACCTCACGCGCATGCCCCATCTGCTGATCGCGGGCGCCACCGGAACGGGCAAGTCGGTCTGCATCAATTCGATCATCGGCTGTCTGCTGTTGACGCACACGCCGGAAACGCTGCGGCTGCTGATGATCGACCCCAAGATGGTCGAGCTGACCGTCTACAACGGCACGCCCCACCTCCTGAGCCCGGTCGTAACCGACGTGGACCGGGCCGCGGGGATGCTTTTCTGGTGCATCAAGGAGATGGAGCGCCGCTACAAGCTCCTGAACCAGGCCGGCGTGCGCGACCTGGAGCGTTTCAATGACTATCTGCGAAAGCTGGGTGAGGAGATCCTGCCCTATATCGTCGTCGTCATCGACGAGATGGCCGACCTGATGATGGCCGCGCCCGAGGAGGTCGAGAAGCACGTGATCCGCCTGGCTCAGATGGCCCGCGCGGTCGGCATCCACCTGATCATCGCCACGCAGCGGCCCTCGGTCGACGTCATCACCGGCCTGATCAAGGCCAACTTTCCGGCCCGCATCGCTTTCGCCGTGACCAGCCAGATCGACAGCCGCGTCGTCCTCGACCTGCCGGGCGCCGAGAGCCTGCTGGGGCGCGGCGACATGCTCTTCATGGCCCCGGACGCAAGCAAGCTGGAGCGTTTGCAGGGCGCGTTTCTCGACGATTCGGAGACCAATCGCATCGTCCGCTACTGGCAGAACTTCCACAAGCTGGAGAGCTATCTCCAGGGGCATGGAGAAGATGAAGAGGAGAGCGTTCCTCTTCCATACCTGACTCCGCAGGCAACGCCTCTGGCCACGCGCGCGGAAACCGAGCAGGAGGAGGCGCCGCAGGGCGATGAGGACGGGCTGCCGGCCCTTGTGGAGAAGGATAACGGGCCGGTCCGGGAGGTCGAAACGCTGCCGGCCGACGGCGAACGCGATGAGCTTTTCGAAGAGGCGGTGCAGGTCGTGAACGAGGCCGGCCGCGGCTCGGTGACGATACTCCAGCGCAAGCTGCGCGTCGGCTTCAACCGCGCAAGCCGTCTCGTGGGGCAGCTCGAGGCGGCCGGCGTTCTGGGGCCGGACCGGGGCCGCAGCCAGGGCCGCGAGGTCTATCTCCAGGACGCAGCGGATAGCGATGGGGAAAGCGACGGAGAAAGCGAAGTCGCGGCGGAACCCGTCCCCGAGGAGGCCGCGCCGGGCGCAGAGTCTGAATTGGAGGCTGAACCGGTCCCGCTCCCCGCGCCGCCCGCCGCCCGTGGCGAGCATGACGGCGCTCCAGGCGGCAACGGCCAGGCCGAATCGGCGGACCCCGACGAAGAAGGGGATGCGCCGCTCCGCATCTGGATGTAATGCTGCCTTCCATTCAAAACAGGAGAGTCCCCCTTGAGCCAGCTTGAACCTCCGGCGCGCCCTGCATGGGTGTCGGACGAGCTCTTCCCTTTTGAAAGCCGCTTCTTCACCACACCGTCCGGCCACGCGATGCACTACATCGACGAGGGCGCGGGCGAGCCGCTCCTCTTCCTGCACGGCAACCCGACCTGGTCGTTCGAGTTCCGACACCTGGTCAAGGCGCTGCGCGGCCAGTACCGCTGCATCGCGCCCGACCATATCGGTTTTGGGCTTTCGGCGCGCAGCGATCTGCCGGCCTACCACCGGCCTGAAGCCCACGCCGCTGCGGTGACGGCGTTGCTCGACCATCTCGACGTGCACGATTTGACGCTCTACGTGACCGATTGGGGCGGGCCGATCGGCCTCGATTTCGCGCGCAAACATCCGCCGCGGGTCAAGCGGATCGTCATTGCCAACACCTGGTGCTGGCCGGTCGCGCGCGATCCGCACTATCTCTTCTTCAGCTTCTTCATGGCGAGCTGGCTGGGTCAGTACCTGATCAAGCGGCACAATTTTTTCGTCAACAGGGTCTTGCCGATGGCGGTCGCCCAGAAGCAGGCGCTGACGACGGAGGTGATGACGCACTATCGCAACGCGCAGCCGGCGCCCGACGCGCGTGCTGCGTGCGCCGCGCTTCCCGGACATATCATCGGCGCGACCGACTGGCTGCGCTCGATCTGGGATGAGCGCGCCGCGTTCGGCGCCAAGCCGGCGCTTATCTTCTGGGGTTTCAAGGACATCGCCTTCCGCGAGAAGGAGCTCAACCGCTGGAAATCCGAGCTGAGCGACGTTGAGGTGCACGAGTTCAGGGACTGCGGGCATTTCCTGGCCGAGGAGGCGCCGGAGCGGATCGTGCCGGCGCTGCGGGGCTTTATGGAGCGGACGGGGTAGGGCAGCGGCAGGACTATCGGGTCTACAGCTTCTTGGAAATAGCGTACCGGCCCGGGCATAATGCGGCTGTCGATCGTTAACGCATAGCTGGTCTCCACCGAAAACCTTCCGATGGATCGCAAGTGGATCGTGGGAACCGTCGCCGGTCTGGCCGTGCTGGCCGCTGCCGCGCTGGCCGTTCTCTTCTTTACCTCTCGTCCCCCAAACGCCGACCGCCTGCCCGAGGAGGCCGCGGCGCGGCTGGAAGAGTTGCAGACAATCAAAGGCCGGCTCCTGCTGGGCAAGGACGACCAGGCGCTCGAGTATGAACTGTGGGTGCAGCGCCCGCGTCATCTGCGCGCTGAGACGGAGCTGAAAGGGCTGGACCGCAAAGCCGTCTTCATCTTGATGTTCAACGATGAAGAGGCCTGGACCTACGACCCGCTCCTGAACATCGCCACCGTCACCGACAGGAGCAAGGGGCCGCCTGCCGACGGGTCCCGCTTCGGCACCTCGCTGCTGGAGACGATGCCGGATGACGTGCTGGCCGGACTGCGCGCGGCCGACATTCAGATCATCGGCGAGGAGGAGGTCGCCGGCCGCAATGCGCTGCGCGTGCAGCTTCTGCTGCCGCCGACGCAAAACCCGCTTGCGGAGGTCGGCCAGGATGTGACCGTCTGGCTGGACAGGAGCGTCTACTATCCGCTTGCAATCGAGGGCGACAGCGGTTTTCGCATGCGTTTTGAGTTCATCCGTTTCAACGAGGCGATCGATCCTGTGACATTCGTCTTTTTCCCGCCGCCGGGCGCGACAGTTCGCCGGACCGGTGAGTAGCGCGCAGCCGGGCGCGGGAGAGCGCGCAGGCCGTCGCTGGGGCATCACCCGCTTCCGCCATATCCTGGCCGCCTGTATCGCCGCCCGGCTGGCGGTCGATACAACGACCCAACTCTTTTTCCCCTTTCTGCAGACCATAGCCCTGGGAATGGCGATCGATATCGTCCTTCTTGGCCGTCTTGTCAGCCTGCGCAGCCTGGCGGGGTTGAGCGCGCCGCTGTTCGGCGCGGCGGCCGACCGCTACGGCTACCGCCGGCTTATGCGCCTGTCGCTGTTGCTGGCGGCAGCGGGCATGTATCTGCTGGGCAGCGGATGGGGTATCTGGTCGGTCGTGGCCGGCATGGTCGTTTCCGGCATGGGCCTGACCGGCTTCCTGCCGACCTGCCAGGCCTACATCAGCGCGCGGCTTCCCTTTGCGCAGCGGGCGCGCGGCATCGGCGCGCTGGAATATTCCTGGGCGCTGGCCGGCATTGTCGGGCTGTCGCTGATGGGGTTTCTCTTCGGGCGTTTCAGCTGGCAACTGCCTTTCATGGTCCTGGCCACGGCCATGCTGGCCGGCTGGGTCCTGCTCAGATTGCTGCCGGAAGCGAGGGGAGAGGCCGCGCGCAAGGAGGTTGCCGCCGCGCGTGCGCGGGAGGTCGCGCCGAGGAGATTGCGGAGCCGTTCTCTCACCCCCCTGCTCTCAACCCTCCCTCCTCTTCATGTAGGCAGGGTCGCCGGCCTCTTTGATCTCGGAGCCAATTGGCGCGCCGCCTTCGCCGTCATCTGCGCCAATGGTCTCTTCTATTTCAGCCAGGTCCACATCCTCATTGCCCACGGCGCGTGGCTGCAGACCGAGTACGGTCTGGCACCGGAGAGCCTGGGCCTGGTGGCGCTGGCGCAGGGCGGAGCGGACCTGTGCGGCAGCGTGCTGGTATCGCTGATCACCGACCGGGTAGGCAAAAAGCGCGCGGTCCAGGCAGGCATGCTGGGTTCGCTGCTGGTTTACAGCTCTCTACCTTTTATCAACGTCGGCCTGATTCCTGTCATCGCTGCGCTGGTGCTGCTGCGCTTTGTGTTCGAGTACGGGATCGTCAGCGCGATCGCCCTGATCAGCGAGCAGGCGCCGGACCGGCGGGCCAAGATGATTTCCCTGTCGGTGGCGCTCAATCTGGTGGGCTCGACCGTCAGCGGATTTACTGGTCCGTGGATGTATACCCGCTTTGGCGTATGGGGGCTGGGGCCGGTGGCGACGGTCGGTACGCTGGCGGCGGTTGTGCTGCTGACGGTCTGGGGGCGCGAGTCGGCCTGAGGACGCTTTCTTCCATTCTTGACAGAGGGGAAGAGGCATGACAGTTCTCTACCGGCCTGATGACGGCGCGGCCCGCTTCGAGGGGATCAGAATGGTGACCAGATAGATTGCTGAAGCAGACGGCCTAATGGCAGTCATTTTCATACCATCTTCGGGCGCGACCATGCGCCGTTGCCATGAGTAGCCGGCGGATGCGGGCGGAGGCGCCGCGCGGTTTCGCCCGCTTCCGCTATATCCTGGCCGCCTTTGTTGCGACACGGCTGGTCGTCGATACAGCGATCCAACTCTTCTACTCCTTTCTGCAGGTCATTGCGTTGGGGATGGGCCTGGATGTGGTCGTTCTGGGCCGTCTGCTCAGCCTGCGCAGCGCGGTGGGGTTGAGCGCGCCGCTGTTCGGCAGCGCGGCCGACCGCTACGGTTATCTTCGCGTCATGCGCCTGGCCCTTGTTCTGTCCGCGGCCGGCAGCTTTCTGCTGGGCAGCGGAGCCGGGTTCTGGTCGGTCGCGGCCGGGATGGTGCTGTCGGGCGTGGGGTTGACCGGATTTATGCCGATCGTTCAGGCCTATATCAGCGCGCAGTTGCCCTTTGCGCAGCGGGCGCGCGGCATCGGTATATTGGAGTACTCTTGGGCCCTGGCGGGGATCCTCGGTCTTTCGCTGATGGGCCTCCTTTTCGACCATTACAGCTGGCAGCTTCCATTCTTTGTACTGGGCGGGGGGATGCTCGCCGCGTGGGCACTGCTCGGCTTCTTGCCGAAGGCGCCGAGAGGCGCGGACACGCCACTGTCGGGGGAGAGTGAAGAGGCTGGACCGGCGCCGGCAGCGGTTGCAGGTGAAGACGGCGGTTCAGTGGGGGCTTCGGAGAAGAAGGCTGTCCCTTCTGTGGCCGTACAGTTTTCGGGCCTCGCGCTTCGCGGTGTGCGGCGCGCTGTTGACCTCTTCGAACTCGGCCCCAACCGGCGCTCGGCATCCGCTGTGATTGGGGCGAACTGCCTCTTCCTTTTCAGCCAGGGCCACGTCATGATTGCTCACGGCGTCTGGCTGCAGACCGAGTACGGCCTGACTGCATCCGCCCTGGGGCTGGCGGCCCTGGGCCTGGGTGCGGCGGACCTGATCGGGGCGGTTCTGGTCTCGTTGATCACGGACCGGGTCGGCAAGAAGCGATCATTCCAGGCGGGCATTCTTGGTTCGATGCTGGCTTACTTCTCTCTGCCGATTGTCGACGTGGGTCTGCTGCCGGTCATCGCTGCATTGCTGCTGCTGCGATTTGCATTCGAGTACGGCCTGGTGAGCGCAATCGCCTTGATCAGTGAACAGGCTCCGGACCGGCGGGGCAAGGTGATATCGCTGGCGGTGGCGGTCAATCTGCTGGGCTTGACCCTGACAGGTTTTACGGGGCCGTGGATGTACACGCGCTTCGGTGTGTGGGGGTTGGGGCCGGTGGCGGCCGTCTGTACGCTTGGGGCATTCGTTCTGCTGACGGTCTGGGGAAGGGAGACGGCGTGAACTGCAGTTGCCAGTTGCCGGCGGTCAGTGGGGAACGGCGGAACTGGAGTGGTTGATGGCTAGCGGAGAGTGGTAGACTGCGGCTGGGTTGCCGCTGGGTAGGCGGGCGGCGGCAGGGGGAGAGCGGCAGCGTTTTGGCAACGGGAAACGGGCAATCGGGAGGTCTTTCGATGAACATCATCTATCTGCATTCTCACGACACGGGGCGCTACCTGCAGCCATACGGTCATGCGGTTCCTGCTCCGAACCTGCAGCGGCTGGCGGAGGAGGGCGTCCTTTTTCGCAAGGCTTTCAACGCCGCGCCGACCTGCTCGCCGAGCCGGGCCTGTCTGCTCACCGGCCAGAACGCGCACGGCTGCGGGCAGCTGGGCCTGGCCAACCGCGACTTTTTTCTGCAACATCCGGAACGGCACCTGGCCAACTTCCTGCGCGGCCACGGCTACCGCACCGCGTTGTGCGGCTTCCAGCACCTGGTGCTCGATACGCGCACGCTCGGTTATGAGTGGATCGCGGAGGTCAACCCGCCCGGCTCCGGGAGCGCGCGCGGCACGACCGCGGCCGCGGTCGACTTCATCAACCAGGCGCACGACCGGCCCTTTTTCCTTGCGGTCGGCTACTTCGAGACGCACCGAGAGTTTCCCGAGCCGACCGAGGAGGAGGATGAACGCTATACCCTGCCGCCGGCGCCGCTGCCGGATACGCCGCAGACGCGCTACGACATGGCATCCTACAAGCGCATGGCCAAGATTCTCGACGACCAGGTCGGGGCCGTTCTGGAAGCGCTTGAGCAGGCGGGCCTGGCAGAGGATACGCTGTTCATCTATACGACCGACCACGGGCTGGCCTTTCCGGCCATGAAGTGCACGCTGACCGATCACGGCATGGGCGTGGCGCTGATCGTGCGGGGGCCGCACGGTTTCGGCGGCGGCAAGGTTGTGGACGGCATGATTTCGCAGATCGACATCTACCCGACGCTGTGCGAACTGCTCGGAGTCGAGCCGCCGGAATGGCTGGAGGGGCGCTCGGTCCTGCCGCTGGTGGCGGGGACGGCGGATGAGATCAACGAGGAGATCTTCGCGGAGGTGACCTATCACGCCGCGTATGAGCCGAAACGGGCGGTGCGCACACAGCGCTGGAAGTATATCCGCCGCTTCGACCGCTGGCCGACGACGGCGCTGCCCAATATCGACGACGGGCCGAGCAAGCAGTATCTACTGGAGAACGGGCTGGCCGGGCGCACCGTGCACCAGGAGGCGCTCTACGACCTGGTCTACGACCCCAACGAGGCCTGCAACCTAGTCAATGATCCGGCCTACGCCGAGCCGCTGGCCGAGATGCGCAGGCGGTTGTGGTCGTGGATGGAGCGGACCGATGATCCGCTGCTGCGAGGGCCTGTGCCGGCCGCGGAGGGATCTTACGTCGACAGCGCGGACGAGACCGATCCGGACGCGGAACGGGCCGCGGTCCTTCTGTGGCGCGATCGCGAGCGGCTGGACATGCGCCAGGGCTAACGATCACCCGGAATTAACGTTCGCCGAGGGCGAAGACCAGCGCCTCGATCAGCAGATCGATCTCCGTTTTCTTCGCCACCAGCGGCGGCGCCATGATCAGGATGTTGCCGAGGCCCGGGACGGTGTTGCCGTTGCGGGCGAGGATGACGCCGGCCTGTTTGCAGCGCGCAAGGACGGCCAGGACCTCGGCGTCGTCGAGCGGCGCTTTCGTCTCCTTGTCCTCCACCAGCTCCACGCCGAGCAGAAGCCCGCGCCCGCGCGCCTCGCCGACCCACGGGTGCGACGTCAGGCCCTCCAGCTGCTCCAACGCGTAAGCGCCCACATCGCGGGCGTTCTCCACCACCCCCTCATCCTCCACGATCTCCAGGTTGCGCAGTCCGACCGCGGTGCTGACCGGGTGGCCGCCGAAGGTGTTGACGTGGCGGAAGTGGCGCAGGTCGCCGGCCTCGCCCATGAAGGCATCGAAGATATACTCCTGCACGGCGGTCGCGGCCAGCGGCATGTAGCCGCTTGAGAGCCCCTTGGCCATTGTGATGATGTCCGGCTGTACCTCCCACAGCTGGTGGCCGAACAACCTGCCCGTCCGCCCGACACCGGAGACAACCTCGTCGAAGATGAGCAGCACGCCGTACTCGTCGCAGATCTCGCGCACGCGCGGCAGGTATTCGTCGGGCGGGACCAGCACGCCGCCGCCGGAGATGATCGGCTCCATCAGCAGCGCGGCGACCGTCTCCGACCCCTCGTAGACGATCGTCTCCTCGATCGCCTGGGCGCAGGCGAGGCCGTGCTCGGCCGCACTGAGTTTGGGGTGGGCGCGGTAGGGATAGGGGGGCGGAACGTGGATGAAGCCGGGCGCCATCGGGCCGTAGCCGATCTTGCGCTCGGCCTGGCCGGTGGCGCTCATCGCGCCCAGGGTATTGCCGTGGTAGGCGCGGTGGCGGGCGATGATCTTGTAGCGGTTGGCGCCGCCAGACTTGCCTGACTGCAGGTGATACTGGCGCGCGATCTTGAAGGCGACTTCGTTGGCCTCGGAGCCGCTGGAGGAGAAGTAGACGCGTCCGCGCCAGCCCAGCAGGTCCAGAATCTTGGCGGCCAGCTGCGCGCCGGGCGGGTGGGTCATGGTCGGGGTGAGATAGGCCAGCTCGGTCATCTGCGCGGCCGCGGTTTCGGCCAGCTCGCGGCGCCCGTAGCCGATATTGACGCAGAAGAGGCCGGCCATTGCGTCGAGGAAGCGATTGCCCTGCGCGTCCTCGAGGTAGCAGCCTTCGCCGCGCACGATCAGCGGGGGTGGGTTGTCGGCCAGCGGCTTGTGCTGCGTGAGTGGGTGCCAGAGGGCGCGCACGTCGAGTTCTGAAATTGAAGGGGCGACAGTCATTTTTCGTCTCGTTTCCTCGGTGGAGTCGGCGTTGTTTACGCTGCGATCATACCAGCATCTCGCCTTCCGGTCTACCGTGTGCAGGACCCGTCAACGCAGTAGTTTACGCTGCAAATGCCATTGAAGATCGCCGTACCTATGATAGAATGCGGGAAATCGCGCTTGGATGCTGAGGATCTTTCAGTTCTTCGTTGGGGGTCTCACAGACAAGATATGACCGCGAGGCGTAACACAATGGGAGTCGGAAATGGTACCTGCACAGATACAGTTGACGGAGACTCAGGCACGCATTCTGAAGCGGATTGCTTCTGAAAAAGAGATCTCTGTCGCTGAACTGATCCGCCGGAGTATTGACGATATGATTCGGCACAGTAAGGATATTGATGGCGGCAAACAGCACGATGCCGAACGAGAGGAGCGTAGGAGGCGCGCCCTATCGGTTGTCGGGGCATTTTCCAGCGGTGTCGATGATCTCTCCGTCAATCACGATCAGTATCTGGCAGAAGCATATGCCAACGCAGCCGGCGATGAGTGATGGTATTGGCCGATACCTCTGCGCTTATGGCGTTACTTGATAGAGATGACCGGTATCACGCCGACGCAACTCTCGTCTGGAGACGTCTCGTCTTACAAGATGAGCCGGTTATCTGTACAAACTACGTGGTTGTGGAAGCAATTGCACTCGTTCAGAGGCGGCTCGGCCTAAGGGCGGTGCGTCGCCTCTTGCAGGATCTGATTCCTTGGCTATCAATTGAATGGGTGCAGCCCGATGTACACGAAGCTGCTGCTTCAGCGTTTTTGACCGCGAACCGCCGTGGTCTCAGCCTTGTTGACTGTGCTAGTTTTGAAGTGGCGCGTAGGAAGGGAGTCAATGTGACCTTTGCTTATGACCGCCATTTTGTTGAACACGATTTTACTCCCATAGTCTAGCCATACACCCCATTTCAGGAGGCAGTAATGACTCAGGACAGCATCCGCGTCGGCATTATCGGCGCCGGCGCAAACACGCGCGACCGGCATATTCCCGGCCTGCAGGCGATCGACGGCGTTGAGATCGTGGCCGTCTGCAACCGCAGCCAGGCGTCGGGTGAGCGGGTGGCGCAGCGTTTCGGCATCGAGCGCGTCTGCACCAATTGGCAGGATATCGTGGACGCGCCGGACATCGACGCGGTCGTGATCGGCACCTGGCCCTATATGCATTGTTTGACGACCGTGGCCGCGCTCGAAGCGGACAAGCACGTTATGTGCGAGGCGCGCATGGCGATGAACGCGACCGAGGCGCACCGCATGTACGATACGCTGCGCGATCACCCGCATCTGGTGGCGCAGATCGTGCCGTCGCCCTTCAGCCTGCGCGTCGACCGCACGATCCAGCGGCTGATCCGCGATGGCTGGCTGGGCGATGTCCTCGTTGTCGACATTCACGCCGGCGGCGCGTTTATCGACAAGGACGACACGATGCACTGGCGTCACAACATGGACTTCAGCGGGCTGAACGTGATGACGATGGGCATCTGGTACGAGGCGATGCTGCGCTGGGTGGGCGAGGCCACCAGCGTCTTGGCCAAGGGCAAGACCTTCACGCCGATGCGCATCGATGAGGAGGGCCGCCTGATGGGCGTGCGCATTCCCGATCACATCGACATCATTGCCGACCTGGCCTGCGGCGGGCAGGCGCACATCCAGGTCAGCAACGTTACCGGCTTCGGTGAGCCGCCCTCGGCCACGATCTACGGCAGCGAAGGCACACTGCGCTTCAGCGAAGACGTTCTGAGCGGCGGGCGCCGCGGCGATGACGGCCTGAGCGAGATCGACGTTCCCGACGACGAGGCAGGCGGCTGGCGCGTCGAGGAGGAGTTCATCAGCGCGATCCGCGGACACGAGGAAATCACCCATACCGATTTCGAGACCGGCGTGAAATACATGGAGTTCACCGAAGCCGTCTATCTCAGCCGGCGCAGCGGGGCCGCGGTCGATCTGCCATTGATTTGAGGTTCTTGGTTTCCGGCAACTGCCCAAGTCCCGGCCATCCGGTCTTTCTGAAAACTGAAAACTCGAAACTGAAAACTCGATAGGCGGAGAGGAGCGATGAAGCGATACGGAATGGTGATTCGCGTCAGGCCGGAGTTGGAGGACGCGTATGTGCATCTGCACGAGAACACCTGGCCCGGCGTGCTGCAGCGCATCAGCGACAGCAATATCCGCAACTACTCGATCTTCATGCGCGACGGCTACCTCTTCGCCTACTACGAGTATGTGGGGGAGGACTATGAGGCGGATATGGCGAAGATGGCGGCTGATCCGGTGACGCAGGCGTGGTGGAAGCTGACCGACCCGTGCCAGCAGCCGGTGGAGAGCGCGGCGGAGGGCGAGAAGTGGGCGGAGATGGAGGAGGTGTTCCACCATGAGTGAGGGCGCGGGCCGCTATGTGGATACGCACGTCCATTTCTGGGACAGCTCGGTGATCGACTATCCGTGGCTGGCGGGCGGGTCGCCGATCGCGCATCCGCATCTGCCGGCCGACCTCGAGCGGGCGCGCGCCGGCGTTTCGCTTGAGCTGGCCGCGATCGTTTTCGAGGAGGCCGACTGTCTACCGGCGCAGGCGCTGCGCGAGGCGCAGTGGGTCACCGAGCTGGCGCAGGAGGAGACGCGCATCCGCGGCATCGTGGCGCACGCGCCGCTGCAGGAAGGAGAGGGCGCCCGCCCCCATCTGCAGGCGCTGGCGGAGCTGCCGTTGGTGAAGGGCATCCGCCGTCTGATCCAGGACGAACCGCTCGGCTTCTGCACCGAGCCGGCGTTTGTGCGCGGTGTGCAGCTGCTGCCGGAGTACGGCTTCAGTTTCGATCTGTGCATCTACCATCCGCAGATGGGCGACGTGCTGGAACTGGTGGCGCAGTGTCCGGATGTCACTTTTCTGCTCGATCATATCGGGAAACCGGGCATTGCGGCCGGCATCATGCAGCCGTGGAAGGATCAGGTGCGCGAGCTGGCGAGCCGTCCGGACATCCACTGCAAGCTGTCGGGTGTGACGACGGAGGCGGACCACGCGAACTGGAACCGGGATGAGCTGCGGCCGTATATCGAGCACGTGCTCGACTGTTTCGGGCCGGACCGTGTGATCTTCGGCTCGGACTGGCCGGTGGTCGACCTGGCGGCCGACTACCGCACCTGGTTCGATATCGTGCAGGAGAGTATCAGCCACTTCAGCGCGCAGGACCAGCAGAAGATCATGCACGACAACGGCGTGCGCTTCTACCGGCTTTAACTGCAGTTTTTCGTGGTTAGTGTTCAGTGAACCCCTGCGTTCGGCTGGGATGCAGTCACGAAGGATCGGGAACACAAGATTCAAAGCTACGGCGAGGAGCTATCCATGTCCTACACACCTGGCCCGGAACACAAATTCAGCTTCGGCCTGTGGACGGTCGGCAACCCCGGAAGCGACCCGTTCGGCGTGCGGGTGCGGGAATCGCGCTCGCCGGTGCAGCTGGTGCAGCTGCTGGGCGAGGTCGGCGCCTGGGGCGTCAACTTCCACGACAACGACCTGGTCCCGATCGAAGCGACCGCGGCCGAGCGCGACCGCATCGTGAGCGATTTCAAGAAAGCGCTGGCGGAGGAGGGCCTGGTTGTGCCGATGGCGACGACCAATCTGTTTACGCACCCGGCCTTTCGCGACGGCGCGTTCACGAGCAACGACCCGGAGGTGCGGGCGTACGCGCTGCAAAAGACGATGGCGGCGATCGACTTGGGCGTGGAGTGTGGGGCCGAGACATACGTTTTCTGGGGCGGACGGGAAGGCACCGAGACCGACGCGAGCAAGAATCCGGCGGAGGCCGGAAAGTGGTTCCAGGAGGCGATCAACTTTCTGTGCGAGTATGCGATCGACCAGGGTTACGACCTGCGTTTCGCGCTGGAGCCGAAGCCGAACGAGCCGCGCGGCGACCTCTACCTGGCGACGGTCGGGCATATGCTGGCGTTCATCGAGACGCTGGACCACCCGGAGATGGTCGGCGTGAACCCGGAGCTGGCGCACGAGCACATGGCGGGGCTGAACTTCACCCATGCGGTGGCGCAGGCGTGGAACGCGGGCAAGCTGTTCCACATCGACCTCAACGACCAAAACCTGGGGCGCTACGACCAGGACTTCCGCTTCGGCAGCCACAACATCAAGCAGGCCTTCTTCCTGGTCAAGTTTTTGGAGGACGTCGGCTACGACGGCCCGCGCCACTTCGACGCCCACGCCTACCGCTCCTCCGACTACGAGGACGTGAAGGCGTTTGCCAGGGGCTGTATGCGCACCTACCTGATCTTCAAGGAGAAGGCTGAGCAGTTCCGCCAGCACGCCGAGATCCAGGCGCTGCTGGCGCAGATCACGGCTGATGACGGCTCGATGGACGGCTTCCGCGGCGCATATTCGGCAGAGAAGGCAGCCGGTCTCAAGGCGCATGCCTTTGACCGCGACGAGCTGGGCCGCCGCGGCAAGCCGTACGAGCGGCTGGACCAGCTGGTGGTTGACCTGCTGCTGGGCGTGTGAACGGCGGTGGCCGGTTGCCAGTAGCCGGTTGCCAGTAGCCGGTTGCCAGTAGCCGGTTGCCAGTAGCCAGTAGCCTGTGGTCAGGGGCAGGGACCCAAAAGGGCTGAAGAGAAAATGTATATGATTGGGATCGATACCTCGACGACGGCGACGAAGTCGCTGATCATCGACGGTGATGGCGAGATTGCGGCGGTGGGCGCGGCGGAGTACCCGTTCGAGACGCCCCATCCGCTGTGGAGCGAACAGCACCCGGACCTGTGGTGGGACGGGACGGTGCAGAGCATACGCGCGGCGCTGGACCAGTCGGGCATCGATCCGGCGGCGGTGGCGGCGGTGGGCGTGAGCGGGCAGATGCACGGGCTGGTGCTGCTCGACGCGGCGGGCGAACCGCTGCGGCCGGCGATCCTGTGGAACGACCAGCGCACGGGCAAGCAGTGCGATGACATGCGCCTGTGGCTGGGCAAAGAGAACCTGGTGCGCATCACCGGCAATGACGCGCTGACCGGCTTCACCGCGCCCAAGATTTTGTGGGTGAAGGAGAATGAGCCGGAGGTCTACAGCCGCGCGCGGCAGATTCTGCTGCCGAAAGACTATGTGCGCTACAAGCTGACCGGCGACTTCGCCACCGACAAGGCCGGCGCGGGCGGGACGGCGCTGCTGGAGCTGGCGACGCGCGAGTGGTCGCCGACGGTGCTGGCTGCGCTGGAGATTTCGCCCGAGCTGCTGCCGCCGACGCACGAGGGCACGGAGGTGACCGGGACTATCTCGGCAGAGGCGGCGCAGGCGACCGGTCTGCGTGCGGGTACGCCGGTGGTCGGCGGTGGGGGCGATCAGCCGGCGCAGGCGGTCGGCGTGGGCGCGATCGAGGAGGGCATCGTCGCGCTGACGCTGGGCACGTCGGGTGTTGTCTTCGCGACGGCGAACAAGCCGTTCTACGAGCCGGAGGGCCGGCTGCACGCCTTTCCGCACGCGCTGCCGCAGAAGTGGAACCTGATGGGCGTGATGCTCTCGGCCGCGGGCAGCCTGCGCTGGCACCGGGATACACTGGCGCCCGGCGTGGATTTCGACGAGCTGCTGGCGCCTGCCGCGGATGTGGCGGCCGGCAGCGAGGGGCTGCTCTTCCTGCCCTACCTGACCGGCGAGCGGACGCCGCACCCGGACCCGTTCGCGCGCGGCGCGTTCGTTGGGTTGACAGTGCGCCACGGGCTGCCGCACATGACGCGCGCGGTGCTCGAGGGGGTCGCGTTCGGGCTGCGGGATAGCTTCTCGCTGATGCAGGGGGTCGGTCTCGGCGTGATCCGGCAGGTGCGGGTCAGCGGCGGCGGCGCGCGCAGCCCGCTGTGGCGGCAGATTCTGGCCGACGTGCTGGGCAGCGAGCTGGCGACGGTCAACTCGACCGAGGGCGCGGCCTACGGCGCGGCGCTGCTGGCGGGTGTCGGCGCGGGCGTCTGGCGCGACGGCGAGAGCGCGTGCGCGGCCACGATCCGCGTGACCGGCTCGACCGCGCCGAACGCGGCCGCGGTTGACGCATACAACAAGGCGTATGGCTTCTACGCGGGCCTCTACCCGGCGCTGCGGCCGACGTTCGACGGCCTGCGCCCGGAGAGTGAGGCGTGAGAAGCAAGAGACCCTCTCTCCATTCCCTCCATTTTCTTGTCAAAGTCTGAGGAATCACTGTGCGGTCACAGCTGTTATACGCTGTCTACGTTCCGACCTTCATGCTCGCCTTCTGCATGGGTATGCTGTCGCTGCTGCTGCCGCTTTACGCGATCGACCTGGGCCTCTCCTTCAACCTGATCGGCCTGGTTGTGGCCGGCTACGGCATCGGCACGCTGATCGGCGACCTGCCGGCCGGCGCGATCCAAGACCGCCTCGGCAACCGTCCGTCGATGATCATCGGTTTATGCGTGATGGGGCTGGGGATGCTGGCGCTCAGCCGCTCGGAGCGGTTTCCGATGTTGTTGCTGTGCGGGATCGCGATCGGTGCCGGCGGCGCGCTGTGGAACGTGTCCCGTCATGCCTATCTGGCCAACAATACGCGCAACGACAGCCGCGGACGGGCGGTCTCATTTTTCGGCGGCGTCTACCGCATCGGTAGTTTCGCGGGACCGATCATCGGTGGATATCTCAGCGACGAGCTGGGCATGCGCACCGTATTTGCCTTCTGCGGCGTTGTCACACTCCTGACGTTGACTCTCCCACTCCTGTTTGTGGATGACAGCCAGGCCGAACAGCCGGGTGAGCAGGGCACGTCGATGGCCCTTTCCTACCGGCGCATGCTGACCTATGTGCGCAGCAATGTGTGGCTGTTGACCCCGGCAAGCTTCGGCACGATCTGTGCGCAGATGATCCGCGCCGGCCGCCAGATCATCATTCCTCTCTACGCCGCCACGGTCCTGCATCTCGACGTGGAGCAGATCGGCCTGGTGATGGGGATTGCGGCCGCGGTGGACATGTCGATGTTCTATCCGGCCGGCTATGTGATGGACCGGTTTGGGCGCAAATTCGCGTATGTGCCTTCATTTCTGCTGCAGGCCGCGGGCATGGCGCTGGTCCCGTTTGCCGGCTCCTACGCCGCGCTGCTGGCGGCCACCTCACTGATCGGTTTCGGCAACGGGATCGGCTCCGGCACGATGCTGACGCTCGGCGCTGACATAGCGCCGCCGCAGGGTGAGGGGATGGGCGCGTTTCTGGGGCTGTGGCGGCTGCTGGGCGATACCGGTCAAACGGGCGGACCGATCGTCGTCGGCTCGATCGCGCAGGTGTTGGGCCTGGCGCCGTCGATCTATGTGATCGCGGTCTTTGGTCTGGGTGCGGCTTCGATCCTTGGGTTGTTTGTGCCGGAGACGCTGAAGAAGCCGTCGGCGGCCGGCGCGGAGCCGGCTGCGCTGGGGTAGGGGGGTGGATGGAGCGGCTCTTCGGGTCGAGACGAGATTCCTTGATTCGCTTTCCGTTGAGATGACAGGAGGGGATATTCCGGTGTAGAATCTCGAACAATATTTCTATATCGAGTGAAAAGACAAACAGTGACCAATCAAGGGGGGCATCTAGTGAAGAAAGGCAAGGTGAACAAAAAGCGACTGGACGAGATTCAGAGGGTCTACCGCTCCATGGGACTTGAGTCAGAGGAAGTCCGAAAGTATCTCGTCGGATTGGGGAATTTGCCCAAGCAACCGGAACAGGAGAGGCCTGTCGTTTTTATAGAAGCTGGTATTGCATCCTACAGCCAGGGAGAGATGAAGAGTGCCGGATTGGAACCAACTTCTGAATGAGATTAATGCTGCTGGAAGCACACATGACATTGTCCGTCGGCGTTACTTGAGCAAACTCCATGAGCTAACTGGCCGAAATGTTATCATTTATTATTCGGGATGGTTACAGAAGCGGAACCTGGAGGGAGTAGAGGTAAACGATGCCGACAAGAACGGATTCATGACTGTAGTGCATCAACTGGATCGCGGCAAGGGTTTGGACCTGATTCTGCATACGCCCGGAGGTGAAACAGCCGCCACTGAGTCCCTGGTAGATTACTTGCGTGCGATGTTCGGAACTGACATTCGGGCTTTCGTACCTCAACTGGCTCTGTCAGCCGGCACCATGATAGCTTGCGCATGCAAGGTGATTTTCATGGGAAAACAGTCCAGTCTCGGCCCAATTGATCCGCAACTTGGGGGCATAGCGGCGCACGGGGTCGTGGAGGAGTTTGAACGCGCGCATAAAGAAATTAGTGAAGATCCAAGTAGGATTCCCGTCTGGCAGCCAATCATTGCCAAGTACCCACCTACATTCATTGGCGAGTGTGAGAAAGCGATTGAATGGTCCAATGAGATGGTTACCGAATGGCTCCAGTCTGGGATGTTCAAAGGTCCCGAAGAAGGAGCATCGCTGAATATGATTAGGGCTCGTTGACATTTCGTTTGAGCCAGATCAGTGTAGAAGCAAAATGCAAGA
>JAPOVP010000148.1 GCA_026708085.1 Caldilineaceae bacterium
ACGCGAGGTTGTAGGAGAGGGGGCGTTGCGGGGGCGGAGCCCCCGCACAAGGGAAGGCCGAATAGGCCCGACCGCCCAGAAAATCGAGGGGAGAGAAAATCCTTCTCACACTGAATCATGAGCGCCTTTTGGCAAGGACTTAGCAGTTACGATAATTGCAGGAATTGAAGGTGTCACGCTCTGCCCGTTCCTCGTAAGCAAGATTCATACAGGTCTTCGCAGCGTGCTAGTAGGCGAGCTGCATCAGCAGATCCTGCAAAATGCCCAGAACGATGAAGACGACGATGGGGGAGATATCGATCATGCCGATTGGGGGGATGAGCTTGCGGGCGGGTTCGAGCACCGGTTCGGTTACCTGAAAAAGGAGTTGCACGATGGGGTGATAGGGGTCCAGGTTCGGGATCCAGGTGATCAAAATCCGAATCAAGAGGACGAAAGTATAGATTTGGAGTACTCGGGCCAAGAGCAGGAAGATCACGACAACTCCTTACGTTATTAGGACGATACGCAGGTATCATCTGTTTCGAGAAGGCGGCACCTGTACTGTCAATTATGTATCACTATCGTCTCCGCCCAGTTCCTTGCTGCGGCGGTAGGCGGTATCGACTGCATCGATGAGGGCGGAACGGACGCCGGCGCGCTCCAGCACGAGGGTGCCGGCGGCGGTTGTGCCCGCGGGACTGGTGACACGGTTGCGCAGGTCGGCCGGATGGAGGCCGCTCTGGCGCATCAGCTCTACACTGCCCGCTACTGTCTGCAACACCATTTGTTGGGCCTGGTCGCGGCTGAAGCCGATATGTACACCTGCATCGATGAGAGCTTCGAGCAGGAGATAGACGAAACCGGGTCCGGAGCCGCTCAAGCCGGTGGCCATGTCGAGGTAATGTTCGTCTGCGACGTAGATGGCCTCGCCCATCGCCTCAAGGATGGCCTGGGCGGCGGCGCGGTCGGTGTCGGATACGGCGGCGGTGTCGGTCCAGACGGTCATACCCTGGCCAACCTGGGCGGGCGTGTTGGGCATGGAGCGGACGATCTTTTCATGGCCGAGGCCGGTTTGCAGCGTTTCGATTCGCACACCTGCCATGATACTAACTACGAGAGCATCCCGGGACAGGTTTCCGCCCAGGTCCGCCATGACGAGGCCGAGGACCTGGGGTTTGACGGCCAGAACGACGACTGAGGCGCCGTTCACGGCCTGGGCGTTGTCGGTCTCGGTGTTCACGCCGTATGTGTCGTTCAATAGTTCACGGCGGGCGGGCACAGGCTCGGAAACGCAGATTTGCTCGGGGCCAAGGAGCTGGTTGCTGATGAGTGAGCCGATGATGGCCTCACCCATGGCGCCGCCGCCGATAAAGGTCGTCTTGCCGTGTATCTGACTCATTCGTACTCCCTGTGGCCAAAGATGGCGGTGCCGACGCGCACGATCGTGGCGCCCTCTTCGATGGCGACTTCGAAGTCGCCGGTCATGCCCATAGACAGATGCTGCCAGGTGGCCTGAGGAAACTGTGCGGGCGGGTATGTATGCTGCAGATCCTGTAGCAGGCAGCGGAGTTGGCGGAAAAGCGGTCTTACTATTTCGGCGTCGTTTACATACGGGGCCATTGTCATCAGCCCGCAGTAGCGCAGTGCGGGCAGGTCCAGCAGCGCGGGCAGTGCGTCGACCAGACTGTTCGGAGAGAAGCCTTGTTTGGTCACTTCGCCGCTGACGTTGACTTCGAGGAGGACGTCGAGCGAGCGGTTGTTTTCGGCGGCCAGACGGCTGAGGCGTTGGGCGATTTTTGGTCTGTCGACTGCGTGGATGAGGCAGACTGCGCCTTTGCCGGGTTGGGACTCAAGGGCAGGCGGCCCCAGGGCCAGTTTCGCTTTACGGCTCTGGATCGTGCCGATGGCGTGCCAGCGGATGGGATCCAAACCGGCGGCGGCGGCGGCTTCGGCCTTCAGCCAAAGTTCTTCCACCCGATTTTCGCCGAAGTCGACCTGACCGGCGGCGGCGGTTTCTGCGATCAGCGCCAGCGGTTTGGTCTTGCTCACAGCGACGAGCGTGATTTCGTCGGGGGACCGCTGCGCGCGCCGCGCGGCCTCGGCCATGCGTGCGCGTACGTGGCGCAGGTTTTCAGCAATCGTCATGGCGAGTCATCACAGTCGGCGTATCGGAGAATGCACTACTACAACGCTGTCAAGCAGAATACCGAACAGGCGCCCTCCCTGCGAGGAGAGCACCTCTAAGACACCTTATTGTCGCCAATTGTTCAGTTTTCGTCCAATTCGGATTTTTTGGTGGGAGAGGGCTGCCCGCGTAGTGGAGGATGCGGCACGCGGAGAGCGGACTTTACTAGATTATGGCCGGCAGCAGGGCGTAGAACTCGGTGGATTTGACGACGTCGGCCAAGGGGACGCTGTCGAGGACGGTGTGCGCGGTGACTTCGTCGCCGGGGGCGAAACCGATGCTGGGGATGCCGGCTTTGCCGCGCCAGTAGATGCCGTTGGTGCTGAAGTCCCATTTGCCGGTGGGGGCGTCGGGCAGGCCGATTAGCTTGCGGGTTTCCTGACCTGCCTGGACGAGGGGCTCGTCGTCTTCGAGGGCCCAGGCGGGAAAGTATTTTTCGACGGGAAAGACGAAGCCGGTGTAGCTGGGATCGTCATAGTAGAGCATCTCCAGGGTCACGTCGCCGGCCTCTTGATTTGCCTGCGGGATGAGGCTGCGCACCTGGTCGATGACGGCGTCCAGGTCCTCGCCGAAGGTGACGCGGCGGTCGATGTAGACGGTGCACTGGTTGGGGACGGCGTTGATGCTGGGCGTTTCGACTTGGATGTCGGTGGCGGTGATTTTGCCGGGCCCGAGGAAGGGGTGGTCGCCGAGGTGGGGCTCGAGGCGGCTGATGCCTTCCACGAGGGGGAGGGCCTTGTAGATGGCGTTGTCGCCGAGGTGGTTGCTGGCGGCGTGGGCGCTGCGGCCCTTGGCGACCGCTTTTAACTCGACGCGGCCTTTGTGGCCGCGATAGATCTGCATCTTGGTGGGTTCGCCGATGACGACGAAGTCGGGGAGGATGCCTTCGTGTTCGACGAAGGCGTGGGGTGCGATGCCGTCGCACCATTCTTCCATATTGCCGAAGTAGTAGGCGGTCCAACCGTCGAGCAGGCCGAGGCTGCGGGCGATGGCCAGACCGTAGATCATGCCGGGCGTGCTGCCCTTTTCGTCGCAGGCGCCGCGGGCGTAGAAGATGCCGTCCTCGACTTTGCCCTCGAACGGGTCCCACTCCCATTCGTCGGCGGCGCCGATGCCTACGGTGTCGATGTGGCTGTCGTAGACGAGGATGCGTTCGCCGTTGCCGATTCTGCCGACGGTATTGCCCATGGCGTCGAACCGGATTTCGTCGAAGCCGAGTTTGCGCAGTTCGGACTGGACGCGTTCACCAACGGGACCAATCTGGGAATCGATAGAGGGGATGGCGCAGATCTCGCGCAGGAAGGTGATGATGTCGTCGCTGTGCTTGTGGACGGCGGACTGGATTGCGGGGATGTTGATTTCGGGCATGGATGGACTCCGGAAGGGCAGATAACTGTTCAGGATCAACCTTTGAGCGCGCCGGCCATAATGCCTTCGATGAAGTAGCGCTGCATGGCGAAGAAGATGATGATGATGGGAATGACGGCGATGACTGCGCCGCCGAGTACGAGGCCGTACTGGTCGTTGTAGGGGCCGCGCAGGGTGGGCAGGGCGAGGTTGATGACGTACATGGTTGAATCGTTGAGGACGATGAGGGGCCAGAGGAAGTCGTTCCAGGAGGCCTGAAAGAAGATGATGCCCATGACTGCGAGGGCGGGGCGCAGGTTGGGCAGAGCGATGCGGAAGAAGATACCCAGCTCGCTGGAGCCGTCGATACGTGCGGCTTCCATCAGTTCGGTGGGCAGGGCCAAGGCGTACTGGCGGGCGAGGAAGATACCGAAGGCGCTGGCAGCGAAGGGTATTATGAGAACCCAATAGGTGTTGAGCCAACCCAGTCTGACCATCATCGTATAGAGGGGGATAAGGACTACTTCAAAGGGAAGGGTAAAGCTGGCCAGGACCAGGACGAAGAGGACGCGCCTGAAGGGAAAATCATATTTGGCGAAGGCGAACCCGGCCAACATGCACAGGAAGAGTGATAGGGCAGTGCGGCCGACGGCGACGATGGCGGTATTGAAGAACCAGCGCAGGTAGAGGGTTTCGCCGAACAGGGTTGTGTAGTTGTCGAGGTAGGGCTCTTTGGGGATGATCTGAACCGGAAAAGTGAAGATTTCATTTTGCGGTTTGAATGACGCGGAGATCATATAGATGAAAGGGACGGCAGCCATGACCACGCCAATGAGGAGCAGGAGGTTGGCCAGGCTGACAAGAAACCCATTGCGAATGCGAATTGCAGAGAATCTCGGCCCTGATACGGGGGTGGCTTGAACGCTTGAAGTCATGGATTGCCTCTGCTCTGAACCGAACTAATCAGATCAGAAGAACGGGAAGCCATCTGAGTCGATGCCTGCAAATACAGAATGGCCATTGACGGTCTTACTGATCTTCGCGGAAGGCGCCGAAGAAGCGCAGGTTAAGAATGGCGAGGATGACGATAATGGTTACCAGTGTATATCCGATTGAGGACGCGTAGCCCAGGTTGAAGTAGGAGAAGCCGGTATTGTACAGGTATTGAACGATACTCAGGGACTGGTCGCGGGGGCCGCCGCCGGTAAGGAGATAGGGTTCGGCGAAGATCTGGTAGGAGCCGTTGATTGCGGTTACGGTTACAAAGAGGATGACAGGCCGCATGAGCGGGATGGTGATGCCGATCAAGACTTGCCACCAGTTGGCGCCATCGATTGCGGCAGCTTCTTCCAACTCTTTGGGAATATTCTGCAGGCCGGCGACAAAGTAGAGGGAGTTGATACCGGTAAAACGCCAGATCAGCAGCAGGATGATGGAGAACTTTACGACGCTGGCATTGCGAACCCAGCCCACCTTTGCCTCTTCACCAAAAAAGCGCATCAGATAGCTGTTTATCAGGCCGGAGTTATAGTCGTAGAGGATGCTGAACATCAGGCTGGCAATGACGGCGGAGGTCAGCAGCGGAACAAAGTAGGAGAGGCGGTAAAAGCTTTTTGCATTCGGCCAGGGAACAAGCCTGGAGTTGACGACGACTGCCAAAATAAAAGCAAGTGGGATTTGCAGGAGAAGACTTCCCAAGGCGTAGACTGTTGTGTTGAGCAGCGATTGTTTGAATCGAGGGTCAGCCAGAAGATTGATATAGTTGTCGAGGCCAATAAAGGTAGGTACGCTGATCCCCTGTTGCTTATGAAAACTGAGGTAAAAGCTGCGGACGACCGGCCATGCCAGGAAAATGGCAAACAGGATAAAGAAGGGTGCAATGTAGAAATAGGGGATAATCGTCAGGCGGTGGCGGTGCCACCACAGCCTGAACCCTGTGGCGGTTCCGGGGGCGTACCTGCGTCCGGTCGGGGATATTTCGCTTGACGATGCCATGCAGAACTCCGTGGTTCAGATCTCATGTACCAAGAGTGGGCGGCGTATCTGCCCATCAAGGAATTTGCCGAAATCAGTACTGCATTCCCGGAAATTGAAATGAAGGGGAGAGGCGCGGGCCCCTCCCCATTCGATGCGAAAGTGCTGCTAAGGTCCCTACTTTCAATGCCCTTCAGTTCAAAAGGAACCGGACGTTTCGCATTGCTGTGCTACTAGAGCGACTTAATGCGTTCCAGCTCGGGTTCCAGTTCAGCGAAGGCTGCGTCGATATCGGCGCCGTCCTGCAGGACCGGCGTAATGACGAAGTTGTTGATGGCCGTGTGGAATTCCGGGGCCCACGGCGACTGGAAGATGCGAGGCATCTGCAGGGCGAGGTCTTTGTAGAGTTCGCCGATAACCTGGCCTTCGTAGTAGTCGTAGGGCTCGTTCAGGACGGGGTCGTCAAGAACGGGGATGTAGGAGGGCCAGATGCCGCGTTCGATGGAGTCCTGGAGCACAGCTTCGGTCAGGTGTGAGTGCTCGATGATCTGCCATGCTTCTTCGGGATGCTGGGCCTGCTTGGGAATGCTGACGCTTGTGCCGCCATGTGTGGCAGTGGGCCCGTTGGCACCGAAGCCGGCGGGGATCCGCTGCAGGCGCCATTCGTTTTCCTGGCCGGGGCCGATCTTGTCCTCGCGGCCCAGTTTGCCGTTGTGCCAGGGGGCACCGAGGGTACAGGCGATCTGGTCCTGGCGGAAGGCTTCCCAGTAGATGGGCGGCGACCAGGTGGAATCTCCGGTTACGGGGGCGGAGATGGCGATGCCGAGGTCGTGGATGGTCATGCGCTGGAATTCAAGGATCTGCTTGCCGAGGTCGTTGATGCCGCCGAAGTCACCGTTTTCGTCGAACATTTCGCCGCCGGCAGCGAAGAGCATGATCTGGAAGTCACCGTCATGCAGGTCATGCCAGGAGATTACGGCCATGTCCTTGGCTTCTTTGAGGACTACGCCGGCCTCCATGAGGTCGTCCCAGGTCTCAAACGGTGTTTCGATGCCGATTTCGTCGAAGACGCCCTTGCGGTAGGCGAGGGAGCAGGCGTTAACTTCGTTGCCGATGCCATAGACCTTGCCCTTCCAGGACCAATAGTCGACGGCGGAGCCGAGCACGAGGTCGTCCATGCGATCGCCGATGCGTTCGGTGAGATCGATGAAGCAGATTTCCTCGCCCTTGAAGAAGGCGGACATGCGGCCCTGCTCGACGCGCATTACGTCGGGGACGCCGACGCCAGAGGCGCAGGCGGCCAGCATTTTGTCGTGAATTTCGGCGAAGGGGGCTACGACCGGGTTCCACGTGATATGGGGATTCTCTTCCGAGAAGCCGTAGTTATCCATGGAGTTCTGGATCCAGCCGAGGCCCTGTTCCCAGTGCGCCCAGGCTTCGACGATCACTTCCATATCCTCGGAAGGACCGGCAGCAGCATCGCCACCGGCGGGGGCGACGGGGGCAGCGCAGGCGGCCAAGGTGGCTGCGCCGGCAGCCATGCCACTCCAGCGAACAAAGTCGCGTCTGGAGAGGCTTGCATTTGCTTTTGTCATTGCTTTTCCTCCTTAGGGAAAACTCGAGTTGTGAAAAAATGGTACTTCGAATACAGGTGCTAAGGACTGCAGATGTGCATTGAGAGAAGGGATGCTCTTGCGAGCATTCGGGGCCCAGGGGGTAGGGCAATGCGACCGGGCGCCATACGATAACTATGATTGGCCTATCTGTCAAATTTCGGCCTTTATGCGATTTATCCGGGGAGTTCAGGACGCGGCGCCAGCCAGCATTTCCAAGAGCGGCGAGTCATCGATCTCCAGGGGCAGGTCAACGCGGCCGCGTTTGCGGCTGGATTCGTAGGTGGCGAATGTCAGCTCCGCTGCGCGAAAAGCACGGTCTCCGGAGAGTTCCGGCTCCCTTCCTTCCTTGAGGGCTTCGACCAGGTCGATAATCCCTTTTTGCACGGCGTCCAGGTCGTGCATCGAGCCCTCCGGATTTACGTCTTTCCAGCCGGAGGCGTGCGCGTTCAAGATACGCAATCCGCCTTCGCGGCCGGGGCCGAATTCGATGATGCCGTCACTGCCCAGGAGCCGGAACGCGGCCCCCATCTCGATAGCAGCGCTGGTCATGAGGAGACCTTCGACACCGTTCTGAAAGCGGACGTGGCTGATGCCGCGTGATTCGTGATCCATGCCGAAGACCGTGCGGATTTCGCTGGTATCGATCTGGCCCATGACCCATTCGGCGGGGGTTTCATGGTTGAAGAAGTGCATCATGTCGAACCAGTGGGTGCCCCAGTCGTTCATGTCGGGGCAGCGGCCTTCGATGCGCTGAAGGTCGCCGATAGCGCCTTGGCGTAAGAGCCGGCGGGCGACGCTGAATGGTGGGGCGAAGCGGCGCTGGTGATTAAAGGTCAACTGGACGCCGTTGCGCGCGCAGGACTCGACCATGCGGCGGGCCTCGCCGAATGTGGGGGCGATGGGCTTTTCGCAGTGGATGGCCTGGACACGGGCTTCGGCGGCGGCAAGGACCATTTCGGCGTGCAGATGGGGCCAGACGCAGACGGAGACGATATCGAGATTGGCCCCGGCCAACATCTGCTGGTAGTCCTCATAGATGGCGTCGCCGCCGTGTTCTTTCTGGAATGCCTCGGCGTTTTCGCGGCTGATATCGGCGAGGGCGACCAGCTGCGTGTGGGGCGAGGCCGCGTATCCCATGGCATGGCGATGGGCCATGCCGAAGCCGGTGGCGCCTTCGCTCCTCATCGGGCGTCCACAGCCGATGATGCCGACGCGGTATACGGCAGAGTCTGAACTCCCTGAAGGGCGCGGAGATTGTTGCGCCGTCGAATCCGATTTTGCTGACATTGCCGGTCCTTTCGGGGTGGTAGCTGGCGGTGCGCCGGACCCGCCGTCAAGTTTTCTGAACTGACGTCCGGAACGCAGGATGGCGCTGGATGGCAGTGAAGTCGAGCGCCTAAATGTCTATATTGGAGCGGAATGGGGGCTTTCCCTTCACGCCCAGGCGGACGCGGTACAGCGTGCCGGCCTGTGGGCCGTCGATCTCTCTGATGTGGCCACCGGCGGTGGTGACGTAGATATCGGTATAGTCATGGCCGCCGAAGGTTGCGCTGGAGACCTTAGGCACGGGGAAGTTGAGGCGCTGGATTTCACGGCCGTTGGGCATGTGGTGGACGAGGGCGTGGCCGTCCCAGCGGGCGGACCAGAAGCAGTTGGACGCGTCCATGGCCATGCCGTCGGGGCGGCCGTTTGAGGCGGCGCCTTCTCGCACGGCGAACTCCGGGTTGGTGATCTGGCCGGTGTCGACGTCGTAGTCGTAGCGGGTGATGCCGCGGCGGGTGTTGGTGTGGTAGAAGGTCTTGAGGTCCTGGGTGAAGCCCATGCCGTTGGAGGTGCCGGCATCCTCGATGACGATGGTGAGGCTACCGTCGGTTTCCATGCGGTAGAGGACGCCGTTGCTGCCGCCGCGGGGCATTGTGCCGCAGAAGACGCGACCGGCGGGGTCGGCGATGACGTCGTTGAAGCGGCCTTCGCGTTCGGCGGGAATCTCGTCAATGAGATTCTTGAGCGGTTGGCCTTGGCGCCAGAGGGCGACGCGGCCGCGGGCCATGAAGAGGAGCAGGGCGCCGTCTTCCTGGATGGTAAAGCCGCCGATGGCTTCGCCGGCGTCGAGGACGAGGCCGTGCGCGCCGGTGGCGGGATCGTAGCGGTAGAGTTTGCCCGGGGGAATGTCGACCCAGTAGAGGCGGCCTTCGTCGGGATGCCAGAGGGGGCCTTCCCCCGTTTCACAGGCGTAATCGGCGATTGGTTCGATAATCATAGGTTTTTCCTTTGAAGACCGACGGCAGGATTTTGGCGGTCGCCTGCCGGTGAACTGCCAGGACCGTGAATGTCCAAGCAGGTCGCGGCCAACAGTTGCTGATAGACAGGGACTTTACAGATCGATGGACACTTCTCGCCCTTCTTCCTGGCTGCGGTAGATGCCGTCGAGGATGGCGAGTACCTGCAGGGACTGTTCGGCGGGCACGGGTGAGGGCGCGCCGGCGGCGACGGCCTTGGCAAATTCAACACATTCGAGGGCGTGGGGTTCCATTTTATCCTGGGTAAGCTGGAGCGTGCGGTTGTTGAACTGGCGGGTAGTGTAGTTGGTGTCCAGGAATTGGGCGGAGGGCCAGTGGCAGCCGCCCTGGTCACCGTAGATCCAGGACTGCATGTCTTCGCCGCGAATGTCGTGGTGGAGGAGCCAACTGACCTCCAGAACAAGCGTGGCCCCGTTTTCGAAGCGCACGAAGGCGACGGCGTAGTCTTCGACGTCGAAGGTGCTGGGTATGAGTCCTTCGCGCCAGGTAGCGAAGGCGCCGGGAAGATGGGCGAGGCGGGCGTCGGCGACGCCGGAGACGGTTACGGGGCGGGGATTACCCATCAGCCAGAGGGTGAGGTCGAGGATGTGCACGCCGATGTCGATGCAGGGGCCGCCGCCGCTGTGTTTTTTCTCGATAAAGGTGGCGGTCGGGATCATGCCGTTGCGGCGCAGCATCCAGCCGCGGGCGTGGTAGACGTCGCCGAGTGTGCCGGTATCGATCTCGGCTTTCATGGCCTGGGATACGCCGGCGAAGCGGAAGTGCTGGGCGGTCATAAGCATGGCACCGGACTTGTCGCGGGCGGCGATCATCTGTTTGATCTCTTGCGGCGTGGGCGCGAGGGGTTTTTCACAGATGACGTGCTTGCCGGCTTCGAGGGCGGCGATGGCGAGGGGCGCGTGGTACATGTTGGGCACACAGAGATCGATTATGTCGATACCAGGGTCGGAGAAGAGCTCGTCGGCGTTGGTGGTCAGTTTCTTGATGTTGTGGAGCGCGCCCCACGCTTCGAGGGCTTCGGCGCTGATGTCGCTGCCGGCCACGACTTCGGCTTCTTCGGAGGCGGCCCAGCCGGGCATGTGCGTGCGGGAGATGCCGCCGACGCCGACGAGGCCAACTTTCAGAGTGCTCATTGCAGGTCCTTTCGGTTTGGGTAGTTCGAGAACAGCGGCTGGTGCGGAAATCGTACATCAGCTGCTTACCACGGTGGTCTCAGGTTCACGTATTCTACGCAATTTCAGAGTGGTCAAGCAAAGGTTGGAGGTCATCGATCGCCAACCAGACGATTAGGTTGCGACGCGCTTGGCCTGCCAACCCATTCTGTGCGATAGTGATCGAAAGAATGCGCGATCAATTTGGTCAGAAGTCGATAACAGGCCGCTGAGCGCTTCATCCAGGAGGAATCCCATGCCGAAACTTTCAATAGACATTCCCTCGACATTTGTGGAGCGCATCGAGCGGTTGGCGGCTGAGGAGAGTGAGTCGCTGGAGGATATGGCGATGCTGCTACTGCGGCGGGGCTACGATTTCGAGGTCACCAAGCCGGAGGTGGAGCCGGACCGGAGCCAGCGGCCGGGGGCGCGCAGCGATGCGCGGCTGGACTGGTGGCGCGAGGCGAGGTTCGGGCTTTTCATTCACTGGGGGCTGTACTCAGTTCCCGCGGGTGTGTGGAACGGGCGCGACTGGCCGGGCATTGCCGAGTGGCTGATGTACCGGGCGGAGATCCCGGTCCAGGAGTATGAGAAGCTGGCGGCGCAGTTCAACCCTGTCAAGTTTGACGCCAAGGCGTGGGTCTCGCTGGCAAAGCGGGCGGGGCAGAAGTATATTGTCTTCACTTCGAAGCACCATGACGGGTTCTGTCTGTTTGACTCGGCGGTAACCGGCTACGACATGGTCGATGCTACGCCGTTCAAACGGGACGTGCTGAAGGAGCTGGCGGAAGAGTGCGCGGCGCAGGGGATCAAGCTGGGCTTCTACTATTCTCAGACGCAGGACTGGCATCACCCGGACGGGGACGGCAACGACTGGGACTTCGACCCGGCGGAGAAGGATTTCTCCGGATATATTGAAGATTACGTGAAACCGCACGTGCGGGAGCTGCTGACCAACTACGGACCGATCGCCATCATGTGGTTCGATACGCCAAAGGGGATTTCGGAGCAGCAGAGCCGGTCGCTGTTGGCGCTGTGCAACGAGCTGCAGCCGGACTGCCTGGTGTGCGGGCGGCTGGGCAATGCGCTGGGGGACTATGCCACGGCCGGGGACAACCGTATACCCGAAGAGATCCTGGATCTGGACTGGGAGACACCGGCTACAATAAACGACAGCTGGTCGTATAAGGTCAACGACCACAACTGGAAGTCGAGCGTCGACCTGATCCGCAAACTGGTGGATATTGTCAGCAAGGGCGGCAACTACCTGCTGAATATCGGTCCGACCGGTGAGGGTGTCATTCCTCAGCCGAGTGTTGAGCGGCTGGAGGCGATGGGGCGCTGGCTGGAGGTAAACGGCGAGGCGGTTTACGGTACGCAGCCGGGACCGATCCAGGGGCGGGCTGACCTGCGGACGACCAGCGGGGAGGGCGTCGTTTACCTCCATGTCTTTGACTGGCCGGCCGACGGGCAGATTCGAGTCGAAGGGGTGGCTGGGCAGGAGGCCCGGCTGCTTGCGGGGGGCGAGGCGCTGGCTGTCGAGGAGAGCGGCGGTGCGCTTGTGATCAGCGTGCCGGAAGAGGCGCCGGACGCAGCCGCTACGGTTATTGCGTTGCGTTAGCGTACGCCGCTACCCCGCTTACAACAACACTAGCGCTCAATTGATCAGAGGACAGGTCTACCTGGTTCCGAACTGCCGGTCGCCAGCGTCGCCGAGACCAGGCCAGATGAAGCCGGGCGGGAAGCCGGCGGCGGCGTCTCCGGCATTTGTGAGGCGATCATCGACGGCGGCGACGTGCACGGCGACATCGGGGTGGGCTCCCTGCAGCGCATCAATGCCTTCGGGCGCGGCCAGCAGGCCGACGAACTTTACGCGGGTGACGCCGCGGCGCTTGAGGATGTCGACGGCCATGAGGGCGGAACCGCCGGTCGCCAGCATGGGGTCGAGTACGAAGCAGGTGTGGGTGGAGAGATCTTCGGGGAGCTTATTGTAGTAGATGACCGGTTGCAGGGTCTCTTCGTCGCGGTAGAATCCCAGGTGCCAGACCTCGGCCTGGGGTATGAGACTGAGCATTCCGTCTACCATACCCAGGCCGGCGCGCAGGATGGGGACCAGACCGACGCGTTCGTCGAATTTGCTGCCGGTGGTGGTCGTGAGCGGAGTCTTTACCTCCACCCGCCTGGTGATCAGGTCGGAGGTGGCTTCGTAGGCCAGAATCATTGACAGTTCGGCGACGATGGAACGGAATTGGCGGAAGTCGGTCGTCGTGTCGCGTAGTTGCGTTATCTTGTGTTCCACCAAGGGATGGCCTGACACAAACAGATTGTTTGACATGCAGTTTCCTTATTCGGCCTTGCTTCCTCCCTTTCTTCCCAGGCGAACCTAAGTTACCAGCGGGCCGTCGCGGCGCGCGGTTGCGGCGGTTGATCGATTCGACTTCTCGCTGGCAGTTCATACACAGGGTTGCGTCGGGCTTAACTTCCAGGCGCGCGGGTGGGATCTGTCCACCACAGCGTTCACAGATTCCGTACTGTCCCAGGTCAATGACGCGCAGGGCGTGTTCAATGTCCTGCTGACGGCGTTCCAGCACTGCGATGAGGGCGGCGGTCTTCTCTCGCTCCACGATTTCGGTATCGCCTTCATCCAGCTCAACATCCACCTCGCCCTGCATCATGTTTCGCAGATGTTCCAACTCTTCGTTCACCTGCTCCAGGTTTGCCAGCAGTCGTTTACGGTCTTTAGTAGCCTTCTTCGGCATGACGGTTTCCTCTGAATGACGTTAAAAGTAGAAAATGTGGGAGATGTTATATCAGGTTTTGTGCTTGTCGTCAAGGGGATTTCGCAGAAGGGTGTAGTCCGATACTGGGGCGGGAAAGGGCAGGCACAAGGCCGGCGCCTGCCGCGGTCGAGGCGGGTGGCATTGCGGCACGAAGTGGGCGAGCGACCGGCGGCATAGGCACGTGATCGAAACGCGGCGCCAAGGTGGCAAGGCATTAGGAGAGGGGGCGTTGCGGGGGCGGAGCCCCCGCACAAGGGAGGGCCGAATAGGCCCGACCGCCCAGAACTGCAGTAGTCAGTGGTCAGTGGTCAGTAGTCAGTAGTCAGAGGCGGCGCCTTCTCTGATTCAGAGTTGATCGCGGAGTGGGTATGGATGGTCTGCCACCAAAAGTATACGAGAGTTCGCCTACATTTTGGGAGGCAGCCGACAGATTAGGCTGTTTTGATTCCATTGGCGCTCTGGTATACTATTCATAGCACAATCGTTCTTTCATTTCCAATGGATATGAACATGGCTGACGAACGCAGCGTGACGCAGAGAAAGTTCCAGCGGGGTTCCGGGCCGAACAGGCGGGAGATCTCGGGCGAGAGGCAGGTCGAGGACGGCCGCGTCGACTACGCGTTACGGCCCAAGAGCCTGGACGAGATGGTCGGGCAGGAGAAGCTGCGCGAGAAGATGCGGATCCTGGTTGAAGCGGCGCGCCAGCGGGGCGAGGCGCTCGACCATGTGCTTTTGTACGGGCCGCCGGGGCTGGGCAAGACGACGCTGAGCCATATTCTTGCGCATGAGATGCAGGGCAATCTTAAGCCGACTTCAGGGCCGGCGATCGAGAAGGCTGGGGACCTGGCGGCGATTCTCACGAATCTGCGCAAAGGCGACATTCTCTTCATCGATGAGATCCACCGCCTGGGGCGTGTGGTCGAGGAGATCCTGTACCCGGCGATGGAGGACTTTGTGCTTGACATTACGGTCGGCAGCGGCCCGAGCGCGCGCAGTATCCGGCTGAAGCTGCCGAGATTTACGGTCATCGGGGCGACGACGCGGCTGGCGCTGATGACGGCGCCGCTGCGCGCCCGTTTCGGTGTCGTGGAGCGCTTTGATTTCTACAGCCGGGAGGCGTTGGAGACGATCATATTGCGGGCGGCGGCGATGCTGAAGACCGCCATTGACGATGAGGGAGCAGCGGAGATCGCACGGCGAGCCAGGGGTACGCCGCGGGTGGCCTTGCGGCTGCTGCGGCGCGTGCGCGACTATGCGCAGGTGCGGGGGGATGGGAACATCAGCGTGACGCTGGCGGGTGAGGCGCTGGCTGTGAACGAGATCGACCATCTGGGGCTGGACGATCTGGACCGGCGGGTGCTGGATGCGATTGTCAGCAAGTTCAGCGGGGGTCCGGTCGGGCTGGGGACGCTGGCGGCGAGCATCAGTGAAGAGGACGACACGATCATGGATGTGGTGGAGCCTTACCTGCTGCAACTGGGTTTTCTGGACCGCACGCCGCGCGGGCGCACGGCGACGAGAGCGGCGTACGAACATATTGGCGCGGTCTATCCGGATTCGCCGGAGCAGAGGAGTCTGTTCGGGGGTGGGTCGGAGTGAGCGGTCATGGTGGGGCAGAGCGGGGAGAAGGGAGGATGTGCCAGGTGTCGGAAGCCCTTTTGGATCAGATGGTAGAGAAGATAGTGGATGAGGTTGATCCGGAGCAGATCATCCTGTTTGGATCGCGTGCACGCGGGGATGCGCGGGCGGGGTCTGACGTAGACCTGGTGGTCGTGGAATCGGAGCCTTTTGGTCGGGAGAGGAGCAAGCGGTTGGAAGCGGCCCGACTTTATCGAACGCTTGCTGGATTCAGTGTCTCAAAAGACATTTTGGTCTACAGCCGCGAAGAGGTCGACTACTGGCGGGATTCCCTCAATCATGTTCTGGCGCGGGCGCTGCGGGAAGGACGGGTACTTTATGAGCGACGCTAAATGTGCCCGTCTGTTGATGGAGGCCTCGAAGCGGGATGTATCAGACAATCGTTGCGTTGTAGAGACGCTCGATGTTTTGGCGGTGGGTGGTTACGGCGGCAGGGGTGCGGCGGTTTTCGGGCAGGAGTGTTTCCTCGATCTGTTCTGACTTGCTCCAGAACTCGTTGGCGGCGATTGCCTGGGAGATGGTACGGCGCAGGCCGTGGATGTAGCTGACGTCGGCAGCCAGGCGGCCCATCACTTCTACTTTGTCGGACGAGACGGAGCCGGTGCGGGGGATGTAGAGCTGGAGTCGGCGTCCTTTCACCAGACGCGCCAGAAGGCGCAGACTCTCGATCTCATCCTCGCCGTCCGAGCCCTCGCCCAGATCCGGCAGCGCCAGATCGCTGCCAAAGGATCCTCCACAGAGAATCCCCATAGCCGGAAAACAGACCAGGTTGGCGTTCTGCTGGGAGTAGATGTCGAGCAGATGCTGGCCGACGTTGATGTGGGCGACGCCGCCGGGCTGGGTCTGGACGAGCGGCAGGCCGACGTCGCGGGCGGCGGAGGTAAAGAGCGTGGCGGTTTCTTCGGCTACGTCGAAGCGGGTTGCGACGTCATGCGGCGGGTCGATGATCAGCAGTCTGTCGGGGGTACCGAGGAGGCGGGCGAGGACGAAGAGTGAGTGGGATGGGGGATCGCCTTCGCTATACAGTTCCAACTGGTCATAGAGCTGGGAGATCTTCATTTGCGAGGGGATTGAGTGGGTTGTTCGGAGGCGGCACCTGGCCCAGAAGCCTGGCGGGAGTCGAAGCGGCCGACGCAGTCGCAGGTGGTGTTGGGGTCGATCATTTGCGTGAGCGCGGAGAGCGCGAGGACTACTGCTTCGAGGCCTCGAGAGTCGTCCCCGGGGGCCGGCGGGGTTGGGCGTTCGGCGCTGATTTCCTCAACGATTCCCAGTCCGGCAAAGCAGAGGCCTACCTCTCGGGCGAGGGCGATCTCCGGGACGAGATTCTGGCCGAGGACATCGGCGCCCCAGCTGCGAAACATGCGGGCTTCGGCAGCGGTTTCGCGCCTGGGGCCGTCGACGCCCAGGTAGACGGCGCCCGGAGCCATGGGCAGGATTTGCGACAGCGCCTCGGTGAGGCGGGGGCAGACGGCTGGGGTCTGGCTGAGGCCGCTTGTGCCCTCGTTCTCGTAGAATGTCTGCGGTTGATGGCGGGTGAAGTCGATGTAGTCGGTGATCAGGACCGGGTGGCCCGGGCCGAGCACGGGATTGACGGCGACGACGGTGTCACAGGCGACTATCCGGCTGACGTGAAGTGCCTGTGCGGCCTGGAGTGTGGCGCGGGGATCGGTGCGTGAGGGCAGGCCGTAGTAGGGCTGAATCCAGACGGATGGCGTGTCCGGGCTGCCGCGGCGGGCGAGGGGACCGACGGGTCCGTATCGGGTATCGACGCGGCGTTCTTCGATGAGAGGACCGAGGGCCTCCAGCGATTGTGGTGGAAGCGGAACGGCCAGCAGAAGCAGCAGTGAATTCAACTGTCTCCCCGGACGCAGTGTGATATAATGTGGCTAGTTGATCCTCATCCTGCGGTAGGCTCTATCTGCGTCCACGATAGCACCAGTCGCCAGCGATAGCAAAACGGGTGGAGATATCGGAATCGCCAAGGTGATCGGAGAGAGTCGATGGGCAGACCGGTTCGAATTGCTCTGATCGGAGCCGGCGCGTTCGTGCGTAAAGCGCATGCGCCGTCTTTGCTGGAGTTGGGGGACACGGTGCAGATTGCTGCCGTATACAGCCGCACGCGGCGTTCTGCCGAGACGGTTGCGGAGACTATTCCCTACGAGGTTGACATATACACGGATATCGGCGCGCTGCTGGCGGACGGGCGTATCGAGGCGGTCGATATTGTTCTGCCGATTCCGATGCTGCCGGAGGTCGTGCCTCAGGCGCTGGCGGCGGGAAAGCATGTTTTCAGCGAAAAGCCGATAGCGCAGACTGTTGGCGAGGCGCAGGCGTTGATCGCGGCGAGCCGGTCTTACGGAGACCGGGTGTGGATGGTAGGTGAAAACTGGCGCTACGAGGAGGCCTTTCAGGCGGCGGCGCGGGCGGTGCAGGGCGGGCGTATCGGGCAGCCACTTTTCTGCGATCTGTCGCTGCAGCTGCCGATCAAGGCCGACTACCAGGGGGCGACCTGGCGGAACTCGGGCGAGGTGCTGGGAGGTTATCTGCTGGACGGCGGCGTGCATCACGTGGCCGGTCTGCGCGTGCTGCTGGGGGAGATAGAGAGTGTGTGCGCGTTGACAGCGGCGCACCGTGAGGACCTGCCACCGGCGGACACGATGAGCACGGCGCTGCGCTTCGGCAACGGTGTTGTGGGCACCTATTTGATCACGTATGCGGTGGGCAGCAGTCTGGGAACCGATGCGGTCCACATTGGCGGGAGTGAAGGCAGCCTGCGCGTCTCGCGCGGTGAGCTTGTGCTGAAGCGGGACGGGACGTGCGAGCGCCAGGCGTTCAATGTGCTGATCAGTGTGCGGGAGGAGCTGGCTGCGTTTGTAGCGGCGGTACGGGATGGCTCCCCTCACCGTAATTCGCCCCAGGAGGCATTGCAGGATCTGGCCGTCGTGGAGGCGATGTTGAAGTCGGCGCAGACGGGGACTTTGCAGCGGGTTGCGCGGCACGTGTGAGGCGGCGGAACGGCTGCAGTGCAGACGTACGGCCAGTTCAGGCCGGCCCTAATCTTAAGGACCCGGACTTGTCAATACCCCCGCCCAAGGAGGACCAGATGAACATCTTAGGGATCGATATCGGCGGCAGCGGTATCAAGGGCGCGGTGGTAGACGCGGAGACGGGAGAACTGCTTACCAAGCGCCGGCGCATTGCGACGCCGGAGCCGTCAACGCCGGAGGCGGTTGCCGAGGTTGTGTTGGAGATTGTCCGTCACTTCGGATGGGTGGGCCCGATGGGTTGCACGTTTCCGGCGGTGATTCGCAATGGCATTGTGTGCACGGCCGCCAATGTGGACGACTCGTGGATCGGGACCGATGCGCCGGAGCTGTTTGAGCGGGTGACGGGCTGCCCAGCCTCGATCGTCAACGATGCCGATGCGGCGGGGATCGCGGAGATGGTATTTGGCGCGGGCAGGGACCAGCCCGGGGTGGTCGTGCTGCTCACTTTGGGCACAGGTATCGGGTCGGCTCTGTTTGTAGACGGACACCTGGCGCCGAATACGGAGTTCGGTCACCTGGAGATTGACGGGTTCAACGCGGAAAGCCGGGCGGCGAACAGCGCCCGGGACAGGGAACAGCTGAGCTGGAAAAAGTGGGGGAAGCGCCTAAACAGGTATTTCCAGACGGTTGAATTTCTACTTTCGCCGGATCTGTTTATCATTGGCGGAGGGGTAAGCAAGAGAAGCGAAAAGTTTGTCAGATATATCGACGTGCGTGCGCCTATTGTTGCAGCGCAGATGCGCAATCATGCGGGCCTGATCGGGGGGGCGATGGCGGCACTCGCCCTGATCCAAGGGGGAGGCGATGAGGAGCTGGAACCTGCCGAACTCTATGTGCCGGAGTAAGATTGAAGGCCCAAACCTTGTGCCACTTTTCGGGTGGTCGAAATGATCAGCCGGCACCTGACGGGCCTTTGACGCTGCACAGAAATGAAATCGCCCTTTCCGGGGAGGAACGAGGGGCGCGGTCGAACCGTATCTCATCGCAGAGACGATCTTGAGGAGAAGAGCAATCATGACAAGAATGAACGAAGCGGCGGCAGTTGGTCAGGCGATCTGGCTGGACTTCATCAGGCGCTCCTTCCTGGATTCCGGGGAGCTGGGCGAACTGGTCGCCAAGGGGCTGCGGGGCGTTACGTCCAACCCGTCGATTTTCCAGAAGGCGATCACGGCCAGCACCGACTATGACGCCGCGGTTGAACGGCTGGTGGGTGAAGGCAGTTCGGTCAACGACATATACGAGGCGCTCGCTATCCAGGACATCCGCCGCGCGTGCGACATTATGCGGCCGGTCTACGAGAGCACAGACGGGGTGGACGGCTATGTCAGTCTGGAGGTGAATCCAAAGCTGGCCTACGACACGGAAGGCACGGTCATGGAGGCCCGCCGCCTCTCGTCTCTGGTGGACAGGCCGAACGTAATGATCAAGGTGCCGGCCACGCCGGAGGGTATCCCGGCGATTGAGACGCTCACCGGCGAGGGAATCAACATCAATGTCACGCTCATCTTCTCTCTGCAGCAGTACGAAGACAGCGCGATGGCTTATATTCGCGGCCTAGAGAAGCTGGCTGATGCGAACGTGGATTTCAGCAGGGTGGCGTCGGTGGCTTCGTTCTTCGTCAGCCGGGTGGACGGCAAAGTTGACCCGAAGCTGGTTGATCTCGGCAACAGCGAGCTTCAGGGAAAGATCGCCATCGCCAATGCCAAGATGGCCTATCACCGCTTCGGCGAGATTTTCAGCGGCCCTCGCTGGGAGAAGCTGGCGGCGCAGGGCGCGCGGGTACAGCGGCCGCTTTGGGGAAGTACGAGCACCAAGAATCCCGACTACCCGGACACGCTGTACGTGGACACACTGATGGGGCCTCACACGGTCAATACGGTGCCCCCTGAGACCCTGGATGCGTTTCTGGACCATGGCTGCGCGGCGCGCACGGTGGATGCGGACGTGGAAGAGGCCCGGCAGCACCTGGCGCAGCTGGCTGAACTCGGCATCGATCTTGGCGACGTCACCACGCAGTTGATGGGTGAAGGTGTGGACGCGTTCGCCGACTCATTTGATGAGCTGATGTCGGGCATTGCTGAGAAGGTGACCGCGATCGCAGGCGGAGACGAGAACCAGACAAGAGCACGCGCCGATTTTTTTACGGTGCCCTCCGGAGCCAGGTAGAGGGCGCTCTGGAGGAGATCGACAGGGAGCGGATCGTCACACGCATATGGGCCAGAAGCCACAGCGTGTGGAGCGACAGGTCTGACGAGATCGTAAACCGGCTGGGCTGGCTGGACATTGCCGTCAGGATGGATGAGGAGCGGCACTGCATCGACGCCCTGTTGCAGGACCTGCAGCAGGAGGGCTACACGCAGGCGGTCCTGTTGGGTATGGGGGGGTCCAGCCTGGCACCGGAGGTGTTTGCACGTACATTCGGCAACGGGCCGATGACTTTGCGGATATTGGACAGCACGCACCCGGCGGCCGTCCAGGGCCTGGCGGACAGTCTGGATCCGGCGCGAACGCTGTTCATCGTGGCCACCAAGTCGGGCACCACGGCGGAAACTCTGTCCCTCTTCAAGTACTTCCATAAGCAGCTGCAGGACCAGCTCGGCGAAGCGGAGGCGGGTGCGCACTTCGTTGCGATAACGGATGCGGGCAGCGAACTCGTCAAACTGGGGCAGGCGTGCAGATTCCGCGCAGTCTTTATCAATGATCCGAACATTGGCGGCCGCTATTCGGCGCTATCGCACTTCGGATTGATTCCTGCGGCACTGGTGGGGGTCAATCTGCGACGCATGCTGCGGCGGGCCATAGAGACGAAGAATGACTGCGGACGGCACATTACCGGGTCCCTCAATCCCGGCGCGCAGATCGGCGTGGTGATGGCGGAGATGGCCAAGGCAGGACGGGACAAGCTGACGGTTATCGCGGACGAGGAGGTGGCATCGTTTGCCGACTGGCTGGAGCAGCTGATCGCCGAGAGCACCGGTAAATCGGGGACGGGGATCGTGCCGGTGGTGGGTGAGCCGGCGGCGTCACCGGAGGCCTACGGCGCGGACCGGTTGTTCGTTCATTTACAGTGGAGCGACGCCGGCGCGCAGGATGCGAAGGTACAGGCGCTGGTCGACGCCGGACATCCGGTGATCCGGGTGCGCTTCCGTGACCGGTACGACCTGGGGGGACAGTTCTTCCTGTGGGAGTTTGCGACGGCGGTGGCGGGGGCGCGGTTGGGCATTCACCCGTTCGATCAGCCGGATGTGGAGTCGGCGAAGCAGCAGTCGCGGCAGATGATGTCGGCCTATATGAAGAGCGGAAGCCTGCCGGCGCCGCAACCGTCGCTGGAAGCGGGGGGCTTGAAGGTATACCTTGGCGATGGGGACGGGGAGAGGCCGCCGGGCAGTGCGGTCGAAGCGCTGGCGGCCTTTGTGAATCAGGCGGCAGCGGGGGATTACATCAGCATTCAGGCGTATGTACGGCCCTGTTTGCCCGTGAGCAGATTGCTAGGGACCCTGCAGGGATGTCTGCGGGACAGGACTAAGCTGGCAACGACGATCGGCTACGGTCCGCGTTTTCTCCACTCTACGGGCCAGCTGCACAAGGGTGATCGCGGCAATGGTCTCTTCATTCAACTTACTGACAGGCCCTCTGCGGACGCTGACATCCCCGACGAGCCAGGTTCGGCGGCGTCGGCGGTGCCGTTCGGGGTCCTGATCCAGGCGCAATCGCTGGGCGACCGGCAGGCGCTGATGGATGCAGGGCGGCGCGTGTTGCGGATCGACCTGGGGGAAGAGGCACAATCGGAACTTGAGCGGCTGGTCAGTTCGCTGGCGGCGTGAGCGCAGCGTAAGACCGGCGGCGTACGCGATCGGGGGAAGGGCGCCATATTCGTGGTTGGGAGCCCTGAATCCGGTCGCGTTCACATTTTGAAGCGGTGACGAATGCAGATTCATGAGATAGAGGCTCTGAAACGGCAGGCGGCCGAAGCTGCGGTGGCGCATGTCGAATCCGGGATGATCGTTGGGTTGGGCGCGGGGAGTACGGCCCTGAAGGCGCTTGAGTGTATCGCGGAACGCCTGGCGATGGGTACGCTCACAGGAGTTCTCGGCGTCCCCTGTTCGGACCAGGTTGCGTCCGATGCGCGGCGGCTGGCAGTTCCGCTCACCACACTGGAGTGTCATCCTCGCATCGACCTGACAGTTGACGGCGCCGACGAGGTAGACCCGCAGCTGCGAGTCATCAAAGGCGGCGGCGGGGCGCTCTTGCGCGAGAAGATTGTCGCTCAGGCGAGCGAACGGGAGATTATCGTCGTGGATGAGCGCAAGCTATCTGCGCGACTAGGCGAGAAGTGGGCTCTGCCGGTGGAGGCGCTTGCCTTTGGTCTGCGGGCCCACGTGGAGTACATTGAACGGCTTGGTGCGGCAGTGGAGGTACGGACAAGGGCGGACGGCAGTCCTTTTCGAACGGACAGCGGCAATTTGATCCTCGACTGTCAATTCGGGCCAATGGACGATCCGGAGAAAATTGCCGGCGCGCTGGAGAGACGTGCCGGCGTCGTCGAGCACGGCCTATTCCTCGATCTGGTGACGGATCTGATCGTCGCCAGCCCCGCGGGTACGCAGCATCGATCCCGATAGCCGAACAACCTATCTGATGCGCGTTCAAGTTGAGAACGCGCTTTCTTGCCTATTGCGTATTTCGTATTGCGTAGAGGCGGGCAAGACCGGCGCGAATCCCTTGCGTAATTCGCACGGGGAGTCCAGGTGTCAAACGGGATACACATCGGCTGAGAAGGCGCCAGGGGATTCCGCTGTGCGGCGGCGGGCGCGGTCCGCTTGCTCAGGTCTTGGGGCGGGAGTCTTCCCGGCGTCTGTTTGGAGGAGGGGAGTCGGCCCAAATGGACGGACTCACTGGGTCGATTGCGGGATAATGAGTTGATCTCCGATGCGGAGCAGGTCGGCGTTGGAGATGTTGTTGGCCGCCATGAGCGCGTCTACAGTGACACCGAACTGTTGGGCGATGCCGAGAAGGGTATCTCCCTCCTGAACGGTGTAGAGCGTCTGGTTCAAAATGCTGACGTCGGCGGCGGACAGGCCGGGTATGAGAAGGACGGTATCGACTCTCACGACATGTGGATTGGTGATCGTGTTGCTGTTGAAGGCGATCAGTTCGGGCACGGTTACCCCGTACTGATCGGCGATGGATGCCAGGGTTTCGCCGGGGCGGACGGTGTGTGTGCCCACCTGCCGAGAGAGGGCGGGATCGGCAGCGCCCCTTTGTGCGCTCGGCTGCCCGGTGGAAGCGATTGAACTGGGGATCAGCAGTTCCTGGCCGATGGAGATGCTGTGCTCGTCTCGCAGATTGTTGAGGCTCATGATCCGGCTCAAGGATACGTCGTAGCGAAGCGAAATCGACAGCAAAGTATCGCCCTCTTGAACGGTGTACTGGAATGGCTCGGGGGTGGGCGTGGGGATGCCTTCGGGCGTTGTCAGTCCGGGCACATAGGGCATACGCAGCACCTGCCCCACTTGGAGCGAGTCCGTGGTGAGCAGATTCATCTCCCGAATTCTCTGGATTTCCGTGCCGAATTTTTCCGAAATTGTGGATAGCGTATCTCCCGGTTTGACTTCGTAGGTGACGGTGGACGGCACCGGTGTGTCTTCGGGTGTCGGCAGTGGCGTTTCGGTTGCCGCCGGTTGCGGCGTATCCGGTTCCATTACGACCGGTTCTTCCTGCGGAGGTTCCGAGGCGCTGGCTGCGTCCTCGGCCACGCGCTCACGGGTACATGCGGAGAGCAGGAGAATTGCCGCCAGCGTCAGGATTACGCCGGCCATCCGCTTTGAGATCATTGACTGGGCTGCTGCTCTGACAAGTGAGCGCGACTGCGTTCCCATCGGTTTTCTCCACTCCTGGAATCCATTTGCCCGGTTTGATCGGGTCGAAAATCCGGAAACCTGAGCCCAGAGGGCCTCACCAGCTGCCCCTGGGCTCTATTTCGTGTTTTCTGCCTGTGGGGAACGGACAGAAGACGGCATGAAGTTGGACCATCAGCCAATCCGTAGTGATTGGCACATTAAATGATAGCACACGCATAAATGGCCCGCAAGCAGTTTTGAGATTTGGCGTGTCCGAGATTTTGAGACGGTCGCTGTCTGAATCAGGATTTGCAGGATTCTCAGGGATTTTCAGGATGGCAGGCGTTGGCGGGCGGCCTGTGGTGGGGCCCATTGCGAGGGCCAGATAGGAGAGCGAAAGGGGACTCTAGCGCAGGTGAACTGAGAATTGCGGCCGGTGGCGAACTCATCGTAAGAGAACGGTCCGAAAACGTTCCGACAGATGGCCGGAAAGCCGTCCGGGAGGAACGTACAATCATGGCAACAGTCGTCTAAAACGAAGTTTGAGGAGGACCAGCCATGATTCTACGAATGCTTTTGACAGGAACGACCCTGTTGCTGCTGACCCTGGTCGCATCTGTTGGGGCGGCGGGGGCTTCGGGGCCGAAAGGGATCCCGATTACCGGGTTGGAGAACGTTCGCGCTTATGCTGCGGCGGCGCAGGTGGACGGGCGCAGCTACGCGGTGGATGGCGGACGGCTCTATGGCGGGATCAACGGGGCCTGGGAGCCGCTGCCAGCGCCGCACGGTGTGATCGTCAACGCGGTCGCGGTGGACCGGGCGGATTCGGACATTGTATATATCGGCGCGGCCAACAGGCATAGTGTCTACGTCTCGCGTAACGGCGGCAGGGGATGGAAAGAGTTCTCCTTGGATTCTGAGGCAATTGGCGGCGTTACCGCAGTGGCCTTCGACGCGTTCAACCGGCTGCTGTATGTGGGGACGGTTTCCGATGGTGTCTACCGTCTGCGGGACATCGGGGCGGGGCCAGGACAGGGATTGGTTGCGAGCGGGCATCTGCTGTTGGAGGAGCCGGTGCTGGAGATCGCGGTCGACAGCACCGGGACGGGACTGGCCTTTGTGCGCACAACGGAGAAGCTGTATCGGGCCGAGGCATACGGTCTGCGCTGGCTGGTTGTTGACGATCTGCCCGGTCCACCGACAGCCGTCGCGGTGAGCGACTCGTCGGCGCCGAGGGTGTATGTGGGCACGGCAGGCGGGGGCGTGCTCGTGAGCGAGGACGGCGCGGCATGGCGGGCGGTCAATCAGGGATTGAATTACGTGAATGACGGCAAACTTGTGATCAGCGATGTGGTGGTGGACCCGGCGCAGCCGGAGGTCCTGTATGCGGCGACGGGCCTCTCAGACGGGGAAGGGCTCGAGGGATTCTCAGGCAGGGTGGCAGTGAGCGCCGACGGCGGCAGCCAGTGGGAGATTCTGGCGGCGTTGGAGAACGCGCAGGTGGCAGAACTGTTGCCGGTGACCGGACGGAGCGGGCTGGTGTACGCGCTGACGACTGCCAGCCGGACGCCGGTGGCGGTAGGCGAGGTGGCGCTGCTCGTGATGCAGGAGGCAGACGGGTTACCTGGAAGAGGGTTGAGAAGCCCCGGACTGCTGGCCTGGATTCTGGCAGGGCACGCCAGTGCGGCGCTCATCATTCTGGGTGTCAGCGAACTCAGAGGAGGATACAGGCGGAGAGCCGGCACGGCTTACGGTCTGCGTACGGTTGAGGCGGCCTGAGGGAGATGGCCCGGTGCGGTTCACGTCCGGGACTTCCGGGCCCTGAGGAGGCAGTGCGAAGGCGCCCGCTCCCCCGCGGGCGTCTCCGAGAACTGTGATGGCTTTTGGAGTAGGGTGCGGGTGTTGGAACAGTACCGTTTCCCGTTGTGGACGAAGTCTTGTCCTGGCGCGCTGGCTTTTGCGTTAACGGAAATGTGGAAGGGCAAGACCGGGTCTATCCAAGGGGGGCTACAGAGGTTTAAGAAGAAGACACCAGGGCACCCACAAAGGGTGCCCCTACGGGAGGGGTATCCAACTGGGCACCCACAAGGGGTGCCCCTACAGGAGTGTTCAGACCGTTCCGGGCGTGTGCCTGGAATCGGGGTCGCCGGGACTGTGCGCGCAGATTAGTTCGATAGCAGGATCGGTTATAGGCGGGCGTTCTATCTCAGTTGGGGGAAGGCTGAGGCGATGGTCAGGCCGGCAAAGAGGAGCAGCATCAGAAAGGCTCTACCGCCTGAAAGGAGAAAGAGAAGCGCCCACGGCGCCACGCCCAGAATGATGCCGGTGATGGCCATGTGGGGCAGCTTGCGGCCGCGGCGGTTGCCCACTGCGCGACGAATGATGCGGGCGGCGAGCGTACCGGCGCCGGAACCGATGATGAAGGCGATGAAGAATCCGAAGAAACCGATGCTGCCGAGCAGAAAGCCGACGATGGGAGCGACGATCAGTGTAAGGACAAAGCCGACGGCGAGGGCGACGATGTTGTCCCGGCCAAGGGCATTGAAGTAGATGTTCTGCTGCTCGCGGACACATTCGTTGCAGCGGTAGCCGACGGGGGTGCGGACGGCACAGGAGATGCAGATCGGTTTTCCGCACTTGTTGCAGCGCAGGAGTGTTTCCCTATCGGGGTGGTTGGCGCAGGTCAGGCTTTCCGGTTCGCCGTCGCTGCCCACCTGGATGGGAGCGGGTCTGCCGTCATAAATGGCGCGACGGGCGGGGTCGCCGAGGATTTCGTAGGCTTTTTCGATTTCGGCAAGCTTCTGCTCGGCGTAGGCGCGGTCATCGGCGGATTCCAGCGTGTCGGGCTGGTAGAGCTTTTGCAGCCGTATGAACTGCTGGGTGACCTCTTCCTGATCGGCGTCTTCGCTGAGATCGAGGGTCCGATAGAGCTCCTTGTCGCCTTGATTGGAACCGTCTGACATCAGATTATGCTTTCCACTAAATCGCGGGCCTCCAGCAGGGGGCGCAATGTGAGCGTCACGTTGATCATTTCAGCTTGTCCATGAGCGTCTGGTAGAAGTAGCTGCGCGGGCGAAGACGAACGAAGCGGGCCTGATAGGGGCTGCTGTCGACGACGATTTCGTCGGTATCGTCCACCTCGACTTCGAACTGGCCGTCCACTGTAAGCATGGCGGAATGGTCGCTGTAGACACGCAGTCTGACTTCGGCGCCTTCGGAGAGGACGACTGCCCGGTCCATGCTCATGTGGGGGGCGACGGGGATCACGAGGATATTGCGCAGGTCGGGCGGCAGGATTGGGCCGCCTGCCGCGAGGGCGTAGGCGGTGCTGCCGGTGGCGGTACTGACGATAAGGCCGTCGCAGGTATAGGTGGTGAGGTAGCCGCCATCGAGATTGGCGCTGACGCGGACGATGCGGGCGAGGCTGCCACGGCTGAGAACGACATCGTTGAGGGCGTCGAAGGTACAGCGAACAGTGGGTTCGCCGCCGTTGGCGCCGGCTTTCTCCACGATTGCGCGTACCATGAGCCGCTCTTCGATCCAGTAGTCGCCGTCGAGCAGTTTTTCCAAGGGGGATGGCCAGTCCTGGGGAAAGATTTCGGCCAGAAAGCCGAGCCTGCCCATCTTTACGCCCAGCATGGGTACTTTGAAGGCTGCGCCGAGGCGGGCGGCGCGCAGCATTGTGCCGTCGCCGCCGAGGGTGATCAGCAGGTCGACCTCGGGGAGTCTGGACTTGATGACGTCGGCGTCCCAGGCGGAATGGCGCCACGTTTCATTGACACCTGCGCTGCGTAGAAACTTTTCCATTTGACCCGCCAGATCGAGGGATTCCGGTTTGCGCGGGTGGTGCAGGATGCCGATGCGTTGAAATGCGCAGCTTGTGTCGTCCTTCATGTCAAGTAATCTTTCGCAAAGGAAATAGTTCAGGTACGGTCTCTGAAATGGAAATAGTTATATTCAGTTAATACATGTGACCGTTTGAGGTCAAATTCGGTCTGTGTTAAGATGAAGAAATGCGCGTACTGATTATTTCTGACATTCACGCAAACTTTGTCGCCTTGGAAACGGTTATGGCCGATGCTGCGGACCGTTTCGACGCGATCTGGTGTTTGGGCGATGTGGTCGGCTACGGACCGGCACCGAATGAGTGCGTCGACTTTGTCCGGGCCGAGGCTGATCTGTGCGTCATCGGCAACCATGATTGGGCGGTATTGGCGCGCCCCGGCCTTGATATCAGATATTTCAACCCCTTAGCTCGAGCGGCCGTTGAATGGACGCAGAGCGAGTTAAACGAGACAAGCCGTGAATTCCTGGACAGTTTACCAGCGAAACCTCTTGAACCGGAAGGCGCGGACAGTTTAATCATCACGCATGCGAGCCCGCGCGAACCGGTGTCGGAATATGTGCAGTCGCCGGAGATAGCCCTGGAGAATTTTTCCCATTTCGAGGCCAAAATGTGTCTGGTGGGTCACACTCACAAGCCGGCGATATACCGCTGGCAGCTGAGAAAAATTTTTTCGAGGCGAGGAAGGCGCAACGGCACTCCGGTGACAGTCGATTTACTCAGGCCCTACGAAGGGCAACGCGTGCGCCTGGAACTGACGGAACTGGAGCGCCTGATCCTCAATCCGGGCAGTGTGGGGCAGCCGAGGGACAACGATCCGAGAGCCGCCTACGCTTTGCTGGACCTGGAAGAGTTGACATGGGAGCAGCGCCGGGTCGCGTATCCGATCGATCTGACGCAGAGCCAGATGCGCGTTGTCAAGCTGCCGCGGCGGTTGATCGACCGTCTGACGTATGGAAGTTAAGGTGCGTTCTAACAGTTAATCGAGGGGTGTGCATAAGTGTCACTGGAAAGCAGTAGCGATGTCAGAGATGTTGCGG
>JAPOVP010000108.1 GCA_026708085.1 Caldilineaceae bacterium
CAAGGGAGGGCCGAATAGGCCCGACCGCCCGGAACTGCAGTGGTCAGTGGTCAGTGGTCAGTGATCAGTGATCAGTGATCAGAGGAAGGACTAACTCTGACGCGGAGTTAGTTTTGAGATGGTTGAGGCTCCGCAGCGACCTGAGGCATGGGGACGTTCGCCCCCATTTTGGGATGCACCCACAGTGGGGCTGCCAAGGGTTGCCCCACAACTGGACCGGAAGGCGCCAGTTTTCTTACGAGAATTGGCGCCTTCCGGAAAACTGTCTAGGTCTCAGGCCGCGACCATCTTCCCTGCGTGCAGGAGCGGCTGCGCGGCGCCGATGCGCTCGTCGCGGAACTGCTTTGTATAGAGGTCGTAGTAGTGACCCTGCTGGCGAATCAGCTGGGCATGCGTACCCTGTTCAGCGATGCGTCCATCTTCGATCACCAGGATCCGGTCCGCCTTGCGGATGGTCGAGAGGCGGTGAGCGATTACGAAGCTGGTGCGGTCGGCCAGGATGGCGTCCATGGCATCCTGGACCAGTGCTTCGGTCAGGGTGTCGACGGAACTGGTGGCCTCGTCCATGACGAAGATGTCGGGATCGGCAAGGATTGCCCGCGCCAAGCTCAACAGCTGGGTCTGGCCGACCGACAGGAGGACGCCTCCTTCGCCGACCTGGCTGTCATATCCTTCCTCCAGCTCCTCGATGAAGGTATGCGCGCCGGCGACCTTGGCAGCGTTCACGACCTCATCGTCGGATGCGTCGAGCCGTCCGTAGCGGAGATTCTCCCAGATCGTGCCGGAGAATAGGTATGGGGTCTGCAAGACTACGCCGACACGGCTATGGATTCCGTGCAGTGTCAACTCTGTATAGTCCCTGCCGTTGATCATTATGCGTCCCTTTGAGGGTTCGTAAAAGCGGCAGACCAGGTTTACAATAGTCGATTTGCCGGCGCCCGTTGGCCCCACCAGTGCAATCGTTTCTCCCTGTTTCACGTGCAGGCTGAAGTCACGCAGGACCGGATTTTCCTCCTCGTATTGGAAGTCCACGTTGTCGAAGACGATATCGCCCCTCAAGCTATCGGGATCTTGTGCGCCGCTGCGGTCCTGGACCTCGGGCACGGCGTCGACGAGGCTGAAGATGCGTTCTCCTGAGGCGATGGCCTGCTGCATTTCAGCATAGATGCGCGCCATCTCCTGGATTGGAAACAGCATGTGCGTGATATAGAAGATGAAGGCCTGAATGCCGCCGATGGTCATGCCCCCCAGTTGGAACTGCTGGCCGCTGTACAGGACAACGCCGGAAATAGCAACTGCGCTTATCAGTTGCACCACGGGCAGGAAAAGAGCCGACAGCCACGCGGCCCGAAATCCGGCGCGGTACATGGTCCGGGTGAGATCGGTGAATTCTTCGAGGTTGCCCTCTTCGCGGCGAAGAGATTTGACCACGCGCACACCGGTTATGTTTTCATTGTAGGCCCCGGTGATCTGGGAATTCGTCTTGCGCACGTCGCGGTATTCCACCAGTATCTTCTTCTTGAAGCGGAATGCCACCACGATCAGCACTGGAATGACGGCGGCAACGATCAGCATCATCTGCACGTTGATCATGGCCATGAAGACCAGAGAGACGGCGATAGCCACGCCGCCCCAGAGGAGATCCATGAAGCCCCAGGAAACCAGATCCCCTACCCGGCTGGCGTCGGCGGTAAGTCGACTCATCAGCCACCCGACAGGTGTGCGGTCGTAGTAAGAGAGCGACAGGTCCTGCAACCGGGCGAACATGGTTTTGCGCAGATCGTACTGAACGCGCTCACCCAGCCGTCCCGCCGAATAGATGAAGCCCATTACACCCAGGGCCACGAGCAGGAGTCCCAGACCGTATTGGAGGACCAGCCGCCAAATCTGCTCCGCATCGCCGGCCACAATGCCTTCGTCGACAATCCGCTTGGTGAGAAGGGTCAGGTAGCCGTCGAGCACAGAGGTTACTACCACTGACAGCAGATAGCCGAGCATAAGCGGCCAGTGCAACAGGCCCAGACGAAAGATACGCAATACTGTTTCGCCGTTAAATTCCGTTTCGAATTCTTCCTCTTCAAAGTGTTCGTGTTGTGACATTGGTCAACCTTTTGCAACAGAATGGGGGATTCCGGGAGCAGAGGGCGAGCCGTTCGCAAGCGGGAGAGGCTGTCCCTCCTCACGCTCGTCGAGCTTTACCTCTGCGGCTTCGACAACTGCAGCGATTTCTCGTTCCAGGTCAGCTTCGATCTGGACCTGCAGTTCGAATATCTGGCGGTAGACACCCGGTTGGGCGACCAGTTCATCATGATTGCCACGCTGTATAATCCGGCCTGCCTCCATCACCAGGATCTGGTCGGCCATCATGACGCTCTGCACGCGGTGCGCAATGATGAAAGTGGTTCTGCCTTGCATCAGCCGCTGCAGGGCGGCGCGGATGGCGGCATCAGTTTCCGTATCGACACTGGATGTGGCGTCGTCCATGAGCAGGATTGCCGGGTCCTTCAGCAAGGTGCGGGCAATCGTCACGCGCTGCTTTTGCCCGCCGGACAGGGTCACGCCCCGTTCGCCAACAAGCGTGTCGTACCCTTTTGGAAAAGTCTGGATCACGTCGTGAATCGCCGCGGCCCTGGCCGCGGCCTCCAACTCTTCATCCGAGACATTTCGTCCCAGACCGTAGGAGATATTGTTGCGGATGGTAGTTGAGAACAGGAAGGGCTCCTGCTGCACGATGCCGATCTGCCCGCGCAGGAAGCCGCGCGAATAGCTCCGCAGTTCTTGGCCATCCAGGGTGATGCTGCCGCCGCTGTATTCGTAGAAGCGGGGCAGCAGGTTAACCAAAGACGACTTGCCCGATCCGGTGGCGCCGAGCAGGCCGACTACCTGGCCGGGCTCGACGTCGAAGCTGATATCGCGCAGTACGTAGCCTCGTTCTGCAAAGGCCCTGCGCCGAGCTTCTCCTGGATCCAGCTTTGCCTCAGTGGTTTTCTTTGCTTCGTCGCCTTCTTCTTCGTTAGCCGGCGACTCATAAGCGAACTGCACATTTCTGAATTGTAAAGCGCCGCGAAGTCGACTACTTGTGGCAGCGCTGCCCTTATCCAACACTTCTCTATCCTGGCGGATTATTTCCTGCACGCGGTTCAACGAGACCAGTCCGGTCGAGACATGGGCGACCAGCCGGCCAATGCCCTGCACCGGCCAGATCGTAGCAATGAGCAGACCGGTGAAGGCAACATATGTGCCCACAGTGATTTCGCCGTTCAGGGCCAACCTGGAGGCCATAAACATACCGAACAATAACTGAGCCCCCGTTAAGGTTTCTACGACCGGCCAGAAAAGGGTGTGGAGTTTGGCAATCATTACGCCGCGCCGGTACTTCTCCCAGTTTTCCTCTTCAAAGCGGTCGATCTCGTAGGACTGCCGGGCGAATGCTTTCACAACGCGCACACCGGTCAACCTTTCCTGCAGCCGGTTGGAGACGGCGGCGTCCTGGCTCTGGTAGGACTCGAAAACGGTCGTCATCCGCCTGAAGAAGAAGAATGAGGCTACGGAGACGACCGGCAGCAGCGGGATCGACAGCAGTGCCAGCCAGCCGTGCAGCATAGACAGCGCTGTGAGATTCACCAGGAACAACAGGCCGGTGCGGCCGATTCCTATCAGTTGATCCTGGAACAGACGGCGCAACGTGTCCACATCGGAGGTGGCGCGCTGTATCAGTTCACCTGTCTGCATTGTATCGTGGTAGGTGAAAGTCAACCTCTGGATGTGGTCGTATAGATAGTTACGCAGCCGGCGAGTCACCCCTTCGGCGGTTTGCGCGGCCAGCCGGCCCATGCCATATGAGAAAAACCCTTGCAGCAGCGCCAGAGAGATGATTCCGGCCGCCACCCATGGTATCTGCCATTGACTGTCGGCTCCCATCAATACATCGTCGACAAAGTAGCGCAGCAGGTAGAAGACTGCGGAGCGGCTGAGCGCGGCAAAGCCTGCGGCGACGACGGCAAAGACGTAGATGGTGCGAAAGCCGGTCGCCATGCGCCACAGCCCAACGAATCGATTGGGTGTCAGCGTGTCTTTCAGATCGTATGTGAGCCGTATTCCTTTGTTTTCTGTCTCCTCAACTTTGTTTTTGTCAGGTCCAAGGCCCAGTGCCGACCAGACCCTGTGCAGAGGCCCCTTCAAGGCTGCCACCTCCTGGGGCGGCCTGGATGGACTACCATTTTCGGTTCCACTTACGTTGTGGTCCATTTGGATATACTCCTACTTGCCTTCACGTCGTGCGCCAATGATTGGCGCGCCGGGGGTTGTGGGTTCGGTAACGGCAGCCCCAGTCCGTCGGGGGACCGCAAACTGAAACTGCGCGTTACCTTATTCGGACGGTTGCCCGCCCAAAACAAAAGAGCCACAGGCCGAGCCCGTGACTCTGAATTGGAACGCGCCAAAAAAAAAAGTCACGGGCGCAAGCACCGTGACCATTTTGCCGATTCGGGAGGGGGTCGGTTTTCAGGCCGAACCGCCATCCACAATAAGGTTCACCGGTGCATTGCTCCTTGGACGAAGCTCGCAGTGCAAAAGACTGCGACTCTATTTCTGATACGATCCATCTTCACCGGTCCTCCTTAAATACAGTCGGTGGAAATTTCGGACTCCCACCCGCTTCTCGCCTGTCTGTGTGAGACACTATAACAGTATGGTTGAAGGCAGTCAAATCCAGGACAGTGCGAAGATCTGCGAGGGCCGGACGCATACTGCGAGAATTTGTTTGAAGGTATGAACAAGATTATGATTCCTGTGCGTTACAGGAATCATAGGAAGGAGGGCGGCGTACAGGCGGTCTGGTCCAAGTCGCCGCTTCGGAGAGACTGGCCCCACGGCAACCGCATACGAGAGAAGTCGTCGCCTGCGCCTGGTGCGGGCATCTCGCTGCCCACATTTGCGAGTGCCTCATTCTGGCAACGAGGAGCACGGTCGACCTGCATTCCAATGTCGCAGTCAGTTGGCTGGCAGGGCCTTGAAGGTCAAGTGCCGCGTCGCCAGTCAAGATTTGGAAATTTCCCAGAAGAAGATTAAGTGCGCCTGTTTGAAAGAAACGCGAACCCCAACAGCATGCGAAACCGTGTTCGGATCGGGACCATTGCGGTCGCTGCCGTCATTCTCACTCTGACGCTGCTGTCGCTGCAGCCGGAATGGATGCAGGCAGCCCCTTTTGAGGCTGGCAAAGCAGCATTCACCCATTCGGCTCCTTCTCTCCTGGCAACGCACCTGTATGAGATTCAGGTAGATGTCGTTGAACTAGAAGAATTCCCTAACCGGGGAGGCGCAATCGAACCACTGAGAGACGGACTGATTGTAGCGACGCCCAGGGGGAGGCTAGCGCTGATCGACGGTGACGGTCAAGTCGAGTACTTGCGGCAAAGAGTCCCCATGAATGAGTCTGCGTCGGAAAAACCCATCCTCTGGACCGGTTTCCGAGTCGCAGATATTCTGCTTCATGAGCGGGAAACCGACATATTCACTCTTTTTGTTTCGCATCATTACTTTACCGAGGAATGTGTCGAATTCCGGATTTCCTCGATTTCTTTGCGAACCGATGACACGAGCACACGGCTGACCGGCAGTTGGAAGACTGAGCTCATCGTGAGTCCCTGTATCGACAGCGAAACTTTTAACTTCGCCCATCGAGGAGGGATCCAGGCGGGCGGACGCATGTTGATGGACGGCCCGGAACATCTGCTTATCGTAACCGGCGACCATGCCTATTTTGAATGGTACCAGGAAGAGCACCCCCTGGAACCTCCCCCGGTTCTGGAGGAGGACTCCCAACTGGGGGTGCTGTTGCGTATCGAACTGGAAAGCGGGGACGTTGAAATCGTTGCCGGTGGATTCCGGAATCCACAAGGCTTTGTCCGCGACGGTGAAGGCAACTTGTGGCAAACCGAACATGGACCTCACGGCGGTGACGAGCTCAACCTGTTAAAGCCCGGGCTGAACTATGGATGGCCCTTTGTGACACACGGCATCCAGTATGGTTTCAAAGTATGGCCTTACAACGTTGTCCAGGGCCGGCATGAAGGATACGAGAAACCCGTCTTTGCGTGGATTCCGGCCATAGGGATCTCCAATCTTGTCGTCAGCGACAGCCGCCATTTCCCGTTGTGGAAGGGTGACCTTCTCATCGCCGGACTCATTTCACAGTCTCTGTACCGCGTTCGTCTCAATGAGGGTCACGTGATGTATGTTGAGAATATCGAAATCGGCGTTCGTATTCGCGACATCACGCAGATGCCGGACGGCCGCCTGGCGCTCCTGACAGACAGCGCTGAAGTTCTGTTCTTGCAGCGGGCGCCGCTATACTGCCAGATTGATAATGATGCCGAGTCTATCTATGCGTATGACTCTGAAGATGTCTGCATCGATCTAACCGGAATCATCGCAGCGGCAGAAGACCCTCTGATTGGCTCCTTAAGCGACGCACAATTTGACAGACCTGTTGTCCGTTCCCTCTACAGCATTTTTATCGAAGACGGTCGGCTTACTTACGTCAAGAGCCCCTGTGCCGGGAGCGACCTGGACCATCGCTTCTTCTTGCACATCACGCCTGCCGATCCCGAAAATCTCGTCGAAGAGAATGAACATTTGGGTTTCAACGTACTTGACTTTAACACCGACGAAGACGGCGTCGGTGCCACCATGCATAGGGACGGATGTATCGTAACCCTCCCCCTGCCTGAATATGACTTGGATCATATATACACCGGACAGGTCATTCGCGTGGAGCATCCTGGCGGGGAGATTACTTGGGAAGGCCCTGTCTGGGAAGCGAGCTACACCTTCGGCGAAGAGCCCGCCCCTGCGGCGGAGGGAGGAGGTTCGCCCTACGCGCAAGGAGATGCCGAGACCCCTTCGCGCGGCGCCGAGCTCTTCGCCGCGCGCTGCGGCAGTTGCCACAACCTGGCCGGCGAGCATCAGATCGGCCCGCACCTGGACCGTGTGATCGGCAGGCGGGCCGGCGAGGTCGCAGGCTTCAACGCCACGGCTGCCCTGACTGCGCTGGAGATCGCCTGGACACGGGAAAGTCTGACCGAATTCATTATCAACCCCGCTGAGTTCGCGCCGGGCACGACGATGGCTGGAGTCGGTGTGACCGAAGAAGAGGCTCTGCTCATCGTCGAATTCCTTGCGGGAAAACAGTGATGAGCAGAGCTTCTCGCCGGCTTCTTCGACACGATCAGCAGACGTTGACGAAGGCGGCGGCTTTTGTCCCAAATGGAAAAGACGTAACGGAAACCATGTCCCGCCCCAAAGTCGGAAAGTAGATCCTGGTGAGAAAGCGACAAGGACTATTCTCTTTATTCCTGGTGCTTGCGGCGACTGTGGCCTTGTCACTCCTTCCCGGGCGTGCCCATTTGATCGAGGCGTCCACCCGGTTTGCCGTTGAAAGCAGGGTCTTCGACCCGAATCCTCCTACCAAGAGAACTCACCTGTATGAGCTCCAACTTCTGACAGTTGAACTTGAAAGGTTCCGCGGTGATGGCGGCGCCATCGAGCCGCTTGGGGATGATCTGCTTCTGGTGACGCCAAGAGGGCGGATTGCGCTGATTCAGGCAGAAGGAAGGGTAGACTACCTGCCCGGTCGAGTCCCCATGTTCGAGACTGCGCCTGCTGAGCACATCGGCTGGGTCGGATTTCGCGTCGCCGACATTCTGCTCAATGCGGAGACGCCAGAGGAGTTCACCCTGTTCGTTTCCCATCACTATCTCGTCGGCGAATGCGTGGAGTTTCGGATTTCATCAACGAGATTGAATTTGGGCGAAGGGGAAATTGCGGTTTCCGGCGACTGGGGGACGGTGTTCACGGCGAATCCCTGCATTGAAAGGGCAATCTTCGGCAACTGGGAAGGGGATATTCCGAAGGTGGGCGGGGGAATCCAGGCTGGCGGCCGGATGTTGATGGACGGCGACGAGCATCTACTGGTTGCGGTTGGCGACCACGCCTGGTACGAGTGGCATGTGCGCAACGAGGGTGGTGACCCGAAAAAGCCGCCAGTCGTTGATCCTGATACGCACCTGGGCAAGCTGGTTCGAATCGAACTTGAAAGCGGCCGGAACGAAATCGTTGCCACAGGCTTTCGCAATCCACAAGGACTGGCACGCGATGCGGAGGGGAGACTGTGGCTGACCGAGCACGGCCCGCAGGGAGGCGATGAACTCAACCTGGTTTGGCCGGGGCTGGACTATGGCTGGCCGTACGCTACTTACGGCATCCTTTACGGAGACAGGATATGGCCGTACAACGAGGAACAGGGCCGGCACGATGGCTCTGAAGAGCCTTTCTATGCATGGATTCCCGCAATCGCCGTTTCCAGTTTAATCGTCAGCGATAGCGAGCAGTTTCCCCTTTGGCGGGACGATCTGCTGGTCGGTTCTCTCCGAAGCGGTTCGCTCTTTCGCGTTCGTCTCCGTCAGGAGCGGGTCACCAATATCGAACGGATCGGATTCGGCGAACGTATCCGCGACATAGCGCAGATGGCGGATGGCCGCGTTGCGCTGCTGACAGACTCTTCCAAGGTCATTTTACTGCAGCGCGCGCCGCTGTACTGCCAGCTGGTAAACGATCCGAGATCGATCTTTTCGTTTGACGCAGAGGAAGTGTGCATCGACGTCTTCAGCCTCGTGGACGAAGATGTCGATGCGCTGATTCGTGGACTCGAAGGGACCGATATCGGCACACCGGCCATGCGTTCCCGATTCGAAGTGTTCGTGCATGAGAACCTGCTGATTTATCTGAGGATCCCTTGCAGCACAGGCGATTATCGGAACCGATTCTTCCTGCACATAACACCTGTTCACGCGCACGATATTTCCGAGGATCTAAGGCAGTTCGGCTTCAACGTCTATGACTTCAATTCCTTCGATCAGGGCGTAGGCAGCACAGTGTTTGAGGGCGGCTGCCTTGTTGTGCGTATTCTGCCCGCTTATGAGATCAAACACATTTATACGGGACAAGTGATTCGCGAGGAGAGCCCTGACGGCGAAGTCTTCTGGAGAGGCCCCGTTTGGGAGGGCAGCTATACATTCGGGGCTCCATACCTCGCTCCCCTGCCTGCGGATGAGGTTCCACCGTTTCCACCACAGAACGAGGGTACGAGCCATCCCGGCGCCGGGCTCTTCACTGCATTCTGTGCGGGTTGCCACAGATTGTCGGCTGAACACAGTGCCGGCCCGCACCTGGCCGGTGTAGTTGGCAGGCGGGCAGGCAGCGTTGCGGGCTTCGAAGCCTCGGCCGCGGTGAGCGGGCTGGACGTCGTCTGGACGCGTGAAAATCTGGCCGAATTCATCGAGAATCCCACCCAATTTGCGCCGGGAACGACGATGACCGCAGTGGGAGTCACGCCAGAGGAGGCACGGACGATTGCGGAATTTCTGGAATTGGAACGATAATGTGTGCACGACTTAACAACGGCAAAACCTCTGAACCAATGGAGAAAGTACTATGAGCGATTTCAGCGGAAAGACCGTCATCGTGACGGGCGGGGCGAAGGGCATTGGCGAAGGTGTTACGAGAGCATTCGCACAGGCGGGGGCCCACGTATTCTGCGCCGACGTCGACATGGAGGCCGGCGCCAAGATCGAGGCCGAAAGCGGTTCGATGGCCGGAACAATTACCTTTGTCAACGCCGACGTTGCCGGGGCGGCAACCTGCGAGGCGCTGGTGAACCAGGCCGCCGCGACAGGCAGTGTTGACGTTCTGGTCAACAACGTGGGCATTCAGCCGGTGGACAGCTACCTGCCCGCGCATGAGTTTCCGGAGGAGACCTGGGACCGCATTCTGGACGTAAACCTGAAGAGCGGCTTCCTGATGTCAAAGTACGCGGTGCCGTTCATGTTGAAACAGGGCGCTGGCGTAATCGTCAACATTGCGAGCGTGCAAGGCCGCCAGTCGATGAAAGGCGTGCCGGCCTACGCCGCCAGCAAGGGCGGCATGATCTCGCTCACACAGCAGCTGGCCCTGGAATACGCAGAGCAGAATATTCGCGTTTTGGCTGTCAACCCCGGCACAATTGAGACCAGCCTGGCGATGGAGAGTGTAAACCACGACCTGGAGGCGCTGCGAACAGCCGCGGAAAGAACGCATCCCATGGGCCGCATCGGCAAACCGGAGGACATTGCCTCGGTTGTTCTCTTTCTCAGCAGCGACGCCGCCTCCTTCATGACCGGCGAATATGTAAATGTAGATGGCGGCATGATGGCGCAGGGGTCGTGGGCAGAGTAACTGCTGGATGTATGAAGGCTGGCGGCGGCCTGTATTTCCATAAACGAACCGGAGCCAGAAGCAAGTCGCCTGTAAGGCAAAAGTAGTGCACGACGACCGGGTCACACTGGGCCATTGTCCTGCTGTATTCAGGAGGCCGACGGGGTGGCCCGGTTTTTCATGCGACTCGCGGTTTAGTTTGCGCGCGCGCCCTCGAAGATTTGTAGTCATGGGCACACTGCCTTAGACTATCGTGCGAGATTGTCTCGTCAGTCCCCCGCTTCTATTCCAAGTTGTGTATGCCGGCAACGCCGTACAGGTTCAACGCTGTGACTGGGCCCCCACGCCCTCACCTCTTTTGTGTATCCACCATAGTCAAAGGAGAAATCAATGACAACACAAGCTGTTCGCAAAACGCGATGGGTCACCTACGGGCTGCCCCTGCTTCTTCTCCTGGGGTTACTCCTTCAGGCCTGTGTGCCGGCGGCTGCGCCGGCGGCCCAGGAATCGGCTTCCGAGGAAGCGATGGAAGAAGCCGCAGGCAATGTAACTGTATACGGTACTGAACTGCCTGCGGATGCCAAGCCCTATGATGAGCAGGTCTACAGAGTAGCGGCGGACATAAACCAGAGTGCTTCCACTTTCGACTTCCCGGTGGCGGTCTATAACCGCTACTGCCTTGCCGACCTGTTCCAGGACACACTGGTCTCACTGGACAAGGACTTCAACGTGATCCCCGGCGCTGCCGAGAGCTGGGACGTCTCCGAAGACGGCAAGGTCTGGTCCTTCCACCTGCGGCCGGGCCAGGTCTGGAGCGACGGCACGCCGCTGACAGCCTATGACTACGAGGCCACGTTCCGACTCACGGCCACGCCGGAACACGGCTGGGACTTCTCCTGGTTTTACAGCTTCCTGGCCGATGGCGGCATCAAGAACTGGAGCAAGATCATCGCCGGCGAGCTGCCGCCCGAAGAGCTGGGCGTACGCGCCGTGGATGACCTGACTCTCGAAGTCGAGACAGAGGATGTCTTCCCGCCGCTGCCCGGTGTGATGAAGTTCGCGTTCACGCTGCAGAAGAAGGCCCTGGAAGAGCACGGCCCATACTACAACAGCAGCCTGGAAACCTCGGTTTCATCGGGCCCCTTCGTTCTGGCCGAATTCGATCCTGGAAACAAGATCGTCGTCGAAGCCAATCCGACCTACAAGGGGTTCCGCCCGCCGCTGATCAAGCGCATGGAATGCATCTTCATGGACCCCAGCACCTTTTTCGCCGCCTACCAGAACGGCGACATCGACAAGGTGCCGTACGGCGCGCTGACGCCTGCCGACTTCGAGCTGATCCTGCGCGATGAGGAGATGGCCGGCAACTACCTGCGCCACTTCGGCGATTTCCGCACGGACTATCTGCTCTTCGATACCTTCACAGAACCGTTCAGCGACATTCACGTGCGCAAGGCCTTCGCCCATGCGGTTGACCGCGAGAACATCGTGGCCAGCGTATACGGCGAGATCAAGGCTATGCCTGCCTACTCGATGCTGATGCCAGGCTACCCCTCGTCCGACACGGAGGGCAATCTGCGAGAGTATCAGAACTACGATTGTGACGAAGCCAATGAGCACCTGGCCGCGGCCGGGTATCCCGGCGGTGAGGGATTCCCCGACCTGGTCATGATGCTGCGCGGAGAGGCGCCTGCTATGGCCGCGGTCTATCAGGCCGTTGCCGCCTCCATTACCGAATGCCTCAACATCAACCTCGAAATCTCGAACGTGGACCGCAAGGTCTACATGGATGCGCTGAATGCCAAGCCCACGCAGCTTACGTTCGGCGCGGTAGACTACGGTATGGACTTCCTTGACCCGGCCAATCTGCTGGGCAACGTCTGGAAGTCTGGCGGGCGGCACTCGTGGAAGAACGATGAGTTTGACGCCCTTGTCACCGAGGCGGCCGGCATGGTCGGCAATCCGGAGCTGCGCGATCAGATGTTCCGCGACGCCGAACGCGTTCTTGTGGACGACGTCGGCGGTATCTTCATCGCCCACAGGTGGGCTGGAGACCTGATGCAGTCGTGGGTACAGGGCACGATCCGCGACGCCGACTCTCAGGGCATTACCGGTTGGCATTGGGGCAACGATCAGGACATCTCGCTTATCTACATAACCGAGTAACGTCCTGCAAACCTGTAGTCGACAATACAGTTGCGATTGAGTGAAGCGGGAGGCCGCCCTGGTGGCCTCCCGCAACCCCATCACGATCCCAGGCAGGTCCATGGCACGTTACATCTTAGGACGGATTCTTTCGCTGATTCTTGTCCTCTTTGTCGTCTCCGTTGTCACCTTCTTCCTCATGCACCAGGTGCCGGGCGGACCCTTTGACGAAACCAAAGCCCCCCTGCCGCCGGCTGCCAAAGAAAACATTCTGCGCAAGTACGGCCTCGACAAACCGACTCACATTCAGTACCTGAACTACATGAAGAATGCGGTCCTGCACTTCGATTTCGGCATCCCTTACCAGCAGCCGACCACCACCGTGACCGCTCTGATAGCCAAGAGCTGGAAGGTGACAGCGCAGGTAGGCGTGATGACCGTATTGCTTGCGTTCGGCGTGGGGATCACTCTGGGGATCTACGCTGCCTACCACCAGAACTCCTGGATCGACAACATCACGACCTTCATCGCCATGCTGGGGATCACCGTACCGAGCTTTGTGGTGGCGATGTGGCTGATACTCTTTTTTGCCGTGCGCCTCAAGTGGCTGCCGATGGGGGGTTGGAACGCGTCCGAGTCCTGTCTGTTAGGGAGCAGATTCGTCTGCACCGACTGGATCATGCCTGTCGTCGCCTATGCGCTCGGCCCACTGGCGATCATCGCCCGCTACACGCGCTCCAGCATGGTGGATGTGATGCGCCAGGACTTTACGCGTACCGCCAGGGCAAAAGGGCTGGGCAACAGGGCGATCATGCTTCGCCATATCCTGCGCAACGCGCTGATTCCGATGGTGACAGCCCTTGGCGTCATCATTCCCAATCTATTGACAGGCAGCATCTTTATCGAGGCGGTGTTCCGCATCAACGGACTGGGCAAGTTTTTCGTTACCAGTATCTTCAATCGCGACTATCCCATGATCATGGCCCTCTTCCTGTTGATCGCCTTTCTGTGGAGCCTTACCTATCTGTTCACTGACATCATTTATACCTGGATCGATCCGCGCGTGCGGCTGGGTGCAGAGGGAGGGGCGTAGTGACGGCGAGGGTTGCGACCGGTTTAGACCTGGCGCCGACGGATGGGGAACGCCACCGAACACTCTGGCAAGACGCAGCCCGAAGGTTCCTGCGCAACCGCCTGGCCGTAATCGGACTTGCAATCGTTCTGCTCTTTCTCTTTTTGGCGGTATTCGCCGACCTGGTTGCCCCGTTTCCCTATGACAAGGTATATTTTGACCGAGTGCTGCGCTTTCCCTTTGAGTTGCCGGGCCACCCGCTCGGCACCGACGAAGTGGGCCGCGACTACCTGAGCCGTCTCATCTACGGTGCACGCACGTCGATGACCGTCGGCGTCGCGGTGCAGATGGTCGCCTTTCTGATTGGTGTACCGCTCGGCAGCCTGGCAGGCTACGTGGGCGGCCGCACCGATTTCATCATTTCCCGTTTCATCGATACCATGACCGCCTTCCCCGGCCTGATGTTTTCAATTCTGATCATATCGGTCTGGGGAGGCGGGATTACGAAAGTGATTTTCGCGCTTAGCATCACAAGCTGGATCGGTATCGCCCGGCTGACGCGAGGGCAGATTCTTTCGCTGCGGGAGAAGGAATATGTCGAGGCCGCGCGCTGCACGGGGGTGAGTCAGAACCGGATCATCCTGCGCCATCTGCTTCCCAACGCCTTGACACCGATCCTGGTTTCGATCAGTTTCGGTATCCCGGCGGCGATCTTCGGGGAGGCCGGCCTGAGCTTTCTCGGGATCGGCATCAACGATCCGATCCCCAGCTGGGGAAAGATGGTCGGCGTCAGTAATGCCTATGTACGCGTCTACTGGCATCTGGCACTCTTCCCGACCATTGCCGTTGCGCTGGCGATGCTCGGGTTTTCGTTTGTCGGCGACGGCCTGCGGGACGCGCTGGACCCAAAGATGATCGAGTGAGGCACCCTTGAGGGGAGGCTGAGTTCGCTCCTCATCGACGCCAGTAATAGAGTACGATGTCGAGGCAAGGAAGATGGAGAGAGAGCCGGCAAAATGGTACAGAGGAAAATGAACAGGACAGGATTTACCAGCCGATTCGTGCCGGCCTTAGCCGTCCTTCTGGTGCTCCTTACGCTTGCGGCAGGTTGCGGCCCGGATGATGAACTGACTGATCCCGGCGGGGAAGCGCCGGCGGACAGCGAGGCGGTGCCGACGATGCCGGCGGCCCGTTTTGAACAGCCGACCCCGGTCACGGATCTGGAAGAGGCGAGCGCAGCGGATAAACAGGCGGATGAGGAGGAGGCCGCGGAGGAGCCGGACATCGCCATGGGCGAATTTGCCTACGGCAATCGCTGCGCCGAATGTCACGGCGAAGGGGCTGCAGGCACCGATCAAGGTTCTTCGCTCGTAGGTCTCGCCATGAGCGAAGCCGAGTTCGAAGATCTGATCCGCACCGGGGGCGAACTTGGGCCCGATCACCTGTTCGGCTCGACCAAGATCAGTCCCGACGGGCTCAGAGCGGTATACGCCTATCTGACATCACTCGAGTAGACGTTTTCTCCAAGTCGATGGTAGACCGCTTCCTCCACGGGGATGCCGTTGCGGAGATGCTCCTCGACGATTCTGTCCAGCAGGGCCTCATCGACCTGGCAGTACCAGATGCCCTCAGGATAGACGACCAGGACGGGCCCGCTGTGGCAAACGCCCAGACAGGGTGAGGTCCCCCGCTTTACGCGCAAGGGATTGTCGTACTCCCCCAGATCGCCCAACTTGCGAGCCAGTTGGGCGTAAAGCCAGTTTGCCTTGCCCTCCGGATCGCAGAACGGCCCTGAACAGATGAATACGTGACGCGTGTAGGGCGCCATCTCCGGCAGGTCCACTGAAATCTCCTCCGTCTATCTCCCCTCTTCAGCCAGACAGTGCAAAAGCAGAGGATCGCCCGTCGTGGAGGCGTTGAAAAACTGCGGCGCCCATAAAGACGTCTGGGTTGCTCAAGCCGCCGGGTCCCAAAGCGGCTCCGCGACCCCCCGTCGAAGATTCTCAAGCCGGGACATCACGAAGAGCGCGTCGGACAGACGATTCAGATAGCGCAATGCCTGGGGATTGATTGCCTCTTCTCTGGCCAGTGAAGTTGCCTCCCGTTCCGCCCGCCGGCACACGGTACGCGCCACGTGTAAGTGCGATGCCCCTGGCGAGCCGCCCGGCAGAATGAAGTTCTCCAGGGGGCCGACGACCGGTGTCAGCTCGTCGAGCAGCGCCTCCAGGCGGTCCACGTGGCGCTCTTCGATCTGCGGTGGTGTGTAGCGTACCTTATCCTCTTCCAAAAAGCACAGATCCGATCCCAGATGGAACAGTTCATTCTGAATCCCAGGCAGCGTACTTTGCAGACGCTCGCACAGGCCGCCGGCCAGTGCCACGCCAATGTGGGCATTCAACTCGTCAACCGTCCCGTACAACTGGACGCGCAGGGCGTCCTTGGGCACACGCTGGCCGCCGCCCAGGGCAGTTGTCCCGTCGTCGCCGCCGCGCGTGTAGATCTTCGTCAGCCTAGGCATCAGTTTCTCCTCCGGCGCCGCCGCGGCGCAGGTATGTCGTAAGAGAGCTTAAGGTCGAAAAGGTATCCTCGCGCCCATCCAGTTCAAGGTTATAGATTAGGCCGTCGTCCTGCAAGCGAATGGAGACGGTGCCGATCGCTCTTTGCGGGGGAGGCAGAATGGATGCATAGGAAGAGGTCTCCCCGTACTCTCCTTCCTTCTCCACCGCGTAGCCGATCCGCTCCAGTGCGCGCCGCGTCCAGAATGCCGCGACGCCGTCTCCTTCCAGTCGCAGCCGCCCGCAGGCCTCCTGGCGCGTATGAAAGGAGCCGCGTTCGCGGTCAAATGTCACCCCTTCGGCGGAGAAAACGCGCTCAAACGCGCCGTTGAGAATCAGGTCCTCGGGGGCACCGTTAAAGAGTTCGCCTTCGGCGGACAGCAGCCACAATCGGTCGGCGTTGCGCAGCGCCAGGTCGAGGTCATGGGTGGAGAGCAGGACGGCCTGGCTGTTCTCGCTGGCAAGCTGCCGCAGCAGGTCCATGACTTCCACCCGCCGCGGCAGGTCGAGGAAGGCGGTGGGCTCGTCCAACAGCATCACGCGCGGTTGCTGGGCCAGGGCGCGGGCGATGAGGACCTTCTGGCGTTCGCCGTCGCTCATCTCGACAGTATAGCGGTCGGCCAGATCTTTGGCGCGGACGGCTTGCAGCGCCCAGGCAACGATCTCCTGGTCCTGTTCGGTCAACGTCCCCGTCCAGCCGGTGTAGGGATGGCGGCCCAGGCTTACCAGTCCGTAACCGGACATTGCGCCCACGTCCACGCGATCGGTCAACACGATGCTCAGGCGGCGGGCCAGCTGGCCGGGCCGCAGGCTGTCGAGAGGCCGGTCATCCAGCCAGATCTGCCCGGATAGCGGGGGTTGCAGGCGGGCCAGTGTGCGCATGAGGGTAGACTTTCCGGCGCCGTTCGGTCCAAGCAGGCAGACGAGCTCTCCCGGCCGCAAGGAGAAACTCAGATCGCTTGCGATGACAGCGGGAGCTTTGCGGGGGCGGCGATAGCCTATGGAGAGGTCTCTGGTTCGCAGGACAGTCCCATTCATCATGTCAGTAACCCGGTCAACCGGCGAATGCCTGCCGCAGATTGCGCTGTCGCAGGATCACCCAGATGACAACCGGCGCGCCGAGCAGCGCGGTCACGGCATTGAGCGGCAGAGTCAGCTGACTACCGGGCAGTCCGGCGACGATGTCCGCGCCCAGGGCCAGCGTCGCGCCCATGAAAGAGACCGCGGGCAGCAGCAAGCGGTGGTCCGACGTGTTCAGCAGACTGCGGCAGAGATGGGGAACGGCGATTCCAAGGAATCCGATTGGCCCGCAGAAGGCGGTGACGACGCCGGCCAGGATGGCCGCCGTGCCGATGATTCCCAGGCGCACGCGTCGTACATTGAGTCCCAGAGATAGGGCGTAGGTCTCACCGAGAAGCAGCGCATTCAACGGTTTCATCAGCAGATGGGCGCCTGCCAGCCCCAAAAGTATGGCAGGCGCCATGACCTGGAGCTGGCGCCAGGTTACGCCGCCGAAAGAGCCGAATGTCCAGGAGATGTAGGCCTGAATGCGTTCGACGACACTGAAATAGATCAGCACGCTCACCAGGGCGCTGGTCGTGTACCCGAACATCAGGCCGAGAATGAGCAGCGTCATGCCGCTTTGCACTCTTCGGGCCACCGACATCACAAGCAGCAGCACCAGGCCGGAGCCGACGATCGCTGACAGGGCCAAACTGGTATCGCCGGCGAGACTGATCCCTGCGAGCAGGGTCGTGCTTCCGCCGAGGCCAACGGCCACGCCCGCCAGCAGCACGGTCAGAGCCACGCCCAAGCTGGCGCCGGATGAGATCCCCAACACGAACGGCCCCGCGAGCGGATTACGAAAAAGTGTCTGCATCTGCAGACCGCTGACCGAAAGCGCGGCCCCAGCCAGCATCGCGGTCAGGGCTTTGGGCAGGCGAAATTTGAGAACGATCGTGGCCCAGGCCGACTTGGAAGCATCCCCGCCCAGTAACACTGCCACGATTTCGTCGAGAGGGATGCGCACGGAGCCGACCGCCAAGCTCAACATGAAAGCCGCCAGAGCCAGCAGCGCAAGCCCGGCCAGCATCAGGCCGGGGCCTGCAGAGAGGCTCCTCGTCAGCGAAGCGGGGACCCGAATATAGGATGTGGCAAAGGGAGCATTCTCTCTATTCATCTCTCGCCGCGGCCGCGTTTACCTCCGACTCCCAGGGGGCAGAAGCAGGGTGCTGGGATTCCTCACCTTTCAATACCAGTGGAAGTCCGGCCACCATCAGGACCGCCCGGTCGGAGGCTGCGGCCAATGTCTGATTGGCCTGACCCACCAGGTCGCGAAAAGCTCTCCCCAGGGGGGTGAGCGGCGCCATGCCGTTACCCACTTCGTTGGAAACGACGATCATCCGGCTCGCACACGGCATAGCGATCGCCGCCGTCACTATCTCCTCTACTTCCTGCGCCACGCGTTCGCGGACCGCCTCGGCGTAGGGGTCTGGCTTGTCGACCAGCAGGTTCGACACGAGCAGGGTGATGCAGTCCACGACAATGGTCGAATACCTCTCCGACTGTCGACCGATCGCCTTGCCGACGTGGCGGGGCGCCTCCAGCGTGTGCCAGTGCACCGGCCGCTCCGCCCTGTGTTTCTCTATGCGAAAGTGCATTTCATCGTCGCCCGGCTCGGCAGTTGCTACAAAGAGCACCTGCCCATCCTGGAGCTGCCGAGCTATCCGGACAGCTTCCGCGCTCTTGCCACTGCGTGCGCCGCCCAGAATCAGAATCAGTTCCCCCACGCAAACCTGTCCTCTGTCCAGCCTGCGGGTAAAGCAGTGCCGGAAATATGTCAACGACTATCCGAAAGTCAGGTCAGTTCTCAGCCATCGGCCCGTTCTTTTGAGGACTCGCGTTGTCGAGCCCCCTGGACCCTATACGGACCAGTTTGCTGCCAGCGTCACGAGGCAGACTGTCTCTCCGACTTCACACAGTGCGCCGTAGATATCGCCGGTCAGCCCTGGGATGCGCGCCAGTGTGAACCTGACAAGAATCCAGGCACTGATGCAGACCAGGACCACGGCCGCGCCGGTGGCCGCGATGCCCACAGACGGCACCATGAATCCTATCGTCGCGGCGGCAATTGCCGTCGCTCCAGCGGCCTGAGGCCAGCCGGCGTTGTCCTTCATGTCCCGGCCCAGACCGGCAGGGCGAGCATAGGAGAAAAGAACGACAGCCATGCTGGTCAGCCATCGCCCTGCGACCGGCGCGACGACGAGTGCGCCGGCTGCCCCGGTGCTTCCGATCGCTGCGAACTTCAGCAGAAGTACTGTTCCTCCGGCTGCGACGGCGAACGAACCAACGCGCGCATCGCGCATGATTCGCAATCGATCTTCTGCATCACGACCGCCCAGAAGGCCGTCCACCGTATCCAGAATGCCGTCGAAATGCAGGGCGCCGCTGCACAGGGTCCAGACTCCCAACAGAATCGCGGCCGCCAGAAACTCTGGGAAGATGATTGACAGAGCTCTATGCAGTCCGAAAAGGAGCAGGCCGATCGCGAGGCCGACCAGTGGGAAGAAGGTGACTGATCTCCCCAACTCGTTTGGCGCCACCGGGCGTCGCAGGAGCGGCGGCACGATGGTCAGAAACTGGAAAGCGACCGCGACGCCGGTCACAACTGCCTTCACGGAACTCCCGTGCCTCCAATCACTTGCCCACCGGGCCTGTTACACTCCCGTCACGATGAGATATCGGTTACTGAACCTGCTGGTAAAATCTGAGCTCGTGGTCGGGCAACAGGTGCGGGTGCAGTATCTTTACCAGGTCCTTCAGCACTTTTTCGGGATGGGCTGCGCCCTCTTCGTAGTAGGCGTTGCCCCCATTTTCGTTCACCCTGGCATTGTTGTTGAACAGCTGGCCTTGTTTGAGCGGCGCAAAATCGCCGTAGCGGGGATCGCTTTCGAGTACGTTGTCGACGGTGAACCAGAAAGAGTTGTCCGGATTGAGCCAGAAATCGGCGTCTGCCGCCACCGCGTATACCGACTCGAAGTCAAGCGGCAGTGCTCCGACGTCGCCTTCACCTGACCAGAGGTAGGCGGCGCCGGCGTCAGCCAGCAGTTTGGCCATGTAACTTCCGCCGCCCGAGACGTACCAGGTACCGTTGTAGACGCTCCCGATCAGCACCGAGGGCCGCTGCGTAAGCGTCGCCGTCAGTTCCGCTACAGCGTTGTATTCCGTCGCGACGATGTCGAACTGCGCAGCGGCGTCGGCTTCACGGTTGAAGAACATGGCAATGAATTTCATCCACTCGGCACGGCCCAGCGGGCTCTGTTCAACAAAGTCACCGTTGAGCGCGACCGGTATCCCCGCCTCCAACAGCACGGGATGCGTGTCAAAGTCGGAAAAGCCGGTCCCATATGTCATGACCAGGGCAGGATCCAGATCGAGCGTCAGCTCCACGTTGACGGCGGCGCCGCCGCCGATTTCGGCGATCTCTCCGGACTCGATGCGCGCACGCACCGCGGGGTTCGTCGTCCACATGTAGCTGTCCAGCCCGATCAGCCTGTCTATCAGACCGAGGTCTTCAAGCGTCGGCAGGTAGGTTGTGGACATGGCAATGATGTTGCTTACCGGAACTTCGATTACCTCGCCTTCAACGTCCTGGGGAGCCGGCGTGCCGCACTGGAGAAGCACATAGCGGAAACTCTCCTGTGCCCCCTGCCACGGATTGGTGACGGTAACGACCTTATAGTTGTTGTGATACTCGACGTCGAAACCGGAGGCGTAGGCAACTGACAGTTTTTGGGGAAAATAGTCTATCGCCGGGTCGTACAGTTCGACACAGCTATCATGCAGATTCTCAACCGGGGACACGGCCGCCGCGGCAGAGTCTGCGGCGGCGCTGTCCGGCGGCGAGGAGACCGTAGCCGGCTGGGCAACACAGGCGCTCAGGACCAGAAGTACTGTGACAAGAAAGTGGAATGGCGGACGTCGCATCAGTTTCTCCTGACAGTGCAAGGATGGTTGATGCCCCTGCCGCGTCACCTGAAACAGCCAAAAAAGAAGAAACGTCCGATCTCTGACGAGATCGGACGCTACCGGTCATGCTTGCCCCCAAAGCGGAGGCATCACTCCGTCACCCAATCCACGAGATGTTTCAAGAGCACGACAGAGGCGGTCGACCTGACTTGGGAAACTCCTGCCCATTTCTCGTTAGAGACTCCCTTCGTGCTTGAAGGGTGGGCGGGATTGTCTCCCTTACAGTTGCGGGACAGCGCCGGACTCTAACCGGCTTCGCCTTTTCAGCCCTGGCATCCGGACCATGGGCACCCCTGACGTTCAATATTCAGTTGCCGCTATTATACAGGCAGGCGCGGGGCCTGTCCAAATGCGGTTGACGCGGGTGCATCCCTGACCTGGGGGTGAGAGGGAGCAGGCACAAGTGCTGCCCCTACCGGTGGTTGAGAGGGAGGCGGGCTGGCACAAGGCCTGCCCCTACCGCTGGTTGAGAGGGAGGCGGGCTGGCACAAGGCCTGCCCCTACCGCTGGTTGAGAGGGAGGCGGGCTGGCACAAGGCCTGCCCCTACCGCTGGTTGAGAGGGAGGCGGGCTGGCACAAGGCCTGCCCCTACCGCTGGTTGAGAGGGAGGCGGGCTGGCACAAGGCCTGCCCCTACCGCTGGTTGAGAGGGAGGCGGGCTGGCACAAGGCCTGCCCCTACCGCTGGTTGAGGCGTGGGGCGGAGGGGGCGGCGTGTGCGGGGGGAGGGCAGGCACAAGGCCTGCCCCTACCGGTGGTTGAGAGGGAGGCGGAGAAGACGACTTGTGAGGGAGCAGGAGGGCAGGTACGAGGCCTGCCGCTACGGGGACTTGATGGGACTGGCGGGACGTGGCCTGGCGAAACTCTTTCGGCTGGGCACATGTCACCAATGTCGGCACCCGGTCGTCCACGCATGTTGTAGGAGAGGGGGGCGTTGCGGGGAGGGGGGCCGCACAAGGGAGGGCCGAAGGCCCGACCGCCCAGAACTGCAGTAGTCAGTAGTCAGTGGTTAGTGGTTAGAGGCGGGGCTACCTCTGACTGAGAGCTTAAGACGGACGGGACATGGTTCTGTTGCAACCCGAGGTTAACGAGAGTTCGCCCGCATTTTGGGATGCACGCTTGACGCGGGAGATGATACATAGGGCATCCGAATCGGGCGCTCGAGCTTTCCAGTGGGCGCCTACCTTTGAGCAATCGTTCCTCCTTTGGCATACTGTGGGCAGTCGAAGCAGAGAGCGTCTGCCGCAGGGCGCGGGCAGCTGAATCGGAACGGAGATCGATATGCCGATATATGAGTATATCTGCCTGGATTGCGACAACCGGTTCGACCGGCTCTGGTCAACGGCGGCCTCGGCGCAGGAGCATCCCACTTGCCCGGAGTGTTTCGGCGATTCCACGAAGAGAACGATATCGCAAGTTGCCGTTCTGGGGGGACTGGGCGGACTTACGCCGCAGGAAGAGAGCGCATCCAGCGCCGAGTCGGCCAGGGCGGCCTCATACACGCCAAAGGAACAGATCGATGCGCTTCAGGCCAACAGCCGGCGCAAGCGCGAGCAGGGCAGATGAACGGGCACGTACCTTTCGGTGTCGCCGACTACTTCTGGGATGAGGCCAGCAGGCGGCAGGGCCTCCTCGACCAACTGATGGAAACATTTCGCGGCTGGGGTTACGGCGACGTGATTCCGCCGATGTTTGAGTTCGACTCGACCCTGAGCGCCCAGTACGACGACCGGCTGCGCAGCGGCATGTACCGATTCCTCGACCGCGACGGCAGCACGCTTTCCCTGCGGCCCGAGTTCACCACACCGGTCGCCCGCCTGGTGGGCGCACGGCTCCACGACTGGCCCATGCCGCAGCGATTCTGCTACGGGGGCAGCGTCTTCCGCTATTTGGAACCGCAGGCCGGCCGCCAGCGCGAGTTCTGGCAAGTTGGCGGGGAGTTGTTCGGCGCACCGGACCCGGCTGCCGACGCCGAAATCCTGGCCCTGACGGCCACTGCCTTGAAGGTTGCCGGCCTGACCCAGTTTCGACAGATCGTGGGGCACATCCGCTACTATCGCAGTCTCCTGGAAGCGCTCAAACTTGATCCGCAGCAGACGCAGCAGCTGCATTGGGCGCTGGAGCGGAAGAGCGAACCGCTGTTGGAAGAGTTTCTGCGGGACACGCCTCTGCGGACCGGGCAGCGCCAGGCGGTTGAGACTCTGCCGCAACTGGTGGGCGAGAATGTGGACGCTATTTTTTCCCTGGCAGAACGCCACATTCAGAACAGAGGGATGCACGAAAGCCTGCAGAACTTGCGCGGAATCGTCGACGCGCTCACCGGTTACGAGATTCATGACAGCTTTGTCATCGACCTGACCGAGATTCGCAACTTGGGATACTACACCGGTGTCTCGTTCGAGGCGGTGACGCCGGGATTGGGTACAGCTGTCGCCAGCGGCGGAAGATACGATGACCTGGTGGGACGCTTCGGACCTCCGCAGCCCGCAGTGGGCGTTGCCCTGGGGGTGGACCGACTGTTGGTGGCGCGTCAGAGGCAGGACGGGCAAGAGGCGCGGACCGGCCGAAACCGGATCCAGCCCGCGCTGGCACTGCCCCGGGGAAGTCCGGATGCTCTGGCCCAGGTCCAGAGGCTGCGCCAGGCTGGGATGCACATCCAAGTGGACGTCAACGGCTGGCCGCTTGATGCTGCCTTTGCCTATGCAGCGGATACAGATGTACGCGACGTCCTGCTTTGGGAAGACGGGTTTCAGCATCACCGACGCGACGAGCGGGGCGACTTTGTGCTGCTCGGCCCGCTGGAGGAAGGCAGTCTGGCAGTCAGGATGGAGACGTTTAGGGAAGAGCTGTCCACATGACGCAAGCTACAGTGGCGCCCAATCGCGGCCGGGCGAGAACTAACGAACGGTCACAGTCGTCCGCGGCGGACAGGCACAACAAACAGTCGCTGCTGTTTGCCCTGCCAAAAGGGAGGCTGGCACAGGATAGTCTGTCCTTCCTCGAGCGGGCCGGGCTCTCGATTCCCACAGACACGGAAAGCCGCAAACTGATTCTGCCGGCGGCCGACGGCTCGATTGGCTTTGTCATGGCCAAGCCGCGCGACGTTCCCACCTATGTGGAACACGGCGCCGCCGATCTTGGCATCTGCGGGCTCGACGTGGTGCGGGAGACGGACCGTGCGGTCTATGAGCCGTTGCTGCTTCCCTTCGGACACTGCCGCCTGAGCGTCGCCGGCCCAGCGGGCGGGGCTGCGTCGCCACCCATAGAGCATGTCGATGCGGCAGACCTTGCCGTCAAGACAGCTTCATCTGCCCAGTTGGATGGTACGCCGCTGCGCTACATGAGCCAGCCGCGAATCGCGACCGAGTATCCACGACTCACCCGCCAGTTCTTCGCCGAGAGAGGCGTAAACGCGGAGATCATCGCTCTGGGGGGGTCGGTCGAGCTTGGGCCGATTCTGGGACTCGCCGACCTGATCGTTGACGTGGTCCAGACCGGGACCACCCTGCGCATGAACGGGCTAGTGGAGATCCGAACGATCCTGGCGAGCCAGGCGGTGCTCGTTGTCAACCGCGCTTCGTACCAGTTGAAGGCTGCGGAGATCAACAGGATTATCGAGCGAATGCGCCTGCTGACGACCTAGCCGGCCGGCCCTGTCAGGCGGGCTGATGACCAGGGTGAACCTTTCACCGATAGCGACCGACGCGCTTCCTAGGGGCCCAAGCTGACAAAGGTATTGCTGTGCCACAGATTACCGATTCAAAACTGATTGAAGGCGTTCAGTTCGGTGCACTGCGCGCTTTCGGCGATGACCGGGGCCGCTTTCTGGAGACGTTTCGGAAAGAGTGGTTCCCGCAACGCAGCTGGACGCGCGTACAGTCGAACGTCAGCTATTCGAAGGCGGGGGTACTGCGCGGGCTGCACTATCATTTCCATCAGGTGGACTACTGGTTCTGCGTGGATGGTACAGTTCAGGTTGCACTGGCCGACCTGAGGCCGGACAGCCCGTCTTTTCGGCAGACGGAGACGCTGGAAATCGGAGAGCATAATCACACGGGCGTCTTCATCCCCGTAGGCGTCGCGCATGGGTTTCTCGCCATGACGGATGCCGTTCTCACATATAACGTTGACAACTATTACGACAACACGGACGAACACGGCGTAGCCTGGGACGATCCGGATCTGGCTGTGAACTGGAAACAGAATGCGCCGCAACTGTCCGAGCGCGATCTCGGCAATCCCTTGCTGGCTGACCTGCCGGTCGACCGTTTGCCGCGCCTGGAATCAGCTTAGTTCCTGCGCTGTTTGGCGGCGACACAGGGACTGCGCGAATTTGCTCCGTTCGGAGGTCCGCGCCGCGATTTCTGAACCATGAAAGAAACTGGTGTCAACCGATCTCCCAACGCCTCCGGCGGTAAAAAGCCGGGACAGGTAGTGGCGGAGTATCGAAAACTGCCGGCGGTCGATAAGCTCCTTTCGGTGCCGGAAATCGCCGCACTCGCTGCGGAATACGGGAACGGACCTGTCACCGCAGCAGCCCGCGCCGAACTCGACGCGGCGCGGGCCGCCATTGACAACGGCCAGCCTGCGCCCTCGGGTGGTGAATGGAAGGAACGCATCACCGACAGCGTACTCGCGGGCTCCGCCTCCTCGCTGCAGCCCGTCATCAACGCGACAGGCGTAATCATTCACACGAACCTGGGCCGCACACCTCTCAGCGACGCCGCCCAGGAGGCGGTCGTCCGCCTGGCAAAAGGGTACAGTACACTCGAGTATGACTTGGAGGCCGGTCAGCGGGGCAGCCGCCACACGCACCCCGCCCGCCTCCTGTGCGAGTTGACCGGCGCCGAAGATGCGCTTGTCGTCAACAACAACGCGGCGGCCGTCTTCCTCGCGCTGTCAGCGCTATGCGTTGGCAGGGAGGTGATCGTCAGCCGCGGTGAACTGGTCGAGATCGGAGGCGGTTTTCGGATTCCCGATGTGTTGCGCCAGAGCGGGGCAACACTTGTGGAAGTCGGCACGACCAACCGCACACATCCGCACGATTTCGCGGGCGCCATCGGGCCTCGGACCGCTGCCCTCATGCGGATTCATGCCAGCAACTTCAAACAGGTCGGCTTTGTGATGAAGCCGGAGCTGACGAAGCTGGTGGAGATCGCCCGCGGGCAAGGTTCCGCCAGCGGGCGGGATGCCGCTGAAACTGCGGACGCGGCTGTGGAGAGTGCTCCTGCCGGCGGCGTTCAGAGCCGGATGCCCGGCGACCGCCTGCTGGTCATCGACGATCTCGGCTCAGGCACGCTGCTTGATACGGCCCAATTCGGGATGGCCCCGGAGCCAATGGTGCAGAGCAGTGTGCAGGCGGGAGCGGACATCATCACCTTCAGCGGCGACAAGCTGCTGGGCGGTCCGCAGGCAGGTCTCATCGTGGGGAAAGCGGAGCAGATTGCGAAGTTGCGCTCGCATCCGCTGGCGCGGGCGCTGCGCGTGGACAAGATGACCCTGGCCGCTCTGGATGCAACGCTACAGTCCTATCGACGGGGGCGAGCCCCGGCCGAGATTCCCGTGTGGCGCATGATTGCGCAGTCGGAGGATGAAGTCCAGCAGCGCGCCCGCAGGTTCCAGTGTCAGCTGGCTGAAGCGAACATTGAGGCCGAGCTGATCCCGGGGAAAAGTACAGTGGGCGGCGGCAGCTTGCCGGGCGAAACCCTGCGCACAGCGCTGCTGGCGTTCACAATACCGCAACCGGACGGCGCGGCCGCCGCTCTGCGCAGAGCCGAACCACCGGTAATCTGCCGAATCCGGAATGACCGGCTTCTTGTCGACCTGCGAACCGTCCTGCCGGAGCAGGAGCAGGCGCTATTGACGAGTCTCAGCAGCCGGCTGCCGGCTTTACACGGCGGATCGGTAAGCGCCGGCTTGTAGACGGATAGCGATAGCGACTGTGCCTCTCATTTATCTGAAGCTCGGCGGCTCGCTGATCACCCAAAAGGACAAACCGGAAACAGCCAGGCTGGACGTATTGGCGCGTCTGACCGGGGAAATCGCCCGGGCCAGAGAGGCGCTTCCAGGGCTTCAACTCGTCCTGGGACACGGCAGCGGCAGTTTCGGCCACGTCAGCGCGCAGCGGCATGGCACGCGCGACGGCGTTCACAGCCAGGCCGGGTGGTATGGCTTCGCCTGCACCGCGGATGCGGCCGCGCGCCTGAACCGTATCGTCGCCGCCCATCTGCTGCAGGCAGAGCTGCCTGCCTGGACCGTTCAGCCCAGCGCGGCGCTGCGTTGCGAGGATGGCAAAGTCGTTGGCGGGCCGGCGGAAACTGTTCGTCTGGCACTAGCGCGCGGGCTACTGCCCCTGATTCACGGAGACGTCGCGCTAGACAGCGTGCGCGGTGGCACAATCGCCAGTACGGAGGAAATCTTCGAGCAGATGGCCGCGCAACTGCCACCGGTTCGGATCGTGCTGGCAGGCGAAGTAGACGGCGTTTATTCCAGCGATCCCCGACGGGACCCGACCGCGGTCCTGTTGAGAGAGATTACGCCACTCTCATTTGGTACGCTGCAGGCCAAGCTCGGCGCAAGCCATGCTACCGATGTAACAGGGGGTATGGCCGCCAAGGTCGAACAGTCGCTGCGCATGGTTCGCGCCTTGAAGGGCCTGGAAGTGATCGTATGCGGCGGGCTTACGCCGGACGCAGTATTTCACGCGCTGACCGACCTCTCCGATCCGCCCTGCACCCTGATTCACGCCGGAACAGAGCAGGACCCTTCCTGAGAATCTCACTGCATTTGATAGCTTATTGGTAACGACTAAGCCATGTTCTGTGTACGGTAGGCTTGGGGGAATGCACGGTCAGCATGTCTGTAGCGGGCTCTCGATGGTCATCGCGGTGAACGTTGGGCATATATGGGAGTGGCCTCGCCTGTCTTGCTCGCGCTGGCACATTTTCGGAATCTGCCAGGAGGCGGGGGGTAGCGTGGGCCGACACGGGGCGGCAATTTCGTATTGCCCACACACTTGCTACGACGCGAGGTTGTAGGAGAGGGGGCGTTGCGGGGGCGGAGCCCCCG
>JAPOVP010000172.1 GCA_026708085.1 Caldilineaceae bacterium
CCTGCCCTCGCACGCCCACCCAGACCCAATTCTTCGCCTACCCCCACAAACTACGGTAGGGGCAGGCCTTGTCCCTGCCCTCGCACGCCCACCCGGACCGCCTTCTTCGCCTACCCCCACAAACTACGGTAGGGGCAGGCCTTGTGCCTGCCCTTCGTGGACTTTCAGGCTAACTTCGGCAGTACTGGCAAACCAATTTAGATGCGATTTCCCTGACCTTACGCCTCAATCTCACCAGTCGCCCGCAGGAGCGTCTCCTGCACGAGGAGCTCGTGTGCAAGGGGCCGGGCGGGCGGCTGCTGCCCCTGGATGGTCTTGAGAAAGTCAACCAGCTCCAGGTCGTACAGTTTCTGGCGCGTCTGCGTCTCGATGGGGACCTTCTGGTCGCCTTCCGCATAGCCGCCCTGCGCCTCAGTCAGGCACAGGCGGATCTCCGTGGCCGGCTCGAGCGGCTCCATGATGGCGCTGCCGCGACTGCCGTAGACCTCAAAACGCCGCGCCGCCGGCCGCGTCTCCATCGCCGAGGTGTCGACCAGCGCCATAGCATTCTCGTACTCGAAGACGCCCAGCGTGTTGTCGGGACATTCGGCGACGACGCCGGTCTCGTTGCGCAGGAACGCGGTCACCTTCTGCGGCCTGCCGAGCAGCCAGACAACCTGATCCAGCATATGACAGCCGAGCTCGTAAAACACGCCCCCGCGATGGCGGCTGACCTCGCGGCGCGCATTCTCGTTCATGGCCGTGCCGATGCGCGTGCGCAGGGCGAAAATATCCCCGAGAAAACCCGACTTCACCCACTCGTCGATCTGCTGGAAACCGGCGTGGTAGCGGAACATGTAGCCCATCTGGACGGTCAGCCCGCGCTCTTCGGCCAGGCCGATGGTGCGCTGCCATTGCGGCCAGTTGTCGCCCGCCGGCTTGTCGTACCAGACGTGCTTGCCCGCCTGTACGCAGCGCTCGGTCTGGTCGAGCCCGTGGTGCGTGGGGCCTTCGGACGAGATCGCAACGATGCTGTCGTCGTCGAGCATTTCGCTCTCGCTGCCGAACCAGTTGACATCCTGGTAGGGGCCGTCGGCCGCGGCCATGACCCGGCGCCGCTCCTCGTCGGGCTCGAGGACGCCGGCCAGCTCGACGTCCGGATTGTCGATGATGGCGCGCAGCTTGCCCGCGGCGTGGGCGTGCTTGGTCCCGTATTGGGCGAAACGGATATTGGACATCATTGGCTCCTGACGGTTTGGATGCGAAATCTGCTGGCTCTACGCCTTCAGTTCGGACGGCAGTTCAACTTTCTGCGGCTGCCCGCTGTGGACCGCCTCGATGATGTTTTCGAGGACCAGTGTGGCCAGAATGCCGGGATAGGCCGGCACGTAGGGATCGGTATCGTTGCGAATCGCCTCGACCAGCAGGGGCATGCGGTCGATGAAGGGCGGCGAGTACGACTCGGTGGAGAGCTCTCCGCTGACGGGGTCGGGCGTGGTGATCGTGGCGCGGCTGAAATGCTTGTCGAGGACCGCGCTCTGCTGGCCGTCGTTAAAGGTGGAGAACCATTTGGTCAGCTTCTCGCTGAAGCCGGCGTCGCTCATCAGGTAGGTGGCGACGGAGCCGTTGGCGAAGCGGATGTTGGCTGCTACCGTATCGATGATTTCGGGCGAGGCGAGCTGGCCGGGGTGCGTGACCTGGCCGCCCGTGGCCGAGATCTCGACCGGCGGCGAGTCGTGCATCCAGCACAGCAGGTCGGCTAGATGCACGCCGACGTCGAACAGGGGTCCGCCGCCGATGCCGGGCAGCCACTGCCAGCGCGTGAGGTCCTCACGGCCGAGCATGACCTGGGCATGGCTCACCTTGGCCGGTTGCAGGCGGCTCTTGATGGCGCGCGAGGCCCCGGAGAAACGGATGGAAAAGTTGATCATCAGCTTCTTGCCTGCCGCCTGCATGGCGTGGTAGATGCGCATACAGTCGGCGGAAGTCATGGCCATCGGCTTCTCGAGGTAGACGTGCTTGCCGGCCTCGAACGCGGCCAGGGCCAGCTCGGCGTGGGTGCCGTGCGTGGTGGCGATGGTCACGATCTCGATACTGTCGTCGGCAAAAATGCGGTCCGCGTCGGTCGTATAGTAGCGGCCTTCGAACTGTTCGTAGTAGCTGCTGGCGGCCTCTTCATTGATGTCGCAGAAGGCGTGCACGTCGATATCCGGTGTATCCACGGCCCACCGGGAATGACTTCTGCCGACGCTGCCGCAGCCGATCAGGGCCCAGCCGAAAGGCTGATCGTGTGAGCTGGTCATGCTGTTCTTCTCCTCCTGCGTTTGCCCGCGGACGCGGTTGTGTTGGCTGTCTGAACTACCTGGAGAGACGTGTGTCGGACAGGAGTCATTGTGCGGCATCCCCGCCCTAAAGACAAGTCACCCAAAGGCTCGCGCCCCCCAAAAGAAGGTGATCATTCTTAATCCTCTGGCAGCGACTATACCATGGCAACTCCGCAATCAACTCCCAGGCAGCGGAAGCGCAGTCTCTGACCACTGACCACTAACCACTGACCACTGCAGTTGTGCGGTCGGGCCTATTCGGCCCTCCCTTGTGCGGGGGCTCCGC
>JAPOVP010000117.1 GCA_026708085.1 Caldilineaceae bacterium
TCTCCTTTACGTCATCTGACCTATTTCTCAACCCAAATTAGATGCAATTGCCCTGCTGCGCGGTGCATCCCAAAATGGGGGCGTACTCTCGTATAACTCCGGCAGAAGACAAACCATGGTCAGTCCGCAATCAACTCTGAGGCAGACCAAACGCAGTCTCTGACAACTGACCACTAACCACTGACCACTGACCACTGCAGTTTGGGCGGTCGGGCCTATTCGGCCCTCCCTTGTGCGGGGGCTCCGCCCCCGCAACGCCCCCTCTCCTACAACATGCCTCGCCGACCTGGTGTCGATATTCGTAACAGGTGCCTATTCGAAGGTGTCTAGCCCGACCACGTCCCGCCAGTCCCATCAGGTCCTCGTAGGCGCCGGCCTTGTGCCTGCCCTTTCTCGCCCTGAAATCGGACTGCACCCCCAGCCCCGGGGCGCATCCCAGAATTCGGGAAAGTGCAGTTGGGGACCGTTCGAGCGATGGGGACGAGGGCATGGGGAGTGGTGTTCAGTGTGATTTCATGTTGCGAGCGCATGACGAGCGTCATACGAGAGATCACGAGCGATCGCGAGGTAAGTGTAGTGTGAGGTGAATAGAGATTCGTGGATGAGTGCCGTACTGTTCACGGCCGCTGACCTGTCCGACCGCGTCGACACACGTCTGCTGCGCAAGCGAGGCTGCGGGATTGCCCGGAAGCTGCGTCTCCCATCCGGGTTGAGGGCGCCTGCCGCAGACTTTTACCAGCGTGGGTTGCGCAGCGCCTTCGCTTTCATCTCCTGTCTGTCCTGCGTCCGAGGAAATAGAAAGGGTTCCCACTTCTAACCCGAGCGTATATTTCACATTAGCTGGCTGGCCTCAACTCCAGTAACTTTCTCGCAGAAAGCAAGAAGCTCCACAAACTGTGGGTGACCGTTGACCAGTTTGCGGCTTACTTTTTTCTCCTGCTCCAAATGGAAGAATCTGCCGGCAACCTCTGTAGCGTCGCGAGACAGGGCGAGCTCTACCAGTCTGCGACCGCACTCATCAGGCTCGATCACACCGAAGAGATGCAATAATCTCCTGGGCAGAAACCCCACTACCCGCAGTTGTCCGGTGTTCACGACACCTGGCGTCACAATTTCGTGGGGAACCTCTGTCATGCCGCTCTTGTTGAACCAGTACGCCAACAAAGCGTCGCCGCCATAGCTCTGGTGGGTTGCCTTGAATATACCAAACCCGCGTCCGGTGATTGCGGTGTAATCAAGTGCGGCGATGTGCCTGGCGTCACCTATATGTATGACCCTGCTCCCTTCCGCCATTTTCAGCAGAGGATTGAGCATCACGGCATACATGTACCTTGATAAACAGCCCACGGCAAAGGTGGTCTCGACCTGGTCCTCTGTAATTTTCGTCTTCCTTTTCATCGCGTTTGCATTGAGGATCAGCAGGTCCAGCTTGCTGTTGCACTTGATGTACGCCTCCAGAAAGCGTCTGTTTTCTCGCATTGAGGCCAAATCGGTCAGAAAGAGTCTGTGTGGTCGTTCAGGTGATATCTCTTTCAGTTGGCCAAGTGTTTCTCTTCCGCGCTCTTCATTCCTTCCAAGAAGGTGAACGGTGAAGTCGCGCTTGGACAGTTCGAGCGCGGTTGCCCTGCCGATTCCGTCCGTGGACCCCGTTACCATCGCTACCCTATCCACTACTGTGTTCCTCCTTGGAGCGTGTAGGAAAAGAAAAGGCTAGCGGCCAAATTGTGGTATACGTTTCAGTTGTGAACACGAAACGATAGCCAGCAGATTTGACGGCGCCTTGCACCCAAATGACCCTTCATAAACAGCTTCTACGGAATGTCTGCTATGGATCAATGTCTGCAGGTACATTTTTCTGAAGATGCTCGGCCAGCGGCAGTCGAACCGTAAATGTACTGCCCTGCCCCACCCCTGCGCTGGCTACGTCAATCTCACCGTCGTGGGCCTCGACGAGCGCCTGCGCGATGGCCAGCCCCAGCCCAACGCCGCCGGTGTCCCGGGTCCGATTTCTGTCCACCCGGTAAAAGCGGTCAAAGACGTGTGGAATGTCCTCGGCAGCAATGCCCTCACCGCTATCGGCCACTGTAATCGCGGCCGTCTCTTCTTCCGGCTGCAATGACAGCGTGATGACCCCACCGGTCGGCGTGTGCTGCAATGCGTTTGCAAGGAGATTCTGCAGAGCCTGGGCGATTCGGAACCGGTCAACGGCAGCAAAAACCGGTGACGGCGGGAGACCGGTTTGCAGTGAGATACTCTTCTCTCCCGCCAGTGGAGAAAAGAGTTCTGCCATCTCCTCCAGCAGAACGCTCAGATCAACGGAGTTGCGCTGCAGCGGCAACTGCCGCGCCTCCGCCTGCGCCAATAGTCGCAGATCGTCGACCAGCCGGTGCAAATGGCGGGTCTGGTCATACAGGCGAGCGATCTCCGCCTTTTCGAGAGGGTAGACATCGTCCAGAATCGCCCGCAGATTGCCTTCCAGAACTGTGAGGGGCGTACGAAGCTCATGGGCAATGTCGGTCAGCATGTTACGGCGCAGGGTCTCTGCGTCTTCCAAGGCAGCAGCCATTCTGTTGAAGGAATTCGACACCTCCCGCATTTCAGTACTTCCTTTTTCGGCCACGCGGAAACTGAGGTCTCGTCTGGCGATGGCTTGCGTTCCTTCCACGAGATGAATGAGGGGCGCGGCGAGCCTGCGACTTACCATCATGCCGAAGACGATCGCCAGTATGGCGCCCAGGAGAAGAAGCTGTAACAAAAACTCGCTGGTCCGATCGGCAAAACCTGCCGGGATGTCATCCGGTGCTGAAAGAGAAAAGAGGCGCCCAGGAGGCCGTTCCTGGTGGACCAGGTCGAGGAAGCCGACGGTCTGCCCTTCGACGCGAATGGGTAGAGACTGCTGCAACTGGTAAGGTTCCAGATGGTCTGGCCTCCCTGTGCCCGCGGTCGCGTAGAGAACTTGCCCTTCCGGGTCAGTAAGTATCAGGATTTTTCTGCGGCCTGTAGTGAAAAAGAGAGCGGAATCGGCTCCCTCCAGCAATGTTGAGACACCCTGCCAACTGCCATGGTTGGCATAATGCTCTTCCAATTGATTGGCTAAGCCAGCCGGCCTCTCAAAATAGAAGAGAGCCAGCGAGCGCAGATTATTGTCGTTGAAGAACCGTCGCGCCGTGAACGAAATTGTGCCAAAGGTGATAACGATGATCGCTGCGAAAGCCAGGCTCAAGCGCACCCAAAGCCGGTTCATTCCCGCTCTCCAGCCAGCCGGTAGCCAACGCCGTAGACCGTCTGGACAAGCTGCGGCTTACGCGGGTCTGCCTCGATCTTGCGGCGCAGGTTCTTGATGTGGCTGTCCAGCATCCGGTCGACGCCGCTGTAGTCGTAACCCAATGCCCTGTCCATCAGTTCCGTGCGTGTGAAGACATAGCCGGGGCTTTCCATCAGCGTCTGCAGCAGACTGAACTCCGTAGGCGTCAGCTCCACCGCAATGTCCCGCACCTGCACGTCGCGGCGCTCCACGTCCATCTTTAACGCCCCAACGACCAGCGTCGGCGCTCGCACCGTCGTCCGCTGGCTGCGCCGCAACAGCGCCCGCACCCGCGCCACCACCTCGCGCGGATTGAACGGCTTCGTAATATAATCGTCCGCACCCAGTTCCAGGCCGATGATCTTGTCCGTATCCTCGACCCGCGCCGTCAGCATGATGATCAGCGTGTTCGCCAGCTTCTCGTCGCCGCGGACGGTACGGGTTACCTCCCAGCCGTCCCTGTCCGGCAGCATCAGGTCCAGCAACATCAAATCAGGTGACTCCCGCCGTAACACATGAATAGCCGTCTCGCCGTCATAGGCGACCGACACCGCGTACCGTTCCCGCTGTAAGTAGCTGCGCAGCAGGCGCACGATTTCGCGGTCGTCGTCAACGATCAGAATACGTTCTTCCGGCATAGGCCCGTTATAACTGGTTCCTCCTGCGAGGGCAAGCTGCTCGACCGGCATGGCGTCAGGGACTCTCGCGTCTGTGCGGCTCAGATTGTCAGCATATGAGCCCTGGTGGATCCAGCGCAATCTGTTCCTGCCGCCGGCGCCGCCCCCAGCCCCCTGCGCTCTCACCTGCTAGGGAGACCTGCCGCCGGCGCCGGGAGCGCCCGGAGGCGGCCCCGAAAAGGGAACCCATTCATCTTCCTGCTTGACGAAGGTGGTGGCGCCGAGTACTTCATCGCCGCTCTGCAACTGTGTTGAACGAACAACAGTCCATTCACCTTGAACGCCTTCCACCACCACGGCGACCGGCAGCGCATCTTCGTCTCTCGACTTCATCACCACCGTCTCGCCTTCGTTTTCCTGAACTGCGGTCGTGGGCACCAGCCAGCGGGTCGACGCCGTTTCGCTGCGCAGGGTGGCAACAGCCGTCATGCCCGGCCGCACCCCCGTCAGGGCCTCATCGATCAGCCGCACCGTTACCGGATAGTCGATCACCCCCTCCTGGGCGCTGCTCGATGGTTCGATGCCGCTGATCATCCCCGCAAACACCCTTTCGGGAAAGGCATCGATCGTGACGTCCGCCAGTTGACCGACGCTGATCTTGGGAATATCGACTTCGGCGACGTCGATCGTCAGCTGCAGCTGGTTCAGGTCCGCTACTGTGATGGCGACGGTTCCCGCCGAAATCCGGTCGCTCTCGTCCACATTGACCCGCAGGACAGTACCCGCAGCCGGGGCGACCAGATCCGCCTTGACCAGGTCGAGCCTTGCCTCCAGCAAGGTCAGCTGCGCCTGGTCGATCGACAACTGCGCCAGTTCGATATCCGTCTCATCCGCGCCGCGCAACAGTGTGTCCAGTCTGGACTGGGCGGCGGCGACCTGCGACTCCGCTGCCGCAATGTTCACGGCGGTCGGTCCGGCCAGCAGATCATCCAACTGCTGCTGCGCGGTCTGGGCCTGGCTCAGTGCCGACTGCAAATCCGCCTGTGAGGCCGGCGCAACCGCCTCCTCATAGGCCGCGAGTGCCGACTCATGGGAGATTGTCGCTTGCTGCAGCTGGGCCGCCTGCCGCGTCATTCCTACATCCTCGCGCCAAGCGACCTTGTCATACTCAGTCTGGGCTTCCTGCATGGCTACGTGTGCATTTTCCACCGCCGCCGCCAGTTGGATTCGTTCATTCTCGCTGGCCCCATTCCGAAGGTCATCGTGTCTCGCCCATGCGGAGGCGGCGTTGCTGCGCGCTGCAGCCAGCTCCCCATCGCTGGCGCCGTTCTGCACCTCGGCCAGGTTTTCCTCTGCCGACTTCAACTCCGCTACCGCCGCGGCAAGCTCAGCCGCACTGGCTTCCGCCAGCAGATTTTCAAGCTGCAGTTCAGCCGACGTCAGATTGATGCGGGCCTGGTCCACTGCCCTACGCAGGTCGTCCCGGTCCAGCGCCACCAGCAGATCACCGCTGCTGACCACGTCGCCAACTTCCACCAGCACCTCGTCTACGTAGCCGTTGACCCGTGCAACCACCTGCTGTGTGTCTACAAGCTCGATATTGCCGGCCGCGGTGACGCGATCAACCGCCGAGTCCGCGGGGCGGATGAGCGTGGTCCCGATGCTGACTGCCGGAACCGTTTCAGATACCGGCTCCGCTATGGCTGCCAATTCCCTTCCGGCCGCCGTCTGTTCCGGCCCAATCCGGCCGGAGAAACCTGCAAAGCCGACGCCGAACGCGACGCCAGCCACCACGGCGCATAGAATAAGTAGAATATGTTTCCAGTTCATATGAATGCTCCTTCCAAATGACGCAGGTATCTGCCGTCCGTTCCGAAATCCACTGTATAAGATCTGTAACCGCAGGAGATCCTGTCCTGTTGTCTCCCGGCACCTACAACATCCGTTCCTTTTCCTACCTTCTCAACAAGATCATCACTCATATCGCAGCGCCTCGATCGGGTCCAACCGGGTCGCACGCATCGCCGGGTACAGACCGAATATCAGCCCGCAACCGGCGCTGACGCCCACAGCCAGGATCAGCGCGTCGACCCCAATCAGAAGGTCGATTGGGAAGTTGGGGATTCTCTGCACAAGCAGGGCTAAACCGTAGCTGATGGCGATTCCAATCAGGCCCCCAAGTAAAGTCAGTACCAGCGACTCAATCAGAAACTGCAGCAACACGTCGCTGGTGTGCGCACCCAGTGCCTTCCGCAGGCCGATCTCATTTGTGCGTTCGGTCACCGATACAAGCATGATGTTCATGATGCCGATTCCGCCCACCACCAGACTGATGGCAGCGATACTGCTCAGAAGCAGCGTAAGTGTATTGGTAACGGTGCCGATCGTGTCCAGCAGGCTGGCCTGCGTGCTGATGGTAAAGTCACTGTCGTCGTCCGCGCCGAGTCCGTGCCGCAGACGCAAGGTCTGTTCGATCTGCCGCTCGGCTGCCTCCACCCGCTCTTCACTTACCGCATTCGCCGATACAGACGTAACAATGTATTCGCCCCGATAGCGGGGAACGTTGAAGATGCGTCCGTGGGCCACGCCAATCGGGATGAACCCACTGTCGTCATTGCTACCGAAACCGGCATTGCCGCTTTCTTTCAGCACCCCGACGACCGTGAACGGTTCGCCGTCTATGCGCACGCTTTCGCCAACCACCTGCGTGCGCTCAAAGAGATCGGTCGCAACCGCCGTCCCGATGACGATTACATTGCTCATCTGGGCGATCTCGTCCTCCGTCAGAAAGCGTCCCTCGGCCATCTCCAGTCTGTGAACTTGGGCATAGTCAGCAGTCGTCCCTGTCACCCGGGTCTGCTTGTTGTTGCTGCCGGCGACCAGCTGGATGCTGCCTCCATATTGGGGCACGACCTCAATAACATCCGGATGGAAGGCGGCGTCGGAAAGCGCTCTTACATCGCCCATGGTCAACGTCTGAACAGAGGCGCCGGCGCCCTCTCCTTCGCTCTCAGTGCTCGGGCTGATCGTCAGGCGTGTTGTGCCCTGGCTCGCAACTTCGTCCAGGATATTTGCCGACGCGCCGCGCCCGACACCCAGTATCGTCAGGACCGCGGCCACGCCGATGATAATGCCCAGCATCGTCAAGCTGGCCCGCATCTTGTTGGCGGCGATGCTATCGACTGCAACCGGAAAATATCTAACCAGCTTCATATATCTTTTCCTCGACTGGCTCTATCGTGACAGGCCACGCCAGCGGTGAGAGCGGTGCCTCGCTCAGCCCGTTGAGACCACCCTTGGCAGCGCCAGCCGCCCTGTCTGAATCGGCAACGATAACCCCATCTCGCATCGTGATGACGCGACGGGCCCGTTCAGCGACCTCCTGGTCGTGCGTAATGATGACAAGCGTTAATCCTTCCTCGTGCAGCTTCTCGAAGAGCGCCATCACCTCTTCCCCGGTTCGTGTGTCGAGGGCTCCGGTTGGTTCATCCGCCAGCAGCAGGCTGGGGCGGTTGACGAGCGCACGCGCGATCGCGACCCGCTGCTGCTGGCCGCCGGAAAGCTCGTCCGGCTTGTGGTCCGCGCGTTCGGCCAGGTCCACCTGCGCCAGCGCCTCCAGCGCCCGCTTGCGCGAGGCGCTGCGCGCGACATTTGCGTAGAAGAGGGGCAGTTCAACCTGCCGCCAGGCGGGTGTACGCGCCAGCAGGTTGAACTGCTGGAATACGAATCCGATCTCCCTGTTGCGCAGCTCTGCCATCTGTCTGCCGGTCAGGCCGCTTGCCCGCTGGCCGCGAATCGCAAAGACGCCCTCCGTGGGGCTGTCCAGGAGGCCGATGATGTTCATCAACGTACTCTTGCCCGAACCGCTTGTACCGACGATCGCCACGTACTCCCCCTCTTCGATTGAGAGCGAAACGCCGTTCAGAGCATGGACCTTCGTCTCCCCCATCTGATAGACTTTCGATATATTCTGCATGTCGATCAGCGCTGACGAATCGGCCATATCTTCATCTCCTGAACAGGTAACACAGCTGGCTGCAGATCCGGCAAGTCGACTGGCTGATGCGCAGCCATCGTCCTGACTCTCTATAGTGTACTGTTGGAATCTGGAGAAATTCTGGAGATGAAGCAGAGGAAATGGGGAGGATGCTGCGGCGGCGGTACCATAGGTACACGCCGCCGTAAAACTGTTCTGATTTCAGAGGATGGCGGCCGGAGCAGCAGCCAGAATGAACTGTCTTAAGCCCCGCACTGTTTCCAGAAGTTATGAGGCGTATTAGGTTTCTGCGCGCCGCACGCAGCGTAGCCAGCAATACGTAGACGGATCGTACGTAAATTGCCCAGAACAGACGCCATGCTGATGTCTGAGATACTTCACACCGAAAAGTGACCTTATCTCCAGTGTAAATTGCCAGCAATCCATCAAGCACACAGACCCATTCCAGGACGAATTCTGCACAGGAAACCCATTGACCAACCGGAATTCTCTGGGATAAGATCTCACTGTAAAGGATGCCCTGACACGTTGTACCCCGCCGCCGCTGAATCAGCCGTCCTGCACGCTCGCGATCGTCTCCCGCAACAGGGCGACCGACTGCGCCAGGGCCGCTTGCGGCTCGCCGGCGACGCGGCACTCGTACGTCAGATAGCCCTTGAAATCGGCGTCGGCCAGGGCCTGAATCCCCGCCTGCCAGTCGATGTCGCCGATGCCCGGCTGGACACGCGTATTGTCAGCCACGTGGACATGGCCGATGTACCGGCCGATCCTGCGGATCGTCGCCGGCGTGTCGACTTCCTCGATATGCATATGGAAGAAATCGGTCAGCAGAGCCACGCCGGGAGGGTCCCCTGCCTTCTGGATGATTTCCACCCCGTCCTCCTGCCGCCGCAGCAGGTGCTGCTCATAGCGGTTGAGAGGCTCTAACAACAGCAGCGTGCCATGACTGTGCGCAAACGCGGCCAGATCGCGCGTGATCTCGACCAGCAGCTCCTTTTCCAGCGCGATCGCATCCTTGAGCGGCGAAAGGTCCGGCAGCCGCGGCGGGCCGAAGATCGGCGGCACAATCTGTCCGGCCGCACCGAAATGGCCGCAGGCTTCCAGGTTGCGCCGGGACTCGTCGATGCTGGCTTGGCGTTTGGCCAGGTCCGGGTCCAGCCAGTCGAAGGTGGACTGGCCGCAAATGGACGAGATGCGCACCGAGCGACTGTTGAAGGCGGCCTCGTATTCACTGATGCGATCATAGAGCCGCGACCGGCCCTGGATCTCGACACCGTCGATCTGCAGCGCCTCAGCACAGTCGAGCTTTTCGTTCAGCGTTTCGCCCGGCAACAGGTTTTCCTGTATTGAGATGAGCATGGCGTCTCCTTTAAGACGAGCGGCCTCGCCGTGACAGTGATGTTGAGTAATCTAAGGTGTCAGAATGACATAAGCGGCGCCGGCAAATTGCGCAGCAGGAGTTCTTGTTCCCGGCTTTGGTATAGCGAAGCGGTTGCGCATGTGATACACTCAAATACCGGGTCACATTGCCCGACCTTGCCCGTTGGCGTCGACAACCGCCGTCGATATGCGGCTTAGTTTATCTGATCTTCGTTGCAAAAGTGATTAACCACAACGCATCGCGCGCCTCCCAAGAAGGAGGACATTCGACAAACCGCGCTGACGATGGCGATTGGGTCCACGGAGCGTCCTCCTCCGATGGACCGCAGTCCGCTGACACGGGCAGTACACACGCAGGCGCCGATAACGAAGCCGAAGTGCATCAATCTCACGCGCTTGTGCGCCACCGGCGTCAGATGCCGGTCCTGAGACCGGAAGTCATCATCGAAATCCCCGCGCCTGTCAGCAGGACCCGGCGCTTTGTCTGGCTGGGCGCGTTGGCGGTTCCCCTCATCATCACCTTTATCGCACTCTCCGCGCTGGCGATTCGCTCCGAGAGCGGGCCCACGACCGCGCAGGAGGGAACCGTGGAGGCGCGGGTCTCTATGCGCCTTACCGAAGAATGGTCCAAGAACCAACCCCAGTACGTCGCCACCGCCGCGCTTGAGGCAACCGTGGAAGCGCGGGTCGCGCTGCGCCTGGAGGAAGAACGGGCCATTCGGGTCCAGCAGCAACTGGCGACGTCTGTTGCTGCCGGTGAACCAACGGTGGGCCTCACCACCGACACCGCCGCGGCCACCCCCGCTGCCGCAGAAGGCGCCCCCCTCTATGCCCGTTCCTCTGCTGTGGTGAATCTCCGCCGCGGGCCCGGCCAGACCTACGAGTCCCTGGGGCTTATCCCGCCCGGCGAACGGCTGCGCCTGCTCGGCCGCACGGTAGACAGTGGCTGGTTCTACGTAGCCAAGACCGTTGCTTTTTCAACGGAAGAAGAGTTAGGATGGGTGGCTGGCTGGCTGGTGGATGTCCCCGGAGATCCAATGCTTCTCGAAGTCGTATCCCCGAATCCTCTGGCAACGCAGCGCGAGTAGCAGTCGTAAACTTGCAAAAACCCCCGCGATCACATAGCAGAGAGGCAACGTATGCTTATGTTGCTCTCCAGGCCGGCCCTGCCGCCTCGCTTGCACTACAGCCCCAGCGCGTCGTCGATCTCCTCCTGGTAGGTGCGCACCGCGCCCGACAGCAACTCCTCAAGCTCCACCGCACGCCCCACAGCCGCGGATTCGTACGCGCCCAGAATGGCAGCCACCGCGATCATGCCGTCGCGGCCGTCGACCTCCGGCGCCCGTCCCTGCAGAACCGCCTCAGCAAAGTCGTGATACTCGATCGCCAGCAGCCTGGCGTCCAGCGCCATCTCGGCATGGGCTACGTCGGGCAGATCATAGACAACGCCGTCCGCGCCGAACAACCGGGCGGTGATGTCGTTCAGAGTGAAGTCGGGCAGCAGACCCAGGATCTCCTTGCCCTCCAACGTCCGATCCCCCAGCCGCAGTTGCACCGCACCGCCCGTCCGGTCCCGGGGAATGTCCAGCGCGCCGCGGCGGCCATGAACACTGCGTTCAAAGCGGCTGCTTCCCCGGCCCCCGCCCAGGTGCGAGAACTGCACCGTCGCGCCCGACTCCATCACATACTGGGCGAGGATCGAGTCCTCGCCCGTGGCCTCGATCGTCTCCGGGTAGGTGGGCGTCTGCTCCCGGTAAGAGATCAGCGGGTGATTCTCGGCGACGGGCCGCCGCCGGACCGGCTCCACGATCAGCCCCCGCCCGAAGATGAGCGCGTATTCGCCGAGATAGTAGCGGATGATATCGGCGTAATGCACGCCCATGTCCAGGCCGATCGCCCCCTTCTCCTTCAGATGCCGCCACGGCGTGGCCGCCATCACATCGTTGCCGCCGAGCGACGTCTGGATCATCAGTAAAGGGTCGTCCAGGAGTCCGGCGTCGATCACCGCACGCACCATCCGGTTGACCGGATCGCGGCGGTAGTTTTCCGCGGTCGCCAGCACAGTTCCGCCCTCTGCGGCCGCGTCGATAATGTGTTGGCAGGCCCGGATGGTGATGCCCAGCGGCTTCTCCACCAGGGCGTGTTTGCCCGCCGCCAGCGCCGCCGTCGCGATCACGTGGTGGCTGGAGCCGTCGGTAACCACATCGACCGCGGCGATATCCGGGTTGGCCAGCATGCTGTCCAGATCGGTAAAGATCAGCGGCTTGCGCCCAAACAGGCGCTCCACCTCCCCTGCGATCCGCTCGGCATTGTCACGGTTGATGTCGCACACCGCCATCAACTCCACATTCGACATGCCGGTCTCTTCCAGCGTGTGATACGCGAGCGTGTGGCGATGGCCCATGCCGCCGCATCCGACCACACAGATGGGAACTCGTTCACTGTTCTGGCTCATCGCTCCATCCTCAAATGCACTGGCAGGTAACCGATAACCCCACAAAAACCGGCCACCTGCCAATCTCCCTTATTTGCCATCCTTTATTCACTGACCACTGCCGTTACATATGCTGCGGGATCTCCGTCTCCTTCGCGGTGATGAACTCCAGCAGCGCCGGCACACCCTCCTCCGTCTTCTGGATGCCGCGCTCAATCGCGGGGATGATCTGGTCCGGCGTCTCGATTCTCTCGCCGTAGCCGCCGAACGCCTCCGCCATCTTGGCGTAGTTGCCGGAGATATCGGTCGCGCCGTATTTCTCCTGAGAGACCGGCATGATCGGAATCTCGATCGCCATCGAGAAGTTGTTGAACAGGACAGACAGAATCGGGATGCGCTCCCGCACCGCGGTCTCGAAGTCCATGCCGGTGAAGCCGATCGCGGCGTCGCCCCACACGTTGATGCAGAGCTTGTCCGGGGCGGCCAGCTTGGCGCCCATCGCCAGGCCCAGGCCGTAACCCAGCTGCGTTGTCTTGCCCCAGCCGATATAGGAGAGCGGCGTGATCGATTTCCAGAACGGCGAAAGCTGATCGCGCGGGCTGCCGGCATCATGCGTGATGATCGTATTCGCCACGTCGACACTGTCGTACAGATCGCGAATCACCCGGTAGGGCGAGAGGGGGGCCTCGTCGCTGTTGAGCTTGGCCGCCCAATCGGACTCCCACTTGCCATTGATCTCCGCAATCCTGGCGGCGACGCCCGCCTGGCGGCCCCTCTGCTGTCCGCCCAGCCGTTCCGACACTGCCGCAATCAAAGCCCGCAGTGTCAGGTCGGCGTCGCCGACGAGCGCGTGCTGGCTGACGACGTCCTTGTTGATGTCGGCCGGGTCCAGGGTGGCGTGGATGATCGTTTTGCCGGCCGGCATGCGTACACCGAAGCTGGTGATGCTGAAACTGCAGCCGATGCCGAAGATGACGTCGGCGTTATTCAGGAACTCCCCCACGGCCCGCGTGTGGGAGCGGTTGGCCGAGCCGAGGCTCAAAGGATGTGTCTCCGGGAAGGCGCTCTTGCCGTTGAGCGTCGTGGTGACCGGCGCTTCCAGCAACTCGGCCAGTTCCTTCAGGGAATCCCATCCCTTGGCGTAGTGGACACCCTGGCCGGCGTAGATCACCGGCCGTTCCGCCCCCACCAGCATATCCGCGGCCCGTTCCACATCCGCCGGGTCCGGTCCGTAGCGCAGCCGTTTGACCGGTGTATAACTGAAGTCTTCGACCTCGGCGGAGGCGATATCCGCCGGAATCTCCACCAGGGCCGGCCGCGGCCGGCCGCTGCGCACCGCCTGGAACGCCCGCCGTATCGCGTCCGCCGTCATTTCCGGCATGATCAGCTGTTCGCTCGATTTGGTGACAGAGGCGTAGTTCTGTGCGGAGTTGAAGTTGGGCTGCACCTGGTTGATCGGCCGCGCATAGCCGCCGGGCAGAACGACGATTGGAGAGGAGTCGCCGAAGGCCTGCGCCACGCCGCCGTAGGCGTTTTCAGAACCGGGGCCGGACTGCATGCAGAAGACGCCGATCTTGTCGCCCGAACTCAAGCGGCTGATGGCGTCCGCCATGTGCAGACCGATGCGCTCCTGGCGCACGATGATTGTGCGGATGTCCAGTGCGGCCGCGGATTCGATGAGATGGTTTACCGGATACGCGAAAAGGATCTCGGTGCCCTCCTCCTTCAGGCAGTGGGCGATTGCATCAACGACTTGCATGCTATGGTCTCCTTATGTGTGGATTCATTCTGGTGCCAGGCTGTTTCGCTGAGGGCCCACCCTGAGATAGCAGGACTCGCGCCCGTTTTTTGGTAAAAAGCAACTCGGGGAATGCGCGTTTTCCATGTAAACGTACATCAATAACCGCGTTTGATACCGACCGTATTCTGTAACGGTTCGCCATTCAGAAAGCGCCGCAGATTGCCGCTCACAATGCGCCCGACATTGGCCGAGGTCTGCACCGATGAGGGGGAACTGTGCGGCGTGATCAACAGGTTCGGCGCGTCCCACAGCGGATCGTCTTTAGGCAGCGGCTCCGTGGCCGCCACATCCAGCGCCGCGCCGGCCAGCTTACCCTCCTCCAGCATCCGGATCAGAGTCGGTTCATGGATGATGCCCCCGCGCGAGATGACGATGAAGAAGGCCTCCGGTTGCAGGAGGGCCAGCTCCTCCGGCCCGATCATGCCCCGCGTCTCCGCAGTGATCGGGACCGTCACCACCACCACGTCCGATTCCCGCAACAGCGCAGGCATACCGTCCATCAGCTGCAGGTCGGAGACATGGTCGGGCTTTTCCACGGGATTGACGTCGACAGCGATCACATCCATCTCGAATCCCGCTGCCCGTTTTGCAATCTCGCGGCCGATATTCCCCAGGCCGATAATGCCCATCTTCAAACCGACAAGACCGACCAGCCGCGCGCCCTTGGGAACGCCCCACTCGTGCCGTTGCTGCGCCTTATACAGGGGACCGAACTGGCGCGTGAGGAACACCAGCATACCCATCGTATGCTCCGCAATCGTCGCGGCGTGCGCGCCCCGCGTATTGCAGACGGTAATATCCCGTTCCGTCAGCTCCGGCACGTTGCGCATCCATTCCACGCCTGCGCTGGACGACTGGATCCAGCGCAGGTTGGGCGCGGCCTGCAGCTGGCTGCTGTTCATCGGGCCGATGGCGGCTTCCGCGTCGGCGGCTTTCGCCGCGATATCCTCGGCCGTCTCCGCAAACACAAACTCAACCTGCGGAAAGTCGTCCCGGAAGCCATCCACAAATCCTGTGACCCACTGCGCTGTTAACAGAACTTTCATTGTGCTCTCCGTCGTTAGGCTGGATGCTGCCGTGAAAAGTGAATCGTGGTTAGTGGGACTGTAATCCACTAACCACTGAGGTCCTGTCATTATACACCAGAACCGTATGGGCCCAGCATAGTTTGCCCCGGACGATCACCCTGTTGCAGATGCCGGCGATCGGACAACCTGGCCGCAATCTGATGAACCGGCAAATGGCATTCAGGCGGCGCCGCCGCCAACCGCGGCCAGAAACAGTGGTGCGACGGTTTTCCCATCGCCTCAGCCCCATCCCCTGACGCAGAGCTGCGCCGCCCTGCCTGAATTTGTGGCTGCCATGGCCGTGTGCTATAGTTGAACTCTGATATCCGGGGGATTAGCTCAGATGGCTAGAGCGCTACGTTGACATCGTAGAGGTCACTGGTTCAAGTCCAGTATCTCCCACCTCAGCCGTTGCCGAACACCGGCGTTCGGCAGTTTGTCGCCAATCCCTTCTTTTTGGGCACTTGGCGGTGACGTGGCATATCGGCCGCGACCAGCCCAACACGGGCGGGTTTCGCGTTAAGGGCGAAAGTGGTGGTGCCATGAAGCAGACGAGCCTCTTTCGACCAGGGGTATATGCTTGACCCTCTTCGCTCCGGAGTTATAAGGTGGAGAGCGAATATTTTTCCCGTACCGAACACACCTCACTTGATGGCTCGGTGTAGGTATGTTCGGTATATTTCTATGAAATCTGCATGTTTAACTGCCTGGCCGCGTGGCACCGGCTCTCAAAGAAGAGCGCTACAGGAGGAAGATAATGCGCAGTCGTCTGTTTGTAAGTAAATTGGTAGCCGTGCTGATGGCCGCCTCCATATTCCTGTCAGGCTGTCATCACTGGATGAAATCCCATTCGCGCATGGACGATTATTCGCGAATGGATCGTTCCCACACGAAGTCAAGCTGGCGGGTTTCTAAGGCCGACCGTCCTGGCTACACCGTAGCCATGGTGGAGAAAGCCCTGCGACTCTACGACGCCAAGGGCCGGGAAGCCACTGTCGAATACTACAACTCTCCGGAAAGCGTGGACGGCGAATGGTATGTCTTCATCTTCGATGAGAACGGTGACATGATCGCCCACCCGAATCCCGACTTCCTGGGCGAGAACCTGTTGGGCCCTACGGGCGTGGATATCACCGGCTACCGGCATGGCGAAGCGATTGCCGGCGCCACTGAGGAGGGGAAATGGGTCGATTATATCTTCCTCAACCCTGTCACCGGCAACCAGGAGTACAAGCATACCTGGGCAGTACGTCACGATGGGTTGATCTTCGCCTCCGGCTGGTATCAGGTGCTCCCGACTCTGGGGCTGGGCGTAACCAAGGCCGAGCCCGCTGAGTACACGGTTGCGTTTGTCGACCGTGCGCTTCGCTACTATAAGGCGCACGGCCGGGAAGCAACCGTGGCCCATTACAACACGCCGGAAAGCGTCGATGGCGCGTGGTATATCTATATCTTCGACGAGAATGATCTGTTAATCGCCCACGCCAACCCCGATCTGCTGGGTATGGACTTGAAGGAAGAGCTGGGCCTGGACTCCACCGGTTATCATTTCGGCACTGACATGCTGAAGACGACCGCGGAGGGGTTGTGGATACACTATGTCTTCGTCAATCCCGCCACCGGCGAGGAGGAGACCAAGCACGCCTGGGCCGTGCGCCACGATGGACTGCTCATTGGCTCAGGCTGGTATGAATAGACTTTCGATGGGTGCCCTCCGGGCGCGGCGATAAGCCAATACAACAGGGGCGCTCCACCGGGCGCCCCTGTTCTTCTTTGAATTGCGTGCGGGCAGAGACGCACTTAAGCAGTTGTTACAGGTGTTTCATGTTGATTGATGGGCTTTCACACGGAAGCGCAGTGCAGGCCGCAGGCGCGGCCTTTGCCGGCAGGCTCGAACAGCTTATCGACCTCTGCATCGCCGTCCAGCAGATCCCCGCTCCCACCGGCGCCGAGACCGAGCGCGCCGCGTGGATCGAGAAGCGCATGCGCGCCATTGGCCTAGCCGACGTCGAGCGGGACAGGCTGGGCAATGTATATGGCCGGGTCTGCGGCCCGCGCGCACAGGATCGTCCCGCCCTGCTCGTGTCCGCCCATACCGACACCGTCTTCCCGCCTGAAACCGACCTGCGCTTGCGCCGTCTGGACAAAGGATTGATCCGGGGCCCCGGCATCGGCGACAATTCGACCGGCGTTGCCGGCCTCCTCACGCTGGCCGAGACCTTGACGCAACTTGCCCCGCCTCCCGTGGACATCTGGCTGGTCGCCAACTCGATGGAAGAGGGCGTGGGCGACCTGCGCGGCATGCGCCAGGTCGTGGACCGGCTGGCCGCGCAATCGAACGGGGCCAACCGTAGCGCGGGACCTTCCCGCAACGGGCGCGGCGCCCTCGGCGCTGTGATCGTGCTTGAAGGAATGGGCCTGGGCCGCATTGTCCATCAGGCGCTGGGCGCACGCCGCTACCGTACATCCGCCGCCGCGCCCGGGGGCCACAGTTGGGGTGATTTCGGCGCAGCCAGCGCCGTTCACGGTCTCGTACTGCTGGCCAGCGACCTCGTCAAACTGCAGGTCCCCCAGACACCGCGTACCACCTTCAATATCGGTCGCATCGGCGGCGGCACCTCCGTCAATACCATCGCCCAGGAAGCGTGGATGGAGATGGACCTGCGCAGCGAATCACCCGAAACCCTCGCCTGGTTGGACGAGCAGATCGGACAGATAGTAGAGCGCCACGCGCAGGCGCACAGCGCGCACAATGACGGCCTGACGCTGCGCCACGAACAGATCGGCAACCGGCCCGCAGGCGGGCTCCCTTTTCGCCATCCGCTCGTACAGGCCGCTTCCACAATTTTGCAGGAGCTCGGCGTCAAAGAACGCAGCGATGGGCGCATCAGCAGCACCGACGCCAATGTGCCCCTCAGCCGCAACATTCCAGCCGTCTGTGTGGGCCTTACCGATGGCGGCGACGCCCACCGTCTGAGCGAATGGATTGACCCATTACCGCTGGTAAAGGGGATGCAGCAGTTGCTCTACCTTACCTGGTGGAGCGCTGCGTGGTTGACTCATGGTGGCTAGTGGCGAACCCCGGCGGCCCATGGCCTTACCACCCACGGGCCCAAACTCACTTCGTCCCCAAGAGACGAAGTAGTAGCGCATGGTACCACGTCCACTGAAGTTCACAGGAGCAATGGAGATGGCTAGCAAAATAGATGGCTTGTATAGAATTCGCCATAGCGCAGCCCACGTCATGGCGCAGGCGGTGCTGGAACTCTATCCCGAGGCCAAGTATGCGATCGGACCGCCGATCGAGAACGGCTTCTATTACGACTTCGATCTCGGCGTTGACCAGGACGGTTCCCCCCGCACCTTCCGGCCGGACGATCTGAAAACGATCGAGAAACGCATGCGCCAGATCATCGGCGGCAAGCACCAGTTTGACTATCGCGAGGTCAGCGACACCGAGGCCCGCCAGCTCTTCGCCGACCAGCCCTACAAACTAGAGCTGATCGACGGCCTGGCCCAGGGCGACATCGACGAATACGGCAACGAAACCGCCGAGAAGCCCGTTATCAGCACCTACAAGCATGATACATTCGAAGACCTGTGCCGGGGACCCCACGTGGAGCATACCGGCCAGATCGTCGCCGACGCCTTTCAGCTTCTCAGTGTCGCCGGCGCCTACTGGCGGGGGGACGAGAAAAACCCCATGCTGCAGCGCATCTACGGCACCGCCTGGCGCAACCGCAAAGAGCTGAGGAAGCACCTCGATCAGCTCGAAGAGGCCAAGAAACGGGACCACCGTAAGCTGGGCCGCGAGCTGGAGATCTTTATCTTCGAAGAGGAGGTCGGGCCGGGTCTGCCCCTCTGGCTGCCGCGCGGCGCCATCATCATCGAAGAGCTCGAACGCCTCGCCAAAGAGACCGAAGAGGCCGCCGGCTACGACCGCGTGCGCACGCCCCATCTCACCAAAGAGGACCTCTTCCTGCGCAGCGGGCATCTCGTCTTCTACAAAGACAGCATGTACCCTCCGATGGAGATGGAGGGCGTCACCTACTACGTGAAGCCGATGAACTGCCCGATGCACCACAAGATCTTCGGCTCCAAGCTGCGCAGCTACCGCGAACTGCCCGTGCGGCTGGCCGAATACGGGACCTGCTACCGCTATGAACAGAGCGGGGAGCTATTCGGACTGATGCGCGTCCGTTCGATGCAGATGAACGACGCCCACATCTACTGCACCGAGGAGCAGTTTGCCGAGGAGTTCATGCGCGTCATCGACCTGTACAAGTACTACTTCGACCTCTTCGATATCGAACGCTTTGTCATGCGTCTCAGCACGCATCACCCCAGAAAGCTGGGTGATAAGTACGTCGACAACCGCTCGCTCTGGCTGCAGACCGAGGAGATGGTGCGCCAGGCCATGACCGAGGGCAACGTGCCCTTTGAAGAGGAGCCGGACGAGGCCGCCTTCTACGGCCCCAAGATCGACGTACAGATCTGGAGCGCCATCGGCCGCGAGTTCACCCTCGCCACCAATCAGGTCGACTTCGCCCAGCCGGAACGGTTGGACCTCTCCTATATAAACGCCGCCGGCGAGGAGGAAATCCCGCTGTGCATTCACCGCGCGCCGCTCAGCACGCACGAACGCATGATCGGCTTCCTTATCGAGCATTACGGCGGCAACTTCCCGGTCTGGCTGTCGCCCGAACAGGTGCGGGTTATTCCCGTGACGTCGGCCCACAACGAGTACGCGGTGCAGATCGAGAAGCGGCTTGTCGAGGCTGGGGCTCGGGTCTCCGCCGACCTGAGCAGCGATCGCATGAACAACAAGATCCGCCAGGCCCAGGGCATGAAGGTACCCTATATGTTGATCGTCGGTGATCGCGAGGTGGAAGAAGAGACCGTTTCCCTGCGCCGCCGCGACGGCGTCCGCCAGAACGGGATGCCGGCGGCAGAGTTCGTCTCGCTTGTCGTCGAGCGTATCGCCACCCGCGCCAAGACACTGTAGGCAGACCGGCTCGTCACACATGCGCATCTTTCGCGTGAAGTACGAAATCGGTAGTGCCTTGAACCATTCGCGCCTCTTTCGTACAGAGGCGCAAGCAAAAAATTTCTGCGCGCTGAAGTTCATGCTGGAGCGCATACGATTTTCCTACTGCCGAACACACCTCACCGGATGGCTCGGTGCAGGTGTGTTCGGTATGTTTCTGTGAAATCTTCATGTTTAACCGTTCGACCCGGAATAACCGGCTCTCAATGAAGAGCGCTACTGGAGGTAGATGATGCACAACCGTTTGTTACTTAGTAGATTAGCAGCCGTACTGTTAGCTGCCGCCCTGTTTGTGTCCGGCTGTGATCAATACATGACATCCAATTTGCAAATGGATGGCGCCGTCACCCAACAGGTTACCAAGGCCGATCGCGCCGGGTTCACGGTGGCCATGGTAGAGAAAGCTCTGCACCGCTACGACGCCCAGGGACGGGAGGCCACCGTTGACTACTACAACTCCCCGGAAAGCGTGGACGGCGAGTGGTATGTTTTCATCGTCGATGAGAACGACGAGATAATCGCCCACGCCAACCCGGATCTGCTGGGTGAGAGCCTGCACGGCCCTGTAGGGGTTGATATCACCGGCTATCGACAAGGCGAAGCCATCGCCGGCGCCACCGAGGAGGGGAGATGGGTCGATTACATCTTCCTCAACCTTGCCACCGGCAACCAGGAGTTCAAGCATACTTGGGCGGTGCGCCACGACGGGCTGATCTTCGCTTCCGGCTGGTATCAGATTCTGCCCGACCTCTCCCGCAGCGCCCCCACCAAGGCCGATCGTCCAGGCTACTCCGTCCATCTTGTTGAACAGGCCATCCAACGCTACAAGACCGAGGGACGCGAAGCCACCCTCGAATACATCAACTCGCCCGCAAACCTTGACGGCGAATGGTATGTCTTCCTCATCGACGAAAACGACATCCTCATCGGCCACCCCAGAGAGGAGCTGCGCGGACAGTATTCCATAGGCGATGAAATTGGCGAGCTCGGCGTCGACATCACCGGATACCATTACGGTGAACTCCTGCACAGTGTCGACGAGGAAGGCCTCTGGGTCGACTACTTCTTCCTCAATATCGCCACAGGCAACCATGAATACAAACATACCTGGGTCGTCCGTCACGACGGCCTTATCTTCGGCTCCGGCTGGTACCAAGTTCTGCCCGGCTTGCAATTGGGCGCCACCAAAGCGCATCCCGTGGCCTACACCGTGGCCATGGTAGAGCAGGCTCTGCAACGTTATGAAGCCCAGGGCCGGGAGGCGACGGTTGCGTACTACAACACACCGGAGAGCGCGGACGGCGAGTACTATGTCTTCATCTTCGATGAGGACGATAAGTTGATCGCCCACGCCAATCCGGACCTGATTGGCATGGACCTGAAGGGCGACCTGGGCGTCGATGTCACCGGCTATCGCTTCGGCGACCTGATGCTCACCGCGACCGAAGAGGGAGTGTGGGTGGACTATCTTTTCCAAAACCTTGCCACCGGCAACCAGGAGTTCAAGCACTCCTGGGTAGTCAGGCGGGATGGACTGCTCTTCGGTTCCGGCTGGTACCAAGTCCTACCCGGTGTGAATCTGGGCTCTCCCAAAGCGCACCCTGTGGCCTACACCGTGGCCATGGTAGAGCAGGCCTTGCAACGATATGAGACCGAGGGCCGGGGAGCGACGGTCGAATACTACAACACACCGGAGAGCACGGACGGCGAATATTATGTCTTCATCTTCGATGAGGACGATAAGTTGATCGCCCACGCCAATCCGGATCTCATTGGCATGGACCTGAAGGGAGACCTGGGCGTCGATGTCACCGGTTACCGCTTCGGCGACCTGATGCTCAGCGCGACCGAGGAAGGACTGTGGGTGGACTATCTCTTCCAGAACCTTTCCACCGGCAACCAGGAGTTCAAGCATTCCTGGGTGGTCAGGCGGGATGGACTGCTCTTCGGCTCCGGCTGGTACCAGGTTCTGCCCGGTCTGAAAGTAGGCGTCACCAAAGCGGACCGTGCGGGCTACACCGTGGCCATGGTAGAGCAGGCCCTGCAACGATATGAGACCGAGGGGCGGGAGGCGACGATCGAATACTACAACTCCCCGGAAAGCGTGGACGGCGAATGGTTTGTCTTCATCCTGGATGAGAACGACCATGTGATCGCCTCCCCCATCCCTGACCTGTTAGGAGAAGATGCGAAGGGTGACCTGGCCGTTGATGTCACCGGCTATCGCTTTGGCGACCTGATGCTCAGCGCGACCGAAGAAGGACTGTGGGTAGACTATGTCTTCCTCAACCCCGTCACCGGCAACCAGGAGCTCAAGCATTCCTGGGTGGTCAGGCATGATGGGCTGCTGTTCGGCTCCGGCTGGTATCAGGTCCTGCCTACTCTGGCTACGGCAGTGACCAAGGCGCAACCGGCCGAATATACCGTCGCCGTCGTCGATCGTGCGCTCCGGTACTACAAGGCGTATGGCCGCGAAGAGGCGGTCGCCTATTACAATACGTCGGCAAGCGTGGACGGGGCGTGGTATGTCTACATCTTCGACGAGAATGATCTGTTAATCGCCCACGCCAACCCGGATCTACTGGGTATGGACCTGAAGGAAGATCTGGGCCTGGACTCCACCGGCTATCATTTCGGCACCGACATGCTGCAAGCCACGGAAGAGGGGTTGTGGGTACACTACGTCTTCGTCAATCCTGCCACCGGCGAGGAGGAGACCAAGCACTCCTGGACCGTGCGCCACGATGGACTGCTCATTGGCTCCGGCTGGTATGAATAGACTTTCGCTGCGTGCCCTCTGGGCGCGGTGATTATCCAAGACAGCAGGGGCGCTCGACCGGGTGGCCCTGCTGTTCGCTGGCGTCGCATACGAGCGGTGATGCACGTAATGGTCATGGTCAGGCAGCCTGTTAACCCGGCGGCGGCCAAACACGAACACTTTGTTCCGGGCAACGACCTGTCGTCTCCCAACTTGGACATCTACAGGTTCTGAACAACCTGCTTCAGACAGCAGTTGGCCACCTATTGGGGCAACGTGCAGGTGCTTTTTTCAGGTTTGACGTAGCACTTTTGTAATGTTATACTCTCACGGATTTTACAGTCGATCATTTTCCACAGATGTTTTTTGACAGCATCCCCATTTTGAAATAGGTGTTTCAATGCGCTACCACCTTAACATTCGGGCGCAAGGATTTATCTACTCACAAGGGCAGAGCGTCTCTACATCTGTGGTGTTAAGGGCATAACGCCCAAAGGAGATCAGGAATTAGCAGAAACACAACACGAATCAACCACCGGATTCGTACGCGCGAGGTGCGGGTCATCGATGAAGTTGGCACGCAACTCGGCATCATGGATGTGCAGGCCGCACTGCAGGCCGCCGAGGAGAGAGATCTGGATCTGGTAGAGGTTGCGCCCAATGCCAATCCGCCGGTATGCCGGTTTATGGACTATGGCAAGTACCTCTACGAGAGACAGAAACGGGAGCGGGAGTCACGCAAGGCCCAGAAGCAGATCGAGATCAAGGAAGTGCGCTTGCGGCCTAAGACGGGCGAACATGATATTCAGGTCGTTCTCAACAAAACGAGAAAGTTCCTGAAGGATGGCGCCAAAGTGCGGGTACGCATCCGCTTCCGCGGCCGCGAGATCGTCCACCGCGACATTGCCCTTGACTTGATGAAACGGGTGACGGAAGAGTTGGAGGAAGAAGCTGTCGTCGAATCCCATCCGGGTTTTGAAGGCCGCAGCATGGTGATGCTTCTCGCCCCAGCCTCCTAGCACGAATCTTACAGCCGCCTTTTTGCTGCCGACCGCCAGATTTTGGGCCTGGCGGCCGGCTGTGCTAACATTTAAGCTTGCACGACGCCCTCTGCTGCGCTTGTGCGGAGGGGAGTTATCTTGTTCAATGCGCCCCCGACCTAAGGGGGCGCAGTTTTCGCTTAGTAATTGCATCCCGTTATGTAGTCTCAATGTGTCCCTGGGTTTGTAAGGGGCGCGGGAACAGCCGAGAAGACCTATGCCAAAGATGAAGACCCATAAGGGCGCGCAAAAGCGCTTCCGTGTGACGAAGAACGGCAAGCTGCTGCGCCGCAAACAGGGTGGCAACCACCTGCGCCGCAAAAAGCGCAAGGTCAGCGACTACCGCCACAAGATTACAAGCCCGAACAAAGGCCAGGCCAGAGCGACCAAAAAGTTGGTCTCCTAGGCCCGTCTCGACCGGGCGCGGGAACCTGACAGAACGCAAAACGTTGTCGCATCCGGCCCGAACACAGTTTTCATCGTCTGCGCATTCATGCGGGCGGTACAGATCCAGCGAAGCCCCACTCCCGGGCATCGCAACCGTCAGATACAAGGATTCAACCAATGGCACGTTCCAGACCAAAGGTTTATGCGCACAGGCGCCATAAAAAAGTACTCAAGTTCACCAAGGGGCAGTTCGGCAGCCGGTCCAAGCTCTTCAAGCGCGCCAATGAGGCGATGATCAGATCGCTTGCCTTTGCCTATCGCGACCGCCGCACCCGCAAACGTGATTTCCGCCGGCTGTGGATTACGCGTATCAACGCCGCGGCCCGGATCAATGGCATCAACTACAGCCACCTGATCTACGGGCTCAAGAAGGCCGACGTACAGGTCGACCGCAAAGTACTGGCCGATATCGCCGCAAACGATGCAGAAGGTTTCAGCGCCCTGGCTGAACTGGCCAAAAGCCACGTGAACTGATCAATTCGCTGCCTTTCACCGATTGAACGCATTACCGCAGCGGCCGCCCGGCCGTCCCACAACGCAGAGTGCAGATTGCAGAGACATTCGTCTCTGCTTTTTTGTCCCATCTGTCCGGCGCCGGCATCCGATGCGCCCCGGTCCCCCGTGTCGGCGCCCTGACTCTCGTCGGAGAGCCTGCGTCCAGATTGCCGATGAAAGAGATCACCAGCGCCAGCAATCCCCAGATCAAACTGGCGGCCAGGCTGCACCGCCGCCGCCACCGCCAGGCCCACGGCCTCTGTCTGCTGGAAGGGACGCGCCTCGTGCAGGACGCCCTGACCATCGGCGCAGCCTTCCACACCTGTTTCATCACCGCCCCTGCCGCAGACGCGCAGCCGGACCTTGCGGCGCGGCTCCAGCGGGCCTGCCCCCTCTACTTGGTACCCCCCGCCATTCTCGACAAGATCAGCGAGACCGTATCGCCGCAGAGCATCGCGGCCGTGATTCCCATACCGGAGTTGCCCCTGCCTTCCGCCGCCGCGCTCACTCTCATCCTGGACGGCGTGCAGGATCCCGGCAACGCCGGCACCCTCCTGCGCACGGCCGCCGCCGCCGGCGCCGACCAGGTCCTGTTCGCGCCCGGCTGCGTCGACCCGTTCAACGGCAAAGTCCTGCGCGCGGCCATGGGCGCGCACTTCCGCGTCCCAATTCGCGTCCTGGAAACCTGGGAAGCGGTCTGGGCCGCCCTGCCCGCCGGCCAGCCCCTCTATCTGGCGAGCGCACAGGCCAGCACCCTCTACGACGAAGTCGACTGGAGCGAACCGTCGGCGCTGGTGCTCGGCAGCGAGGCGCACGGTGCGAGTTCACAGATGAGGGAAAGAGCGGATACCGTGGCGGTTCCCATGGCCGCCGCCACCGAATCGCTCAACGTTGCCGGCGCCGGCGCCGTCATTCTCTTCGAGGCCGCGCGGCAGCGCAGGAACGCCGTCAGAAGAGCGCTTTGACAACCATTTGGGCGCGGGATACACTGATTTTCTACTGTGTCTCTCTTCTTCGAGGCGCACGGGGGAATGTATGGATCTGACAAGCCTGCTCGGTTATATTCTGGTCGGCCTGCTCTTCGGTTGGGTAAGCTCGACCCTGGTCGAATGGGTCTGGTATCGGGGACGCCGCCGCCAGATCGATCTGTCCGCGATGTCACCCGCCGCGAGAGGTACGCAGCCGCTGCCAGAAGGGCCGGCCGCGCAAACCTTTGGCGCGCCGCCGGGGCCGGCAGTCGCCGCGACCGCGCAGACGGGCCGCCGCGACCACAGAGACGCCCAGCCAGGGCCACCCGTTGCACAGGACCTTTCGAACCGGCCGGACAACCTCACCGCCGTCTACGGCATCGGCGGCCTCTACGAGCGGCGCCTCTACCAGGTCGGCATCTTTACCTGGGACCAGCTCTCCCGCGCCGACGCCGAATCGCTCCAACAGATCACCAGGGCTCTGCCGGGCAGCGACACCAGCGCCTGGACCGAGCAGGCCCGCGAGCTGGCCCAGGCCAACCACCGCATCGGCGCGGTCTACGATGGGCCGCTGCCTGAAGACCTGACCCGCATCGCCGGCGTCGATCAGGTGTTCGAAGATGCGCTCTACGCCGCCGGCATCTTCACATACCGCCAGCTGACCGAGCGCACGCCCGACGAGCTGGCGCGCATCATCCCCGCCCACCTCGCAGGCGAAGAACTCGACTTCGTCAGTTGGATCGTCCAGGCCGATTCTCTGCGCGACGAATACTACACTGACGAGCCGCCGATCCTCTAGCCTGGACCGTGGCTGTTGAATCTGCAGCCGCTCTGTTTTCCTGGGGTCAAAGTTTGCCCTCATCTACCCCGTAGGCTAAAATTGAGGGCCGTTGTCGCGGGTCCCTAGCTCAATTGGTAGAGCAACGGCCTTTTAAGCCGTGGGTTCTGGGTTCGAGTCCCAGGGGGCTCATTGAGAAGAGTGAATATTGCGCCTATAACCGCATAGGCGCACGCGATGCAGAGCGCCTATGCTCTGCATTTTCATTTCCAGAAACGATGGACGGCGCCGTGTTAGGCGCAGTTCCTGAATCCAGTTCCGACTCGCTATCTACCCGGTCTGTCTGCTCTGGCAAGGCCGCTCTGCCACTCTCTGCCCTTCCGCCCCGCATAGAGCATGTAGTAAGCGTCCCCGGCCTCAAAGAGCTGCGGCGTCAGAATACCGTCGCAGTCCCATGCCCCGCGCACTGCGGCAGGCGTGAAGATCGGGTTGTGCGGGTTCGCCTCAAAGCTGCGGAAGTCCCGCGTGCGCACATGCCCGATCTGCCACACCTCGCTTTCGTCCGCCCGCCCGCCGTACAGAATATGGAAGTAGCGCGGCCCTTTGAAGATCTCCGCCTCGCGCACGCCGCCGCTGTCCCACGCCAGCCCGCTGCCGATGAATATCGGATTGGCCGCGTCCTTGGTGACGGCCGCAGGGTCGCTGGTCGGCGCGGTCGCGTGGCAGATAACCGGCGGCCCCTCCGACTCGCCCGTGTAGATGATGTGGATCGTGTCGCCGTCAACTGCCATGGAAGGGTGCGACGAGCCCGCGCTCTCGTACGCCGTAACCGCCGCGATCACCGGCGTCGGGCGCACGCGCGTCCATGCGCCGAAATCCCCGTCGCCCACCAATAGCCCCGTCTGCTTGGGGGGCTTGAGCCGCCGGCCAAGGTAGTAGACATAGAACCTGTCGTCAGCCGGGTTCAGGAAGGGGAAAGGGTACTCTGTGGTGAAATCGTCGAACCCGGCCTCCGAGGGCACCAGGACGGGGTTTCTCGGGTCGTGGGTGACGACCGCAGGGTCGCTCGCCGGCGCCGTGCTGTGCATCAACACCCAGAAGTTGTCCTTCCTGCGCCTGCCCCACAGGTAGTGGACCGTCTCACCCACAACAATCGCGTGCGCGGCCGCAGCCCACTCCGGCGGCTCACAGAAAAATACCGGGTTGCCCTCCGCAACACGTTCGAAACTCGCGAACAGGTCGAACGGAATCTCATCTTGCGCTGATCTGCTCATACTGTCTCCTGAATATGAAACGCGGCGTATGTGGATCCCTCTTGATACCAGGACTTTTCGCCCGCGTTACGCAATACGGAAAAAGCTGGTCTCCATATTGAACGCACATTAGGTGGCGTTGACACTCGATTAATTCTGTCACATTGGCGACAATGATAGGATGTCTACAACTAAAATTGCCGACTATCAGTAGCAGAAACTCTATGCATTTTTGCAAGGACACCCTCGTGCCTACGCAGGGCAAGAGGAGGAGTGTCGCCGTTTCGTTGAGGCAGTTCACTGGATTCTGCGCACCGGCGCCCAG
>JAPOVP010000063.1 GCA_026708085.1 Caldilineaceae bacterium
CGGCCCTCCCTTGTGCGGGGGCTCCGCCCCCGCAACGCCCCCTCTCCTACAACACGCCTCGCCGACCTGGTGTCTCTATCGTAACAGGTGCCCAGCCGAAAGAGTTTCGCCAGACCACGTCCCGCCAGCCCTACGTATTCCCCGTAGGGGCTGGCCTTGTGCCTGCTCTCGCACGCCCAACTGACGGACTCCACCGTAAGGCCAGGCCTGGCGCCTGCACTGCGTCTCGCCAAGAGACGTTTGTCAACTTCAGCCACCGCAGCCATGAATTCCCGCCAGACTATCCCCACCCCAAATCTGGGATGCCCGACTTAGTCCCTTCTTTGAAGATAAGGGACCGAACGTGCTATACTTTGGGGTGCTGGTTTGCCCCGGTAGCTCAGTGGATCAGAGCATCTGACTTCGGATCAGAGGGTCGTGGGTTCGAATCCTACCCGGGGTGCTCATGTATGCGGCCTGTTTGAGGCTAAGCGGATTCACCGCTATTCAATTGCCGCCCCGCGCGCGCTCCCAGGTTGGCGTGGCGATGGAGGGGCGGCTTTTCATTGGTCCCTACGCTAGCGTAGAACCGCCAACAGCTGCTTCAAACCGAAATGATGGTAACGGCCGGACAGTCACCACCGGTGGCGTAGGTAGGGTGGGGCGGATTGTACCAGGCCCACTCCGCCCGAAGGCTGTTCAGCCCAACGCGTACGACGGACGATTTCGTTCAGCACCGGTTGCAGCGCTGCGAACTCGTCTCTGTGAACGCTGAAGGTAAGGAGAAGAAACCTCTCTCCGTCCGGGGACAACAGAACGACCTGCCATACTTCACTCGCAGTCGCGTGCTCACGATAGCGGATCGATACGACCTCTTCGTCAAACGGCCTGAGGCCCTGCACCAACTCAACGCTGGCAGGCTCGATGCTGTAGTTGTGCTCGGCGGCCATCTGCGCGTATCGTTCCAGCGTTGTCCCCTCAGCCGCAACGGAGAAAACCAGCATGAAGTTGCTTGACGCGCTGTCCGCAGGCCCTGACTGAAGGCCCAACCCGATGACGGCGTCATCGCGGCGCACACTCACCGCAGACACCAGTTCGCCCATTTCCGCAACGCCGATCCGCTCGCCTTCCCGGCTCTTGACCGCGGACGAAAAGAGCGGCAGATCGACCTGCGCAGGGCGCGCCGGGTCGAAATAGTGCCATCCCGATGGAAAGGACAGCGACAGGCCGCGGGCAACATCGTCGTAAGTCAGCCAGCCCGACGGGTCCGCCTGCAATGCACTCTCCGCATCCGCGGACGGCTTTACATACCCACCGTAGACCCAAGCCAGCCGCCCCTCGTATTCAATCTGCCACCAGTCGCCGGCTGAATTCGTGCTGATCGCAGCGTACTGCTCCCCTTCCGCGACCGTGCTAATGATGGCATGGTCGGTGCCCGGTCCCCCGCGCAAGTACATTGTGCGCGTGATCGTCACTGTGGGACTGGCCAGAGGTTCGAAAGCGGGACGATCCTGCCACTGAACTCGCCGTACGACGTCGCGCAGAATCGACTCCAGCCGGCCGTCAAACTGCTCGCCCCATATATCAAAGGTGAACAGAAGCAAGGTCCCACCGTCCGGCGAAAGCAGAACCACTTGCCAGCCGACCACTTCCATGCCCGGCCGGATGATGACCTTGCCTTCTTCGACGACGGCGCCGCCGCTGCGGTACCGGAGCGATGCGGTGTCCTCGCCCCAGGGCCGAAGACCGGGCCCAACCTCGATACTTTCCAGCCTCTCGGCCTCAGACTCTTCCACGCGGGCGGCCAATTGCAGGGCATGCTGCTCCACTGTTCGCCCGCCAGCCGGTACCGCGCGAATGGTAAAGCGATTGATGTTGGTCGAGGGCGTGTCCGGCGCGTACTGAAAGCCATATCCAACAAGCCGGCCCTCCTGATCTGTCCGGGCCAGGAAGTCGAAATAGGCAGCTTGCCGTGCGAGCACAGCCTCGGCCGCGGCTGGGTCGCCCATCTGCGGCAGGAGGGAGGACAGCTCCTCCCTGGAGGAGGCGTAGAGCCACCCTTGCGGGTGGAATATCCGGAGGCGGCTTGCCGTGTCCTCAACTGCGGGCCAGTCCTGAAACGGTCCGCCGGATGCCGCCGGTGTATCTCCAACCGGTATAACCAGGGGATTGTGGACCGGCATCATTGGGACTGCAGGCCGGGTTGAAGGATGGGACTCGCTGCCGTCCCAGCGCACGCGTTGCACCATTTCGCGAAGCTCCGGCTCCATCGCTGCGAACTCGTCAATGTGAACGCTGAATGCAAGGACGAGAAGCCTCTCCCCGTCCGGGGACAGCAGTGCGACCTGCCAAACTTCACTCGCGGGCGCGTGCTCCCGGTAGCGGATCGATACGACCTCTTCGTTCCACGGCCTGAGACCCTGCACCAGTTCCACGCTGGCGGGCTCGATGCTGTATGTGTGATCGACGGCCGCCTGCGCATAGCGTTCCAGCGTCGTCTCTTCAGCCGCAACAGAGAAGACCAGCATGAAGTTGCTCGACGCCTGGTCCGCCGGCCCTGACTGCAGGCCCAACCCGATCACGGCGTCGTCTCGTCGCACGCTCATCGCCGACACCAGCGCACCCATCTCGGCAGCGTCGAGCTGTCCGGCTCCGGGCTTGTAGGCCGCGGAAAAAAGTGCCAAATCGACCTGCGAGGGACGCGCCGGATCGAAATAGTGCCATTCCGATGGATAGGAAAGCGACAGACCGCGGGCGACATCGTCATACGTCAGCCAGCCCACCGGATCCGTCTGCAGCGCTCTTTCCGCACCGGCGGACGGCGTCACATAACTGCCGTAAACCCACGCCAAACGGCCCTGGTATTCGATCTGCCACCAGTCGCCGGCTGCGTTCGTGCTGACAGCAGAATACTGATCCCCGTCCGAAACCGTGCCGACGATGGTGTAGTCAGTTCCCGGACCCTCTCGCAGATTCATGGAACGCTTAATCGTCACCGTAGGATCGACCAGCGGTTCGTGACCGGGAGGGTCCAGCCACTGGACCCTCCGCACGATGTCGCGCAGAAACGGCTCCAGCCAGCCTTCGAACTCTTCCCCCCAAATATCGAAAGTAACCAGTAGAAAGGTGCCGCCTTCGGGGGAGAGCAAAACCACCTGCCAGCCGACCACTTCCGCGCCCGGCCGCTTGACAACCTTGCCTTCTTCAACGACGGCGGCACCGCTGCGGTACCGAATCGATGCAGTCTTCTCGCCCCATGGCCGCAGACCGGGCCCAGCTTCAACGCTCTCTAATGTCTCGACTTCAGACTCTTCCAGGCGGGCGGCCAGTTGCAGGGCGTACTGCTCAAGCGTTCGTCCTGCAGCCGGTTCCGCGCGAATGGCAAAGCGGTTGATGTAGGCCGGCGCAGTGTCCGGCGAGTACTGAAAGCCGTAGCCAACGAATTGATTCTCTGAACCTGCCGGGGTCAGGGCGTCGATGTGCGCAGCCTGCTGAGTGAGCACAGATTCGAAGGCCGGATCACCCATCTGCGACTGCAGGGAGGTCAACTCCTCTTTGGAGGACGCGTAGAGCCATCCTCGCGGATGGAAGATCCTCAGGCCGCGCAGCGAATCCTCGACCACAGGCCAGTCCTGGTACGGACCCCCTGAAGCCACCGGTGTATCTCCGGTTGGAATCACCAGCGGATTGTATATTGACAGCATCGGGACCGCGGGCCGTGGATCCGGCGGTGTTTCGGAGGCTTGCTGCACGACCCCGGCTCTGGCTGTGATCGCCGAGCGGCCATTCGAGACGACAGCCAACCCGCCAGGAACTCCGTCTTCCGAGGCGGCGGCCGAGTCCGGTCGGTGAGTGGCGTCGGACCCGTACCCGGCCAGAACAAGAGAGAGGCAGGCCAGTACAGTCAGGACAAGACAGCGATTAGGGGACATTGCCTACGTACTCCCTGCAGAGAGGTCAGTGGACGGCGGTCAGCTCAGTTCAGAGATGGAGTGGCTGCCTACCTGACAACTTCCGTCTGCTCGACCGTGTCCACGAACTGCCCGAAGACCCATCCGGGCTGGCCGTGATAGTCGATCTGCCACCAGTTTCCCACGACATTTCTGCCGGTGATCGGATACTGATAGCCAGGTTCGGTCGTGTCGATGACAGGGAAGCGACCGCCAGGACCGCCATAGACGTTCATGCGGCGGCTGAAAGTCAACACTGCCTGCGTGGCGGGCAGCAGAGGAGGGAGAGGAAACCTGACCACAACCTGGACGCTTCCTGCTTTGACCAGCTCATCCAGGTCGTCATATAACCATCCGGGACGGCCGTCATCGTCGATCCGCCACCAGTCACCGGCCATATTTCTGCCGGTAATCTGATATTGGCGTCCAGGCACGACTTCGCCGACGATGGGGTAGCTGTTGTCCGGTCCTGCGCGCAGGTTCGCTGGCCGGTTGAACGTCATCGCCGCCTCAGTCACCGGCATTAAGGAAGGGGCCAGGATTCTGACGACGGCCACCTGCACGCCGCCCACGGCAACAGGTGTAACCAACTCGCCGAAAACCCATCCGGTCTGGCCATTTTTGTCGATCTGCCACCAGTCGCCCGCCTGGTTTCTGCCCGTAATCAGATACTGCTGGCCGGCCACCGCCACGCCGATTACGGGGTTACTGGCGCCAGGGCCGCTGCGCACATTGACGCGCCGGTCTATCATCGCCACCGGGACCGAAACGGGTGCGTCGGGGATATTGGCGGCCGCAAGAGGATCGGAGACCCAGCCGGGTTGCCCGCCATAGCTGATCCGCCACCAGTTTCCCGTAAAATCCCGCTCCAAAATCGAGAACTGCCTACCCGCTTCAATCTTGCCAACAATTGGGCTGAAGGGGGCGGGCTCGTTATAGACATACATCGTCCGATTGGAAATTGTCACTGGACCGATCCCAGGTTCTTCCCCTCGGTCGTCGTCTGCCCACTGCACGCGCCGCACTATCTCAGCCAGCAGCGGCTCCAACTCCTCAAACATCTCGCCAATGATGGAAAAGGTCAGAACAAGCAGATGCTCGGCATCCGGCGAGAGCAGAACAACCTGCCAGCCGGCCGTTCGGGTACCGGTCACTATTGATTGGGATGTAGTCGGGACAGGCACAGCGCCTCGGAACCGGACCGAAACGGCCTCTTCCCTGTGGGGGCGCAACCTGGTAACCAGATCGAAGCTGTCCACGTCGATCCCGATTCTCCTGTCCAATGCGGCAGCAGCGCCTTGCCCGAACTCGTACAATGAAAGGCCTCTTGCGGGGAATATCTCCACTATGACGCTATTGGCATGCAGCAGATCCGGAGGATCTGACGGGAAGGCGAAACCAGCACCGATGAAGGAACTCGACTGCACAGTCGACTGCAGTTCAATCAGCAGTTTCACGATTTCCGCTCTGCCCAACGCTGCCATTTCCTGCCGCAGAGCTTCTGTCTGCGCACCGTCGAAGAAGAGCCATTCCGGAGGGCAATAGATCGTAAGACCATGTGCTACATCTTCGAACGCGTGCCAGTCAGTCGAGACGTTGACGGGTTCCGGATCCGCCTGCGGGGCGGTTTCTGTATCTTGTTCGTCTGGCGCCGGTGTGGGTCTAGGGGAGGGGGACTGAGATGAGGGGAAGTGCAAGGAAAGGGCGAAGTCGCTGGACGCGGCAGCCAACTCGCCGAAGGTTCCGGGCCCGCGATGGCTGGCTACCGGGACCCCGCGACGGGCGGCGTTTGAGTCAAAGAGCAGCAACGGTTCTGGGGCCGTTCGACCGAACCAACCCAGGCAGAGGAGACATAATGGCACCAAGTATAACACTCCCCGCATACGTGCTACCTGACCTCGATAATCCGTGAGTTGTGACTGGTGAACAGAGAATTCACCGGACCACATTTCACTCGAGCCACTGGACGCGTTGCACAATCCCAGTCAACAACGGCTCCAACTCCGCGAAGTCTTCGCTGCGGATACTAAAGGTAAGGACGACGATTCTCTCTGCTTCTGGTGAAAGAACGCCCACCTGCCAGCCAATAATTTCCATGTCCGGCTGATCGAAAAGGGCGCCTTCTGAACGGTAACGGACTGATGCCACCTCTGCGCCTTCAGGCCGCAGACCGGCGACCACTTCGGCGCTATCCACCACGAATCCGTCCAAGCTGTCCAACTGCGCAGCGATCATTTGGGCAATCAGTTGCAGGAACAGTCCTTCGGTGTGGAAGTAGATGGCGTTAATATTGTTGACAAACCTGGTGTCGCGGGAACTGTCGGTAATGAATTGGAAACCCAGACCGACGAATAGATCATTCTGCCGTACCGCCTGAGCGGAGGTTGCCAACAGCTCCCTGATCTCGTCGCTGTCGGCCTTTTCGCCCAACTCCTCCATGAAGTCCGTCAGCTCTTTCTTCGTCGGATCGACAAAGATCCATCCTGGGGGATAGGAAATAGAAAGCCCGCGCGTCTCATCGACATATAACTGCCATTCGGTGGAGGTAGACAGTTGCTGTGTAGCGAAGCCCGGCGGCGGAGGTGGTCCAGGCGCGGCGGTGGCCGTCGGATCCGGAATATCGGTAGCAGTCGGCTCCCCAGTGGCCTGTGACTCACCTTGCCCTGACGAAGCCGGCGACTGTCCGTTGGCGGGCGGTGACTCGGGCTGGATAGGTACGCAGCCGGCCAGGACAAATGCCGAACAGACAGATGCGAGTAGGAACAGACGGTAAACTGCCCACATGCGTCTAGCTCCTTTCTCCGATAGGCCAGCGGCTGCAACCAGCGGTGGGACTGGCCTGCGGCCTTCAGGCACCGACCACCTCCCTTAGGCAGCCCTGCAAAAACTGACCGGTGTAACTCTTCTCGACTGCCGCAACCTGCTCCGGGGTGCCTTCAGCCACCACATAGCCTCCCTTGCCACCGCCTTCCGGCCCCATATCGATCACCCAGTCGCAGTTCTTGATCACGTCCAGATTGTGCTCGATGACCAGTACGGTATTGCCCCGGTCCGCCAGTTCGTGCAGGACACCGAGCAGCTTGCGCACATCCTCGAAATGGAGCCCGGTCGTCGGCTCATCGAGGATGTAGAAGGTGTTGCCGGTGTCGCGCCGGCTCAGCTCTTTACTCAGTTTGATTCGCTGGGCTTCGCCGCCGGATAGCGTGGTCGCCGGCTGTCCCAGGCGGATGTAACCCAGCCCGACGGCCATCAGCGTTTGCAAGCGGGAGCGAATGCGGGGGATGTTCTGGAAGAAGTCCAGAGCCTCTTCGACCGTCATATTCAAGACATCGGAGATCGATTTGCCGCGGAAGCGGATTTCAAGCGTTTCGCGGTTGTAGCGGTCACCGTGACACTCCTCACAGGAGACGTAGACGTCGGGCAGAAACTGCATCTCGATCCTGATGATGCCGTCGCCGTGGCAGGCCTCGCAGCGGCCGCCCTTTACATTGAAACTGAAGCGCCCCGCCTTGTATCCGCGGGCTTTTGCCTCGGGGATGCTGGCGAACAGCTCGCGCATTGGTGTGAACAGACCCACATAGGTGGCCGGGTTGCTGCGCGGCGTCCGGCCGATCGGGCTCTGGTCGATCTCGATCACCTTATCCAGGTGTTCTATGCCTTCGATTCTGTCACATCTGCCAGGACGGGCCTTAGCCCGGTAGAAGCTCTGCGCCAGCCGTTTGTAAAGCACCTCCACAACCAGGCTGGACTTGCCGCTGCCGCTCACCCCGGTCACCGCGATCAGTCGCCCCAACGGGAAGCGTACGTCCACTTTTTTGAGGTTGTTCTCGGTGGCGCCGCGTACATGCAGATACTCCCCATTCCCTTCACGACGATCGATAGGTATTTCAATGCTCCGTTCGCCGCGAATAAATTGAGCAGTCAAACTCTCCTGGTGGCCGACGAACTCATCCTTCACGGCTGAAACGACCACTTCGCCGCCGTGTTCACCGGCGCCCGGCCCCATATCCACGACCCAGTCGGCCGCGCGAATCGTTTCCTCGTCGTGCTCGACCACCAGCACGGTGTTGCCCAGGTCCCGCATACCCTTCAACGTGTTGATCAGCCGTACATTATCCCGTTGATGCAGGCCGATACTCGGCTCATCCAAAATGTAAAGAACACCCATCAGCTGGCTGCCGATCTGCGTAGCCAGCCGGATCCGCTGCGACTCGCCCCCCGACAGCGTAACGGCAGTGCGGTTAAGTGTCAGATAGTCCAGTCCCACGTTCACCATGAACTCCAACCGCGCCTCGATCTCTTTCAATACCTGGCCGCCAATGGCAAGCTGGCGCGGTGAGAAGAGCGGCCCGGCGCCGTTGCGCCCCGCGGCCGACCGCACCCAAATCAGGGAATCGTTGACCGACATCGACGTTATGTCATAGATGCTCTTGCCCGCAATCGTAACCGCCAGCGCCATCGGCCGCAGGCGCCGCCCCTCACATTCCGGACAGGGGTTAATGCCCATGTACTCTTCCAGCTTGCTGCGGATCCAGTCGCTGTCGGTCTCCCGGAAGCGCCGCTGCAAGTTGGGGAGTACACCTACATACTGTGTCTCGTAATTGCGCTCATAGCCGCGGGCGTTGCGGTAGTGCACCTGTACCTTTTCCCGTCCCGGCGGTCCGTACAGGATGATGTCCCGCTGTTTGCTGCTCAGCTCCTTCACCGGCGCGGTGCGGGGAATCGAAAACTGGTTGCAGACCGAGCGCAGCAGTTGCTTGTAGTAGCCCTCGTCACCGTTGCCGGAGCTCGAGCCTTGCCAGGGCCTCACGGCCCCTTCGGCGATACTGAGCTCACCGTCAAGAATCAGGTCGGGGTCAAACTCTTTTTGTACGCCCAGCCCGTCGCACGATGGACAGGCCCCGTGCGGGCTGTTAAAGCTAAACGTTCGCGGCTCGATCTCGGTAAAACTGAGACCGCAGCGCATACAGGCGAAGTGCTCGCTGAAGACCCGGTCGGTCGCGACCTCGCGCAGGCTGCCGTTGCCATCGACCGGTACGCGCTTCACTTCGGAAACGATCACTGAGCCCTCACCCAACTTGAGCGCCGTCTCCACCGAGTCGGTGAGCCGCGTGCGGTCGGTGCCCGGCAGCACGCTTCCGGGGTCGTCCGGGTCGGACCGCTCTGCCCGCACGATGATGCGGTCGATCACGGCTTCGATGGTGTGCATCTTGTAGCGGTCCAACTCCGGCGCCTCGCCGACCTCGAACAGTTCGCCGTTTACGCGTACACGCACATAACCCTGAGACTGCAGATCGTCGAAGACCCCTTTATGCTCGCCTTTCCGATCTTTGATGATCGGGGCCAGGATCAGCAGACGTGCGCCCTCCTCCATGTCCAAAATTGAGTTGACGATCTGCTGAGGCGTCTGCTGGGTGATCGGATCGCCGCACTCGGGGCAGTGGGGCTGCCCCACGCGCGCGTAGAGAAGCCGCAGGTAGTCGTAGACTTCGGTGACGGTGCCAACGGTTGAGCGGGGATTGCGCCCGGCGCCCTTCTGGTCGATTGAAATCGCGGGGCTGAGTCCTTCAATCTGATCCACATCCGGCTTTTCCATCAAGCCGAGGAACTGGCGCGCATAGGAGGAAAGAGACTCGACGTAGCGGCGTTGCCCTTCGGCGTAGATGGTATCGAAAGCCAGGCTGCTCTTGCCGCTGCCGCTCAGGCCCGTAATCACCACCAGCTTATCGCGCGGGATTTCCAGATCCACGCTGCGCAGATTGTGTTCGCGTGCGCCCCGTATGATCAACTTGTCAAGCGCCATGCAGCCTCCGAAAAGGTTTCAGTTTCCTGTTTTCTAATTCTGATTGGCATGCGCCCAAACACGGCACGCAGTCAAGAGCTATAGGATCCCAAAAATATGAACAGATGTTCGCTGACCGGGTCATCTTACCACTCCTGGTCAGTTCTGTCCATAAATGGAAAGTATATCTTACCAAATCGCCTCAGCCTTAGAGAAAGCGAAGGAGGTATACTGTAATCCTGCCAAAATGGAGTGGATTTCCGACGACTCGTAGGGTGTTCACACTGGAAAACGGGACGATCCCCGGGTTTCGTAGGTTGAAAGCCATGGGGAGCGGTCTGATCTTTGTGCTGGGCAATATGTGTACGATCTGTCTACGAACAACGAACAGAGGTGAGTTCCCGCCTCACTCGCGGAGGTTATCGTGCTGCCAGGTCGGCTGCGGCTGCCCGCGCGGCGGATCGTAGAAGGGTCGCAGAGAGGGATCTTCTTTCCACTCGAAGGCGAAGCGGATTCGGGTAGGGTGGGCAGCATGCAGGGCGTCCCAGGGCAGGTTCTGCGGCGTGAACCAGCCCACGTCCAACGTCTCCCTGGTGACGATCGGCGTTCCTTCGACGTGGCGGGCGGCGAAGAGCAGGCAGTATAGATGATGCAGACCGCCGCCGCCGTGATAGTTGTTGTCGAAAATACCGAGATAACCGCTCAGTTCAACCCGGCAGCCGGTCTCTTCCCACACCTCGCGCACCGCCCCCTCGCCCGGCAGCTCGTTCACTTCGCTCCACCCGCCCGGCAGCGCCCAGCGCCCGTTGTCCTTCCTCTGGATCAGGAGAATGCGGCCGGCGTCATCGAAGGTGGCAGCATCCACCACCACATATGGAGAAACATAGCGGGTATCATCAAAGAAATGGCGTTGGATTTCCGCCAGCGGGCGCGCGTCAACCAGCGCCGTCAGCTCGGCGGACAACGCCAGCATCTGCTCGAACGTCTCTATCTGGTAAGGGTTGTCGGCAAAATGGAGGCCGTTGTTGCTCAGCGCGCGCAGCTTGCCGGCGACGCGCAGGATCGTTTCATTTGCCGAGACTTCTTCCACAATTCTCCCGTCATTCGTTTCCATTGTCACTCCCACTATTACAGTCAATTTTGTCACTACTTTCCAGTTCCTTCTCCATCGCCAGCAGACGCACCAGGCGTTTACCTGAACGGATGCGCTGCGCCTCGCCGGTCAGGCTAAAGCCGAGAGATTGAAAAAACCGGAGCGCGCCGGGGTTGAACTGCTCGACGCCCAATTTGGCCTCGCGCACACCGCCCTCTGCAGCAAGCCACGGCTCAAGCAGGGCCCAGGCATTGGTGCCCACGCGCTGCCGCTGGAACGGCTCTGCCACCAGTAGAATGCCGATATAGGCTGTTTCGGGGTCCGGCCAGTGCAGGCGGAAGTCGATCAGGCCCACCAGTTGTGCGCCGGCTTCAGGATTGCCCGCCTCATTCGCGGCCACGATCCCCAGCCCCATGCGGCCCGGCTCGGCCTCGATTGCTTCCAGATCACGCGCCGACTGCCCGGCGGGCGCCTGGGCCAGATGATACATTGCCCAGTAGGCCGGAGACAGCTCGTATACCCGTTGCAGCGCGTCGGCGTGCAGTGAGGCCTCCAGGGGAAGCAGGGAGATAGAGGGTGTCATGACGGCAGGGGCGTATGGCTCGCGGCCAGCTCCTCCACACTGCGCCGCAGCCCTTTCCACTCGCTCTCGGCGTGCTGCAGATCGGCCGCGAGCGTCTCCAGCTTTTCCCGCTCCACGCGCACAAAGCGGGTGTAGGGCGCAACGGCCTCGCGGATGCGCTGCACACTGGCTGTCAGTTCCGATTCGAACTGCTGGGTGATGGCGGTGTCGAGCCGCCGGCGCAGGTCGCCGATGCGCGCGCGCAGCTGCGCCTTCACCTTCTGCCGCCGGTAGGGGAGCACGTAGAGGCCCAGCGCGGCGATGGCGCTGGCGCCGAGGACTCCGGTCACGTCGAGGAAGGTCGTATTCAGGATAACGATGAGGATGGCGCCGAGGCCGATAGCGCCGGCCTCGACCGCGGCCGTCTGGAGGATAGCCCGCTGCACGTCCTTGGCAAGCTTGAGCGCCTCGGCCTCGCGGTCATAGGAGTCGACCACCTCCTGCGCGCTGCGGCCGATACTCTTGAGCAGATTCTGGCGGTTGAAGTCGAATTCGCCCCGTACCTGGCCGATCATCTGGTCGGTGTGCTGGAGTGAGCGGCGTTCGATGAACTCCATCACTGCCTGCCACTGTCGGTAGTCGCGCTCGATCAGCCAGTCGATCAGCTCATCGACATGACGCTCGACCGCCCGGCTGCTGTCGGCCAGGACGCGGCGCTCGAACTCGCCACGCAGGCGTTCGCTGTTGACCAGCTCGACGACGCGGGTAATGCGCAGATTTTCGTCGAAGAAGCGGTCGCCGCGCTCCGCCATTTCATAAAGGACGTTGTCGACGCGATCGCTCTGGTAGCGGAAATCGCGCCGCATATCGTTCTGGTAGGCCGCCAGCTGCTGGTCGATGGCGTCCAGCGCCTGGAAGTCGCCCTTGAGCAGTGATTGTCGCTGTCTGATCACCTCCTGGTAGTTGGCGATTAGCGCGGCCGCGATACCGACCGGGTTCGAGAGTTGCAGCCGCACGCGCTCCCCGGCGTCGAGAAAATCGAGAATGTACTGCTCCAGCGGGCCGAACCGGCTGCGCTCCCAGAGGGAGGGGGGAGAGGATTGTGTCGAGTCTACTCTCTGCTCTCTGTTCTCTCCTGCCTTCTTAGCTTCCAAGGCTAGGCGTGCGCTGACGGCGAAGATTGCAGGCGCAACGCCGAGCAACTCGTGGGCGTTGCGGCGCACGAATTCGATCACTTCCTGTTGCTCCGCTTCGGTGGTCAGCAGCTCGATCTTGTTGACCACGATCACGATCTTCTTGCCCCAGTCGCGGATCTGTTGGAGGAAGGCGCGCTCCGATTCGCTGAACGGCCGGTCGGCGCTGGTGACAAAGAGGACGAGGTCGCTGCGGGGCACGAAATGCTCGGTCAACTCCTGGTGCTGGCGGATGACGGCATTGGTGCCGGGCGTATCGACCAGGTTGACCTCCTGCAGCCAGGGGACGGGCAGGCGGCGCACGGCCATGCCTTGGTCAGCGCCCGGCTGCTCAGGGGCATCGATGTGGCGGATCAGGACCAGTTCGCTGGTGGTGGGCACGACGCCTTCGGCCAGATACTCTTGCCCCAGCAGCGCGTTGATGACGGCGCTCTTGCCGGCGTTGAATTCACCCACCACCACCATCAGGAAAAGCTCTTCCAGTTGGGCCAGCGCGTTGCGGATCAGCCCCAGGTCGGCGTCGGGCGCGTCGAGGCGGGCGAGGGATACCTGCAGGTCGCCCAGCAGTTGACGCTCTTTCTGTAGGATTTGGCCCTGCTCAGCGGTCAATACCTGCTGCACGCTTTTCCTCAGTGTGGGCGGGCACAAATGTCGGACGCGGCACAGGGAATTCTAGCACAGGCGCGCTAGCGTTCATATCGTCGGGGAGGTAATAGGGCAGGCTTTCCGGAGTCGGGGCTGAACACGCCGGCTTTACGTTGCTCCGTCGTCCTTCTTGATGTAGAGTCAGGTTGAATTGAAGGCGTAAGTAATCCGAAAATGCCCTTTCCATGACACCTGTACGATATCACTCCGGACAGTTTCCACCACAAAGTCTGGACTTGCAGAGATTGCTGCCGCTTATCGGCCCGGCTCACGCCGAGATAGCCAGATACGAAGGGATGCTCAAGGGGTTGCCCAATGCCAGTGTGCTTCTGTCTCCCCTTGCCTCACAAGAAGCTGTCCTTTCCAGCCGCATAGAAGGGACGCAGACGACCCTTACCGAGCTCTTGACATTCGAGGCGGAAGGAGACCTGTCGGACGAGAGCACGCCCGCAAAAGCCGACATTCGCGAGGTACTGAATTATCGGCTAGCTCTCAATGCCGCAATCGACATGTTGAAGGAAATCCCGCTGTCACAGAGGCTAATCAGAAATTCACATAAGATTCTTATGCAGGGCGTACGGGGATATAACAAAGCGCCCGGCGAATATCGTCGCCTGCCCGACTCCTGTTGGATTGGGCCGCCAGGCTCAACGATTGAAACGGCTCGGTATATTCCTTGTCCAACTGAAGAGTTGAACTCCGCCATGGATGCCCTGGAGTTGTATGTGCACGAAAAGGCGCCGGATACGCTTGTACAACTCGCCATCGTCCACGCAGAATTCGAAGCCATCCATCCCTTTCTTGACGGCAACGGACGGATGGGCCGGTTGATCGTTCCCCTTTTCATGTTTACAAAAGAACTCTTATCTTCCCCGGGCTTTTACATCAGCGAATATCTTGAGAGTCATCGTGATGAGTACTACGATGGTCTGCTAGCGGTGTCGCGCGATGATGACTGGACTGGCTGGTGCGCGTTCTTCCTTAAGGCACTGACAGAGCAGGCCCGCGCATATCAGCACAAGATCCACGATCTTCTAAAGCTCTACGACGAACGCAAGGACCAAATTGTGGAGGAAACTCATTCCCAGTACAGTGGTCGGACGCTTGACTACATATTCAAGAGACCAATATTTCAGACAACGGATTTTGTAGAGACCTCAGGTATTCCCGAACCGACCGCGAGACATATTCTGCGCGTCCTCAAGGGTTGCAGCATACTGAAGGAGTTTAGGAAGGCAAGAGGTCGTCGACCTGCTATTTTGGGTTTCACCGATCTGCTCAATATCGTGGAAGGGCGCAACCTGTTTTGAGGTTCATCTACTAACAACAAACCGCCTTGTGGTTGGTAGATTATCTTTTCACTAACAACAACAGCAATTGATATGCACAGATCAGCAACAAGAACGGACTTTCGCCAGATCATGCCCGCATTCCCAGTGCCCACCCTCACTGAGGCCCACGCCAGACACCAGGAAATCCCGTAAGAGGGCTGTGCAACGGCCTGCAACGCCAGCCTCAGGCCTCACAAAGGCATTCACCTCCGCATCAGCCCCTCCAGGCGCTTCTTCACGGCAGGCCACTCGCTATCGATCACGCTGTAATAGACGGTATGCCGGTCCACCCCGTCGCGGGCGATGCGGTGGTTGCGCAGTGTGCCTTCCTCGACAGCGCCGATGCGCAGAATCGCGCGTCGCGACCGTTCGTTGCGGCTGTCCGACTTGAGGGAGACCCGGCGCGCTGCTAGGTCCTCGAAGGCGTGTCCTAGCAGCAGGTATTTGCACTCGGTATTCACGCCGGTCCGCTGCCACGCTGTCCCGTACCATGTCATGCCTATCTCCAGCGTCCGGTGCTCGCGGACAATGTCTATGTACGCAGTCGAACCCACCGCCTGGCCGGTCTCCAAGTGAACTGCGGTAAAGGTGACGCGTGTTCCCGCTGCCAGTTCCTGCAGACAGGCCTTGATCCACCCTTCTGCGTCGAAAACACTGCTTAGAGCGGGACGGGCCGCGTATCTCCAGACCGACTCCTCCGCGCCCGCAGCATACAGGTCGGCAGCGTGGGCCAGCGCAATTGGCTCGAGTCGCACCAGGTTACCGGTCAGCGTGACCGGTTGTGGATCAAAGACTTTGTTCGATTCAGCCATATCAGGTTCCCTCGCGGTCAGCGGCGAAGCTCTTTCAGTCTTGAGGATCGTCAATTGCAGTCGGTCTGCAAGGCATCTGGCCGATTATGTTTGGGCGCAACCCAAATCTGTTGGGCAGATGCTGTCCAAATCAGGATTTTCGCAGTTCGTGGATAACTGCATTGCAGACGCAAGGTCGAGTCCTGACCGTTCTTCTTTCGTCGATAAAGGTAGCCGGCCGCGATGCCCGACAGTTGGGCGTGCATTCTCACAGCAGGGAGAAGCTTGCACTTAACCTCCTAATCCGTTAGAATCTGACAGGCCATAGGCGCTTGCGTCTCTTCCCCACGACGACAATATAATACGCTTCACATTTCTTACCATACTCCAAACAAAAAGGAGCGCTAACTCTATGAATCACGATACCACACTCAGCCGGCGCCGCTTCCTGCAATGGGGCGCGGTCGGCATTGGCGGCGCGGCCATCGCAGCCTGCGCTGCACCCGCGGCACCAGCGGCTGCCCCCGAAGAGGCGGAAATGGCGGCCGAAGAGGTTATCACGATTTCCTGGTGGCACGCCTGGGGTGGGACGACCGGCATGGCGGCCATGGAAGGCGTCGCCGCGGCCTTCAACGAGGAGGACCGCAACGTCAAGGTCGAACGCCTGCACGTAACCGAGATGAATGACAAGCTGCTGGCCGCGATCGCCGGCGGCACCCCGCCCGACGTCGGCGTCTGCTGTGTGCAGTACGCCGAACTCTACTCACGCGGCGCGGTCATGCCCATTGATGACCAAATCGACAACAGCGCCGTCATCGGCCGTGACGACTTTGTGCCCGGCCTGCTCGAATCGATGCAGTGGCAGGGCGCCACCTACGGCGTGCCCGGCTTCGAGGCTGGCCCCCGCTACGGCCTGATGTACAACAAGGCGATCATCGATGAGGCCGGCCTTGACCCCATGAATCTGCCCCGCACCTGGGACGAGATGTTCGAGTGGCACGTCGAGCTGACCAAGTTCGACGACGCCGGCAACGTCGAGATCGTGGGCTTCGACCCGCGCGACGCCACCGCCGGCAACGGCCCTGCCACCAACATCCCCCAGTTCTGGGCCCTCACATACGGCCTTGACATGTGGGACGACGAGACCAACACATTCAACTACGACGACGAGCTCTTCGTCAGCGCGCTGAAGACGATCAAGCGCTTCACCGACCACGTCGGTGTGCAGCAGATGGAGTCGTTCCGTTCCAGCTTTGGCGGCTGGACGCAGAGCCCCTCCTCCTCCTTCCCCAGCGGCGTTCAGGCGATGATCGTCACCGGCTACTACGCCCCCGGCGAGCTGTTCCACTCCGCACCCGACAAGGAGTTCGGCGTCGGTTGGGTGCCCGTTTCGGAAGACCGCCGCGACGTCACCTTCCAGAACGTGGGCGGCCATCCGATGTACATCCCCAACGGTGTCACCGATATCGACGCAGCCTTCGAGTTCATCGAGTTCTGCTCGGAGGAGAAGGCCCAGAACGTCATTTTCGACAACACCGGCTGGCTGGGCGGCCGCAAGGCTCTCTATGATCCTGACCTGCCCAAGTACCAGCGTTACGAGAACCTGGACTGGTTCCTGCAATCGGTCAATGAGGCCGATGAGCTGTGGGCCTGCCCGGTTATCCCCATTCAGGGCTTTGTGAACCAGCAGCGCTCGCGCACCTACGAGTCCGTCATTTTCGGCGATAAGGATCCGGAACAGGCTGCTGCCGACATGCAGGCAGCCTGCACGGAAGAGATGCTCAAGTCCTTCCCCGAGCTGGTTGGTTAAAAGAAATGTGCAGCACAGCAGCGGCCGGCGGCCACCTTCACAAACCGCCGGCCGCTGAACTCGGGCCACAAAGATGACACAGAACTGGACTCCCGCCCAAACTCGGAATCTTTTGAAAGGGCTTGCCTTCATCTCACCCTGGCTGGTGGGCTTCGCCGGCTTCGTTCTCTACCCGATCGCGGCCTCTGCTTATTACAGCCTGACGCGCTACGATGTCCTGCGACCGGCCCGCTTCATCGGCCTGGAAAACTACGTTGAGCTGTTCGTCAAGGACGAGACCTTCCGCACGGTTCTGGGCAATACCGTCTACCTGGTGGTGGTCGGCGTGCCGGCCGGGCTGGTGGTGGCCTTTCTGCTGGCCAGTCTGCTCAACCGCGAGATGAAGCTGCGGCCGCTCTTCCGCACCATCTTCTTCCTGCCCGTGCTGGTGCCGGCCGTGGCCTCGGCAGAGGTGTGGCGCTGGGTCTACAACACCAACTATGGGGTGATCAACTCCGTCATCAAGAGTTGGGGATGGGCTGTCATCCCCTTCATCTCTTCGATGGAGCTGGCGAAACCGTCCCTGATCCTCATCCACGTGTGGGCGCAGGGCACCGCCATCGTCATCTTTCTGGCGGCTTTGCAGGACGTGCCCAGTTCGCTGATGGACGCGGCCGAGGTCGACGGCGCCAACGCACTGCAACGCTTTTGGCACGTGACCATTCCCATCTGCACGCCGGCGATCCTGTTCGTGATGTTGACCGGCATGATCGGGATGTTCCAGTATTTCACCCTTGGCTGGCTGCTCACCCAGGGCGGACCCAACGAATCGACCGAGTTTTTCAGCCTATATCTGTATCGCAACGCTTTTCAGTTCTTCAAGATGGGGTACGCCTCGGCCCAGGCCTGGATCCTGTTTGTCATTATCCTCGCTTTTACGCTGCTGATTTTCCGCAGCTCGGCCCGCTGGGTCTACTACGCTGGAGAATCGGACTAGCTGCAAGAACCACGATCATGCAACAAACCGAAGCCATCGCCAGCAGCCCAACACAGCATCTCCCGTTTTCGCAACGCGCGCCTTTCAGGGCGGTACAACGCGCGCTCTTTTACGTGATGATGGTTGCGCTGGCGCTTATTTTTGCCGGGCCTCTGCTGTGGATGCTCTCCACTTCTCTCAAGACCGACCCCCAGGTTTACACTGTGCCGCCAATCTGGATTCCCAATCCCGTGCGCCTGATCAACTATCCGGAGGCGCTCGCCTCCCGCCCCTTCGAGATTTATACGTATAACACGTTGAGATACGCCTTGGGCGCGGTGGCCGGCGCGCTGATCTCCAATACGCTGGTCGCATACGGTTTCGCCCGCATCCGCTGGCCCGGTCGGAATATTTTCTTCATCATCTGCCTTTCGACGATGATGATCCCGTTCCAGGTTCGTATGATCCCGCTCTATCTCACCTTCAAGAATCTCGGCTGGCTCAACACTTATTTGCCTCTCATTGTGCCGACTTTTCTTGGGGTGAACGCTTACTATACCTTCCTGCTGCGCCAGTTCTTCCTCACCATTCCCAGCGAACTGTCCGACGCAGCGCGCGTTGACGGCTGCACAGAGCTGGGCATCCTCATTCGCATCATCCTGCCCCTGGCAAAGCCGGCGCTGGCGGTCATCGGGCTGATCCAGTTCATGTTCGCTTGGGACAATTATATTGGACCGCTCATCTATCTCAACAGCGAGGCGCTATATCCGATCGCGCTCGGCCTGCAACAGTTCCGCACCATGTTCCAGGAAGAGTTGATGTGGCCCTATATGATGGCGGCCAGCACCGCGGCGACCGCGCCGGTCATCATCCTCTACTTCTTCGTCCAGCGAACCTTCGTTGAGGGCATCTCCATCACCGGTCTGAAGGGGTAGATTGGTGGCTCGTGGCTCCCGGCCCGTGTCCTGTTCTGACCGGCGGCTCTCTCGCCCAACAACTTCAATCCCATAGATCCAGAGGTGAAGAACCATGCCAGCAGACAGCCGGCCCAATATCCTTTTCATCTGCGTAGACCAGTGGCGCGCCGACGCGCTAAGCCTGACCGGCCACCCTGTGGCAGAGACGCCCCACCTGGACAGGCTGGCCCGTGAGGGCATCAACTTCACGCAGGCGTATGCGGCCACGCCCACCTGCGTGCCCGCGCGGGCGACGATCTTCACCGGTCTCAACCAGCGCCATACCGGCTTTGTCGGCTACAACGACCGCATCGACTGGCACTACGACTGCACGATGCCCGGCCTGCTGGCCGAGGCGGGCTACCACACGCAGTGCGTCGGCAAGATGCACACGCACCCCTCGCGCAACCTGATGGGTTTCCACAACGTCGTCCTGCACGACGGCTACCTGCACCGTGAACGCTCCAAGCGGGACGATTACGGGCTGGTCGACGACTACACGCCGTGGCTGCGGGAGCGGCTCGGCCCGGAGGCCGACTACATCGACACCGGTGTCGGCTGCAACGGCTACGCGGCGCGGCCCTGGGTCTACGACGAGATGCTGCACCCGACCAGTTGGGTCACGACGATGGGCATCGACTTTCTGCGCCGCCGCGACCCGACCAAACCGTTCTTCCTGATGCTCTCCTACCACCGGCCGCACCCGCCGCTGGACCCGCCCGCGGCTTTCATGGACCGCTATATGAGCAAGCCGCTGCCGGACCCAATCATGGGGGACTGGGCGCCCGACAGTCTGCCGGTGCGCGGGCTGGATAGCCCAATCCCGACCGATGCGGCGCAGCGCGACTACGCGCGTCGCGCCTACTACGCCCAGATCAGCCATATCGACTACAGCCTCAACCGCGTGTTCCAGGCGCTGTTCGAGAACGGCGAGCTTGACAACACGGCCATCGTGTTCACCGCCGACCACGGTGAGATGCTCTACGATCACAACCATGTCGCCAAGGGCTACCCGTACGACAGTTCGGCGCGCCTGCCCTTCGTCCTGCGGCTGCCGCGCGCGGGCAGCCCGCACCATCAGGCGAGACAAGCGGATGAGCCGCTTCGCGAAGTGCACCAGGTCGTCGAGCTACGCGATCTGCTGCCGACCTTTTGCGACCTTGCCGGATGCGACACGCCCGCGCACGTCGACGGTCGCAGCATTCTGCCGCTGGCGCGCGGCGAGACTGGGGGCTGGCGCGAGCATCTGCACGGTGAGCATTTCATGAACGCGGATTCCAACCAGTGGCTGACCGACGGCCGCGAGAAGTATATCTGGTACAGTCAGAGCGGGCGCGAGCTGCTCTTCGACCTGGAGGAAGACCCGACCGAACTACACGACCTGGCCGCGGCGCGACCGGAGCGTGTGGCCTTCTGGCGCGAGCGGCTGAAAGCGGAGCTGGATGGCCGCGAGGAGGGGTTTGTTCAAAACGGAGAACTGGTGAACGGCATGCCGCAGAGCCCGACGCTGGTCGACGCCGGGCATTATCGGGAACGGTGAACTGGCGGCAGTTGATTGGCCGCGACCGCTAATAAACCGGAATCCCTTCTCTCCTCAAAACGCGGTGCACGTTGGCCGCCGCCAGCGGATACTTCTCGTTGGGCAGGTGTTCAAGCATCATGTAGCCGTCGGGATGCCCCTCGTGCCACAGCCGCAACGCGGTCCCCAGGTCCAGCTCGCCCTCGCCGGGGACCTCCTCATCCATATGGATCACGAAACCGTCGCGCACACTGATGTCCTTGCAGTGTGCAATGGCGCTGACCGGCCCCATACATTCGAAGATATGGCGCAGACGGGCTCTGCTGTCATAGACCTGATGCAGCGTCTGGAAGTGATTGACGTAGTCCATCACGACTCGCAGCCGCGGGCTGCCCACATCACGAATGACGGCGCGGTTGAACTCGGGCGAGTTCATAATCGTCAGCAGATGCGTTTCGACGGCGACGGTCTGGCCGATTGCTTCGGCCGCTTCGGCCAGCCAGGAGAGTGATTCCAGCAGCACGGCGCGGCGCCACGGCCGGTGATTCTCGGCGTGGGGACTGTAGGAGCCATTGGGGCTGAGGCTGCCGGTGCGGATCAGCGCAACATGGCCGCCCAACTCGGCCGCAACACCGAAGCCGCGTCGGATATTCTCCAGCAACCGCTTGCGCGCCTCTTCGTCCGGGTCGAAGAGACATTCCCGGAAGCCGATACCAACCTGCACAAGGTCCATGCCCTCGTCGGCGAAAAGCCGCCGCACGCGCTGCCAAACCGGCGCGGAGGCCGGCGGTGAACCGGTAGCAGAGACGGAGAGAGCCCCCCCCGTCAGTCCCAATTCGCGGATAGCAACCAGATGCGGGCCGTGAATATCGGCGGGATCCGGCGGCAACATGCCGACAACGCCTAATCTCATAAGTCAGCTCCATGTGGGTATCGGCGGTCAGTGTCGTACCTGGCCGCCAGTTTCGCGCCAAGACCCGCTAAGTTGACATTCGCGATACATACTGTAGAATCGGGTCGTTCCAACCCGAACATATCATCAGATATTTTTGAAAAACGCAAACGGCAGGCCCGATGCTTGCAGTCGGGGCCTGCGCCCCGAGGAGGAATCAGTTGGCCGATAAGGAGAGCAGCCCTCCCGATTTGGCGCGAGTATTTGACTATATCGACGCGCACCAGCAGGAGTTCATAGACCGCCTGCTGGCCTATGTCGCCCAGCCCAGCATCAGCGCCCACGGAGTCGGGATCAGAGAGACAGCTGACTTTCTGCTCGGTTATCTGCAGGAACTGGGGATGGAGGCGCAGCTGCTGGAGGGCGCGGGCTGGCCTTTCGTATGCGGCTGCCTCAGACAGCACCAACAGGCGCCGACGGTGCTGCTCTACGGCCACTACGACGTGCAGCCGCCCGACCCGCTGGACGCCTGGAACTCGCCGCCGTTCGAGCCGGAGATACGCGGCGGCCGCATCTGGGGGCGCGGTGTGGGCGACAACAAGGGGCAGCACCTGGCCCAGCTTCTGGCGATCGAGTCGTGGCTGGCGGTCACAGACAACCTGCCCTGTAACGTGATCGTCCTGCTGGAGGGCGAGGAGGAGGTCGGCAGCCCGCATATCAGCGACTGCGTGCGCGATCACCGCGCTCTGCTTGCCGAAGCCGACCTGGTGATCACCGCGGACGGCCCCGTGCACGAGAGCGGACGGCCCTGCATCAAGTTCGGCCCGCGCGGGATCGCCTCGTTCGAACTGAGGGCAGTGCACGCGCAGCGGGACTTTCACTCCGGCAACTGGGGCGGCGTCGCGCCCAACCCGATCTGGACGCTGGTGCATCTGCTGGCGACGATGAAGGACAGCCTCGGCACCATCACGATCGACGGATTCTACGACAACGTGGCGCCGCTCAGCGATCTGGAACGCAAGGCGCTGGATGCCCTGCCAGTCGATGTGGCAGCGGTGATGGAGGGCGCCGGCCTGGAACGCCTGGACGAACCGCAGGAACGGCCCTTCTTCGACCGTCTGGCGGCCTGGCCGACGTTCACGATCAACGGCTTTCACGGCGGCTACGGCGGACCTGGGATGAAAACGGTGCTCCCTAACGAAGCGACAGTGAAATGCGACATGCGCCTGGTCGAGAACCAGCGCGTCGACGAGATCCTGGACAAGGTGGAGGCGCATGTCCGCCGCCACGCACCCGAGGTGGATGTGATCCGCCAGGGGGGCATGGAGCCGTCGCGCACGCCGCTGGACTCACCATACACGCGCCCGCTGCAGCGGGCCTTCCGCGCGGCCCAGGGCATCGACCCGCTGCTGATCCCGGCGATGGGCGGCAGCCTGCCCGACTACGCCTGGACGAAAATACTGGGCGTCCACTCCTTCACCACGCCCTACGCCAACCATGACGAGTCCAACCACGCCCCCAATGAAAACCTGGAGGTGCGGCGCTTCATCGACGGCGTTCGCACCGGCGCCGCGGTGCTGGCCTACCTGGGCCAAGAGAGTTGAGTGGCGTAGCAGCAACCTTTTGCCTGGCAATATCGTCCTGTAAATAGCAATAGAATAGTACGATAATCTCGAAAGGAACCGTCATGTTACGCTTAGGCATCATCGGTTATGGCCGCCGCATCTCAAACATGGCCAAAGGGCTGGACATCTTCGACATCCCCTACAAGGTAACGGCCGTCGCCGACCCGCGCAGCGACCGCATCCAGGCGGACAACGATCCCTTCCTCGCCGACGCCCGCTTCTACGACTCGGCCGACGAACTGCTGGCCGGGGCCGACGAACTGGACGGCATCATGATCGGAACCCGCTGCAATCTGCACACGGAGATGGCCATCAAAGTAGCGCCTACGCAACTCCCGCTCTTCCTGGAAAAGCCGGTCGCGATCACCTTCGACGAGGTGCGCCGCCTGCACGCGGCCTATAAGGATCACAGTGCGCCCACCGTCGTCTCCTTCCCCCTGCGGCTCAGCCCGGTCGCCCAGAAGGTGCGCGAGATCATCGAATCGGACCAGGTGGGCAGCATCGAGCAGGTGGTCGCGTTCAACGATGTCGGCTACGGCAGCGTCTACTTCAGAAGCTGGTACCGCAATTACGAGATGGATGGCGGGTTGTGGCTGCAGAAGTTCACGCACGACGTCGACTATATCAACTATCTGCTCGACGCGCGCCCGCACTGGGTGAGTGCGATGAACTCCCGCCGCGTCTACGGCGGCGACAAGCCTTGGGACCTGCAGTGCAACAGTTGCCCGGAGCAGGAGACATGCCCGGAAAGCCCGTTCGTGCGCTTCCGCAGCGGTTTTGAAGGCGGTCGCGTGCGCTTTGCCGAAGAGCAGGTCTACCGCGACGATCAGTTCTGTGTCTTCTCCGAAGGGCATCAGCTGCAGGACAATGGCACCTGCATGTTGGAATATGAGAACGGCGTCCAGGTTAGCTACACGCAGAACTTCTTCACCCGCTACCGCGGGGCCCGCCGCGGCGCCCGCCTCTACGGATATCGCGGCATCATCGAGTTCAACTGGAGCGAAAACCACATCAAGATCTTCAGCCACACTTCGCCGGTGGTGGAGACGATCGACTTCAGCGGGGACATGCCCCACTTCGGCGGCGACCGCGAGTTGAGCTTCGACTTTCTGATGGCGATGCGCGACGGGCGGCCCTCCCGCAGCCCGATCGACGCCGGTATCCTCAGCGCCCTGACCTGCCTGTGGGCCCGTGAATCGGCAAACAACCGCCAGGGCTACGAGGTGGTGATGCCGGAGGCGGAGGCGGTGGTTAGCGGATAGACCTAACTCCTCACAGTAGGTCAGATCAGGAGCAGGAGCAGTCCGACGAGGCCGATCAGGCCGGAGATGTGATCGATCTGGAGGATGAACCAGAGCGCGAGGCCGTGCACGGCGATGCGCGCGGCCCACACGCCCCAGCGGTGCGGCGCCGCGGCCAGCGACGTGATCAGCACGAACCACAGGTAGGGAGTCAGCTGGCCCCACGCCATGCCGGTGCGCAGGTACTCCCATCCCGCCCAGACAAGTGAAATCGCCCGCAGTCCCGTGGCCGCGCCGGCCCGGGGGTAGGCGGCCGCAAAATGCGCCAGCCACGTCCACGGCGCGGCGTAGGGCGCGCCGATGAACCAGCATGCGCCGACCGCGATCAGCCACTCCAACGTGCCTGCGATTAGCGGCGCGACCGACATCTGGCAGAAGAGACCCCAGCCGCGGTCCTGCTGAAGTAAGGACCTATAGGTAGCCACGCATCTCCTCCAGGGCTTCGTCGCCGAGCGATTTGGCGGCGCTGGCCATATAGGCCAACTGCTCCGAGACCAGCGACGAGAAGGCGAAGAAAAGGTTGAAGGCCCGCAGCGGCGTGGTCATGTAGAAGCTGGCGTCGGTCGCCATGTCGAAGATCTGGGACGGCCAGTAGAGCGCGATCAGGAAGGACATGCCCGACCACTCCTTGGCCAGCTTGCCGTACTCGATCGTGAAGACCGAGCCGTAGTTGGCGCTGTTGAACTTCAGGCTCTTGCGGCCGAGGATCGAGCCGAACAGCCAGATGTAGAAGCCCACGCCGGCCATGTATGGGTTGGTCTTGGCGCGGTAGGCCATGCCGCTCGATACCATCTGGATGCCGGTGGTGAGCATCCAGATCAGCATCGTCATCATGACGCCCCAGTTTGAAATCGGGTTGTTGAAGAGATAGAAGAGGGTCTCCCCCTGGATGCGTCCCTGCACCCATCCCATGCTACCGAGCAGGTCGGCGACGAACATGGCGGCCACCAGGGCCAGAATTGGTCTTGAGGAAAGGAGGGCTACACGTCCTATTGAGGTCTTGGCGATGTCGTTTTTCACGGGTCGCTCCTTGCTGTTGGGTCGAGCTTTTTGCCTGCGGTGGAGGCCGGTGGTTGCCGGGCCGCGAGGTGAAATTGAATTCATATTAGTACAAATGTTCTAATATGTCAAGTAGGATCAGGATGGATTTCGCAATGAATTCGGAGAAGGTGTGAGGAGATAGTCGAAGCCGTTCTGCAGGCTATGAATGCGGAACCTGAATCGGCGCGATGCTGCGCCTGCGGCGTTGCGGAACGGCGAAACACCGCCGCTATTTGCGTTTAGGGCCTGAAACGCTAATAGTGCAATCCACATTTCAAGTAACGCTAATTGGATTGTCCCTTGGTCAGCGCAGTGAGACCGGCGGCTGCGGAATCCGGTGCGCGGAGAAGAATCGGGAGGCGAGAGAGAGTTCTTATCTGGCGGCAGCTTTCAGCATTGACGGGTTCCGTATCCATGCTAACTGAATTTAGCACTTGGGAGGGTGATTTGCTCAAGAGCGAAGACCATCCCTTTTGGGAGTCTTGATACAAATGTGCTAGTATAATTCGCTGCGCGCGTCATGGGGCAAGAGGAAGTACACGGTCAAGCTCTAATGCCCTGCAGAGCGATGAGCGGCTCGATGCCTGGAGCGGAGAAGCGTGAAACAAATCAGCAGCTTGGCTCTTAATGGGCCAAGTCCTTTTGCGGAAAAGACCCTTGGAACCGGAGACAGAGTTGGCCTATAATATCGCATCGCTGCCGGAAAGACCGATCCTGACCGACCAGCAAATCCAAGAGCTGTTAGGTATTCCTAAGACGATCAGTGAGAAGACTCCTGCCAATGGCTACAAAGAAGAAAACAACCAGAGGCGTTGCGACCTTGAATTGGAAGCCACGTTGGATGACGGTGTAAGGTTTTCAGTCTTTATTCGGCAGAATAGCAAATTCATCGAGAACTTCTCCATAGGGCTTTGTTATCATACAAGTCTCAAGTCGCCGGGGACCGTTACGCTTGTTCGATACAACGGAGCCCACGGTGAATCAAGTCGCCATCTTGACGGTCACTACGCCCAGTCGCACATTCATCGCATCACCGAGCAGGAAATAGCGTCCGGAAGCAGTCAACCCCAGGAGCGACACCGAGAAATTACTGATAGGTACAGTACGTTTGAACAAGCCCTCAGGATTTTCTTTGACGATTTTCACGTAGCAAACTATGGGGATTACTTCCCCGAACTGCTTCAACTTGGGCTTTTGAATGGACATCAATAGCGTCAGAGAATCGCTCAACAAGTCCCGTACTGCAGGCTTCGATCTCTACGAACGCCGCCCCGGGAACCACCAACTCATCTTGCCTATACACCACGAAGACGGCGACATGGTGGAAATCTACCTGCAGGACAGCCCAAAGGGGGACGGGTTCGTCCGCATCTGCGATTACGGCTTGACCCTAATGCGCCTCTCCTACACTTACGACATCTCCACACCTACGCGCCAACAGATTTTTGACAGCATTCTCATCAACAACGGCGTCGGCAATGAGGAGGGGAACCTCTATTTGGATGCTCACATGGACAGACTCTATGAAAGCATCCTCCAGTTCGCGGGCTGCGCGCAGAAAGTGTGCAACATGCGCTTTTGGACCAGGGAAGTATCTCGCAGCGCCTTCTACAATGACTTGGCGGAGTATGTCAAATTGGAACTGACTGACTTCACTCCTGTCGCCAATCAGTTCCCTTTGCCTGATTACCCTGTCAGTGTGGACTGGTCTCTGAGGCTCGACAGTTGGAACTTCTATGTGTTTGGCGTCCGTGGCAACGATAAGGCTAAGGTTGTAGCGCTTGCTCTTCTTGAATTTCAGAAAGCAGATCTGCTGTTCACCAGTCTTGTCGTCCATGAGGACATGGAAGCGCTGGGCAGGAAAGAACATATCTTCCTCACTCGCAACGCTGACAAACAATATCCTGGCCTGGAAGATTTCCAGAAGTCAAGCACTCGGGATATTCCCCGTCTTGTCGGCGTCCCCGCATAGTTGAAATCCTGCTCATTCGCTAAGAGAAAACAGAAGGCGTCCGCATCACCCACCTTTCCTATCGGCTCTGCCGACACATGTGGCATCGGCTCAAACGGGGAGGCGCCTGGGCATCAGCGGATTGAACGCGGCAAGACGCGGCAAAGATCCAGAGCCGACGCAGTCCGGCGCCCCACCACCGGCCCTCCGGCAGGGTGCATCCCAGATATGGGGCGAAGATGGTCAGATAGGGATTTCATGCCATC
>JAPOVP010000001.1 GCA_026708085.1 Caldilineaceae bacterium
GAGCCCCCGCACAAGGGAGGGCCGAATAGGCCCGACCGCCCAGAATTGCAGTGGTTAGTGGTCAGAGAAGGCGCATCTCCTGTCAAAGTGGTTCAGGCGGACTGGACATGGCTCTGTTGCGACCAGAGGTAAACACTAGCTCGCCCCTTATCGGTGATGTACCCCGTTGCGTCTCTTTGCTTTTCGCCATTGGGGGCGTGTGCTACACTGCACGGGAAGGAGGCGATGACGTGGGAATTTGGGCTCCCGACAGTCGGGCCTGCTTCGCCCATTTCCTCTTTTTTCAGGCAGGAGAACTTCATGAAGATTACGGATCTTTCCGTCCGACGATTTCGCTATATTTCCAACACTGTTCGCGACTCGGAAGGACACGGGCATCCCGGTCCTGAGCACGAAGCGGTACAGTCGGTGCTTACGATCCATACTGACGAGGGGGTTGAGGGCTATTTTTTTGGCAGCCCGCCGCAGGCCCTTATCAGTAGTCTTGTCAAACCTTATATCGCCGGGGAGGACCCGTTCTACCGGGAGCGAATCTGGCATAACCTCAAGGAACGGCAGCGCCTTAATATGGCTACGATGTCGGACAAGCTGCTCAACGCGGTGGACCTGGCCCTGTGGGATTTGGCCGGACGGGCGTTGAACTTGCCGGTGCACAAGCTCCTGGGGGCGACGCGCGACAAGGTGCCCGCGTATGCGAGCACGATGTGTGGTGACGATATTGAAGGGGGCCTCGGTACGCCGGAGGACTACGCCAATTTCGCCGAGTGGTGCATCGAGCGGGGTTACCCCGCCTTCAAGCTGCACACGTGGCAGCCGCCCTACAAGGGGGCGCCCGACGTCAAACGGGACATAGCAGCCTGCGCGGCTGTGCGCGAGGTCTACGGGCCGGATGCCCACCTGATGCTGGATCCGTATCACTACTATTCGCGCCTGGAGGCGCTCTACCTGGCGAAGGGCCTGGAGAAGCTCGACTACTACTGGATGGAAGAGCCGATGGACGAGCACAGCATGTCATCCTATGTGTGGCTATGCGAACAGACGGCACTGCCGATCTGCGGACCGGAGACGGCCGAGGGCAAGATGTATACGCGGGCCGAGTGGATCAAGGCGGGCGCCTGCGACCTGGTTCGGGGGGGCGTCGGCGACCTTGGCGGGCTGACGCCGTTGATGAAGGTCGCCCATCTGTCCGAGTCGTTCGGGATGAGGATGGAGGTCCACGGCGGCGGGCCGGGCAATTTTCATGCCCTGTGCGCGATGGGTATTCCCGGGCAGTATTACGAGCGCGGCCTGCTGCACCCCTTCATCGACTACGAACAGCCGGCCCCCTGGCTCAACTGCCTAGATGACCCGATGGACGACGAGGGGTTCGTCCATATTTCACAGCTGCCAGGCTTAGGCCAGGACATCAACTGGGAATATATCGAGGCCAATCTTGTGGAATAGTGCGGGAGAGAGCAAGAACAGGCCCGGAGAAAGAGTGCACCGGAACGAGTAAGCGAGGAGGGGGCGAATGGACGAAGTAGAACGATATCTGTTCGATGTGCGAGGCTATCTTGTCGTTGAGGACGTGCTATCTGCCGGGGAAGTGGAAGAGCTGAACGCGCTGATAGACAACCAGGGACTGCCGGGTCCGGAGCTGGACACGATGGGCGCCAGGTTTGGCGGTTTCCTGGAATGGGACGAGGCATTCTGCACTCTGCTGGACCATGAGCGCATCATGCCCTATCTCATGACGATCCTGGGGGACGGCTTCCGACTGGACCACTATTACGGCATCTACATGCGTGCGGGTACTGAGCGGCTGCGCCTGCACGGTGGCGCAACACCCTATGACCCGCCGGAGTTCTACCACTACAATAACGGCCAAATGTTTAACGGCCTGACGGTGGTCTCGTGGAACCTGACGCCGACCGGGCCGGAGGTGGGCGGTTTCTGCGCGATTCCGGGCAGCCACAAGGCGAACTTTCGGTGCCCCGACGGCATCCGTGTTGCGCACGATGAGCACGAGGCGGTGGTCACGCCGGAGGCGCCGGCCGGATCAGTTGTCATTTTCACGGAGGCGTTGACGCACGGGACCGTGGCCTGGACAGCGGATTTTCACCGGCGTTCTTTGCTTTATAAGTACAGCCCGGGTCAGCAGTCCTGGAGCGCGAAATATACGCAGCCGCCGCAGACGGTTGCATTGACGGACCGCCAGAAGATACTGTTCGAAAAGCCCTATTTCAACTCACGTCCATCTCTTTTGGAAGAAGAGGCGTAGTTTGGAGACGGAGATGTCCGGCCGCGAACCTGCCGTGCGTTCCGGTCGTGTAGAGCCTCGCACTGCTGATACAGAGTTCAATTTTTGAGCCTCCAGGAAAGGAGAAAACCCATGCCCAGGCCATTCCGCATTGGCGTATCATCCGGCTTCACGACGGCCGCCCCGGGCACGATCGAACCGGTCCTGGAGAGGTTGGTCGACCCTCTGCCCCACGTTGAGTGGGCGTTTTATGACGCCGGCGCGGGCGAGCCGGTGTCATCTGAAGCGATTGCAGGCTTTGAAGGCATCATTGCACTGGGAGCCCCATACGACGCCTCGACCGTTTCCGGGAACGGCGACCTTGCCTGCCTTGCCCGCTGGGGCGTTGGCTATGACCTGGTTGACACCGAGGCCCTAACCGCCAATGATGTTTTGCTGGCAATCGCGGTGGACGCGGTACGCAAGCCGGTGGCGGAGGCGATTCTGACGCTAATACTGGCCCTGGCTAAGAAGCTGTGGGCCAAGGACAAGCTGGTGCGGACCGGCCGCTGGGACCTGAAAGCGCAGACATCCGGGCTGGGACTGAGCGGCAAGGCGGTGGGCTCGATCGGAATGGGCAATATCGGCGGTGAGATGTTCAGGCTGCTGGGACCTTTCGACCTGGGGCGACGCCTGGCCCACGATCCGTACCTGGACCCGCAACGGGCCGATGCGCTGAATGTGGAACTTGTAAGCCTGGAGACGATCTTCAGCGAGTCCGACTTCGTTATAACGAACTGTCCTCTGACCGAGGAGACGCGGGGGTTCATAAACGCGCGCCTGTTCGCGCTGATGAAGCCGAGCGCCTATTTCATCAATACGGCACGGGGCCCGATCGTCAACCAGGAGGATTTGGTCACGGCTTTGCAGGCCGGGGCTATCGCCGGCGCGGGCCTGGACGTGGTTGAACCGGAGCCGCTGCCCCTCGATCATCCGCTCATCGAGATGGAGAATGTGATCCTGTCGCCGCATGCACTGGCATGGACCGACGATCTCTATGAAATGAACGGAACTATTGCATGCGAGAGCCTGCTGGCGGTATTCCGGGGCGACCTGCCGGCGTTCCCGGTCAACCGTGAGGTGATCGAGCGGCCGGGTTTCCGGCAGAAGCTGGACGGCCTGGCAGCCCGGTGGCGCGAGTTTGGTGCGTGACATGTGTTGGGGAGAGACGGCTGCTAAAGGCCACGGCGGAAACCATTTTTCCGCGAAGGGCCGCGAAGAGACGCGAAGAACACCGGAGTCAAACGGGACTATCCTTGCGTGAAGGCGCCGGTCAGCCGCACTTTGCTCGGGCGATTTCCTGTTCAGCCATTTGTCAACGAGCCCTGGTCACTTACGGCAACTCTTTCGCATTTGAGTCGTACGCCGCTTTGGGGCCTTTTGTGCCGTCAATGCTTCAACTGCATTGAGGCGCAACGACAACCTCACCTCTTTCGATCTCTGATCACTCCTCTCTATGGGCGGAAACCTTGACGTCACGATGTAAAGTCGTCCGGTCCGCTCACAATTTTTTCGATTGCGACAATGTAATCACGAAGACAACCCGGCGCGGCGGGCAGTGTTATACTGCCCGTAGCGTGTTTCGTGGGTACTTTATGGTTCGGAGTCAAGGGGAATGAGAATTCGAATACTGGTTTGCTTTTTGGCGGTGACGCTGGTGCTGGCCGGCTGCAACCCGATTGCGGGGTCAGAGGCCGGCGGTGAAGGCATGGAGATGGACGACGGCATGTCCATGGACATGTCAGGCGGCTCGATGGCTGCTGATTCGCTTGAGACACAGGAGACCGAGAACGGCCTGTTCAGGGTCAGCGCCGTAAGTCAACTGGACCCTGTTGTTATAAATGAGACCCATGCGTGGACGTTGCACGTCGAGACCGCAGACGGCAGCCCGGTGGCCGATGCCGAGATCGCGATTGACGGCGGAATGCCGGAACATAACCACGGCTTTCCCACGGCGCCGCGTGTAACGGAGAACCTCGGCGAGGGAGACTACCTGCTGGAAGGAATGCGATTTAATATGGGGGGCGTCTGGGTTCTGACACTCGAGATCAGCTCCGGCGGCCAGAGCGATACGGTTACCTTTGAGTTTGAACTGAAATAGAACGTGCGCAGCCTTCTCGTTGCCGGTGCTTCGCTGGCACTGTTACTCCTCGTTGCGGTGGTCCTGATGGCTACCGGTCTGGTTGGCGGCGGCTCTATCGGGGTCGGTATACGCGGCGTCTTCGATAGCTCTCCGGGTAAAGGGGGTCCCGGCTTGCGGTCAGGCAACCCTGCGGCTCACCGCTGGTCCGAGGCCGAACGCGGCCTGATAGCATCTCTAAGTATCGACCGCCTGCCTTCTTTGCCACCGGACCCTTCTAACGCTGTCGGAGACAATCCCGATGCAGTTGCTCTCGGCCATGCGCTGTTCTTTGACAGCGGCCTCAGCCCCGACAGAACGGTATCCTGTTCCACCTGCCATCAGCCAGAGAGATACTATACGGACGGCAAGGTTTTTGCCAACGTGCGCAACGTTGATACGCCCCGGCATACGCCGACGATTGTCGGCATCGCCTACAGCGACTGGTACTACTGGGATGGGCGTAAAGACAGCCAGTGGGCGCAGGCGCTGGCGCCGCAGGAGGCTTCGATCGAGCACGGTGGAACACGGACTGCGCACGCCCGATACGTACTAAGTAACTATCTAAGCCAGTACGAGTCGGTTTTCGGGCCGGCGCCGGACCTCAGTGACACGTCGCGCTTTCCCGAGGAAGCCGCGCCGGTAGAGGGCGTTGCGGCGAGCGTGGCGTGGGAGGAGATGGCGGAGGAGGATCGAAAGACGGTCAACCGCGTTTTCGCTAACATCGGCAAGAGTATCGCGGCGTACTCGCGAAGAATCCTGCCCGGTCGCAGCCGTTTTGACGACTACGCCGAAGCTGCTCTCGTCAACGACCGGACGCGAATGTCCGAACTGTTCAGCGCGGAGGAGGCGGAGGGGTTGAGGCTGTTTATCGGAGAAGGCCAGTGTACTGACTGTCACAACGGTCCGCTGTTTACAAACGGAACGTTTCACAATATCGGGCTGCCCTTGCCGGAGGGAAGCAAGTTCGACCAGGGCCGATCACTGGGAACGCTGCAGGTGGTCGACGATATGTTCAATTGCCTCGGCGAGTACAGCGATGCGAAAGAGGAGGCGTGCGTGGAGCTGCGCTTCATCAAGATCGAAGGGGAAGAACTCGTCGGCGCGTTCAAGGTGCCCGGCTTGCGCAATGTGGCCGAAACTGCCCCTTACATGCACAACGGCATCTTTCCCGACTTAGAAGCTGTCATCCGCCACTACAATCACGCTCCGCCGGCTTTCCCGGGTCATTCGGACCTAGTGCCGCTTGCGTTTACCGAGGCACAGAGCGAGGCGTTGAAGGCGTTCATGTTGACCCTCAGTGCGCCACCTGACGCGCCACCTGAACTCTTGCGCCAACCTGAGAGCGAAGACTAGGTTCATGGTAGGAAAGCGCGCAGCGTCACTTTCCCGGCTATGCAACCCGGCTCAACATCTCCTCGCCACGCAGGGAGGCCAGCAGATTGTCGACCGTGCGGCGGGACATTTGGTAGCGGGTCTGGAAGGTCGCGCTGCCCAGGTGCGGGAGGATGAGACAGTTGTCGAGGCGCAGGAGAGGATGATCGCGCGGCAGCGGCTCCGGTTCAGTGACATCCATGGCCGCTCCTCCGATCAGGTTGCGCTGCAATGCGTCAAGCAGGGCCTCGTGATCGACAACGCCGCCGCGGGCGACGTTGATGAGGTAGGCGGTTGGTTTCATACGCTCCAGTTGAGTGGTGCTGATCAGGTGGCGAGTCGAGGGAGACATGGGCACAGTGAGGACGACAAAGTCGGACTCCTCCAGGAGCCCGTCCAGGGTTCGGTAGGAGGCGTTGAGCTCTTCGGCAAAGGGGCTGGGATTGCGATTGTGGTATAGGATCTTCATGTCGAATCCGCTGGCGCGGCGGGCGACCACGCGCCCCACCCGCCCCATGCCGATAATGCCGAGGGTCGTGCCGTAGATTTCGTGGCCGTGCAGGATGTTGCCGTCGTAGACGAGGTAGTCGGGGCCGCGCGCGTGAAGCCAGCCTGGGACAAGATTGCGGGCGATCGCCATCAGCAAGGTAAAGGCCATGTCGGCGGTGGCGCCGTCGACGAAGCCGGGCGTGTAACCGACAGGCAGGCCGCGTGCCTGCGCATCGTCGAGGTTGATATGGTCGACGCCGACGCCAAAGTTGCTGAGGCAGCGCAGTTTCGGCATTTTGTCCATCAGAGAACCTGGCACAATGGGATGGCCGTAGACGATGAATCCTTCAATGATGGGCAGGTTCGGGTCATCCTCGGTCAGGTCCCAGATGTGCACGTCGCACGTGTCTGCCACCATCTCAGCCATTTCCGGGGGCAACTCAGAGTCGGTTAGTATCTGATAGGGCACTGGGACCTCCTTTTCGATCTGTTCGCCGCACGCAGTCCAGCTCGCTGCAGCTGGGTCATTTGGGCTTACTTTGAGGCGATTCTGAATATGGCGCGCATCATTTACTTCTGTCCTGACTTTCCTCAGCCCTCAGGGGGCATCAAGACACTCTACCGTCATGTGACGAGGCTGGTGGAGATAGGGTTTGACGCCTGGATTGTCCACCAGAAGTACCCATTCCGCGTGACGTGGCACGGTTTCGAGGCCCCGACCCTCTGGCTCTCAGAGCGCCCGACTTTCACGCCGGAGGATGTGCTCGTCATTCCGGAAGTCATGCATCAGGTCATGCAACAGACGGCCAAGTTTTCGGGTGAGCGCGTCGTTATCGCACTGAGCTGGTCTCCGACCTACTGGAACCTGCCGGCAGGGCAGACGTGGGCCAGCTTCGGAATACGCCGCGTCATCACCAAGTCTTCGCTCATCCAGGACTACGTGCGTTGGAGCATGGGGATCGAGGCGACATTAATCAGTGAGTACATAACACCTGAACGCTATTTCCTGGCAAAAGAGGCGAAGCGGCCCAAGATCTGCTATCTCACCCGTAAAGAGCGCTCCGCCGCATGGCTGCAACAGGTCCTGCAAGCTAAAGGGGCACCTTTCACCGACTTCGAGTGGATGCCGTTGCGGGAGTTGAGCGAAGAGGAATACGCGAGACATCTACGCGAAGCAACCGTCTATGTGACGACGAATATGCAGGAAGGAATGAACAGTTCTGTCCTAGAGGCTATGGCTTGCGGCTGCCTGGTTTTAGGCTTTAGCGGAGTCGGCGGCCGCGTGTTTATGGAGCCTGAAGGGTCGGGGCAGAACTGCATCCTTGTCGAGAATGGAAACGTGCCTGAACTCGGTCAGAGGCTTGAGACTGTCTTGCGCGAGATGGCGTCCCAGCCTGATGCATTCTCACGGATAACGGAAAACGGTCTCGATACGGCGGGCGTTTATCAGAACGCCGAGGACGAGGCCGACAGCCTGCGGGACGTGTTTTCCCCTCTCATTTCGCCTTCCGGTTAGTTGCCTTCCTCCAGCTCTTCGCCGAGAAGTAGCTTGTTGACTTCGTCGCCGACACGGATCATTCCGCCCTGGATGACCATGGCGGTGATACCGCCGTGCCCGCGCATTGCGTTATAGCCGCCCGGCCCGAAATTTTCCTCCATGCGGCTGCAAGGGTGGCAAGGTCCGGAATGTTCAAGAACTGCATCCCCTATACGAAATCTTCGATCCTGCAGGCTGAAGAGGTTGAGGCCCCGCACCACGATGTTGCGCCGAGCCAGCGACGGGTCGGCGGTGGGGCCGCGGAGGAATTCGCCTACTGCGTCGAGGTGCTCCCCCTGGATCAGGGTCACCTGACGGACGCCTTTGCCCTGGCCGTGGAAATGGTCGCCTTCAAGACCTGCGCCAAGCACGGCCTCGACTTCGGTCACCGACTGCAACGGTCCGCGGCGCTCGGCGCGCAGGCCGATCCACTCAACGGTACCTGTTTTTGCCGGCTTGGCCATCAGTTTTGCCACATCACTTTCGGGATTCAGCTTTGCCATCTCGGATCCTCCATCATGCTGGTCGCCGCCAGCTTCATGCATCATTGTATTCCGGACCGGTTGCGCTGCCGGCCCAAATCATCACTGTTTTGGCCCTGTGCAGACAAATGCACCCATGCGAACCGGTGAGCGCAGTTCTCCTTTCTTACAGATAACCTCTTCGGCCTGTTGACGCACCAAGACCAGCAGTTGGCTTTTTCTTTCGGAATCGATGTCTTCTCGGGCCACCAGGTTAAGGTAGCGGCCAATTGTCCTGTAGCTGGCCAGAAAGTGGGCGGCAGAGGTATACCGAGTTTCGTCGTCAAAGTAGTGCCGGTCGACCCTGCTGAACCCGGCCCCAAGAATTTCGCCGCCGTTCTCCATTGAAAACGCAGAGGGGCCGCCGGATTTGTGCTTGATGCCAAGTTCGTCGAGGGCCGCGTAGTGGAACTCAAGAATGGGAACGTTTACATCGTCGCTGTTTGTTGTGGCGAGCAGCCAGCCGTCCTTTTTCAAGACCCGTGCCAATTCCAATACGCCCCTGTGAATTTCTGGCAGATGATAGAGAACGTGATTGGCCATTGCTGCGTCGAAATGTTCGGCCGGAAAGGGCAAGGCCTGTATATCGGCCGAAGCGAAGGCAGGACGACAGCGCCGACGCTGCGCTTCCTCAGCGGCCGTTTCCAGCATGCCCAGTGAAGTGTCTATGCCCGTGACGTTGGTTGGCGCTAAGGCAGATGTCTCGATGAGGGGCCACGTGAATCTTCCCCAGCCACAGCCTGCGTCCAGAACTTTCGCTGTGGATTTGACCGGCACAAGCCCGAGGGCCCAGCTCTCCAGTCTGCGCCCGGAAACCATTTTTGTGCCGTCGTGCTTGGCCTTGAGCTGAACGCCGCGGTTGTAATAGGGAGTCACGGGTTCGGGCGCCGGATGCGCAACTCTTTTTTGCCGGCTATGGCGGGATACGTCTGCGCCAGGACTCATTTGCGGCATGCAAAGGCACCGAAGTCGCCGAATACTGCGGCGGCGTAATCCTGGAAGCCGGAATCGCCGAGCCCACTCTTAGCCGACGAACCCACTGAAATGGAGAAGCCGCACAGTCGCAGCATTTCTTCATGCTCCTCTACTTTGTACCGACTGGAATGTGGGGATTGGGCATCGTAGAGCAGATCTCCGTAGGCAAGCATTCCTCCATCTCGCAGGAGACTGCGTGCCTGTTCCAGGACCTGCTTCTGCTGAGGAAGCTCGCCGAGGTCATGCAGGGCTTGAATCGATACGACGGCGTCGATCTTCCCTAGCCACCCCATGTCGACCAGAAGCGCGGTCCAGTCATCGTTCACGAGATTAACGCAGTGGTACTTCATCGTGCTGCCGATTCCCTGTTCATCCGAGACTGCTTCGAGACGCCGGCGGGCGAATTCGAGCAGGTGGGGCGAGAGATCGAAACCGCAATAGCGAAGGCCTGGCAGATGGCGCTGGAGGAATTCAGCCAGAAAGCCGGCGCCGCAGGCAAGTTCAACGACCCGCGGGGAGCCGGTTGAGGCGGCGCTGATCCGGCTGCAGATCCAGGCCGCCACTTCTCTCCGCTGCGGCCGCTCGCGATTGAGACGCGCTTCCCAGCTGCGCGCTTCGGAGTCGGTTCGGATTTCGGCTGATCGTATCATGTCCTGTCTCAAGCTTCGTCTCTGACTCTGCAGCTGCCTCCACTATCGCCGCGACCCATTCGCCAATCTCTCTGTGGGCAAGTTTTGCCTCCGGGACCCAGGGATAGAAAGCGTGAAAGGCGTGCCACATTCCCTTCCAGATTTTGGCGGTAACTTCAAGGCCGGCCGATCTTGCCCTGGCCTCCAGCCGCGTTGAGTCGTCGCGCAGAATCTCGTCATTGCCGGCGTGAATCAGCAGAGGCGGGAGTCCTTTCAAGTCGGCATATAGCGGAGAAATAAGCGGATGATCGGTCGGAGTGCTTCCCCGGTAGCGGTTCGCCAGAAGCGGAATGCCGCCAGGACGCAGCCAAGGATCTCTGCGGGCAAGAGAGTGAACACTGTGTCCCGTTCCCAACAGATCTGTCCAGGGAGAAAGGAGTACCACGCCGGCCGGCATCGGCATCTCTTCATCGCGCAGAGTCTGTAGAAGCGCCAACGCGAGGCCGCCGCCAGACGATTCGCCGCCAACGATGATCCGGTTGGGGGTGTATCCCTGTGCCAACAGAAACCTGTAGGCGGCGCGTGCGTCTAAGAGGCCGGCAGGAAATGGGTCCTCCGGCGCAAGGCGATATTCAGGAAGTAGGATACGGCAGCGGGAAGCTTTGGCGATGTGCGAGACGAAGCCTCGATGAGACTGGCAGGAGCCGATGAAATAGCCGCCTCCGTGAAGATAGAGAAAGGCCCTGTCTGACCGCGTATCCTGCAGATCGATCCATTCGGAGGGCACGCCGAAAGCGTCGACAGGGGATGCCAACATCTCTTCGGCCATGGGGAGGAGATCTTGACCGCGGCGGTCAATCGTTTCACGCTGGTCTGGGATGGGGCGGTCGAGAGGGAGGCGGCTGTTGCGTGCGCGAAAGTAGAGTTTGAATATCTGACTGCGGATGCTTGGCATGTTTGTCCCGACGTATTTTTCCTGGTTGCTGACGAGGATTCGTCCTAGAGATTACCATGAAAAGTCACCTTGCAAAAGCCGCGCCCATGCGGTAGCGTAGCCACAAAGGAAATTCTCAGAAGGGAGGCATATATCAATGCAGTACAGAGCATTGGGTAAACGTGACGACATTCAGGTGTCGCCGATTGCTTTGGGTTGCTGGCCGTTCTCAGGCGGGGAGTTTTGGGGGAGCCAGGAGGACTCCGACTCGATCGCTGCAGTTCATGCAGCGTTGGATTCAGGCATCAATTTTTTTGATACCGCGGAGAACTACCCTCGGTCCGAGGAGGTGCTGGGCAAAGGGCTCATGGGCAGAAGGCATGAAGCGATCATTGCCACTAAAGTGAGCCCAAGGAACCTGGCCCCAGGAGACCTGGTCGACGCCTGCGAACGCAGTCTACGCGCTTTGCAGACGGACTTTATCGACCTGTATCAGATTCACTGGCCCAACTGGGAGGTGCCGCTGGACGAGACGGTCGGCGCGTTGGATGCTCTGCAATCGGAAGGAAAGATAAGGGCCTACGGTGTCTGCAACTTTGCCGACCAGGACTTGCACGAGATGGTCAATACTGGTCGTTGCGTTAGTGATCAGTTGCCTTACAGCCTTGTGTGGCGGAGCATCGAAAGGTCGGTGCTTCCTTTGTGCCGCGAGCACGGCATCGGAGTCATCTGCTACAGTCCGCTGGCGCAAGGCGTGCTAACGGGCCGCTATGCCAGTGCGGAGGAAGTACCCGAAGGGCTTGCTCGCACGCGTCACTACTCCGGCAAGCGAAGACTCGCGGAGCACGGCGAAGCCGGCCTTGAAGAGGAACTCTTTGCTGCCGTGTCCAGAGTTCGCGAGGTCGCGGAAGAGTTGGGTGAACCAATGGCCGCGGTTTCTCTGGCCTGGCTACGTCAGCAGGCGGGAATCACGTCCTTGCTGGTCGGTGCGCGCAACGCCGAAGAGGTCAGACGAAACTTGCCGTCACTGGAGCTGACGTTAGGCGACGACGAACTACAGCGACTGGAGGAGGTGACAGAGCCAGTCAAGGAGGCGGTGGGGACGAACCTCGACATGTGGTATGCCCCGACACGCATGAGATAGGGAACCGGCGCCTTACTTTTGCGGGGTGCGCTCCATTACTTCGTGGGGCCAGACGATTTCGCGTCGTGCGGGCGTAAGGCGTTCGAGCAGCTCCGGTGATGGCCGGTAGCCGAATCTGAAGATGCCCCAGGATGGTCCGTAACGGTAGACGACGACCCGGCGGTCGCCCTGGACCGAGCGGCGGGCGGATCCGTGGCAGATCGTATCCACGAAAATCAGGGCGTCGCCCGCGTCCATGTAGATTTCCTCTGCGCCGATGATTGCGTCGGCTGACCCGCCAAGTCCGATACTGTGTTCGTCGTATTCGGGCGGGGGGAAGTTGGACTTATGGCTGCCTGGGATCACCATAGTGCCGCCGTCTCCGGGGCCTATATCGGTGAGGGCGACGAGAACGTTCACCTGGCCGTTCATGAATTTGCCGTTGTGGAACCGAAACTGATTGCGCTTGCTGACGTGATGCCCCCCGGAGTGGATGCCGATGGCCTCACCCGGGCCGCGCATGTTGGCGAAGTTTTCGTCAATAAAGAGGGGGCCGTGGTGAAAGTCGAAGGAGCCTTCCCCTCCAACAAAATACTTGACCTTATCGACCCAGGAGGGATGGTCAATCAGATTTTCGAATCCGGGACCGGCTTCATAGATTTGCTGCAGATTGAGGCCGTCTGCGCTGCCGTACTGGTGGCCGTGAACGTATCCCGCCCAGTGTCCAACATCCAAGGGGAGGATGGCGTCGATCTCGGCGTTGCAGGCGGCGACCTCATCGGGCGCGAGGGCGTTTTTCAATAGGAGATATCCTCGCAGATCGAACAGAAAGATATCGATTTCGCTTGGATTCTGCGATTCGGCGCTCATTTTTGCTCCTAATTCAGCGTTCTGTTCATTTTGGCCGTATCTTTGGGTAGGCTACAATGCAGCGCACATTGCTCCACGATCAGGAATCATGAAGTCACTGGCTCGCGAGGCAATACAGGAGATTATACAATACGTAAAGGCAGACAGGATACCAGGGGACACTTCGACACAACAATTATGGCTCTTTCACCCGATCATCTTGTATATGCCGCGCCCGATCTGGAAGAAGCAGTAGATGACCTGGCCGAGCGTTTCGGCGTCCGTCCTTCTGCCGGTGGCAAACATCCTAATGGGACGCACAATGCGCTGCTGGCCCTGAGCAACGACTGCTATCTGGAGATCATTGCACCGGACCCGGCTCAGACTCAAGAAAAGAGCGAGCAGCCCCTGGCCTTTGGTCTAGACTGGCTGAAGATTCCCAGGTTGGTCACCTGGGCTGTATTGGCGCCCTCGCTGGAAGAGGTGGCGAGCGCCTCCCAGGCTGCGGGTTACGATCCTGGCGTAGTGGTAGAAGGGGGGCGAGTTCGGCCGGATGGTGTTCGGCTCAGCTGGCGTTCGTCCAAACGGCCGGAAACGAGTGAGGGCTGGCCGCCGCCTGGAGACGGGATTGTACCTTTCCTGATCGAATGGGGGGCAGAAACCACGCATCCATCTGTCACGTCGGCGCAGGGCGTGCGCCTTCTCGAACTTTCGCTATTTCATCCCCGGCCGGCCGAGGTGCAGCCGATGCTTTCGGCGCTCCACATTGACATCCTGGTAACGGCTGGCCCTGCTCCGGCAATGCGGGCCCGGCTCGAGACACCGCTTGGCATCGTGACGCTTGAGTAGTGAGGGCTGGAATCTTCTCAATCCTGACGTTTGCCTCTGTGCAATTCGGCAGCTCTCTTTTGCATGACGAGACGGACCCTCCAGTCTTTCGTCAGCGACTGGACAGTGGCCGGGGTCTCGGGGCCGCTGCCGAAAGGGATGGCACGTTGGGCCTTCCCTCCCCGGATTGCCACTACGCCTGACAGCCCGAACATCTTTCCCTTCCCCTTCCAGACTGTCCCCCTAGTGCCAAGCCAGCCCTCGTCTCAGACATACTGCTCTACCTGCAATTCGGTCCCGCGTATTTCCCGGTGGGAATGCTGGTTTCCAATGGCGAGGCGAGACTGGCAGACGTGATTCACGCAGTTTCGCGAATCTGAAGCCCCTGTCGGGGAGTTAACCGAGCCCTGCGTGTCCAGGTATACCAATCATGATTGAATCTCAGGCGGGTGAATCGCGCCGCGCTCTTGCAGCGGACGCTGTTTCTGCCGGGAAGGCGCAGGATGCAGATGGGTTCTTGACTTCCTTCCGTCTAGAAATGTATGCTAAAAGTAGGAGACGCGATGTTGAATCATGGCCAATAGGGAGTGCGGCATTTAGCGATATTGAAAGGAGAAATACGGTCGTGAATAAGATTATGGGGAATTTCCTGAAAGTATTGGCCGTAGTGGTCTGGGTCCAATTCCTGGCCATCCTGTTTTACGACCCGGCGCAGGAAGGCGTTGGTTTTCAGATCTGGTCTGTCCTCGACCCATTGATGGTTATTGCCATGCTCATCACGATTTGGTTTGCATTCCGCAGGAAAGTGGAAATCGATAGTCTGTCGGAAAGTAGCCTTTCCAGAGACTACATCGAGACGAACATCGCACTTTACGGGGGAATTGCCCTGCTTGCCGCGCTACTGTGGAACTGGATCGGATCCCGTTGGTCCTACCCATTGGTGAGCTTTCAATGGTTGTGGATTCTCATTGATCTCACTCTCCCGCTGCTCTTGTTCTCCGTTGGCCGGCGTCTAACCAAGACCGAAGCACTGTGAAAACAGACAGAGCGGACTCTTGCCCTCTATGGTCGAGGACAGTAGTGACGATTTTCGAAGGCCGCAGTGATTTCGGGTATGCGAAGCGGGCACGCTGCAGGTAGTCCGTGATACAGGAGGGATGTCGTCGTGAAGAAAATAGTGGGAATTGCCATGCAGGTTTTCGCCGTGGTGTTTTGGGTCCAATTTGTGGCCATTCAACTTTACGACCCGACCTCGGAAGGGTTCGGCGCGCTGGTATGGCAAGTTTTCGATCCTTTTGTCGCTGCGGGCGCACTCATTACCATATATGTTGGATTTCGGAGAAAGCAGGATTTCGACAGGGCCGGGGAAGGGGGCCTAACTAAGGAATACTTTGAGGCGAATTTAACTTTATACGGTGGCATCATCTTGATACACGCCCTGCTGTGGAACTGGATCGGTTCGCGTCTGCTCGAACCAGAAATGAGCCTCCACTGGCTGTGGATCTTTATCGACATCTCTGTTCCTTTGGTTCTCTTTCCTGTGGGCCGTTACCTTGCCAAGAGCAGCTCTGCAGAACAGTTGGCATAGGCAAATAATGAGGTGTGCCCCTACGGGGGTATGGCCGGGTGAAAGGAAGTGACAGCGGGCCCTAGCTCTTGTCGGAAGAGAGTTGTTCTAACACTTTGCCTTCTCATCCGGGCAGATTGAGGGACTTTGCGGAGCAGTAACTACGTTGTCCGGCTTGCAGAGGCAATCCAAGGAGAAGGCTCTTCAACGGCGCCGATACTTCCTCCGCAGCACGTCGGAACTGATTGCCCAGGGTCGGAAGCATCAATGTTCGCTTCAGTCCTTTCAGTTGCCAGAATTGCCAAGATCTTTGGGTATCAGAACCGCTCACCTTCATGAAGAGTGCCCATTTGGCTTGAATGTTCACTTGCCAACCGGGATTTTTGTGACAATTGCATAGGCAGAGGGTTGATCCATTGGGCTGATCTGTGGTACAATACTCGAAATGGACGGATTAGACTGCTGCAGTTTTTGAATCCGCCCCTATTTTGCACGCCAATTTGGCAACAGGAGGATGACCATGGCAGACACAAAGGACCTTTCCGGTTCTTCTGAGATACTCTCAGACAACCTGAATGGGCATGTGCCGTACCCGGGTATCCCAACGACGACAGATGGAGCCGGTTCCGTAGTTTGGGCCGAGACTCACATAACACAGGCTGCTTGCGCCTATCCCATCACATCATCAACGACAATGGGGGGAGGCTACGGAGCAGCCGTGGCCAATGGCGCCCGCAATCTGTGGGGTGATAAGTTGATGTTTCTGGAACCGGAGTCTGAGCACAGCGCGGCCGCGGCTTGTGAGGGATTTGCAGTCGCCGGCGGCCGGGTGAGCAACTATACGTCGGGTCAGGGCCTGATACTGATGCACGAAGTGTTGTACACGATTTCAGGTAAGCGACTGCCAGTCGTCTTTCACATTGGCGCCCGCGCTTTGACCAGCCACAGCCTGAACGTCCATGCCGGCCACGACGATGTCATGTCGGTGTCCGATTCCGGCTGGGGCATACTTTTCGGACGTACCGCGCAGGAGTCGGGCGACCTGGCGCTGATTTCCAGGCGCGCGGCAGAGGACAGCCTTACGCCTTTCTTCAACGTCCAGGATGGCTTTCTGACCACACATACGGTCGAAGATGTTCTGCTATGCGAACCGGAGATGATGCGAGAGTACATCGGAAAGCCCGAGGACAAACTGGTCAACTTATTCAACCCCTATAATCCGGTAATGACGGGTGTTGTCCAGAACCAGGACAGCTACATGAAGGGCAAGATTGCACAGCGCGACTACTATTCACAGGTGGGTGACGCTGTGCAAAATGCGATGGACGAGTTCTACCGCCTGACGGGCCGGCGATACGATATGCTCGACACCTACCGCATGGAAGATGCGGAGTACGCCATCGTCGGCATGGGCTGTATGATAGAAACGGCCAAGGCGACTGTAGATTATATTCGGCGGGAGGAAGGGATAAAGTTAGGTGTGGTCCACATCACCTGTTACCGGCCCTTCCCCAGCCAGCAGATTGTAGAGACCTTGAAGCATCTGCGTGGTTTCACGGTTCTCGAGCGGATGGACGACCCGATTGCGCCGAACAATCCTGTGACCAACGACATAAAGGCCGCATTTGCCGATGCTTACACCGGCAGCCCGGGTTTTGCTGCGATTGACGACATCCCCACTATTTTCAGCGGCTCTGCAGGGCTGGGCAGCCGTGACGTACGGCCGGGGCACTTTATCTCGATAGCCCGAAACATGATTGAGGAAGGGCCGCGCTTCTTCGTCGTAGGCATCAAGCACGACCTGGCTTTGCCGATGAACGGCGACCCCGACGTGCGCCCCAAGGGCGCATTTTCGATGCGGGGCCATTCGGTGGGCGGCTTTGGCTCAGTCACGACGAACAAAGTTATCGCCACCATCGCCGGCGACATCTTCGGGAAGAAGGTGCAGGCCTATCCCAAGTACGGTTCGGAGAAGAAGGGTCTGCCCACCACCTACTATCTCACGGTGGCGGACGAGCCGATACTGACGCATTGCGAACTCAACAACGTAGAGTTCGTGCCGATGAACGACATCAATGCGTTCTTTACCAGCAATCCTCTTGCGGGTATTCAGACCGGGGGTACGCTTTTTGTTCAGACGAACAAGTCTACACCTGAAGACGTGTGGGCCAATGTGCCACCCAAGGCCAAAGAGTTGATTCGAGAGAAGAAGCTGAGGGTGGTGGCGGCGGACGGCGCGAAGATCGCCCGCGAAGAGGCGCCGGTTGCGGACTTAGAAGTACGTATGCAGGGCATCGTGCTACTTGGCATTTTCCTGCAGGTGACGCCATTTGCAGGCGATGCCGACCTCGATGATGACGATGTCATGGAGCGCTCCGAGCAGGCGCTGCGCAAGTACTTCGGCAAGCGCGGGGAGGCGGTCGTTCAGGCCAATATGCGTTGCGTGCGTCGCGGCTACGAAGAGGCTTTCGAGATTCCGTCTGAGATTATCGCGCAGGACATTACCTCGCCCGTACTCATTCCGGGTGCAGAGATTACACTGTTCACCTAGTTTCACGGCGGCATCAGAGGCACAGGTGCTAAATCCAACTGAAAGGCGGTAACTCCCATGGGTGTTACGGTAAATACGTTCGATATTCGAAATCTGACCCGGACGGCGAACGGCCACGATGCAAGCGATGGAGCTGAGGCAGTGGCCGATTCGACAGTCGATGGTACCAATGGCTATGACGGTGGCTACGAAGCGTCGATCATCGATGCCCATGACTTCTTCGAAAGGGTCGTTCAGGAGTACAACGAGGGTCCGGGGCCCGAGACGCTGGATGCCGATACCGGCGTGGCACGCTCCATCATTCCTGCGGGCACCGGCGCCTATCGCGATTTCAGTTACATTGCGCCCGAGATCCCCGAGTACATTCAGGAGAACTGCACAGGCTGCATGAGCTGCGTCACGCAGTGCCCTGATACGGCAATTCTGGGTAAAGTCGTGACCGATGACGAGTTGACTGCGGCATTGGACGACATTGAGGATGACGCCGAGCGCGGTTTCATGTCGAAGCAGTTTGCCGAGACCAATAAGTTCTACAAGGTTCCGGCCAAGAGAAAAAAGACACCGGGAAAGTTCGGCATCTTCATCGATCCCACGAAGTGCAAGGGCTGCGCAGAATGTGTCGAGGCCTGTGATGACCTCGGTTACCATGCGCTGAAGATGATCGAGAAAGAAGATACCACCGTTCCGATTTACCAGAAAAGCATCGATTTCTTCCGCAAGCTGCCGCCGACACCGCAGGAGTTCATCAACGAGCGGGTGGCGGTCGACATGATGCTGGCCGAGCAGAGCATGCTTTACGTCGGCGGGGCAGGATCATGCGCCGGTTGCGGCGAGGCTACCGCAATCCGCATGTGGCTGGCGGCCCTCGGATACAAGTACGGATCAGAGAATATCGGCATCGCTGCCAGCACCGGCTGCAACACGGTCTACGGCAGCACCTATCCATACAACCCGTACATCGTACCTTGGAGCAATTCGCTGTTTGAGGACGGTCCCACTTTTGCGATGGGTCTGCGCATGCGCTGGGACCAGCTTGGCTGGGAGGACAAGCAGCTATGGGTTATGGGCGGCGACGGCGCCATGCTAGATATCGGTTTTCAGGCGCTAAGCCGGATGCTTGCGAGCGGCATGAACATTAAGGTTCTTGTACTGGACACGCAGGTATATTCCAATACCGGCGGCCAGACCAGTACCGCTTCGTTCACGGGGCAGGATTCCAAGATGTATTCGCACGGAAAGGTCCTTGCCGGCAAGCAGGAGATGCGCAAGGAGCTGGGCCGCATTGCCATGATGCACCCGCACACTTACGTGTCGCAGACGGTACAGTCAGTTCCCAATCATTTCTACAAGTCGATTCTGGAGGCTGCCGAATTCGAAGGGCCGGCAATCGTAAACGTGTTTACGACATGCCAGCCTGAGCATGGCGTAGCCGACAACATGGCCCGCCATCAGGCCAAGCTGGCGGTAGACAGCCGTGCCTTCCCGATGTTCGTCTATGACCCGCGCAAGGGTGATACGATTCGGGAGCGCCTCAGCCTTCAGGGGAACCCGGCGGTCAAGGAAGATTGGTATACGATAAAGAAGACGGGTGAAACGATTGACTTTATCACGTTCGCCCGATCGGAAGGCCGCTTCTCCAAGCAGTTCGACAAGGAAGGTAATCCGTCAGAGGTACTGATGGCAGCCCAGGCTGACAGGCTTGCTAACTGGCATCTGTTGCAGGAGATGGCTGGAATTCGCTAATTGATGACTGTAGAAACGTTTGCTGGTTTTCACGAATTACGCGGGAGGAGCAGGAGATCGAGATAAGGTCTCCTTGCCGAGAATCGCGTTTCCAGACGAAGAGTGCTACGTAACGGGGTGCGGCAACGCACTCCGTTTGTTTTGGGCAGAGTGACACCAGGCGGATCCGCTCGAGGGTCGGAGAGGAGACTGTCCGCTCTGCGGAAGACGAGGACTAGCCGGAATGAAGAGGGTCGAAAACGCAGACAGCGCGGGCACAGTTGCAGAAGACGCACTGCAGTCAGTTTCAGGGACGGCAGCCCAGCCGGAGGAGTCGTCGTCTCCTGCGTCGATTACCACCGATGTACTGCCGTCGGATGCGGCTTTCGAGTTCGATGTGCCGGCCCTGCCGACTGAGATGCTTCTTGAAATGTACCGCAAGGCGGTGACGATCCGGCTGATGGAAAATGCGCTGCTGGCCGCTGCTGAAGAGGGACAGATCGGTGGCGCAATGCACACTGCCATCGGCCACGAGGCCAATGCCGTTGGCGCCGCCTACGCCCTGCGCCCTGGGGACTACATTACCTGCACGTATCGCGGCCACCATCACGGGCTGGCATGGGGAATGGAACCGGGGCGGGCCATTGCCGAAGTCATGGGCCGAAGCGACGGCTTTGCGAAGGGCAAGGGGGGCTCGATGCACTTTGTTTCGCCGGAGCACGGCATGATGGGGGCGAATGGCATCGTTGCAGCGCAGGTGCCACACGCTGCCGGGTTAGCCCTGGCGAGCCACCTGCGCGGCGAGGACCGAGTGGCAATCACATTTTTCGGTGACGGCGCGTTATTTCAGGGTGTGATGCACGAGACATTCAACATAGCGTCCAAATGGAAACTGCCACTCATCTTCTACTGCGAGAACAATCGATACTCGGAGATGACTCCTATCTGGCGCACCTCTTCAATCGAAGATATTTTCCTGTTTCCCCGTTCCTATGGCATGGCGACCATGCAGATCGACGGTAACGACGTGGAGGTTGTTCACGCGGCGGTAAGCCTGGCGGCGGAGAGGGCCAGGGCTGGCTCTGGACCTACTTTCATTGAGGGCATCACGTACCGCCTGGCCGGACACATGGCCGGGGACCTGGAGACCTACCGCTCGCCGGAGGAGGTGGAGAAGCAGGAGGCGTATGGGCCACTGGAAGTCTTGCGAGCTAAGCTCAAGGCAAGAGGCGTCGATGAAGAAAGCATTGCCGGCATCGATGAGGAAGTCGATGATTCGGTTGACGAAGCGGTCGCCTTTGCGGAGAAGAGCCCATGGCCGGACACGGCGGAGACATACCGGGACGTCTTTGTTGAAACCGCTTCGGGGGACGCTTGAGGGTCGAACCGTTCGGGCCGTTGGTCAAATCAGGCCGGTACGGCGGGAATTAAGAATACAATCTATGCGAAGAACTACCTATATACAGGCCATAAACGAAGCGCTAAGAGAAGAGATGCAGCGCGACGAGGATGTTTTCCTCATTGGCGAGGACATCGGCCACTACGGTGGACTGTTCCGGGTTACGCGTAACCTGCTTGACGAGTTTGGCGAAAAGAGAGTGCTCGATACGCCCATCAGCGAGCAGGCTTTCATGGGCATGGCCCTGGGCGCGGCGACGGTAGGAATGCGCCCTGTCGTCGAATTGATGTATATGGACTTTACCCTGGTGGCGGCCGACCAGATCTTCAATCAGATCGCAAAGTACAGGTACATGACCGGCGGCCTGTTGAAGGTTCCCCTGGTGATACGGGGTCAGCAAGGCGGAGGAAAGCGGTATGGCTCTCAGCACAGTCAGTCGGTCGAAAGCCTCTATGCCCATTTTCCCGGGATTCGAGTCGTTGCGCCGGCAACGCCGTATGATGCCAAGGGGCTGCTAAAGACAGCGATTCGCGACGACAACCCGGTTGCTTTTCTGGAGCACAAGATGCTCTACTTCACCCGGGGTGAGGCGCCGCCGCAGGATGAGGAGTACCTGATCCCACTCGGGAAGGCGGATGTGAAGCGGGTTGGAACTGATGTGACGATCGCGACTTTCAGCTTCTGCCTGTTACAGGCTCTGGAGGCGGCAGAGATAGTTGAAGAACGGCATGGCATCAGTTGCGAAGTCGTCGACCTACGCACTGTGGAACCGATGGACACGGAAACGGTCTGGGAATCGGTAGCCAAAACAGGGCGGCTGCTGGCAATTCACGAGTCCTATGCGAACTGCGGCGTGGGGGCAGAGCTTGTGGCCCGGGCTTACGAAGAGGCGCCGGACCTGTTGCGCGCGCCGGCCCGCCGCCTGGGCATGGCGCCGGTGTCGATACCGGTTTCACGCGTTCTTGAGGAAGAGGCCTTGCCCTGGAAAGAAGGGATTGTCGCTACCGTGTTGGAGATGGCGCGGCGCTAGGAAGGCAGAACTATGGCCATGGAAGTAACCCTGCCCGATATGGGAGAAGAGATCGAAGACGTGACGATCAGCCGCTGGCTGGTGAAGGAAGGTCAGGAGGTCAGTGCCGGAGATCCTCTTCTGGAGATAGCAACGGACAAGGTGGACACTGAAGTGCCGTCGCCCGCGAGCGGAACGGTGCTGTCGATAAGATTCAGCGAGGGCGAGATCGTCGAGCTTGACGCGGTCATTGCGGTCATTGGAGAGGCGCCGGAGGCGAGCCCGGCGCCGGCGGACTCTGCCAGCGCTGTTGACGCATCGGACCAAATTGTACCTGTAGACAGGGCAGAAGACGATACAGGTTCGCGGTCAGGCAGTATGCCGGATGCTCAAGGCGAAGAGGTCAGGGCAACACCAGTAGCGCGGCGGATCGCGGCCGAGGCGGGTATCTCCCTTTCTGTCATTCCTGGCCGAGACGGCGAACAGCTGACGAAGGGTGACGTTGAGGCTTACCTGGAGGAGATGAAAAGGGGAGGCAGTGAGGCTGCGGGCGCTGAACCGGACGAAGGGGAAAAGACTGAAGGCGATTCAGCATCTGTAGACAGTTCATTCGTACCTCTTGAGCTAAGGCGCCTGGCGGCGACATACGACATCGACCTGCGAAAAGCTGCAGGCGGGCGGCCGCTCGGGGCGCTGACTCGGCAGAAGCTGATTGAATTTGCGCGCGAGAACATGGGTCTAACCCACTTGAACGCGGCGGCAATCGACTCTGTCCCTGCGAGGGCCATCATGCCGACAGGTGGTAAGAGCAGCAGTTCAAAGCCGGTGGTTGCAGAAAGAGCCTCCGGTGAGCGGAAGGAAATGGGTGAGACGCTGGTCCCCCACAGCCGCATGCGCCAGATAATCGCCAGGAATATGGTACAGAGCGCGTTCACCGCGCCGCACGTCACGACTGTTCACAGTGTGGATATGGGTACAGTTACCGGCCATTACCAGGCCCATAAGGCCGAGTTCGCCCGGCAGGGGGTACGGCTGACGTTGACCGCTTATATCGTCGCGGCCGTGGTGGAAGGGTTGAAGGCGGTTCCTGCAGCCAACGCCGAGTGGACCGAAGAGGGGCTGAAAATCATACATTCGTACAACATAGGTATGGCTGTCGCTCTTCCCGCCGACGCAACCGGAGTAGGCGGTTTGATCGTGCCGGTCATCCACGATGCGGGTGACATGAATCTGCTTGGAATTGCCCGCCAGGTGGCCGATCTGGCGCTACGCGCGAGAGAGAACAAACTCACGCCAGCGGATACACAGGGGGGCACGTTCACGCTTACGAACTACGGGACGTCGGGGAGCCTCTTCCAGACGCCGGTGATCCTGCAGCCGCAGGTAGCGATTCTAGGGACGGGAGCGATAGAGAAGCGGCCTGTGGTCGTCAGTAGCGGTAAACCATACGAAGCAAGCGTGGACGACTATCTGGCCTTTCGCCCTATGATGGAGCTGGCCCTCAGCTACGATCATCGCGTACTCGACGGGGCCAGCGCCGATGCCTTCTGTGGGGCTGTCAAACGAGAACTCGAATCGTGGCCGGAGGCCACATAGCTCTGCCTGCTTACGGTGTACAGCACCAAGCAGATAGTTCTAGGAAAGGGTCTTTTTTTTTGGTGCCCTGATGCGGACGTTCAGGGGTGGTGGGACGCGTCAGCTATTGCGGCGCAGCAGTTGATCTGCAAGTGCCAGGAGCGGGGAACTACCGGTCCGTTTCCCCAGGACCTGGTTCAGGGCCTGCAACCCTTCGCTGTGGTAGTGGAGCATCTTCGCCTCCGACCAGCGTCTTGCGCCGGTTTCCTCCAAGAGCGCGATCGCATCAGAAAGGTTTTTGCCGGATATGCCGTTACGCCAAAGGTCTCTGAAGCTCGTATCGCCTTCAGATTGCTCCAGACCGTATAGCAGAGGAAGGCTCTTTTTGCGTCTCAGAATGTCGTTACCGGCCGGTTTTCCCGTCACTTCGGGATCGCCCCAGATTCCCAGTATGTCATCCTGGATTTGAAACGCCTGCCCCATGTTGTATCCAAACCGGTGCAGACATTCGGTCTCGAGTTTTCCTGCGCCACCGAACAAGGCACCCAACGCGGTTGCCCCGCCGATGAGGGCGGCAGTCTTGCCTGCAATCATGCGCAGGTATTCGGCGACGGTAACATCCTCTCGTTCCTCAAAGCTCAGGTCCAAGTGCTGGCCTTCGGTCAGTTCTATACAAACCTTGGAGAAACGGTCGAAAGCAGAGAGCGCACGGCCGTTGGCGCCTGCCGTAGAGGTCAGTCCGCCGGCAGAAGCGGTTTCCGCCGTCCGCAGAAGTGCTGCAAATGCCAAGGCGAACATCCCGTCGCCCACATTGATCGCCTGCGGCACGCCCCACAGCGCCCAGAGGGTAGGCCGATGTCTGCGGGTCTCGTCCCCATCTTCAATGTCATCGTGGACAAGAGAAAAGTTGTGCAGGATTTCAACAGCCGCGGCTGCCGGTAAGGCCTCGGCCGGATTTCCGCCGACCGCCTCACAAGCCATCATGCAGAGAAGCGGACGGATACGCTTTCCTGCGACAAGAGCAATTGGACGAAGGGATTCATCGACCCACCCCATGTGATAGTGCATCATGGCATAGTGGCTCGCGTGCACTGGATGGGGGCTCGCCAGTACAGCCCGCATCTCTTCCTCAAGGCGCGGCAGCCAAAGCGACGCGAAAGCGCCCAGGGCGTCTTGTCCCGGCCCTGCAGAACTCATTGCAGGGGAACTGGCTTCTGCGGCGCCGTGCAAATGAAGGTCGGTTTCAGTTACCCTCCCCTCTGGCTTCGTAACGCGGCCGGCTGCTGCGGAACCTGCGTCCTCGGTGGAGGGGAAGGGCCCTTCTATACCGTCCGTCTCCTCATTCTCGGTTCCAACAGCATGTCGAAAACGTGCAGCAAAGGGACTTGATGCTGGGATCAGACCGGCTTCATGGACAAGAACGCCGGGCCGTCGCAGGGCTCTGAGGTTGCGGGAGCCGCTGGCAAACATTGCTATTTTCAGCTCTTCGACCAGGAAATCGATCTCCTCTTCTACCGCGGCCGACGATTCCACTGCTCGCCTGAGAAATGGTGCAGCCAGGCCCACAAGATCGGCGCCGAGTGCCACGGCCTTGGCAACGTCCTGGCCGCTGCGCATGCCCCCGCTAGCAAAGATGGGCAGGTCGGGCCGTCCGGCCTCGTCGCGGGCGTCGCGCACGAAGGCAAGACTGGCGACAGTAGGGATGCCCCACTCGCGAAATGCTGCAGCCAGCCTGCGCTGGCGCTCTGTCGAAGCGCGATGCTTTTCGACTTCGCTCCAGGAAGTTCCCCCGGCGCCGGCCACATCGATGGCGCTGATGCCGGCGCCGATCAGCCGGCGCGCGGACTGCCTGCTGATTCCCCAGCCGACCTCTTTAGCAATAACTGGGACCCCGAGCTGCGTGCAAACTTCCTCGATGCGAGATAGCAGTCCTCCCCATAGGCTATCGCCTTCAGGCTGCAAGACCTCTTGCAGGGGATTCAGATGCAGGATCAGGGCGTCGGCCTCGACCATTTCCACGGCCCGTTTGCACTGATCGACGGTGTAACCATAATTGAGCTGCACCGCACCAAGGTTGGCGAAAACGAGCGCGTCGGGCGCATATTTTCGCACGGAGAACGAGGCTTCAGCATCGCTGTTCTCCAAGGCGGCACGCTGGCTGCCTACGCCCATGGCCAAGCCTTTTGCCTGTACAGACTCCGCCAGACGGCGGTTGAAGAGTCCCGCCTGGGGGGTGCCTCCGGTCATCGAACTGACCAGGATGGGCGCAGTTAATCGCTTGCCAAAAAGGAGAACAGTGGGGTCAACTGTGGAGAGATCGATCTCAGGCAGGGCCTGGTGAATGATGTGGTAGCGTTCCAAACCCGTTGTTAACTGACGGAATCCAACATCCTCTTCCAGGTTTATGCGTATGTGATCGTCTTTTCGACCGGCGGTGGACAATCAGGCCCTCCCACTAACTACTACCTGAAACACAGAAGGCTAACAGACCTGGGGAAGCCTGTTTGGCGTAAGAAGTCTACGGAGTACCGAGCAGAGCAAAACAGCGAATTCGGCCCCGCGATCGGCGCGGGTGGCGGAGCAGTTTTGCCCCTTCTGAAACGGTTCTCACACCTACTTTAGCGTTTGGAATCGAAAATCGTAACTCTCTTTCGATTCTAGTGTTATATGATTTATAATGCAAGACAAAGGCATTAAATTCTGAACAGGTATATCGACCAAAGGAGGTACGAGTATGTCAACAACTTTTGAGCAGGTGCGCGACATTATAGTGGATCAGTTAGATGTTGATCCTGATGAAGTAACTGAAAATGCCAAGTTCAAAGAGGATTTGGATGCCGACAGTTTGGACCTGGTTGAGTTGATAATGTCCTTCGAAGAGGAGTTTGGCGGCGAAATCAGCGACGAGCAGGCCCAGGAAATCGAGACGGTCGGCGATGTAGTCAGGCATTTAGAGGCCCAGGCGGTCTGATTTGTCTGCCGGTACACAGCCTGTTATTCAAGAGCGAGTTGTGAAAGCAACTCGCTTTTTCTATTGGAGCAGCCGGGCACGCGAGGGTAGATGTGGCGTCATCCACACTTGGTGAAGGGGCAAAAGCAACAGTGCTGATCCTTGCCGGTGGCAGTAGTCGCCGCATGGGCAGGGACAAACTTCTGCTGCCGGTACCTCCAAACGGGATACCCCTGGTCCGGCATGTAGCCGAGCGGCTCGTGCCGCTGACACCGAAGATGACAGTGGTTGCCAATGACCCGAGCATCTGTGCCGCTGTTCATGATCTTGGTGGGGGTGCGTCTCAGTGGGGAGTGGATGGGATGGGCGCTCACGCGGTTGTCAGCTGCCTCGCGGACGACGTACCAGGAGACGGCCCCCTTGGCGGCCTTGCGACCGGCTTGCGAAAAGTTGAGGATTGGGCATTGACGGTAGCGGGTGACATGCCATTCATCTCGGCCGCGTGCTGCCGCTATCTGATAGAGAGTTCGGACGCCGACTGCGATGCAGTTGTGCCAGTTCTCGACGGGCAGGCTCAGCCGCTTCATGCAGTGTACAGCCGGCGCTGCCTGCCGTCGGTGGAAAGTGCACTGGCAGCAGGTAGGCGACGCATGGACAGTTTTTGGGAAGAAGTGCGAGTACGCAACGTTGAGGCCGAACTGATGCGGGCTTTTGATCCGGACCTACTGACATTTACCAATGTAAACACGCCCTATGAGTGGGAAAAGGCGCTTGTCCTGCTTTCTCAAGGCTGACCACCCGATGTTAGAATGGAGCGGGCCCAGTGGGGTCAGGCCTTGTGAGTGTCTATCAGAGGCGGGAGTACGTTGGGCAACCGCCAATTCAGTGTAGACAGGCGGTAACTGCTTAGCCATGTTCTGTGTACGGTATGCCTGGGGGGAATGTACCGTCAGCATTTCTGTAGCGGGCTCTCGATGGTCATCGCGGTGAACGTTGGGCATATATGGG
>JAPOVP010000076.1 GCA_026708085.1 Caldilineaceae bacterium
CGTCCCGCCAGTCCCATCAACTCTCTGTAGGTGCCGGCCTTGTGCCTGCCCTCGCACACCATCCAATCTACGGACCCCAAAGTTAGTCCCGACCTGGCACCTGCCCTCCGTCACTCCAGGAGCCGTTAAACGCTTCCAGCCACCGCTGGCAAGGATTCCCCGCCAGACTGAGCCCACCCCAATTTCCGGATGCACGCAAGCCACTCGGCGTTGTGCATTGCGCGCCAAACTGGTGTAGGATACCCCTATTCTGTCCACCACATTAACCGTGGGCGCGGAATCGCCGCTGGTCCCATCACAAACGAACTCAGAGTAAACAACACAATGCGCATCACCGACAGCGGTACTCTCAGCCGCGGCCAGCCCGGTACATCCCGCGCTATCCTCACCTTTCCCACCGTCATCTCCCTCGACAGTGGTACTCTCGTGGCCACCTACCGCACCGGCACGACCAAGGATTCGGACGACGAAACCGTAGAATTCGTCCGCTCGTCCGACGGCGGCCGCACTTGGAGCGACCCTTGGAATCCGGTCGCAAACCCGACCTTGGATGGCCTCTACGGTTCGCTGCGCGTCATCTACTTGACCGAACTATCTCCCGGGCACCTGCTGGGCGCCTCAATGTGGATCGACCGCACGACCTGGCCCGGCGGCGGCCTCTTCAACGAGGAGACCGAAGGCTGCCTGCCTATGCAGATCCTCTTTGCCGACTCGAACGACAACGGTGAAACCTGGTCTCCCTGGCGGCTCGTCCCCATGCCGGACGAGATCGGACCCCCCAGCCTTACCGCGCCCGTCCTCATGCTGGCCGACGGCTCTCTGGCACTGAGCATCGAGACCAACAAGCACTACGAAGACGCCTCGCCCTGGATGCAAAAGGTCGTCTTCATGCACCGCCATGGTCGTCAGACGTCCTCCTCAAGCCCTGGCCCCGCAGGAAAGCTGGCCGTAGACCCCAACTGGGCAGAACCGGTCGTAGCCGGCGAGGACCCCAGCGGCCGCATCTTCAACTGGGATCTGCGTGTCGGCGTCGCCCCCGACGGACGCGTCGCTACCTACGCCTGGACGTACGACACCGTCACCGCCCGTTACCTCAACATTCACCGCCGCATCAGCGCCGACAGCGGAAGCACCTGGACCGGCGCCGAAGACCTCGGCTTCGCCGACCAGGCCGCACGTCCCGCCATGCTCGCCGACGGCCGCGTCATCCTGCCCTATGTGGACAGGTTCGGTAGCCGCTCGATCCGCGCCCGGCTTGCCCCCGTCATCGACGCCCCATTTGACCCGGCGACCGAGGTCGTAATTTACAGCCAGGAGCACCCCCCCGGAGACCCCACCGAAAGTACGAGCGAGACGCTTTCTGAAATGAGCCTGTGGACCTTCGGCCTGCCCTATGCGGAAACCCTGGCCGACGGGACCGCATTGGTCGTCTACTACGCGGGAACAGACGAAGCAATGGACATACACTGGGCCAGAATCGATCCCGGCCCAGCCTGACTCAGTCAGCTACCAAACCGGCGCCGTACCCGGCGGCGCGATACATGCTGTCACACAAAGGAATCGACATGCGCAAGAGCAAGATGCTTCAGAAGTTCCGCAATGACGGCTTTGCCCGCGTCTGCGGCCTCGGCCACTTTCTGCCCTTCTACATCCGCTACGCAGCCCGCTACAATTTCGACGGCATCTGGTTTGACCTCGAACACCGCGCCATGGACGCCCGCGAGGTACAGGCCATCATTATGATGTGCTATCATAACGACATCGACTGCATGGTCCGGCCCCCTACCCTGGAGCGCACCAAACTGTACCGCTACTTGGAGGACGGCGCCAGTGGCTTCCTCATGCCCCTGATCTCAGACCCGCAGACCGCCTCCGACGTGGTCCAGGCCGTCAGGTTTCCGCCGCTGGGCAACCGCGGCATGGACGGAGCCGGCCTGGACGCTGATTTCGGTATCGGGGCCTGGGACCCTCAGAGCAACTACAACGCCGACTCCAACCGCGAGACCTTCCTCATTACCCAGGTCGAAACACTCCAGGCAGTGGCCAACGCCGAGGAGATCGCCTCCATAGACGGCATCGACGGCCTGTTCATCGGGCCCGCCGACCTGTCGCTGCGTATTGCAACGCAGGGAAACGGTGACTTGACCATGGAGAAAGCGATTGACACCGTAGCCGCCGCCGCCGAAAAGCATGGAAAAGTCTGGGGCATTACAGCCGCATCGGTGGACGAAATCAAGCGCTACCGCGATCAGGGTGCGCAGATGGTCCCATGGGGCGGAGACTTCAGTCTGATGAATGTACTCAAAGATTGTAGTGAAGACTTGGACGGCGTACCCGGCGCATGACAGCGTCCTGCAAGCGCACCCGGTGATAATCGTGAAAGGCAAACGAGCATGAAAATAGCAGTCCTGCATGGCCCTCGCGATCTGCGAATCGAAGAAGAGGAGTTGGACGCCAGCCAGCTCGCCGACGACGAAATTTGGGTGAAAACACGCATCTCCGCGCTCAAGATCGGCACCGACCGCGGCAACTACGAGGGCGCCGACCGCGTGCCCGGCGCACCCGGCTACCCGCGCTGGGTCGGCGACAGCAACCTGGGAGTCGTTCAGGCCGCCGGCAGTAAGGTCACCCGCGTGAAAGTCGGCGACCGTGTCGTCACTCGCGCCCCCCACCAGTCCGAATACATCATGGCGGAATCGCAGAGTCTGGTCGCCATCCCCGAAGGCGTCGCCGACGAAGATGCCGTCTATGCCCACCTCTACGCGCTTAGCGCCCACTGCTACCACAAGGCCCAGTTCCGCCCGGGCGAAAATGTGGCCGTGGTAGGGGTCGGTGTCCTCGGCCTCGGTGCAATCGCCCTCGGCCCGCTCTTCGGCGGTCGCGTAGTCGGCATCGCCAACAGCCCCGTCCGCATGGAGATGTCGGACCGCATGGGCGCGCACGCCAACTTCCTCTATAACGATCCTGACCTCGAGGCCAAACTCGACGAATTCACCCGCGGCCAGGGCATCGATCTCGTCATCCTCACCGCCAATCCCTGGCCCGCCTTCCGCACCTCCATGGAGATCGTCCGCCCCGGCGGCCGCGTCTCCGTCGTCAGCCTGCTCGGCCGTGGAGAACCGCCGTTGGACTTCAACCCGCTCGCCATGGAGCTCTTCTACAACAAAGGCACCTCGGTGATCGCGGTCTCCGAGCGGACCGGCTATCTCTATCCCCACGGCGGCTCCGATCCCTACAACACGGCCGACCGCTACGCCTGGGACAACATCGCCGACCACGTCGTTTCCCTTATGGCCGGCGGCCTGCTCGAGCCGAGCCGCCTCATCACCCACCGCTATCACTACAGCGAGATGGTCGAAGCCTACGAAATGGCCTACCATCGCGAGAAGAACATGCTCGGCGTGATCTTCAACTGGCAAGAGTAATGTCTGACCTTGTGATGCGGGCCTCGCGCCCGCCCACACGAAAACGGAGGCCAAAATGACCTCGTTCCCAAATTCGGCGCAACACGATGTTTCCCGCTCGCTCGACCTCTACGACCAGGCCGGCGAACTGATCCCCGGTTGGACACAACTGATCAGCCGCCGCGCCGACCAGTTTGCGCATGGCGCCAGCCCCATCTACGCCCAGCGCGCCAAGGGCTCCCGCTTCATCGACGTCGACGAAAACGAGTATATCGACTGGATGAGCGCCGTCGGCGCCATCATCCTGGGGCACGCCGATGAAGTCGTTGACGCAGCCGTCAAGGAGCAGATCGACCGCAGCAGCCTCTTCTCCACCAACAGCCCGCTCGAAATCGAACTGGCCGAGGAGCTCAATGACACGATTCCCAGTTCGCAAATGGTGCGCTACTGCAAGGGCGGCGGCGATGCCTGCGCCATGGCCGTGCGCATCGCCCGCGGCACCATCGGCAAGGACAAGATCCTTTTCTGCGGCTACCACGGCTGGCACGACTGGTACCAGGCCGCCAACTACGGCGTCAATCCCGAGAGCGGCGAATACCCCTTTGCCGGCATCGAGCCGATCGGCGTACCCAAAGCCCTCGAAGGCACCGTGATCCCCTTTATATACGGTGACCTGGAGATGCTGGCCGCGCTCCTCGATGAACATGCCGGCGAGGTCGCCGCCATCATGATGGAGCCGGCCCGCTCAGAACTGCCGCCCTCTGGCTACCTGGAATCGGTAAAGCAGCTGGCCGCCGACCACGGAGTCGTTCTCATCTTCGATGAGGTCTCCTGCGGCTGGCGCATCGCCGTCGGCGGCGTGCAGGAGGCCGTCGGCGTCACCCCAGACATGACAGTCGTCGCCAAGTCGATGTCCAATGGCTACCCCATGGGCGCCGTCGTCGGTTCGCGCGAAGTGATGGAACCGGCCAAGCACATGTTCATCTCCAGTTCATACTGGAGCGACAACATCGGTCTGGCAGCCTCGCTCGCAACCATTCGCGAACTCAAACGCCGCCAATCTCCTCTGCGCTTCAAAGAGATCGGCGAAAAGCTGCGCACTGCACTGGATAAGGCTATAGATGACTCAGGTCTGGACGGCGCCTGTACAGGTCTCCATACCGGCCCAACCGTTACGCTCAATACGCCCGACGACGTCGACCCCCGCAAGGTCTCTACTCTTTTCATCCAGGAGATGGCCAAACGCGGTATACATACCTACATGAGCTTCAAGGCCACCCTCGCCCACACCGATGAGGATATCCGCCTGACCGGTGAAGCGGCAGCCGAGTCCCTTCAGGTCGTTCGCGCCGGTTTGGAAAACGGCAATATCGACGACCTTCTCACCGTCAGTCTCAAAAAAGAACCCTTCCGCCGCCAGGTCCGCTAGGACAACATCCTGCGAGGAACCCTCCCACAGAAAGTGGGCTACTGGATAACTGCCATGTTTTCGCACGAGTTCAAAGAGGAAGATCAGCAATTTCTCGAAAGGGAGATCCTCCCCTTCCTGCCTGACCGCATCATCGACGCCCACGCGCATCTCTTCTGCCACGAGCACTATCCGGACGGCGTTCCCCGCGCCGGTCTGGAAACGACGCCGCCCCGCCTGGGCTTGGCCGAATTCGCGCACTATTCCGAGTGGCTGCATCCGGGAGGGCGCGTCGTGGGCGGCCTCTTCTTCGGACTCGTCTTTCTCGGCGACCGTCAGGCCAACAATGAATTCATTAGCGCAGAATTACAAGGCGATTCGCCCTTGGCGGCCAAATCCCGCGGCCAGATGATCATCTCCCCCGACATGGACGCCGAGACCATTCTTGACGAAGTCCGCCGCTTGGGCATGACAGGCCTGAAATGCTACCATACCATGGCCCCGCTGAATCCGCGCCTCGGCACGCCCGAGTCCGGCGCCGGCTCCTACACCGCCGGCGATCCAACTTGGACGGCGCCCATCGAAGCCTATCTGCCCGAAGAGCACGTCGCCGCCGCCAACACGCTGGGGCTGACCATCACCCTGCACATGGTACGCGACCGCGCCCTTGCCGACCCCGTCAACCAGGCCGCGATCCGCCGCTACTGCGAGTCCTATCCCAACATGCGGCTGATCCTCGCCCACGCCGCCCGCGGCTTCAACCCCTGGCATACCATAGAGGGCATCGAGAGCCTGCGCGGCCTCGACAACGTCTGGTTCGACACATCCGCCGTTACCGAGGCCGGCGCCTTCGAAGCCATCGTCGAAACCATGGGCCACGAAAAGCTCATGTATGGGACCGACTTCCATGTCAGCCACACGCGCGGCCGCTGCGTTGCCATCGGCGACTCTTTCCACTGGCTCTATGCAGACGAGATGGACCTGGATGAGAAGCACATCTCTTTGCAGCCTGTCCTCGTCGGCCTCGAGTCGCTGCGCAGCATCCGCCTCGCCTGCGACCGGCTGAAGCTGAGCGAGCGCCAGGTGGATGACATCTTCTACGGCAACGCCGCCGCGCTCCTGGATATCGAGTAAGGAGGAGGATAATGCAGGTACTGTCCCCGCCGGAGCAGATCGACTTCGCTCACAACAAGCAACTGCTCAACCGCTACCGCTTTATCGAATATGAGACGCTGCGCATTCTGGCCGCCTGGCTGCCCGGCACCGCCAACATGGACTGGAAACTGGCCATGGGCCGCCTGCTCTGGGAAGATGCCCAGCATGTGCAGCACCTCTACCAGCGCCTTCGTGAGATCCAGACGCCCGCCTTCCGCCCGCCCGGTGACGACGCCCTCGAACACCTGATGGCCGAAGCCCTCCACGCGCCCAACGAAGCCGACCTGCTGGCCGGCCTCTTTCGCGTAATCAAACCGGCCCTGGTCGACACCTATCGCTGGCACTGCGATCAGACCTTCGCCAATCCCGACGCGCCCACCCTCTACGCCTTCAAGCACATCCTCATCGATGAAGAGCTGCAACTCACCTGGGCAGAAGAGGCATTGGCAGACCACGCGCCGGGCGAATGGGAAACCTACATCGCCGACCTGCTCGCGGCAGCCGGAGGCGTCTCCGGCCGCGAATACCGGCGCGAGACGCCGGCGCCCGCCGCCTGCCGCAATGCATTCGAATGCCCTCGCGACGCCGCCCGCGACAGCCGCTTCAGTCTGGTCAATCGCGACGCCGGAAAACGGATTACCGATGTCGATCATGCAACGCAGCGTCTGCGGGATTTCGAGAGCTACAGCCAGGAGATGCTCGCCGCCGAAACCGTCGCCCTCATCATCCACCTGTCACCCGACATGCCCTGGGCCTTCACCTACGACAGTGCCCGCCACTGCTACGACGAGACCCGGCACTGTAAACTGGGCATCGAATGGCTCGCCCAGCACGGGCGCGACTATACCAAGGTGCCCCAGAACACGCGTATCTACACCTGGCGCAGCCAGTATGACGCCGCCACCCAATACTGTCTCCTCACAATGGGCAACGAGACGCACGCCTTCCCCCACCGTCACGTGCAGATGGCCGCCTATGCCGAAACCGGCGACCGACTCTCCGCCCAGTTCGTCAGCTACGACATGGCCGACGAACGCCAGCACGTAGCCTTTGGCCATAAGTGGCTGCCGCAGCTGATGACCCAGCACGGTATCGAAAGGCCGGTGGACGAGTTCGTCAAGGAGACGGTAGCCCTGTGGGAACAGGAGTACATGTCGGGCACGCTGCCTATCCACCAACAGCCAGAGACCTCAATTTAGTAGGCAACTGTCGTACCTGCCGCCTGCCAACAACCGCTAGAATCAGCCAATGGACCGCAGTCACTATCGCACTCTTGGACGAACCGGATTATCGGTTTCTCCAATCGCCTTGGGGACGGTGGAACTGGGAATGGATTACGGAATCCCGGTCCCCGGTCAATACGGCCGCCCATCCTCGTCCGCCGCTGAACGCCTGGTGGGCGCGGCGCTGGACGGCGGCATCAACTTCATTGACACCGCTCAGGCCTATGGAAACAGCGAAGCAGTCCTCGGCCGTGCCCTTTTCGGCCGCCGCAAACGGGTCGTGCTGGCTACCAAAGCGACAGTGCAAGCCGATGGCAAGACCTTGCGCGGCCAGGCCTTGCGCCGGGCCATGCTGTCAGGCCTCGAGAACAGCCTCCGCTCCCTGCAGACCGACTACGTCGATATCTGGCAGATCCACAACGTCGACGCCGACCTCCTCGAACAGGCCGACCTTGTAGCCGAGATCTTCTCAGAAGCACGCGCAAGCGGCATGATTCTCTGGCGCGGCGGCTCATTTTACGGCCCCGATCTGCCCCTTTCCGCGCTTGAACTGGATCTGTTCGACGCGATACAAGTCACCTATTCGCTCTTCGACCAGCGCCTGGCGAGCAGGGTATTCCCCACGGCCAGAAGAAGAAATGTTGGCGTCATGGTGCGGTCGGTTCTGCTGCAAGGGGTCCTGACCGAACGCGCCGACTACCTGCCCGACAGGCTTGAACCCTTGAAAGCACGTTCGAGGCGATTCCGCCAGCTTGTTTCCGAGGCCGCCAGCAAGTCTCGCCATGCAGCCGGCCGCGGCCTCACGCCGGCGCAGGCAGCCATCGCCTTTGCACTGGCCGAATCGCACATCGGCTCCGTCCTCGTCGGCATGCGTACCGAAGCGGAACTCAAAGAGAATTTGGGAGCGGCAAGCGCTACGCTCTCCCCCGACCTGATCCACGAACTGCGCCAGCTGCGAATCGACGATCCCGTGCTGCTCAACCCAAGTTACTGGCAGGACGACCTGGTGGCCGCAGCCAAAAGGATGCGACAGAGCTGACCTTGGGAAGCTGATTAATCGTAGGAAAAGAATTCGGTCGCCGAGCGTGCGGCCGGTATCCGGCTGCACGCGAGTCCGAGTCGGATCGCAAACACTCAGGAAGGCAGGGAGGTATAGAAGATGGAATTTCGCCAGTTAGGCAACTCTGAACTGAACGTCAGTTCAATCGGCCTGGGCAGCGTGACCTTCGGCCGCGAAATTGACGCTGAAACGTCGTTTTCGATTCTTGACCACGCCATGGACAGGGACATCAACCTGATCGACACCGCCGAAGTCTATTCCGCGGGCGGTTCCGAAGAGGTCCTGGGACAGTGGCTTTCCCGCAACGGCAACCGGGAGAAGGTCGTTTTGGCGACCAAGATCGCACCGCCACTGGGCCGGGAGCGTGTCCTGCAGTTCGCCGACGATAGCCTGCGCCGGCTGCAGACCGACGTCATCGATCTCTACCAGCTCCACGCCTACGATGACGGCACACCTTTCGAAGAAACGCTCGACGCTCTCAATACTCTGGTTGAGCAGGGAAAAGTACGCTACATAGCCTGCAGCAACTTCGCCGCCTGGCAGCTCTGCAAAGCGCTCTGGATCGCCGACGTGAACGGCTGGGCGCCCATGGTATCTGTACAGCCTAACTACAGTGTTGCCATTCGCGACATTGAGGCCGAACTGCTTCCGTTCTGTGCCGACCAGAACATTGGTGTGATCTCCTACAGCCCGCTGGGCGCCGGGTTCCTGACCGGCAAGTACACCAGGACCTGGACGGCGCCCAAGGGGACCCGCTTCGATGTCATGCCCGACCACTGGGAAATCTACGAGAACGACACCTCGATGCGTCGTATGGAGGGTCTGCGCGAGCTGGCCTCCGAAACGGGTATTTCGATGGTGCAGCTCGCTTTGGCCTGGGCAATTGGCCAGGCTGGAATCACCTCCGTGTTGATCGGTTGCCGCAGCACTTCCCACATTGATCAGGCCTTCCAGGCCGAAGAAATGGGGCTGACGCAGGAGCTGCGCGACAGGATCAACGCGCTGAGCTGATTACCAACAGTTCTTCCATTTGCGCAGCGAATCCTTAAGCCAGTGGAATTTCACAGGAGGATGGAAACAATGAAAACTTACCGCGCCGCTGTAATCGGTTGCAGCCGCATGGGCGGCTTCATCGACAACGAAGTGGTCGGCTATGCCAGGATCGCGCTGCCTTACTCGCACGCCGCCGGCTACACAACCTGCGACCGCACAGACCTCGTCGCCTGCGCCGACCTGCGCCCCGACGTAATGGCCGAGTTCGGCAAACTGCACGGCGTGCCCGCCGCAGGCCAGTACACTGACTACCGCGAGATGCTCGCCAAAGAGGATCTGGACATCGTCAGCGTGGCCACGCAGCCGGAGCCGCGCGCCGCGATCGTCGTCGACTGCGCCGACAGCGGCGTCAAAGCGATCTATGCTGAAAAAGCAATGGCCGCCTCAATGGCCGACGCCGACGCCATGGTCGAAGCGGTCGAGCGAAACGGCGCCATTCTCAATCTCGGGACCAACCGGCGCTATGATACCAAGTACGACCGCATGAAGGAGATCATCGACAGCGGAGAACTGGGCGACCTGCAGCACATAATCATCTATAACGTCGGCCCGTTGTTCAATTCCGGCAGCCACTTTCTCGACCTGGTCCTGAGGCTCAACAACGATGAGCCTGCCGAATGGGTGCAGGGTCACCTTCCCGAAGGCGACAGTCTGATCGATGGCGACGTTCTTACCGACGACCCGCGCGGCGAAGGGACCATTCAGTTTTCGAATGGGGTAAAGGCCCACGTCCTGCTCACCACCCGCTCCTCGGATACTGAGGCGATCTGTTCCGAAGGAACGATTACCGCGTTGGGCGACGGCAGCGAATGGCAGGTGCGGAAAGCCGCCCCTGTAGGTCTGCGCGGGCGTAACGAGCTCCAGCCCGCCCCGGCGCCGCAGACACCCCCAACCAGTTCTACACTGCGGGCCGTCCAGGATCTCGTCCATGCGCTCGACACCGGGCAACCTCCCAGGGGCGGTGTGCGCGCAGCCCGCGCCGGCAACGAGCTCGTCTTCGGCATCATCGAATCCCATCTCCAAGGTGGGGCACGCGTCGAACTCCCGCTGCAGAAGCGCACGACCCGCATGGTCCGCGACCATACGCCGCGACAGCCCAAGTATAAGCCTGACTAAATGTTGGAGTGCGTCTATCGGCGACTCGCCCCGCTAAGTGGCAAAAAAGTCACCGTTCAACGCAGGTATGGCCGGGGATTCCTTTCCACCTCGGCCAGAAGCGTGTCGACGTAACCTCGGATCCCAAATAACCGGCAGGCTGCCTCGCCAACCCGCCCGTGCTGCGGACCACCTGACCGTTCCCAGAACGCCCCCAATTTGACGCGATCCAGGGCTGGGAATGCAGGCTCCCGCTTTGCATCCCGGTTCCGGGCGCGCAGCGTGTGCCAGTACATCGCCTCGACCAGATGCACATAGGTCGAAGTGTAGTAGTCCACCCCCAGCATCAGCAGCTTTCCACCTCCCTGATACGCCCTGTACATGGGAGAATGCACACCGTACGTCTTGCCCCAAGGCTCGCGGTCCCAATGCGAACCGTACCCTTCCCGGCGAAGATGACCTGCGACAAATTCTTCAGCCCCTCTTCCCCGTGCCGCCACCGAATGCGAGTAGTGGTCTGATCGATAGACGCCCGGCAGTCGACGAAATTGTTCCGTTATCCATCCGACCGTAGATGGTGTGCTGTCGATATCCCACGTTTCAGACCGCGACTCCCACTTCACCAGGTTGAATGAGGGCATCAGCACGAGCCCTTCCGGCCCGACTGCATCTTCCAATGCCTGTATCACGCTCTCAGCCCCGCCTTCGACCGGCCCGAGCGACTTGAAAGAGGAGTGAACAAAGAGGATATCGCCCGCCTCGACGCCAAGTCGCCGTAGGTCGCAAGTCAGACTGCAGCTGTTATATGGGGGCATGGCAAGAAAACTGTTCGGTCTACGCCGCTATGGAGCAATGGCCGCCCAAACATCCATCACCCAATCTTGGCGCGTCCCACCGTCGACCGGGTCGAAGCAGACCTGTCGTTCATCTTGGTTCCAGCGAAGAGGCATGCCGCAGCGGCTTCTCCAGCACTGAACGAGCGATGGCCGTCGTTTTCGCATTCAATTCAAAACGGTGAACGCGAAGCGGGGTCGATTATGTTGGTTCAGTCAGATATGTGAGGCTTTTCTTGCGCCTGATTTCGTCCTCGGACATTTCAGCGATCAAAGTGCCCCAATGCCGCGGCGGCGTCCCCGGTTCGCCGGTAAACTCGAAGCCTTCCTCGCTCAGACTTAGACTGCTTCCTTCCAGTCCTCCATAGCCCAGCGCCTTGCGTGTGGCGATCATCTCTCGGACTGCGGCCAGCGCGCGGGCGTCGAACAGGCCCCGCCTGTCTTTCAGTTTCTGAATCCTGTCCCTCTGGCCGTAGCACTGGTATTGCGTTTCCGCGTTCAGGTAATGTATGTAGAATGTGCGGCGCAGGTCCCCTGTGCGGTTGCCGGCCGAGCCGTGCGGCGCCGAAATACAGTGGAAACTGACATCGCCCGGCTCCATCTCCACCGGCACGGCGCCCAGCTCCTCAAATAAGACGTCCTCTGAGTAGTTCTCCACCTCCACGTGGCCGACCAGGTGGTGCCCCGGAATCACCCACACGCAGCCATTTTCCATCGTCGACTGATCTAGGTAAATGTCGGCATCGATGTTTGGAACGGCGTGCGTCGTCGTCCATTCCGGATCGCCATACGGCGGGTCCTGGTGCCAGTGAATGGGCAAATCGCCTTCAGGAATCTTGCAGACAAAGGAGTCTACCACCGGCATGAAAGGGTGCCCGATCAACTGACCGAAGCAGGTCAGCAACGTCGGGTTAACCGTCACCGCCTGAAAAGCCGGGTCGCGGTCCCACATCCTTTCGCTTCGGAAGTAGGTTGGAACTCCACGGTTATTGGCGCGGTAACGATGCTCGATCTGAGCGGTATCTGCCATCCCTTCTTCGACAACTCGGTCGGCTGCTGCGCGCAGAGCAGCCAACTCTTCGCCCTGAATGACGCCCCTGGCTACGATGATACCGTCGCGGTGAAACCGATCGATCTCTGCCTGTGTGAACACGCTTCTATCTCCCACTGTGACTGCTAAGTCCTTGCCAAAAGGCTCTCATGATTCAGAGAGAGAAGGGTTTTCTCTCCCCTCGATTTTCTGGGCGGTCGGGCCTATTCGGCCCTCCCTTGTGCGGGGGCTCCGCCCCCGCAACGCCCCCTCTCCTACAACCTCGCGTCGTAGCGAGTGAGTGGGCAATACGAAATTGCCGACCCGTGTCGGACCACGCTACCCCCCGCCTCCTGGCAGATTCCCAAAAAAAGTGCCAGCGCAGGCAACCCAGGCGAGGCAACTCCCATATATGCCCAACGTTCACCGCGATGACCATAGAGAGCCCGCTAAAGAAATACTGACGGTACATCCCCCCAGGCAGACCGCACACAGAACATGGCTTAGTAGTTACCTCCCACTCAAGAAAGCATCACGTTCTCTAGCCTTCTCGCCTCTGATGGGAATGGAACAAGGGTGGGAGCAGCCCACCTGCCTTTTTGCTGCAGGTTTGTAGAGTGGCTCCAATATAAGAAGCCCGCTGGAGGCAAAAGGGATATCGGGAATGAAGCCCGATCCACCAAAGCCCGCAAACGGGATACTGGATGGTTCGCCTGCATTACGCTGCCGGCGTCAAAAAGGTCAGACTCTTCTTGCGCCTGATCTCGTCCTCGGACATGGCGGCAATCAGCGGGCCCCAGTGTCTGGGCGGCGTCCTCGGTTCGCCCGTGAACTCGAACCCTTCCTCCATCAACCGCACACTACTTCCTTCCAGTCCACCGTAGCCTAAATCCACGCGTGCATCGATCATCTTCTGGGCTGCCGCCAAAGCCCGCCCGTCAAAAAGACCTCGTTCCTTCTCCAACGCCTGGACGTAGCCAAGATGGCCGTAGCACTCCTTTTGCACCTCGGCATTCATGTAATGCACGTAGAAAGTGCGCCGCAGGTCGCTGGTGCGGTTGCCGGCCGATCCGTGTGGAGCAGAGAGACAGTGGAAACTGACATCGCCCGGCCCCAATTCAATAGGCACCGCGCCCAATTCATCGAACAGCATCTCCTCCGAATAGTTCTCCACCTCAACGTGGCCCACCAGGTGATGCCCCGGAATCGCCCACACGCAGCCATTCTCTACTGTTGAATGGTCCAGGTAGATGTCGGCGTCAATATTGGGAATCGGGTGGGTATCCGGCCACTCCGGGTCGCCGAACGGCGGGTCCTGATGCCAGTGGACCGGCACATCGCCTTCCGGAATCTTGCAGACAAATGAGTCGACGATCGGCATGAACGGGTGTCCGACCAGCTGACCGTAATGTGCCAGCAGCGACGGATTGGCCGTCACCGCCTGAAAGACCGGATCCCGGTCCCACATGAACTCGCTGCGGAAATACGTGCGCGAGCCGTCCGGGTTCGGCCGGTAGCGGTGCCCCTCTTCATTGAGACCCGCCATCCCCTCCTCCATCACCCGGTCCGCCGCCTCCCGCAGCGCGGCCAGCTCCTCGCCCTGTATCACACCCTTCGCCACAATGAATCCGTCGCGATGAAACTGGTCGATCTCAGCTTGCGTGAACATTAGTCTTCACTCCCCAAGTAAAGTTCTCTGCGCCCTTTGGATTATACCGGCTAGACATAGGCAGCGGCTGTGGCAGAATTGCCTCTGCGCCCCCTGCGCCTGTCCCGACCTCAGCCCTTCAGCCCGGTCATTACGACTCCCTTGACAAAGTAGCGCTGCAGGGCGAAAAAGACAAGAATGACCGGAATCACCATGGCCGTCGAAGCGGCCATAAGCCAGTCCCAGCGAGCGCGCCCGCCTGCAGATCCAAACGCGCCAACGGCCGCCCGGAACAGCGCAAGCCCCAGGGCGACCGTGTAGTTCTCCGGCGAGTTGAGATAGAGCAGCGGCCCCATGAAATCGTTCCAGCCATCGATGAAAGTAAAGATAGCCACCGCGATCAGGCCCGGTTTGGCCAGCGGCATCAGAATGCGCGCATAGATGGCGTACTCGTTACAACCGTCGATTCGAGCCGCATCCGCCAGCTCCTCTGGGATGGTGCGGAAGAACTGGCGCAACAAAAAAATGTTAAACGCACCGCCACCGAAGAACCATGGTACCGTGAGGGGAAGAAACGTGTCGATCCACTGGAGACGGGCAAAGAGTACATAGGTCGGCACCATCAGAACAATGTAGGGCACCATCATCGTCGCAAGAACTATGCCAAACCAGATGTCGCGTCCCACGAAGCGCAGCCGCGCAAAGCCATAGGCACAGAAGGAGGCCGAAAGTAAGACCGCCGCCTCACGCACGATGACAATAATCACTGTGTTCTTGACGTAAATGTGGAACGGCATCGCATTCGGGTTTGCCAGCGCTTCAGGATAGTTCAGCCAGCGTATCGGGTTTGGGATTATCTGGGGCGGAAACTGAAAAATGTGCAGTTCGTGCTTCAGCGAACTGCTTACCATCCAAAGGAACGGCAGAGCCATCAGGATTGCACCAACAAGAAGAATCAGTTGAATAAGAGTCCGCTGTCCAACGTTCTTTAACACTTCGCTCTAAAGCCCTTTTGTTCCCTGCCAGCGCCCCGTACGGCAGCCCGCCTACTGCCTACTCCTGCCCGGAGCTCTTTGTCAACGAGTATCTTCGTAGTGAATCATGCTTCCCACGTACTTGAAGATGAGTACCGTCAGTCCCATGATGATGATGAAAAGCACCCACGCCAGGGCAGCCGCATACCCCATCTTTAGGTGCAGAAATCCCGCCCGATACAGGTACAGGACGTAGAAGAGCGTGGCGTTCTGCGGACCGCCGCTGGTAATAAGGTATCCCGCGGTAAAGATCTGGAAACTGGCAATGATGCCCATGACCAGGTTGAAGAAAATGACGGGGGACAGGAGAGGGATAGTTACGTGAATCAGCTTGTTCCCGGCGCCGGCCCCGTCGATCTCAGCAGCTTCATAGTACACATCCGGTATACCTTGCAGTCCCGCCAGGTAGATCACCATGGTGGCTCCCAATCCCCACAGACTCATCAGAATCAGGGCCGGCAAGGCCCATTCCGGTTCCTGCAGCCAGAGGATTTTGGGCAGGCCCACCGCGCGCAGACCGGCGTTGAGCAGTCCGAACTCCGAGTTCAGAATGAAGGCCCAGAGGACCGCGCTGGCCACCGCCGGAACAATGCTGGGGAGATAGTAGACGGTGCGATAGATGCTGATGCCGCGTATCTTCGTATTGAGGAGTAACGCAATGAAGAAACTCAGCACCAGACCGAGAGGGACCGCCACCAGTGTGTACATGGTGGTAACTTTCAGAGACTGCAGAAAGAGTTCGTCCTCAAACAGGTTCTCGATGTTGTCCAGGCCGACAAAACGCGGTGCCGTGATCAGATTCCACTTCTGAAATGTCAGCCACCCGGCGGTGGCGGCCGGAACAAGAAACCAGATGAGGACACCAAGAATGAACGGGGATATAAAGATGTAACCGGTGATATTTCGTCTGGCTGCGGGTGAATTCAGACCCCAACTACTGAGCCTCTGGTTTATCGCAGACATTCTCTTATCCGGGTACAGCGCTGGGCGGGGAAGGGCCGGCAAGGCGCGGCGGGTGAACTAGGATCCTGACCGGACCTTGGTCACCCGCCACAGAAAGTCGGTTTACGCATTCTCCAGAACTTCGTTCGCCTTTGGCGTGGCCTCCAGCAACGCCTCTTCGGCAGTCTTGTCGCCGATCCAGACCGCGTCCAGCGCCGGCCAGATGAAACCGCTCGCCTCGCCTTCGCCCGGAGGTCCGTACATCGGGTGCCCGTAATCCGGCACCCACTTGGTAGCGATATTTCTGTAACCTTCCCGGTGTACTTCAAGAGACATCCAGCGGTCCATCGCCTCTTCTGTTATCAACGCCGTCTGGCTGGGCAACCATAGGCCGGAAACCAGGAACAACTCCTGGTAGTACGGGCTGCTGAGGAAGCGGACCAGCTTCCAGGATTCGTCGACGTGCTTCGTACCCTGCATAATCGTGTGCAGATGTGCCGACAGCCACGTGGCGGGCACTTTCATCTTAGGCAGTACCGCCGTACCCAATGGCTCCTGCATATCATGTGTATAGGCCATCGACCACGAGCCTTCTATCACCATTGCCATCGTGCGAGTCTCCAGCAGCTGCACGAAGCCCATGCCAATCGCCTCAAAGGTAGCAGAGTTGGGCATTACCTGGTCCACCAGCACCAAGTCAGCTACCTTCTGCACTGCCTCAATCGCTTCTGGCTGGTCGTAGCCGTAAAGCCTCGTTTCCGGATGCCACACATAGCCCCCGTTTGAAAGAACGAATGACCAGTGCATCCAGTAGGGAATGTTCATGCCCCAGCGTTCGACGTTCTCGATATCAAATCCACTGTCTCCGGGGTGATTGCCGTTCGCGTCCACCGTCATCTGGCGTGCAACGTCCACGAAATGGTCCCACGTCCAGATTTCGTCAGGATCGTTGCTCGGCGGGTCGATGCCTTCCTCTTCGAAGATGGCGCGATTGTAATAAATTTGGTGGCAAACCCAACATGAGCCAATGCCGTACCAGCGTCCTTCCCACGTGCAGCGCTCCTCTTCCTGCGGCTGGATGAAGTAGTCTTCTGCCCCCAACAAAGGATCGGCCATCAGCATGTCTGTGATATCAATCAGGAGTCCATCGCGAGCGAAAGTGTAGTAGTCGGTGCTGAAGGCAGTATCGGGCGGCGTACCGGCCGCGATCATGGAAAGCAGTTTCGCCCGGTAATCTCCCGGTGTCTCTAACCAAGTGGCCTTGATTCCTGGATTCTCTTCCTCGAAGGTCTCCAGCCCTTCGATTAACTCCGGCCCCTGACCCGGCCACCCTGCCAGCTGCAGCTCCACGTCTTCCATTGCCGGTGCAGCGGCCTGCCCCTCGTCTGTTCCCGCAGGCGCGGGCGCACAAGCTGCCAGCAACGCGGCTCCGCCTGTCGCGCCTGCCACCGTCAAGAATTCCCGTCGGCTAACTCGCACTCTTCGCATGGTCTTCGTCCCCTTTCGGTTCAATAACTGATCGATCCGTCGAATCCAATTACAGAATCTTCTTGTCTGTTTGGCCAACTGAGACGCCACAAGAGCCGTGTCGAATCGGGGTGAGGGAATCTTCAATTGTTCAGTTGCAGTTGTTCGAGATGCCTACATCTTGATGCCGGACTCAACCAGCCCTTCAACGTAGAACTTCCCCAGCACAATAAAGAGTATAACAAGAGGTATCGATGCCAGCACATAGCCGGCGAAGAGAGGACCGCCCGATCCGAAATCGACCAAATCATTCGTCGTCCGCGAAAGCCGGAACAGGCCGACCGAGATCACCTGCTTGCTCATATCGCTGATCGTCACCAGCGGCCACAGGAACGAGTTCCACTCTGCCACGAAATTGAGCACGGAGAGCGTCGCCAGCCCCGGCAGGCTCAGGGGGAACGTGATACGCCAGATGAGCGACCACGCGCCCGCGCCGTCGCACCGGGCAGATTCGTAGAGCTCCTCCGGTATCCCGGTGATGAACGCCCGCATCAGAAAGATGCCGAATATCGGGCCGCCCGCGACGTTGGGGATGATCAAGGCCCAGCGCGTATTGAGCAGGCCCAGATTGTTGTAGAGCATGTACGCGGGAATAAAGGAAAGCACCCACGGCACCATCAGCAGAGCGATAATGGCGTAGTAGAGCGGCTCTCGCAGGGGAAAACGCATGCGCGCGAACACGTAGCCACCGATCAGCGAGAGAATCAGCACGCCGGCAAGACCGACCACGGCCACAAGCACTGTATTGATCATGTAGGCGTCGATCACATCCCAGGCCGACAGATAGTTCGAGCCTCGCAACGGCAGACTCAGAGTCCAGCGCTCCCAGCGGTACTGCAGCCCGTTCTTGAACGACAGGTTGATCATGATCACCGTCGGCACCAGCGATAGGAGCAGCAGGAAGGCGATCATAAGATGGAGGCCCAATTGGGAAATCTGCAGCGGGCGTCGGTTCGGGCTCCTCTGTAATTCGGTCGTCATGTCTGTTTCCTGCAAAAAATGCTGCCGGTCTTCGCTTAGCCGCCTCGCCCGGCATTCAGCGTCAAACTGAAATGCACTACTGCCTTAGCTCTTCGTTCGCGGGCCGGATGCCCCTGTTAATGATCAGTGTTCCCGACATGGCAATGATGAACAGTAGGAGGCCTATAGCCGAAGAGTAGCCGAACTTCTGGGCGCGGAAGGCCGAATGGAACATCGTCAGCCCTGGCACCATCGTCGAGAATCCCGGTCCCCCGTCGGTCAGAACAAGGATGTTCTGGAACGCGGTGATAGCGTTGATGATGGCCAGGATCGCCAGCAGGCGTACCTGGCCCAGCACCAGCGGAATATCGATACGAAATACCCGCCCCACGCCGGTGCAGCCGTCCAATGCCGCAGCTTCATACACCGAGTCGGAAATCTGGCCCAGCCCGCCCAGGTAAATTAGCGTGCCCACCCCCCACACCCACGGGAACCCGACAAACATGATCGCATAGATGGCGATCCTGTGCTCGCCCAGCCAGTTCAATGCCAGATGCTCAAGGCCCATTGCCCGCAGTAGGTCATTGATCGGCCCGAGGTACGGATCGTAAAGCTTCTGCCACAGAAGCACGGTTACGATTCCGGGCACGAGCATCGGGATGATGACCAGAAGACGGTATAGCTCCTTCAAGGCCGCTGAGCGCACAAAAAAGATCAACTCGGCCATGATGAACGGCATGACAATGCCGGCAAAGAGGCCGAAAACCAACAGCTTGACGATGTTGACCAGTTCGTGCGGGGTTTCAGCGTAGGTGAAATATGTGATGAAGTTGTCCAGGCCGACGAAGGTAGCAGGTACACCGGGGCGCCAGCGGAAGAAGGCGCGGATAAGGCCCAGGATAGGAGGATAGTAGACGAATATGATTAGCAGTATGAATATCGGGCTGAGGAGCGCGTAGGCCTGCCACGAGCGGCGAAACGCTCTCCAACTGAGAGGCGTAGCCTCAGTCCTTCTTCTCCACAGCCGGCGCCCGCCCGCCGCCGAATCTGACCGAGTTGACTGCGCACTGCTCATGCAGCTGTTCCTTATCCTTAGTCCGTTGTCAACGGCGCTTCAATTGGAATCTGAATGCGGTAATGCTTATCAACCTCGAACAGTCGCCCGACGTTGATATCGATCACATGCGCGATCGTATCCTCCTGCAGATCGTAGGGGCCCGCCGCATTCGGCGTGTACGTATACTCGGCGTAACCCTCTTCGTCCGTATAGTTCCACTCCGGGATGAGAAGACCGCCGCCGGATTCAAGCCAGGCTTGGAGCAGCGCGTTGCCGCGCGGCTCACCGTTCTCGGTCACGCGCACGGTCAGAATGATCGAGCTCTTGCCGTCGGCGATCACCTTGGGCTGGTCGAACTCCCCGGAAATGGAGATGTTGCGCAAGCGGACCTGTGCCTGCGCGTAGTCTACCGCGATAGCCGCCAGCAGTAGTCCGATAGCGGCGAATGCGAGCAGCCGTCCTCTTCCCATTATCGGCAAAAACCAGTGATTAGCGACCTGTTTTCCGAGGACGGCGGCCAGTGCCATACCAGAGCACTGGCCACCGGTTCGTACTGATTCCTAGCTGCCGTCGGTCTGCTCCTGCAGTATCTCTTCGTAGCGCTGCGCGCCGGCGGCAAACTCCTCTTCCTGCCGCTCGTAGAAGGTTGCTTCATCGATCTGGCCCGTAATCCACTCGATGAAAACCGGCCGCCATCGCATGAAGTTGTCATTGTCCCAATACCAGCCCTGGCCCCACCAGGCAATCGCATACTCATAGAGGGGCAACTTGAAGGTGGCAATCTCCTGCCAAATCGATCCGAGCGGCGCGTCCACGGCCGAAGAAATGCGCGCCTGGTTCTCATTGACGAGAAATGCGTTGTTCTGCGGTTCGGTAAGGAACATCCAGAAATCAATCGTCTGTTCCAGATTGCCGTCCTTCTCTGTCGAGGACGCCATCGTGACATACTCTGATCCCTGAATGGCGGTCAGCAGGTCGCCGGGCACCGTCCCGTCACCGGCAGTCGTGCGCGGCGGGTCGGTCGCGCCGGGCGTGGTGTCGGTCGCAGGAATTTCACTGCTGTTGGGGAGCGGCGGCGGCAGAAAGCCTCTCTCGAAAGTTACATTGGGGTCATTGGCCATGCGCGAAAACTCCCACGACCCCGAATAACGCAGCCCTACTTTGCCCTCTCGCCAAAGCAGGTCGATGTCGACCGTGTTAAAGGCGTCAATCCAGTAGGTTGCCAGCTCATACATCTCTTCAAAAGCGCGCTTGTAAATCGGCGTATTGGGCCCGATGATGCCGGCGCGGTAGGCGGGGAGCGCCTCGTCGACGCCAACGAATTTGTCCCCATTGAGGTCCATATCCGGGCAGATCGGTTGCATCATCGAGGGCAGGATCTGCAGCGCCAGAGGCCATAGGTTTCCGGTCGCCTGCTCAACTTGCCAGGGCGCCAGTCCGTCACCAGCCTCTTTCAGCGCCCTGGACACCTCCATCTGTGCGCTCCACGTCGATGGCGGTTCCAGCCCCATGCTGTCGAACGTCTCCTTGTTGTAGGCCAGCCCGACCTCGATGTTAGGCCAGATGTTGTCGATTGGTGCACAGTAAATCTTGCCGTCCGGCTGAATCAGCGAGTTCATGAAAGTCGGATAGAAGATGTCTATCCACTTGTCATAATCCGGCGCATAGCGGTTGGGCTGGGCAAGGTAGTCGTCTATCGGAACCGCCCAACCATTCTGCACTGCAAAATTGTGCGTGCTGCGCACCATGTTGGGTGCCGTGCCCGCCGTCGCCCCGGCCGTCAGCCAGGCAAAGTAGTCCTCGCCGCCAGGGCCTTCTTCGTACACAATTTCTGTGCCGGGGTTCGCTTCGTGGTAGCGCTCAGCCAGGATGCGCGGCGCGTTGACGACGATGGGGTGCTCGGCCGAACGACTGGTCCATTCGGTAGGCGTGTAACTGCCTCCAATCCAAACGCGCACCGGCACGCGGTCAACATCGGGCATGGCCTCGCCCGAGTCGTCGGCTGCGGCTGACTGGTCGACTTCAACCTCCGCAGGAGCACAGGACGCGAGTAACGCGGCGCCGCCGGTCGCACCTGCCAGCGTCAGGAAACTGCGCCTGCTTAACTGTCGATTCTGCATGGTCGAAACTCTCCTTGGGTAAAGGCTTTAACTGCAGCTATGTACGATGGCGTAATACGAGTAAAAAGATGGTGAATGCGGGCGTGGTCGGGCAATTCGATGGATTTGGCGAGAACTGTCAGGAAACCTCCCCCTCTAACCTGTTCCCGTGGCATAATAGTCCAACGCTCACCCGCGTGTCAAACGATATCTTTCCGCGGGTGCAGTTCAAAATGGGGGTGAGCTCTGACGATTCTCTGAAAGCGACGAAACCATGGCCAGTCCGCAATCAACTCTGAGGCAGAGGTAGCGCCGTCTCTGACAACTAACCACTAACCACTAACCACTGGCAACTGCAGTTCTGGGCGGTCGGGCCTTCGGCCCTCCCTTGTGCGGGGGGTTCCCTCCCGCAACGCCCCCCTCCAACAACATGCCTCGACGACCTCGTGTCGAGATTGGTGACTTGTGCCTTGTCGAAAGTGTTTCGCCAACCTACGTCCCGCCAGTCCCATCATATCCCTGTAGGGGCAGGCCTTGTGCCTGCCCTGCGTCTCCCTAAACGCCGGCAGTTAATTTCAGCCACGCGCACGCTCAGAATGGTTGTGCTTATTCACTCTGCAAAGACTCTGGGTTTGTCGGATTCCCCGGTGATGTCGCGCACGCCTGCTTACGCCTGCTTACGCCTGCACGTAGTCTACACCGATAGCCGCATCCGGCAGTCCGAGGACGGTGGCCAATGCCGCTCTTGAGCATTGACCACCGGTTCATTCTGACTCCTAGCTGTCGTCGCTCTGCTCCTTCAAAATCTCCTCATAACGCTGCGCGCCGGCGGAAAACTCCTCTTCCTGCCGCCGGAAGAAGGTCTCTTCATCGATCTGGCCCGTAATCCATTCGACAAAAATCGGCCGCCAGCGCATGAAGTTGTCCCTGTCCCAGTACCAGCCCTGGCCCCACCAGACGATGGTGTAATCGTACAGCGGCAACTTGAAGGTGGCGATCTCCGACCAAATCGATCCGAGCGGGGCGTCCCTGGCCGAAGAAATGCGCGACTGGTTCTCGTTGACCATGAAGGCATTGTTCTGCGGTTCCGTGATGAACATCCAGAAATCGATCGACTGGTCCAGGTTGCCGTCCCTTTCAGTCGAGGACGTCATGGCAACAAACTCCGATCCCTGTTCGGCCTTCAGCACTTCACCCGGTACAGTACCATCACCGGCCGTCGTCCGCGGCGGGTCGGCGGCGCCAGGCGTTGTGTCCGTCGCCGGAATGTCCATGCTATTGGGCAGCGGCGGTGGCAGGAAGCCGCGCTCAAAAGTAATATTGGGATCGTTGGCCAGTTGCGAGAACTCCCACGTACCGGTATAGCGCAACCCCAATTTTCCTTGGCGCCACAGCAATTCGACATCGACGGTGTTGAAGCCTTCAACCCAGTAGCTGGCCAATTCGTACATTTCGTGAAAGGCGCGCTTATAGATCGGCGTGTTAGGTCCGATGATACCGGCGCGGTAAGCGGGCAACGCTTCTTCGATGCCGACGAAAAAGTCCCCGTTGAGGTCCATATCAGGGCAGACCTGCTGCATCATGGATGGCATGATTTGGAGCGCTAAAGCCCAGAGGTCGCCTCTAGCTGCCTCGGGCGGCCAGGGAGCCAACCCGCCGCCGGCCTCCTTCAAAGCCTTGGCAACCTCCATTTCGGCAGACCATGTGTCTGGCGGATCCAGGCCCAGTTCATCGAGCAAGTCTTTGTTGTAGGCCAGGCCGACTTGGATGTTGGGCCAGATGTTGTCGATTGGTGCGCAGTAGATCTTCCCATCCGGCTGAACAAGCGAGGTCATGAAGTTGGGCCAGAAAACGTCTTTCCACGAATCATATTCCGGCGCGTAGCGGTTGGGCTCTGCGAGGTAGTCGTCCATCGGCACGGCCCAACCGTTTTGGACGGCGAAATTGTGCGCGCTGCGCACCAGGTTCGGCGCCGTCCCCGCCGCGGCACCGGCAGTGAGCCAGGCGAATTCGTCTTCGCCCGCGGCACCTTCGTCGTAAACGATCTCAGTTCCAGGGTTCTCCTCCCGGTAGCGCTCGGCGAGAATACGCGGCGCGTTGATGACGATTGGGTTCTCCGCAGAACGGCTGGTCCATGGCGTTGGCGTGTAGCGCTCGCCCATCCACGCCCGCACCGTAACCGGCTCGACATCTGCCATCGCCTCTTCCGAATCCGAAGCGGCCGCCTGGTCAACCGGCACTGCCACCGGTGCACAAGCCGCCAGAACTGCTGCACCGCCCGTCGCGCCTGCCAGGGTCAAGAATCCGCGCCTGCTTAATCGCTGTTTCTGCATGATCGTAAGTCTCCTTGTGTAAAGTCCTTCACGACAAGTGTGTACGAATGCGGAATACGAAAACGGATTTGGTGAGTGGCCGAAGGAACGAGCCACTAACTGGATTCGTCGGTAACTGTCAGGAAATAGTCCCTCCCAGCCCTGCCGGTGGCATTGTAGACCGGTGCTCTCTTTCAAGTCAAACGACATTTGCAGGCCCTTCTACCTCTGCAAGACCGTTGCGTGCGCGGAAACCCCGCCCTATTTCTACGCGGCGACGCCAAACTCCCCCTGAAACCTCGCCCACACGCTCTCCTCCACCGGCGTCGCCGCCGCCCGAATATTCGCCTCCAACTGCGCCGCGTTCAAGCTGCCGATCGGGTTGCCGTGAATACGATCTTCTCGCAGACAGAACTGGATCGCCAGCTGTAACAGGTCAATCTCCTCTTCACGGCACCACTGCCAAATGCCCCGCGCCGCGTCGACGTCCTCGTCGTTCCTGTAACGCCCCTGCTCTCTGGCCTTGTCGATATCGGCGCCGGTCAGCAGCCCCCGCAGGATCGACCAGCCGTTCATCACGCCGACATCGGCCGCAGCCGCCGCGCGCAGAACCGTCCCGGCGGCAGTCTGCCGGATGAGATTGTAGTCATTGAAGCATAAAATAAGATCGACGTCGCCGGTCGCAATCGCCTCCTGGTGGAAATGGTGCTCACGCATCCCGTATCCCGCGTTTCGCACCGCCCCTTGCGCCTTCAGCTGCAGCAGGCCGGCCAGTGTGCCGTCTTTGGCCAAGGTTGGTTCGATGCGCTTCGGGTCGTGGATCAGCATGCCGTCGAAGTAATCGGTCCCTAGAATCTCCAACTGGTCCTCCACGTCCCGTTTCACCCGTTCGGCCGAATAGTCGGGCTCGCCGTCACCCCGGTAGCCGCCCCACGGCGCATTCGAGTGGCAGCAGAGACGCCCCGTGATAATGACATCCTCGCGCCGGATCTCGCGCAGCGCCAGACCCAGCTTGCGCAGAGAATCCCCGTAACAGCGAGCGCAGTCAAAATGATTCACGCCCAGCGAAACCGCATGTTTAATCAGGGCGACCGCGTCCTCGTCGCTGACAAAGCCGAAGTGGTTGCCGAACCCCTGCGTCCCAAAGGGAATGACGGGTATTGAGAGTTCAGTCCGGCCGAGCCGGCGGCGCGGCACCGGCGGTTGTGTTTGGGTCATTGCTTGCCTCCTGAGCTGGCTTCACGCGTATACTCTGTCGAACCGTCCTGCAACTCGACTTGCCCTGCGGAATGACTGAATTGCGCCGAGCGCCTCACAGTGGCGCCCCGACGCCGAACTCTTCTTGAAATCTAATCCAAACGCTCTCGTCCAGTGGTGTCGACGCGGCGCGAATGTTGGCTTCCAACTGCTCTACATTCAGACTGCCAATCGGGTTTCCATGGATGCGCTTCTCTCGCAGGCAGAACTGGATGGCCAGCTGCAGTAAATCGATCTGTTCCTCCCGGCACCAGTTCCAGTAAGCGCGGGCAGCCTCCGCATCGTCGTTGCCCCTGTGGCGTCGTCGCGTCCTGACCTCCTCAATGTCGACCCCGGTCAGCAGGCCGCGCAGGATCGACCATCCGTTCAGGACGCCTACATCGGCGGCGGCAGCTGCAGGCAGTATCGTGTCCGCAGCCGTTTGGCGTACGAGATTATAGTCGTTGAAGCAGAGGATCAGGTCGACCTCCCCCGTCGCAATTGCCTGTAAGTGGAAATCGTGCGGTTCCATCCCGTACCCAACGTTTCGCACCTGGCCGCGTGCCTTGAGTTGCAACAGACCGGCCAGGGAACCATCTCTGGCCAGCGTGGGTTCAATCCTGTTGGGGTCGTGGATCATTACCCCGTCGAAGTAGTCGGTTCCAAGAAGCTCCAGTTGGTCCTCCACGTCGCGGATAGCGCGTTCGGCTGAGTAGTCCGCTTCTCCTGCACCGTGATAGCCGCCCCACGGCGCATCCGAGTGACAACACAGACGCCCCGTGATGATCACTTCCTCACGCGGAATTTCGAGCAGGGCCAGGCCCAGCTTGCGCATCGAGTCCCCGTAGCATCGGGAGCAGTCAAAGTGATTGGCCCCCAAAGATATCGCATGTCTTATGAGACCGACGGCATCCTCATCGCTGACGAAACCGAAACTGTTGCTGAATCCCAGCGTGCCAAACGGAATTACCGGAATTTCAAGTTCAGTGCGACCCAGTCGTCTGCGGGGCAACATCGGGGCGGTCATAGTCACTGCTCCTCTCCGCGCTCGCCTACCGGTGCGCACCACGACAAACAGTTCCGCAACAAGGTCTGGAAAGAAGGATGGCGCCAGACCTCCGGGTTATGCCCGGGCGTCACCACGCAAACCCGGCCCTTGCCCTGAGTGCGGGTCCAGCCGGCCGGCTGTCTGCCGTGTTCGGATTCGGAATGAAGAAAGAGATCCACGTCCGGATCGTTCATCTCCATCATGTAATGTTCGTCCATCAGCGTAAAGGGCCCACTGCCTGCGGTCAGCGGATGGTCGGCACGCGGGGCAACGGTCACCGGGCACTGCGCCGGGTGGCCCGTGAAAATCCCGCCCATCAGGCGGCAAAGAGAGGGCGAGTTGTCGTACAGAGCCGTACCCGAATGCAGAAAGAGAATGCCGTTGCCTGCGGCGACATAGTCGGCAAACGCCTGTCCGGTCTCCTCGGTTGCCCAGGGTTCATGGTCAACTTTGGAGCGGTTGTTGGCTTTGGAGAAGATGACGAGCGGGTACTGATGCAAACTCTCGGTCCGCCAGCCGCAGGGATCCTCCACCCAATCAAACTCAAGTCCGCAGTCCTCCAGGGCAGCCAGTCCATCCCGCGTCAGAGAGGCCGGATGGGCGCTGTCGTCGCAAAACACCAGGGTTCGCATTCTGTCGTTCCTTTCAACCGCGATATTAGATTGCGCACTACGTTATGCACAACCACCACTAGCGTGCATCCCAATATTGGGGCGAACTCTCTTATGCCTCAGGAGGCACTCAAGCCACGGTCAGTTCCCATTCCAGTTCCCGCCAGAATTCGCCCCGTCTCTGACCACTGACCACTGACCACTGACCACTGCAGTTTTTGGCGGTCGGGCCTATTCGGCCCTCCCTTGTGCGGGGGCTCCGCCCCCGCAACGC
>JAPOVP010000018.1 GCA_026708085.1 Caldilineaceae bacterium
TCAGTGGTCAGTGGTCAGTGGTCAGTGGTCAGTGGTCAGTGGTCAGTGGTCAGTGAAAGTGAGAGTGGAAAGCGTTGTAAGAATTCCTGACTCCAGGAGGCGGTCAGAATGGCGTAGTTTTTGTCGCGGTAGGGGGTGGAGGGGGCCCTGGTTATGTCTTTTTTCGAGGTCAGGGAACTTTTCGGGTATCAACTATGTCTTATTGCCATCGGGAAGGTATGAAATTTTGACTACACTCAATTTTGGATAGAATGTTGCCATGGCTACTGTCACCCGACGGATTAAGCCGAAAGTTGCCGTCCCCGGGAGTCCATTGAGGCGGCAGACGAGCCGGCGGATTCGGGTTTTGGTACAGTTGTCAGCGTTGACGGCTGCGATCGCAGGACTCTGGTTACTTTGGAACTTGACGGCAAGCACAGTCGAGATTGAAGTGGACGGGGTCACCAGAACAGTACAGACCCACAGAAGAAACGTGGGTGATTTGCTGACCGACGTCGGCCTGATGGCAGGCCCGGAGTTAGTTGCAGATGGAGCGCTGGTTCCTGCACGAATTGCGCAGGCGCAGAACGCGGCCAGTGATACGCCGTCCTCTGAGGGGGTTGCATTATCGGGGACAGCGCCCCAAGAAGGCCTAAGAGTATCCCACGACCTCAACACGAGAATAATCGATGGTCTGCGGCTCTCTGTCGAGCGTCCGCAGCGCTTTCTCATTGTTGCGGATGGTCGGGAATATGGGGCCTCAAGTTGGGCAAAGACCCCTGCCGAACTCATGAATGACGCTGGGATCCCCTACAGTCCGCGCGACCAGGTGCTGGTATACGGAATAGATGTCGGTTGGGACGATGAGATTCCGACGGGACCGGATAGGGTCAGCGATACGCGTCTTTCGGGCGGACCCTCTTGGGAAGGGGCTGAGAAGGCGCCGCTTATCATCGAGGTCAACCGGTCGGCCCGGCTAACCGTCTATGAGGACACGATTCCGTTTACGATACACACGCTGGCCGACACGGTGGGCGAAGCTCTCCGGGACGCGCAGGTCACAATCTATCTTGGAGATGAGGTGCATCCGAGCCTGGGAACACGCGTCAGCTCCGGATTGAGAGTGTTCATCCGGCGCAGCATACCGGTGAGCCTGGTTGCAGACGGCGTGCTCTACAGGACGCGAACGCTGAGCGACAGCGTAGGAGATGTGCTGACGGAGATAGGCGTTGGGCTGACGGGTCTTGACGAAGTTACACCGCATCTGGGCGCCGGGCTACAGCCTGAAATGCAGATCCGGATTGTACGCGTGAAGGAAGAGGTCGAAATCGAAGAAAAGATTGCGCCCTTTGACACGGTGTGGGTCCCGGACCCGAGTCTTCCCATCGATACAATTGTCGAACATCCGGGGGCCGAAGGCATAACCCGGAGCCGTTTCCGCGTTCTGTTTCGAGACGACGAGTTGGTCGACCGAACATTGGAAGACATCTGGGTAGCACAGGAGCCGCGTGACAAGCAGATCGTATACGGCCAGAAGATCGAGCCGCATACTTTTGTCACTGAAGACGGTCAGGAGATCACCTACTGGCGCAAAGTCAGAATGAGGGCAACCAGCTACAGTGCGTCCACAGCCGGGGTCTCGCCAAACGTACCCTGGTATGGATTCACGCGTACAGGGGACCGGATGCGGAAAGGGATCGTGGCCGTGGACCCAGACATAGTTCCGCTGCGCACCAGGGTCTACGTTCCGGGATACGGGTTCGGGGACGCGCTGGATACAGGGGGCAACATCAAGTTCCGGCGCATCGACCTGGGTTATGACGACCACAACCTCGTACTATGGAGCAGGTGGGTTGACGTCTACCTGCTGTGGCCGCCGCCGCCCGAACATCAGATTGTGTGGGTGATACGCAACTGGCCGATTGAGCCGAAGTGACGAAGTAAGCAGTTCCAGACAGCAGCAGTTGAACGTGCCAACTGAACCTTCGGTTGGCACGTTTTTGATTTCGCTGCTCCCCTCAAATCGCGGGTCTCTCCACATCGCAAGTTCCCCTTCAATTAGGTTGAAGTCTCAGGTCAATTGCTAAGCTATGTTCTGTGTACGGTCTGCCTGGGGAGAATGTACGGTCAGCATTTCTGTAGCGGGCTCTCGATGGTCATCGCGGTGATCGTTGGGCATATATGGGAGTGGCCTCGCCTGTCTTGCTCTCGCCGGCACATTTTCGGAATCTGCCAGTAGGCGGGGGTGTAGCGTGGGCCGACACGGGTCGACAATTTCGTATTGCCCACCTACTGGCTACGACGCGAGGTTGTAGGAGAGGGGGCGTTGCGGGGGCGGAGCCCCCGCACAAGGGAGGGCCGACCAGGCCCGACCGCCCAGAACTGCAGTAGTCAGTGGTCAGTGGTGAGTGGTCAGTGGTGAGGGAAAGCGACCATTGAAGGGCGATAGGATTGATAGGGAAAGAGAAGCGCCTTTCGCCATGCTGAATCATGAGCTCCTTTGGGCAAGGACTTAGTAGTTGGGTCTCAGGAAGCTATTGGACATTAGATATTAATTCAGCCAGGGCAGGGCAGCCTGTCCAACAGCGCAACTCTGGCCTGCATTGGGGCGCGCACCTTTGGGGAGCGGCGAAGGTGGAATGGGGCAGCGAGCGGCAACGATCGAGTGGATATTGTGTCGTAACGTTCGTAAGTGACCATGATAGAATTGTTGGGCGGATCGCAGACTGCCGTCTGCTATCTGCGGACTCAGGATTTCGAACTTGCTGTGGTGGTGTATTCGGGATACCAATGCAAGCTGTTTTGCGTAAGCCATCTTCTCTAGCCGTGCATTTGGTTTTGGGCGCGGTGTTGCTGGCGGGGCTAGGGCTGCGAACCTGGAATGTCAGGTTTGACGGCGGGTTGAATTCTCATCCTGATGAGCGAAGCACCACGTGCTTCTATGCGCCGACGATAGGCTGGCCCGCGACTGCGGACGAGTTTCTCGATCCAAAACGCAGCCCGTTGAATCCACTATGGGACCGCCATAACGACCGGCGACGATCGTTTACCTATGGCCACTTTCCCCTCTACCTGGGCATTTTGACCGGTGAATTGCTGAGCGGTCTGGCAGGACCGGCAGAGTTGCTGCCGCTTCCCGAACGGTCAATAGAGCTGATGAAGAGGGCCAATACTGCCTGCGAAGGGGTGGCCTTCGCAGGCCGTCTGATGATGGCCTTGTTGGATACGCTGACGATTCTTCTCCTTTTTCTGCTGGGACGGAGGCTTTACGGGGCGTTCGGTGGTCTTCTGGCCGCGACATTATATGCGTTTTCGGCCCAGGCGATTCAGCTCAGCCATTTCTTTGCCATGGACCCGGCAAGCACGACGTTTGTGGTTCTGGCGGTGTACGGGGGCGTACTGATGGTGCAGGAACGCTCCTGGCGCGGGGTGCTCCTGTCGGGAATCGGCGCGGGGTTGGCCATCTCTTCCAAGTTCAGCGCGCTGCCAATCTTAGCGGTACCATTCATGGCGATGCTTGTCCTGGAGTGGAGGAGGGGAGACCAGAGTCTTACGATCGAGGGAAGGAAGGAAACAGGAGGTTCTGTCCGCCACCTGCTGGTCTCCTATGCGGTGGCGGGTGCTGTTTTTTTCGTCACCAGCCCCTACGCGGTACTGGACTGGGTGAGCTTCATTCAGGCTACGCTCGTAGAGCAGGGCCGTATGGTGCGCGGGGTGACCGATTTTCCGTTTACGCGGCAGTACCGCAATACGACACCCTATCTCTATTTCGTCGAGCAACAGGTCGTATGGGGATTGGGCTGGCCGCTGGGGCTGGCAGCTCTGGCCGGGAGCGCGTGGGCGCTGGGGAAGGCGTTGCTGTACCGGGCGAGGGCTGAAGAGCTGATCGTATGGGCCTGGGTTGTACCGTATTTTGGCATCACGGGCGCGTTTCTGGCCAAGTTTAACCGGTACATGAGCCCGGTACTCCCCTTCGTGCTGCTGTTTGCGGCGGGGTTGATCGTCTGGCTGCTACGGTCGGGAGTCAGGCCGAAGTTGCGACTGGCGATGCGTGTTGCGGGCATCTTCCTTGCCTTCCTGGCAGTTGGGGGCGGTTTGTTCTGGTCGCTCGCCTTTACCAACGGCGTTTATGGGAGCGAGCATACGTGGGTGACGGCCAGCCGCTGGGTCTATGCGAACGCGGCGCCGGGCTCGGTCATATTGTGGGAATCATGGGACGATCCGTTGCCGAAGAGGCTTCCGGGCGAGCCGGGAATGGATATGGGCAGCCATGGTCTGCTGCACATCGACTGGTCTCCCTATGAGGAGGATACTGCGGAGAAGTACGAGATACTGCGGGAAAAGCTGCAGATGGCGGACTACGTCATCTACAGTTCCAAGCGCATTTACGAGAGCGTTGACGAACTGCCGGCGCGGTATCCGATGACCAACCGGTATTACGACCTGATGTTTGGCGAGCAGCTGGGCTTTGTCCGCGCGGCTCACTTTACGACGCCTCCTAGTCTGCTGGGTCTGACCTTCGCGGACCACGAAGCTGATGAGAGCTGGAGCCTGTATGACCACCCGCAGGTGTCGATATTCGAGAAGCAGCGGGTGTTGAGCGGCTCCGAGATTGACAGTTTGTTGGAAGGCTCGTGGGAAGGCGCAAAACATTGGGACCGGGGGCGCGAACCTGCGCTCGCCCCTCTCCTGAACGCGGTCGGACTGGGGAGCGCGCCCGAGAGCCAGGACCGGGGGCTGATCAACATTGTTCTCGCGCTGGTGCAGGGTGAGGAGATCCCTGAAGGGCGCAGACAGGCGCCGGCCCACAGTGAAGAGGGATCGCAACCTTCTCTCCTGCTGACGACGCCGCTCAACGAGCTTCCCGTGGTCGACAATTACAGGTGGAATGCGGCAGCCAGCAGTTCGCCGTGGCTTGCGGTGGGTTGGTGGTGGCTGGTTATTTCAGTACTTGGCTGGACGGCGTGGCCGCTGGCTTTTGCGCTGTTCCGCGGTCTGCGGGATCGCGGGTTTCTGCTGGCGAAGACGCTTGGCTGGCTACTGAGCGGTTGGGTTTTGTGGGTATTCGCCAGTTCAGGGCTGGCTCAGAACTCCGTACGCAACGCCTGGCTGGTGGCGGCGATGGTTGTTCTCGTGAGCGCTGCTGTGCTCGTATTCACATGGCGGAATGTTCTTTCATTCGTGCGGCGCATGTGGGGGATATTGCTGGTCGGGGAAGGTCTGTTTGCGGCGGCATTCCTGTTCTTTGTGCTGATCCGGCGGGCGAATCCGGACATTTGGCAGCCCTGGTTCGGGGGCGAGAAGTTCATGGAGTTCGCGTTCCTAAACGGGATTTTGCGGAGCCCTTACTTCCCGCCGGTGGACCCGCATTTCGCGGGCGGATACATCAACTATTACTACTACGGGATCTATCTGGTCGGTTATCTTATCAAGCTTACGGGCATCTACGCCGAGGTGGCCTTCAATCTGGCTATACCTATGTTGTTTGCGCTCACGGTGGTCAACGCATTTGCCGTGGCTTATTCCGTTAGCGGGTTATGGCGGCGGGAGGTTCGTGGACGACATCAGGAAGGAGAAGACGGCCAGCCGCCGCAGGGGACGGAAGCTACTGCACAACGAGAGATAGGAATTGGGGCAGCCGCGGGTCTTGAGCCGCCGGAATCGACATCTGCAGGGCAGAGCAACGGACCGCGGATCGGGGAAGAGGCGGCACCAGAGCCTTCCCACACCTGGCGGGACAGACCTCACTGGGCGCTCGCAAGGGGAGCCCGGCCTGAGGCAACCGGATCGATCAGTTACGAACAGGAAGACCTCACAGGCTCAGATCTTGATGCAATGGCAGATTCTTGCGGGGAACTGTTCGCGCGGGAGCTTTCAAAACCGCGGCCCCAAGTACAGCAGCCGTCCTGGTTCGAAGGTGTCGGCGCGGCACTTCTAGCTCCGCTGTTTGTGGCTGTTTTCGGGAATCTGGCCGGATTCGGGCAGTTGGTACGGTCGCTAGGCAGAGTCAGCGAGAGCGGATTCAGGAGCAGCGTCCCCGGCGTTGAAACGGCAGTGCATGCTATAAGCGGACTGTGGCGCGTGGTCACTTCGGACGCGACACTTCCGGGTTATGACTTTTGGGCGCCCAGCCGAGTGATCCCCCATACGATCAACGAGTTCCCTTTCTGGAGCTTCACCTATGCCGATCTACATCCCCATATGATTGGCATTCCGTTCTCGCTGTTTTTCGTGGCGCTGGTCCTGGCGGTTCTGAAGGGCTATGACCTGGACTGGCGCAAGAACTGGCTCTACGGGGCACTGCTTGTCGCTGGTCTGGCGTTTACGTTGGGCGTGCTTGCGGCGGTCAACTTGTGGGATCTACCCACGTATCTGGGGCTGGGCGTCCTCGCTGTCGCGGTCGCACTATACCGCAGACGAGGCCGCCTGCAGGTTGTGCCTGTTGCGGGGTTAGGGATTGTGATGGCGGGCGGGGCGTATTTTCTTTTCCTGCCTTTCTTTCGCAGCTACACCAATGTCGCGGCCAGCGGGATCGGGTTGGTGCGGACGCCTGACGATTTGGGCAACTGGGCGCAGATCTGGGGTTTTTTTGCATTTGTCATTCTTACGTGGCTGGTGGCAGGACGGGACGAAAGGGGCAGGATACGCTATCTGCGCATCCACAGGCTACTTGTGCAGAAGCAGACTGTCGCCTACTTCACCGGGGTCATTCTGCTTCCGGCGCTGTTTCTCGCTTCCTTGCTGCTCCTCTTGTTCACGAACCAGACGATATTGGCCATTTGCCTGCCGGCGCTTGGCTTAGCCGTTTCATGCTTTTGGCGGCGCGAGAGGAGGGAGGACACGGGAACAGTCTGCGCTGCGCTGCTGGCTGCGACGGGTTTGGCAGTTCTGGCGGGGACACAGGTTGTATATTTGAAGGACCATCTTCAGGGCGGAGACGCTTACCGAATGAACACGCTGTTCAAGTTCTACAACCAGGTATGGGTTCTTTGGGGCGTGGCGGCGGCGATAGCCCTTCCGAGGATTTTCTCCCGTTTCGAGTCGATTCTGCGGGGCAGGCGTACTGCAGAGGGCCTTCATTCAGTTCCTGCCGGTTCCGGGCAACTGCGCCCTGGCTTGAGGCCAGCGATGGAAGCGGTTCGGGGGGCCTGGGGCACTGTGTTCTATGTTCTGCTGTGCGCCAGCCTGGTCTATCCATTCTTGGGGACACCTTCGCGGGCATCGCAAAGATTCCCGGGGTGGCGGCCCCCGATTGGAACGCTAGACGGTATGGCATTCATGGAGAACGGCGTCTACCACTGGCCTGACAGCAACAATGCCATCGAGTTACATTACGATTGGGAGGCGATCCAGTGGCTTCTGGCAAACGTACGGGGCAACGTTGTCCTAGCTGAATCTGCACAGCTTGACTATTACCGGGCGGGCGGCACACGTGTGGCCAGTCTTACGGGATTGAGCGGGCTGCTGGGGATGCACGCAGGGGAACAGCGCTACGGAACAGACGTTGGAGAGCGGCACGGAAAGCTGTCCGAGTTCTGGAATACGAAGGATTTGGAACGAATCAGGACGCTCATTGATGAACTGGAGATTGGCCTGATTTACACGGGCCAGCTGGAAAGGCATCAGCATCCAGGCGCTGATTCGAGAATGGCACAGTTGGAAAGAACCGGTCTCCTGGAGTCGGTCTATGAGAATGCGGAGGTGACCATTTACGCAGTTCCCGCCCACATTCAAGGCCAGCTGAAGGGCCAATAAGGGGGGAGCAGGCGGATGGGCCAACTCAGCCGAATGGCACCGCTGGCGGCGGGCATCTGGCGGCGGGCACCGCAGTGGCTGCGCGGGACAGTAACCTGGATGATCGCCGGCAAAGTGATCGTCGGGGTAAGCGGTGTGTTACTGAACGGGGAAGGCCAAGTCCTTCTGCTGCGCCACCGTTTTCACAATGGCATGATATGGGGGCTGCCGGGGGGCTGGCTGTCTCCCGGGGAAACCATATACGAGTGCTGGCGGCGGGAGGTGAAGGAGGAGCTGTCGCTGGAGACGTCTGCCGAAACGATTGTATGCCACCGGGCGACCCGACGTGTGTTGGAGTTCTATCTGCTGGGGCGAATCAGCGGCGGCCAGTTGAAGATCGATCCTGTGGAGATCCTCGATGCCCGATTTTTTGAGGCAGACGAACTGCCGCCCATGGAACCGTTTTGCAGGAAGGTTGTGCAGCAGGCAGTTCTTCGGGATCGAGGGTGGGTGGAGTAGCTAGTAGTCAGTGGTTAGTGGTTAGTGGTCAGTGGTTAGTGGCGAAGGGTGGGTTCGCCTGGTTGGGGGAGAGATACACGTTGTTGGGGAGAGGCAGGGTGGGAGAGCCCAGTTGCGAAGGGGACGGGCTGCGTGCGTGAGATCGTGGTTGCTTTTCTGGGCTGGTACGCGATCACGCAGGCTGTGGGCGCAGCGGCGATGCCGTTGACGCTGCGCAACTTCCGCGCCTTGCCGGACCGCGGATATGCATTTTCGCGAGTGCTGGGGATTTTCCTGGTGAGTCTTGTGCTCTGGCTGGGAACGAGCTATGGCCTGCTCCGCAATACGTCCGGGGGGGCCTGGGCGGCACTGCTACTCGTGGCTTTGCTCAGCGTCTGGTCGCTTGTGCATAGAGGGGGGCGTGGTGAGGAGGGATCACGCCTGGAGCCGAGATGGACAGTGAGACCGATTCCTTCCTGGGGCTATATAGTGGGAGTCGAGCTTCTCTTTCTGGTTGCTTTCGCGGTGTGGACGGGCGTTCGATCGTTCGATCCAGCTATCAGTCATACCGAACAGCCGATGGACCTGATGTTCATCAACGGAATCTGGAGCAGCGCCACGTATCCGCCGCGGGACCCGTGGCTGTCCGGCTATGCAATCAGCTACTACTATTTCGGCTACTGGATGATTTCGACCCTGGCCCATCTGGCAGAACAGCCGCCTGAAATTGCCTACAACCTGGGGCAGGCGTGCTGGTTCGGGCTGCTGGTCACGGCAAGTTTCGGGGTGGGGTACAACCTGTACCGACTGCATTCCAGAGAGAAGGGTGACGGCAGCGGGGATTTCAGGGATGCAGAAGTCAAGGCTGTCTGGAGAACTCCTGGCAGGGCGACGGCTGCATTCGCTTTCCTGGCAGGACTGCTGACGGCGGTCGCGGTCGCTTTGGCCTCCAATCTGCACGTAATTCTTGAGTGGCTATACGCACAAGGTGTGCAGATGAACGCCTTGATCCGGTGGGTTGATGTGTATAACTTTCCGGAGCATTCCCAGGTGACCAACAAATGGTACATTGACAGCGGCTGGAGCTGGTGGTGGCGGGCGAGCCGAGTGATTGAGGATGTCGACCTCAATGGAAATCATATTGAGGTTATCGACGAGTTTCCGATTTTCAGTTACGTACTCTCCGACAACCACCCCCACTTGCTGGCCATGCCATTTGTGCTCCTGGTCGTAGCCCTGGTCTTGAACTGGTTCAGTGCGGATGGCATGGACACTGGCGTAGGGTTGCGTCGCCAGGAGAGAGGTGAAGGGGAGGACAGGGGACTTTTCGGCTCCATTCTGGCGGGAGCAGTTGGTCAGATCAGGTCCGTGCGGCAGCCGTACGGTACGGCGGGGCTCCTCGTGCTTATCGCCGCGGCCGGCGGGCTTATTTTTCTGAATACGTGGGACTTTCCGCCCTACTGGCTTCTAATTTTACTGGTGGCGATGCTGACGGGCGTACGCATGAACGGCGACGTCGCGGCGGCGGTAGGGCAGGCGCTGTGCCGGGCAGCGACGGTTGGGGTCCTGGTTGTCCTGGGAGCCCTGCTGCTGTATCTGCCTTACTTTCTGACTGCGCAGAGCCAGGCTGGCGGCATTCTGCCCAACCTGCTGCATCCGACGCGCCTGCCCCAGTTCCTGGTGATGTTCGGACATTTTCTGCTGGCGGGCGTTGGACTGCTCATCATTGGCTGGCGGGAGGTGAGGCCCCCGGCGGGCGTATTGTTTGGGGCGACGGTACTGGTGGTGGGCATGCCGCTGGTCTTCCTGCTGACGACGGGGCTGCTGTCGGCGGGCGCCGGGGGCGGGGCGGATGAATTGCTAGCAAACATCACGCGGCGGCGATTTGGAGAGCCGTGGACGTTTCTGTTGATGGGGGGGCTAACGGCGCTAACAGTGGGGATGCTCTGGCAACGCCTTGTGGGGCCGGGAGAAGGCGGCGGGCCGACCACATTTGTCCTGTGCCTGTTTGCAATCGGCTGCCTGCTGACCTATCTTCCGGAGTTTGCATATTTGCGCGACAACTTTGGCAACCGGATGAACACAGTTTTCAAGTTCTACTATCAGAGTTGGCTGCTGTTCGGCATCGCGGGGGCATACGCGATCGCGAGGTACCTCGAGCTGGCGGCCCGAGGTTTAGGGCAGCGAGGAGGGGGCCAGGCGGCAGTTCCGATACCGGGTCTTGTTGTGTCGGTTCTATCTCTCCTCCTGATCATTGCGAGCCTTGTCTATCCGGTGGCAGGGGCGTATGCTAAAATTAAGGGATCCGGCACGCGTGTTCCCACACTTAACGGTCTGGCTTACGTAGGAGAAGACGAGCTGGCAGTTATCGACTGGATCAGGAGAAATACGCGTCCGGAGTCGGTAGTTCTGGAGGCCAAAGGGGCCAGCTACAGGATCAGTTCGGCGCGAATCAGCGCGGCAACGGGCCGGGCAACTTTACTGGGATGGGATGGACACGAGGCCCAGTGGCGCGGTCGCGCCTATGGCGAGATGGCGGCGGGGAGGGCCGACGCTATCCAGACTTTGTACCGGTTTCCCAGACCGTCGACGCTGGAGGAGGCTCTTGATCGATGGAAGATTGACTATGTCCTGGTCGGCCCGGAGGAGCGCGCGCAGTATGGCATAACGCCTTTGTTGGAAAGCCGGCTCGGCCAAGTACTGGAAGTGGCGTTTGAACAAGGCGGTTATCGGGTATACCGCGCTGAGGGCGCGTCTGAAAAGTGAGTTTTCGATGGCAGAGGTTGGAATCTGCGGGTGACACCAGGAAAAAAGGCTGAACGAAGGGAAGGAGAAAGATTTGCGAACGGGGGCCGGGCGGGTGCCGGGCCGGCTTATGGCGCACCGGCGACGTTTACGCGAGGCAACAGGGTTACAGTTGAACAGGCCCTATATGCGCTCCTCTTTGTGCTGGCGTTGGGACTGCGCCTATATTCCCTCGACGACCTAGACGCCGTGTCACCGTTGGAGGCAGCCCAGATCTGGCCAGTCTGGCTGGATCAGTCGGCCGGCGCGCTGGAGGAGAGCGGGCTACCGGAGCCCCGTCCTCCAGCCAGCCCATTATTGCAAACAGTTCAGCGAGCGCTCTTTCTGGTTACAGGAGGCGGGAGCAGTTTTTGGGCCCGGTTTGGGCCGGCATGCGCGGGAGCGGGTCTGGTCCTGGCAGCCTGGGCGCTGAGAAGGCGGATGGGACGCGGCGCCGCGCTGATGGCAGCGGCTCTATTTGCATTCGATCCGTGGCTGCTTTCATTCAGCCGAATGGCCGATGGGGCGACGCTATCAGTTTTGACGGGTGTGCTGCTTTTGGCGGCGCTGTTTGATGACAGGATAGATGGCCGGGGAGTCAATCTTCTTGCTTTGACGGGTGGTCTGTTTCTGATCAGCGGACCCCTAGCATGGCTCATGCTGCCACTGTTATTGTACGCACTCCATTTGCTCAAAGGGGGGCCTCTCGCTGATCTTGCCCCAAGCCAGAGCAGACGGGCGGCAGTTATTTGTGCCGTGACGGTTGTTTTCGGATCAACCGGGCTGCTTTCGAACATCGCGGGCTTATCTGCGATTGGGGAAAGCGTTGGAAGTGCCGTCGCCCATCTGACGGGCACGACGGAGAGTGCAGGACTCCTGCCTGCTGATCACGGATACACTGTCAATTGGGCGCTGCTAAGGCTTCTCGTTGATGAGCCGTTCCTACTAGTTTTTGGCGTCGCTGGAATGGCAGCAGCCCTATACGGGGCAGCATTTTATGCCGGAGGCCCTGCAGATCAGAATATCGACGAAGGCGGATTCGTCAAAAGAGGCAGGGGCGTCCAAGTCGACGCTATCTGGCAGAATGTACTGGCAGTCGGTGTGGCCTGGGGCCTTCTCCTGATCCTGTTACCGGGGCGCAACCCGGTCAGCCTACTTGTGACAGGGCTGCCGTTGCTCTTGCTGGCAGCGGGAACGGCAATGCGGATGTTGCGAGCGATACCGATAAGAATGCTGATTCAGGACAGCTCGCGCATGCCGGCGTTTGCCACGATGGGGATCCTGCTGGTTACAGCCTTTTTCTGGACAGGGACCATCAGCGATTCGCTTCGCGACGGATACTTTGATCCCCGACTGGCGACCTTTTACCTGCTGATTCCCGCGCTTGGCTCGTTTTTTGTTTGGTGGTCGGGAGAACGGGCCAGCTTGCACGTTTTCGGTTTTCTGACCTTGAGCGCTTTCCTGCTGGCCCAGGCCAGCAGCAGTTGGATGCTCAATTTGCGCCCGGAATACGACCATAGCCGTACACTCTATGCAGAGAGCGGCGACAGCGGAATGGCTTTGCTGGCGGAAGATATCGCGCGACTCAGTTCTATTCGAACCGGGGATCCTGCGGAAGCTTCCGTGTATCTGCAGGTCGAAACCTATTACCTGCCCTTCTTTTTCTGGCATCTGCGTACGATGGGCGATCTGCGCTGGCACGTGGGGTCGGACTTTACGGACGTCAATGCTGATGCACTGGTCATTACACAAGGCACGCCCGGGATTGGGGAGGAGGGGGGCTATTTGCCCGCGGGTTTCGTTGGAAGCAGGTACTCTGTGACGCAGCGTTGGCTGCCTACGGAGTTGGAGAGTCCAGGCGCCCTGTTGCGTTGGATGCTTTTTCGAGAAAGGCAACAGAAATCGGGGGGCATTCCGGTGCGGCGAGAGGTCGGACTTTGGGTGACAGGAGAGAATTAAGCGATGGGTGAGGCGCGGAGCGAAAAGGAAGAAGAGGCCAAGAACGAAGTCTCCGAGAACGACGGTCACGAAGCCTCTACTGATATTCTTCTTGCCGAGGAGCAAGAGGAGGGGTGGAGCGAAGCCCCGGACAGCCAGGAATCTGCGGATTCCATTCAGACGGAAACTGTTGGGCTGCCCGAAGGTTTTCTGGACTCGAACCTTCTGTCCCTGTTGCGGGCCAGTTGGGAGAGCGTAGCCTGGGCAGTAATCCTGATCGTAGCGATAGTCAGCCGGTTCTACGCGCTCGGCGATCGGGGGATGAGCCACGATGAGAGTCTGCATGCAGTCTACTCGCTCGATCTTTACCGAAGCGGCAGCTATCAGCACAACCCGATGATGCATGGGCCTTTTCTCTTCCATGCAAACGCATTCATTTACTTTCTTTTTGGCGTAAGCGATGCCACAGCGCGCGTCATGCCGGCTCTGGCGGGCATCGGGACGATCGTAGTTAGCTGGTTTTTCCGACGGTGGATAGGGCGAACGGGCGCCCTTCTAACGGCTCTGCTCTTCCTCTTCAGTCCCAGCATTCTATTCCACAGCCGCTACATCCGGAACGACATTTACATCGTCTTTTTCTCGATGCTTTGGGTGTATTTCATGTTCCGCTATGTTGAAGAGCGGAAACTGAAGTGGCTCTACTATACCGTGACCGTCATGGCACTCGGTTTTGCTGCGAAGGAAAACCAGTTCATGTCGGGTACCATTTTTGGCCTCTTCATGGTGGGTGCGGCCGCCTGGCGCTGGTGGACCGGACAGGAGGAACTCCGAGGCGGTGCCTTCGGAGATATTGCGGTTTTGCTACTGACCCTCGTCTTGCCATTTGCAGCGCCGATCGGTCACCTTGCACTTGGCTGGGATGCCCTCGCATATCGTACCACGCTGGATTTGACGAGGTCGGCTCTACTGGTCGTGCTGATGACGGGACTGAGCGCGGCGATTGCGTACTGGTGGTTCGGTCCGGTCGGAGAGGACGAGGATGGAGGCAGTTCGCTGGCCGGGAACGGGCCAGAGGGAAGAGTCACCTTTTCCAATTGGGGGGCGTTGATGGCCCTGTTCTGGGCGATTGAGATCCTGCTGTTTACGACGTTTTTCACTAATCCGGTCGATGGGCTGGCAACCGGCGTCGTGGGCAGTCTCGGTTACTGGCTGGCTCAGCAGGCGGTCCAAAGGGGGAGTCAGCCGTGGTTCTACTACATTTTGCAGAGCTTGCTGTATGAATTTGTACTGCTCTATCTCAGCTTAGGGGGGTTGACGCTGGTAGCGCACAACCTGCTAAGGGGCAGATGGTGGGGTGCTGCCGCCAAGGAGAAGGGTGGGAAGGGTTCCGAAGGTAAGAAAGGTAAGGGGGGAGGGCGGCATGCGGCAGAAGGGGGGGCCGGAGTTACGTTGGTGCGTCCGTATCTCGTGCTTTTTCTCGCTTGGTGGGGGCTCGGTGCGTGGCTGTCATATACATATGCCGGCGAAAAAATGCCATGGCTGACGACGCACATGGCGCAGCCGATGGCGCTATTTGGCGGTTGGTGGGGGGCCGAGATTTTAAGAAAGATTGACTGGAAGAGGGTGCGCGAGACGCAAGGCTGGTGGTTGCTGGGGCTGCTGCCAGCGCTGATATTCGTGGTGGCGACGCTGGCGAGCTCGATTCCCGGCGCGGGGCGGGACGTGGACACGCTGTCGCGGTCTGTTCGCTTTATCCTTGCTCTGGGCCTTCTGGGTGCGTTGTTATATCTTATCTATTTTGCCTTTCTGCGTTCAGGTTGGCGGTTGACATTGCGGCTTACTGCGGTGACGGCATTCACGGTTCTGTTTCTGCTCACGATTCGATTCTCATATCTCCTTACGTACGTTAACTACGACATGGCAACCGAATACCTGGTCTATGCCCACGCGTCGCCAGACGTAAAGCGGGCACTGCAAGAGATTGACACCATAAGCGAACGCACGGTGGGCGAACGCGAGATTCAAGTCTCCTATGACGATGATGTTGCCTGGCCAATGACATGGTACATGCGATTCTACCCCAACCATATCTTTTACGGCGCGAACCCGACTGTTGATGCGATGAGCGCGCCAATTATCCTTGTGGGCAAGAAGAATTACGAGGCGGTCGCGCCGTACGTAGTGCGCGATTATGTCCACCGCAACTACCGACTGGTTTGGTGGCCGGAGGAGAGCTACAAGAGCAAGTTTGACGAGGAGGGAGTTGAAATACCGATATCGGACCGGATTTGGGACACCTTGACCGATCCTGAGCGGCGCAGCGGACTGTGGCAGATCTTTTTCTTTCGCAATCATCTTGACCGGACGTTGACGGAATGGCCGAACCGACATGATTTCCGCATGTACGTCCGCAGGGACATCGCCGAAATAGTGTGGGACCTTAATGTTGTGCCCACGGCGGGTGGGGGATCATCGCAGTCGCCATCGTTCAGCTATGATGAGGTCGAACGGACCGCCCGCGCGGCGTACAGTGGGCTGTACGATGCAGTCTTACTGGCCAACCCGCGCGCCATTGCGATAGGGGCGGACGGGCGCCGCTACATACTCGATACAGGCAACAATCGCGTTGTTGTATTGAACAGCGACGGAACATTTCTAATGGCGTTTGGCAGTACCTGCTTTCTGGTAGAGGGGGCGAGCGGCGGCTGCACGGATGCTGACGGGGAAGGTCCTCGTGAACTGGGAGACGGTCAGTTTCGAGAACCGTGGGGCATCGCGGTTGGCGCAGAAGGCACGGTCTTCGTGGCCGACACGTGGAACGGGCGTATCCAGGTCTTTGACAGGCAGGGGAATTTCCTGCGCAAATGGGGGAGTTTTTCGGTAATCACCGAGAACAACAGAGACCCGTTCGCATTGTTTGGCCCGCGGGGTCTGGCGGTGACGCCGGCGGGCAACCTGCTGGTAGCAGACACTGGGAACAAGCGCATCATCGAGTTCAGCCCACTGGGAGAGTTTGTGCGCCAGGTGGGCGGGGGCGGCATCATCCTGGGCCACTTTGAGGAGCCGGTGGACGTTACCATCCACCCGCCGAGCGGAAATGTTCTGGTAACTGACGCCTGGAACCGCCGCATCCAGGTGCTGTCGTCTGAATTGGTCCCTTTGTTCGAGTGGCTCATACCTACATGGGAGAGCCAGGAAATCTGGGACAAGCCTTTTCTGGCGGCGGCTTCCGACGGTACGGTCTATGCTTCGGACCCGCAATTTGCCCAGATATATGCAATCTCATCCGCTGGGCAGATTCAGTACAGCTTCGGGAGGTACGGCGGCGAACTCAACCGCTTTGCCAAGCCGACAGGCATTGCGATCGACCCACTCACCGGGGAGATTCTGGTTGCGGACGCGGATAACCATCGAATCCTCGTTTTTTCGGGCAATTGAAGCCGAAGCTCGTTGAGGCATAGGTGGTAACTGGCGTGCGGCACCAAGGGAGTTGGTTGAGGAGGTATTGCCACCTGCAATAGGCTCATTGCCAGAAGTACCAATTTCGGATACCTTACGGCACCCAATTTCCGGGTCATTCTGCTTTGTCCTTTACTCCTCCTGCGCACAGCGACATAGGCGCCTCGATAGAGCCGTGGCTCTGTCATGCCTGCGAATACCTCAACCGGTCGAGCGCTGCGTTTTGCGGGCGATGCGGCAGGCCCTTGGCTGTGTTTTGCCGACATTGCGGCACTGAGAACCCCGGTGGACACGAGTTCTGTGATGCTTGCGGGGGGAGGATTTTCGGGGGCACATCTACGGAAAGCAGAGATGCTGGCGTCGGGAACCGGCTCCGGCAAGGGGTTACTTCTCTGGGCAGGAAGATAATGCGGCGGGGGCTTGTCTGGGACACGCCATCCCATGACTGGAGGTGGTCGCGCCAGCATATTTGGGCGTGGGCAGGCCGCAACCGGTGGGAACTGCTGGCGGTGGCCTTGTTGACGGTCGCGGCGGCGTTTCTGCGCGTGTACCGCCTAGAAGAGATCCCGGCCGGCTTCCACGGGGACGAGGCCTTGTCCGGCATCGAGGGTCTGCGGATTCTGCAAGAGGGCTGGATTGGACCCTATACTTCCTCAGCGTTAGGGCAACTGACAGGACCATTTTACCTGACAGCGTTGTTGATCCGGCTGCTGGACGCCTCCGTATTTTCGGTCCGGCTCTCGATGGGGCTATTCGGCATTGCCACTGTACCTGCGGCTTACTTCCTTCTGAGGACAGGTTTTGGGCGCTGGATCGCACTGTTTGGGACATCGGCTCTTACGGTGAGCTACTGGCATCTGCACTTCAGCCGTCTGGGTTTCGGGGTGGTCCCGCTTGCATTCGCGTCGACGACGGCGGCGGCAGCACTGCTGTGGGCGATGAAATCCTACGATGCAGGAGAGCCTGGGGAACGGCGCAGGAACATGTGGAGCTGGTTTGCCGCCGGTGCGCTGCTGGGTCTGATTCCCTACACATACTTTGCATTTCCAACTTTCCTGGCTGCGATAGGTACGGCGACAGTACTGTTCTTTCTTCTGCAAAAGGCGTCGTTCAAGCGCAAACTGCTACCTCTTTCGCTACTGGCGCTGGGGGCAGCAGTGAGCGCAGCTCCTGTAGTACAGTTTGCCTTACGTTCGCCTGACGCTTATTTTGGCCGGATGAATCAGAAGTCGGTGTGGGACTATCACGAGTTTGCAGACGCGGCCGGCTTCGGGGAAAAGGCGGGATTCCTAGTAGAGCGAGCCTGGGAGGCCGCTTCGTTGTTGCTGCGGAACCCGCGTGTCGACGGTGTAGATGGAATCGGCGGCGTCGGGGCAGTGGACGCAGGCATCGCAGTACTGGCATATTTTGGACTCATTGTTTCAGTTTGCAGGTGGCGCAGCCCGCCCCATTTCATTGCCGCGCTGGTCGTGCTTGCAGCTCTATCAGGTCTGGTGCTCACTGATCCCTCGGCCGGTTCGATGCGACGCAGCATCACTGCGATACCGTGGGTCTTTGGTTTGGCAGGGGTAGGCGCCAGGGAGATTGTTCGATTCGGGCAGCGTCGTATGGGAAACTGGGGGCGAGCTGCCGCGGTTAGCGCGTCTATCCTCTTGCTGCTGGTGAGCGGAGTGTGGAATCTCAGTTACTACTTCATTGAATTGCCGCTCACGTCGACGTTTCGGTGGACGTTTCCAACGTACTATTTCGAGTCACTTGATGCGGCCCACTCTTTTGACGACCCAGGTACAATTTACTATTTTTCAGGACAGCGCAGGTTCCAGTACGAGACTATTCGGTTCCTTTACCCGGACAGCAATGGAGTCGACAGGTCCAGGGAATTTGGTATCTTCGACCTGGAGAAGCTTGATCCGGGACCGGTTACATACCTGCTGGAGGGCCCTTACGTGGAAGAGATCGACAAGATCATGGAGATGTATCCAGGAGGGGAACTGATCGTCGATGAGGGGCCCGAACCGTTGTACGTGGTATATCACCTCAGGGGGTAACCAAGAACCGAGCAACTTCGCCATTCCACGTTTTCCTACGAACGGGTGCATCCCAGATTTGGGGTGGGGTAAAGTCTGGCGGGAATTCATGGCGGCGGCTGAAATTAGTTAGCTTCTTTTGGCGAGTCGCAGTGCAGGCCCCGGGCCCGGCCTTACCGGTGGAATCCGTCAGTTGGGCGTGCGAGGGCAGGCACAAGGCCAGCCTCTGCGGGGAATACGTAGGGCTGGCGGGACGGGGTTTGGCGGAGCTCTTTCGGCTGGGCACCTGTTACGATAGAGACACCAGGTCGGCGAGGCATGTTGTAGGAGAGGGGGCGTTGCGGGGGCGGAGCCCCCGCACAAGGGAGGGCCGAATAGGCCCGACCGCCCAGAACTGCAGTGGTCAGTGGTCAGTGGTCAGTGGTCAGAGGAGGCGCCTCACCTACTTCAGGGTTGAAAGCGGACCGGACATGGCTCCGCCGCTGCCTGAGGAACGGGAAAGCTCACCTCAATATTGGGATGCACCCCTACGAACCTTCTATTGACAGTGAAAAATCGATGAGTGAAGTAAACGGCCGATGTTGAATTCCGAGAGAGTCCGGGGGAAGAGGACCTGCACTTCTTGCTGGCGCGCCAACCGGCCGACGGCGAAGTTCTGCGAGAGTTGCGGCGTGCGACTTCCCGACACCTTGATTTGCGATCAGTGCGGCGAAGAGTGTGTGAATGGGCAGCGCTTCTGCCATGAGTGCGGAACAGCGCTGACGGTCGAGGGCGCCAGGTCGACGGATGCGATGAGGGAAAGGGGGCACCCTGGCGTATTCGGCGAGAGGCCGGTGTCCAGCGCTTCTATACGGTCAAAACTGCGGGCCCTGCGCGGTCGCGCTGTAACGGCATATCGGGATTCGGCGCTGGCGAGGCTGCTGGAACCGTTGGATGCACCAATTCAACCAAGTTCTGGTGAAGTGGTGGAGCCTGCGGGCGTGAGAGGGACGCCTGGGGCCGGTGACACGCTTTCGCGTGAGCAGGTTGCCCACTTTGGTCCCGCGGCAGTAGTCCGAGCAAACGTAATTCTTGGTGTACTTGCAATCGCCGGTGCGGTAGGGGGTCAGTTGCTGCTTGGGGGCGGGCAGATGCTGCCCGCGGTCGTCTTGTTTGGCATTGCCATCGCAGCGGCTCTGTGGGCTTTTCGAAGAAGCACAGATTTTGCCCTGCCGGCGGTAGGCGATCATGAACAGCTAAGGCGCTTCAGCGCCTTGTGGTTGCTTGCGGTGGTCCTGGTACCGGGCGCGGCCGCGGCCTGGTCTTTGGAACGGTTGTTAACAAACCCGGACCGGCCTCCCGACCTGTTCTGGCAGCTGCACTGGTTGAGCGTAGCGCTCTTTATCGGTGGAATTTACCTGGCCCAGAGAGCAGTAAGCAGGCAAGCTGCCGGTGTTCTGCCAGGCAGCAGGGCGCATCACCCGCCAACTTTCTCCTCAGGGCCGGAACAGAGTTCAGACAGCGAGAAGCGTCCCTGGAGCACGGGCCAGCGAATACTGGTCCTGATGATCATCTGTATCGGGATGCTTATGCGGGTCTACCTGCTGCCGGAATTCCCTGCTGGTACCTGGTATGACGAAGCTACAGCCGGATTGGAAGCACAGAGGATACTGGATGAGCCGGACTATCGCCCGCTCTATGTGAGCGCGTTGATGGGACCGGAGCACTACGTATACCTGGTCTCCTTTCTGTTCATGCTACTGCCCAAGATCACATTTGTCGTTCGTCTTGCCACGGTGATCACGGGTGTACTGTCCGTGCCGGCGGCGTACCTGGCGGGCAGCCAGTTGTTCGGCCGCGCTCCAGCACTGGCCCTCGCTCTTTTGATCGCGGTCTCGCGCTGGAGCGTGAATTTCAGTCGAATCGGCATGTTCAACATACTGATGACGCTGTTTGTGTTCCTGGCAATTGGCCTCTTGTTCAAGGCGCTGCGAAGAGGGCGGATCACCGACTATCTGTGGGCCGGGCTATGCCTGGGGTTCGGACTAAATACGTACTACGCCTTCCAGCTTTTCCTGGCGGTGGTGTCGATATTTGTACTGTATCTCCTGTTTTCGAACCGCTCGCTCATTCTTTCTCAGTGGAAGGGGCTGGTGGTACTGGCGATGGGCGTCCTTCTCTTTCTAGCGCCGCTGGCCACGTTTGCGTTTGCAAGACTTGACCGGTACCTAGAGCGAACGCGAACTGTTTCGATTTTTGAGGAGTATCCAGAAGACCAGGTCTGGGGCAAGGTACAGGAGAACGCGGTCACTCACCTGCTGATGTACAATGTACGCGGCGATCCTAATGGCCGGCACAACCTGCCAGGTGAACCGATGCTGGCACCGGTGGCGGGGGGCTTGCTTGTGCTGGGGCTGGGGCTCAGCCTCAGCCGCTTTTGGCGCCCTCGATTTCTGCTTTTGGTATTGTGGTTTTTCGGTCTGCTGGCGGGGGGTGTATTTTCGCTGAGCTTTGAGGCGCCACAGTCGTTGCGCGCTATCGGTACTTTGCCGGTCGCGTATCTGCTCGTCTTACTGCCCCTGGCGCTATTGTGGGAAAACTGGCGAGCGGCCTCCCTCCACGGGTGGAGTCAGGGGGAGGGAGGGGAGACTGCCGTCAGAGAGCGGTTCAGTCGACTCAATTCGACGGGCAGAAGGATAAAGGGCTGGTTCTGGGGTGTGTTTCTGTGGCGGGGAACGCCTGTCGTGTTTGCGGTTGTGCTGCTGGCGGCGGTGGGTGTATACAATTTCCGAATTTACTTCGTACGGCAGGTGAACGATTTTGCGGTTTGGAACGCCTATTCCACAGGGGAAACTATCGCAGCGACTGTGGTCGCAGAACATGTGGGCAGCGCTGACACCAATGTTTATCTCACGTCACATTATGCGGGACATCCGTCAGTGCGTTTCGTGGGGAGCACGGTGCCGTATTACCGGGCTATCAAGTACACGGAAACGCTGCCGATGCCGCTCTCGTCCGATCGAAAGGCGCTGTTCCTCATGGACCCTGAGCGTCGTAATTTCTTTGAGCAGGCGCGCAGCTTCTACCCGAACGGCGAGTTCATAGAGCATAAGCCGCCCTTTGGCGGACCTACGATCCTGTATGAGGCACGCCTCAGCCCAGCGGATATCACATCGATTCAGGGCGTGGAGGTCTCTTATTTTGAGGGTGACGCGTGGGCCGGCGACCCGGTAACTGTTGAGAGACATGCTACTGTTTTGGTGAACTGGCCGGGGGGAGCGCCCGTGTCCTGGCCTTTTTCTGCCGAGTGGACGGGAATCCTCAACATTGAGGAGTACGGGCCGCACAAGATTGTCCTGCGGGCTCCGGCGGCCGCGGAGCTTTACATAGACGAAGAGCTTGTGGCCCAGATGGGTGAAGGAGGAGAGGGCGGGCCGGCAGCGGGGAGCCAGGAGACCACGGCGGCCTTGAAGCTGGCCCTGGGACTGCACAGGATTCGACTGCGCGCGGTTGGCGGCGAGGGCGCGGTTTCGCTGTCGTGGCAGCGTCCTGGCGAGGAGGAGCAGATCGTGCCGTCGTCTGCTCTGCACGTGCCGCCGGTGACGAGCAACGGGCTACTGGGAAGATACTATGCCAATGGGGACTGGCAGGGCCCGCCGGCATTTACCCGCATTGATCCGCAGATCAATCTCTATTTTCACGACATTCCGCTGCCGCGTCCGTATACGGTGGAGTGGGAGGGCAAGCTGGCGGTGCCGTTCGACGGTGTCTACCGGTTAGGGATTGAGTCCATCGACGAGTCTGAGCTGTGGATCGACGATATTGCGGTGGCGGCAAGCCCGGAACCGAACCAGTATGATGAGGACTCGATCACCCTTACCGCAGGACTGCATGACATTCGGATCCGCTACGTGGCGCGCACGTCGCACTATCATGTCAACCTCCATTGGGCGCCGCCGGGACAGGAGCGCACGCTGGTGCAGGCGGAGGCGCTCATACCGCCACAGGGCAACTACGATCATCTTGCGGTCGAGGATCTTGCGATTTTCGACCGGACGGCGGAGGCGTCACTGGCGGGCCTACCTCTAAACGTGTCGCTGCTGCCGGTGGATGCGGAGCAGACGGCAGAGTTTGAAAGTTTAAGCGACATATTCGGGCGGCCCCGGGGGGTGGCTGCGGCCAACGGCATGTTGTATGTCGTCGATCCGGGCCAGCAGTCGATGTTTGTCCTGGATCCCAGTGGACAGGAGATCGCCCAGGTTCGCCGCTCAAACCGCAGATTCAGCGAACCGGTGGATGTCGCGGCGGATGCGGCAGGCAACATCTATGTTCTTGATGCGGGTGACGGCGGGCAGGTGTCGGTCCACGACGCGGCCGGTGACTTTGTGCGGGCGGTTCCGTTGTCTGATAACATTGCGGACAGGAGCAGAGGAATCGACGTAGACGAGGCGGGTCGGATCTGGCTGGCCCTGACTCCTGCGCTGGCCGTGGCTGCATTTGACATTGAAGGTCGGGAGCTGGCTCGCATTTCGACGGTCTTTGGTGAAGGGGACTTTCAGCCGGTCGACGTGGCCTACCACGCCGACGATGCCGTTTTTGTTTCCACGGTAGGTACGACCGCGGTTGTACGATTTTCTATCGGCGGCGAACCTTTCAATTTGTGGCCACTGGCCAGGGCAAACAGTGCCGACGGCCCACACATGGCGGTGGACGAGGCCGGGGCGCTGTACGTGACCCAACCGGAATTGGGAGGTTACCTGCGGATCCCGCTGGACGACGACGAGAAAATAGGTGTGTGGGCTCTTCCCGCCAGTCAACCGGTGCGAAAGCTGGTCGGAGTCAGTTTAGGTCCTGACGGCGAACTGTTGCTGACCGATAGTGAGAACGGATACATTTACCGCGTTCCAGTTTCGCCGTAGACCGAGCGAGAACCGTGCGGGCTTAACGGACCGTGATTGCGAGTTGGCAAGGGTCGCGCGTTTGGGAACCTAGGACCGGTAGGAAGGCCATCCGGCCTATTGAGTTCGTTGCGGGCGCGCGAATACTCCGACTGAGAGCGTTGGTACCCGGGGTTATTTCCTGCAAGCCCCGGGTCGCAATCCGGCGCGCCTACAGACCGCCGGCATTTTGTTTGAGAAACCTGGGAAGGACAAGTTGAGAGAAGAGCCTGTCGCCGTCTGCCCCAAATGCGAATCATCGGTCAGACGTGAGGCCAGATTCTGCGACCAGTGCGGCTGGTCCCTATCTTCCGGGGAGACGACTGCCGGGGCGGATGCAGGCGACCTGGAGGTACTCTGCGGCGGTGAGGAAGACGGAGAGACGGTGAATCCCTCAAGGGGGACTGGCGCAGACGGGGGCGCGGAAGAGGGTCTTGAACCGGTTGAAGGGCGGGAGGCGTACCGGGAATCTCCACGCCATGGGGCTACATTTCCGGAAAGGGTCCGCGACGGAATCCGAAGACTCGTCCTCTGGAGCGGGAGTCCGTTGCTGCTGTTGGTGGTCCTGGCGGGTGCGGTGGCCAGGGACAACTTCAGGAGGGTGGAATCGCAGGTAGCGCCAGATGTGCAGGAAGCAGGTGGGGAGACTGTTCCCGGGGACGTGCCGGGCATGGCTTTGCCGCTGGAGATCGTCACCCCGTTTATGGGTGAAGAGAGGGCCACTGAGTTCGAGACGGTCAATGACGGTTTTGCGCGACCGCGGGGGGTGACCACATCGAACGGGAACATTTACGTCGTCGATCCGTTTCTGCGGTTGCTGTTTGTTCTGGACGGCGAAGGAAACGAGGTCGCCCAAGTAGCTCACTCAGACCGTCGCTTCGTGGAGCCGGTCGATGTTGCAGCGGACGGGGCGGGAAATGTCTACGTCCTGGACGCCGGCGAGGGGGGCCAGGTGAGCGTACACGGGCCAGACGGCGAGTTCCAAGAGGTGGTCCCCATTCCCGCCCAGTCCGCGGACAGGAGCAGGGGGCTGGATGTTGACGGCCAGGGGCGGATCTGGCTGGCCATGACACCGGCACTGGCTGTTGCTGCGTTCGACCTGCTGGGACAGGAGCTGGTCCGTATTTCGACCGATTTTGAGGGTACGGATCTGCAGCCGGTCGATGTTGCGTTCCGGTCTGACGATTCGGTCTTTGTGTCGACCGCGGGAATGACATCTGTGCTGCGATTTACTGAGGGAGGGGAACTTCTGAATCTGTGGCCTCTGGTCATTGCCAACAGCGTGGACGGCCCTCACCTGGCCCTCGACGGTGAAGGGACTGTTTATGTTACCCAGCCAGAGCAGGGCGGCATCCTGAGGATTTCGGGGAACGACGTTGAGGACCTGGAGGCGTGGGTGCTTGCGGGGGGTCAGCCGCTGCGGAAATTGGTTGGAATCACGGCGAGCGACCCGGGGGTTCTTGTTGTTACTGACAGCGACAACGGCAACATTTATCGCATTGAGATCTCACCATGAGCGGCAAAGAGAGCCGGCGTTTCCAAATGGGGTTGAGGTCAGGCTGGGAGGGATGGAGAAAAAGTGGCTGAGAAACGGAACGGGATGGCTGAGGATGCCCGGGGACGCGCTTTCTTTAACGAACCCGATGCAGCAGGACTGATGCACAGGGCGTTCACTCGCTCGCTTGGATTCGACAGGGCGGATATGAACCGTCCTTTGATTGGAATACTGAATACGTACAGTGAAATGAACAACTGTCATGCTCATTTTCCCGAGCTGGTCGAGGCGGTCAAGCGGGGGGTGTGGCAGGCGGGCGGGTTCCCACTGGAGTTTCCGACGATCAGCCTGGGAGAGATCTACCTGACACCCACATCGATGTTGTGGCGCAATCTGGCGGCCATGGACACGGAGGAGATGATACGCGGCAATCCGATGGACGGTGTGGTGGTGCTGTGCGGGTGCGACAAGACGACGCCGGCGGCGTTGATGGGCGCGGCGAGCGCCGATCTTCCGACGATCCTCGTCTCGGGCGGGCCGATGCTGAACGGGCACTGGCGGGGACAGACGCTGGGAGCGTGTACAGATTGCCGGCGGTTGACTACGGAGTACAGGGCGGGCGATCTGAGCGAAGACGAGTATGCGGAGGTTGAAGAGAATCTGGTACGGAGCCGCGGCCACTGCATGGTGATGGGCACGGCATCGACGATGAACTCGCTGACGGAGGCGTTGGGCATTTCGCTGCCTGGAAACGGGGCGATCCCGGCAGCGGATTCGCGGCGGATCCTTCTGGCTGAACGGTCCGGACGCCGCATCGTGGCGATGGCGGCGGAGGGGCTGCGTCCTTCGCAGGTTCTCACGCGAGAGGCGATGGAAAACGCGGTAACGCTACTGTGCGCGCTGGGGGGAAGCACGAATGCGGTCGTGCACCTGCCTGCGGTGGCGGGGCGGCTCGGGATTGAGCTGCCGCTGGACCTGTTTGATTCGATCAGCCGGCGGACGCCTTTGCTGGCCAATGTCCGGCCCGCGGGCAAGTTCCAGATGGAGGACTTTTTCTATGCAGGGGGCGTCCCGGCGGTTTTGAAGGAGCTCCTGCTGCTACTTCATGGCGATGCGCTTACCGTCACCGGGCGGACTCTTGCGGAAAACGTTGCGCAGAGCGAAGTTGTCGACAGCGAGGTGGTCCATTCACGGGACGATCCGCTGAAGTCGGAAGGGGGGCTGGCGATCCTGCGGGGCAATTTGGCGCCTTCCGGGGCCGTGATCAAGCATGCGGCAGCGTCGCCGGACCTCTCGCAGCACCGGGGGCGGGCGGTTGTGTTTCGCAGTATTTCCGATCTGCAGGAGAGAATCGACGATCCGGCGCTTGACGTCAGTCCCGAGGATATTCTGGTGCTGCAGAATGCGGGTCCGATAGGAGGTCCGGGCATGCCGGAGGTGGGGAATCTACCTATCCCCAAAAAGTTGCTAAAAGAGGGCGTACGCGATATGGTGCGTATCTCTGATGCTAGAATGAGCGGTACGGCATTTGGTACGATCGTGCTGCATGTCGCGCCGGAAGCTGCGGTAGGCGGGCCGCTGTCAGCTGTACGTACAGGTGATGAGATCGAGTTGGATGTGCCGGGGAGGCGGCTCGAACTGCGCGTCGAAAGGGAGGAGTTGGACAGGCGGCAGGCCGAATGGCGACAGCCGCCGCCGGAATACCGGCGCGGCTATGGCAAACTGTTCCTGGACCACGTGATGCAGGCGCCGGAAGGGATGGACTTTGACTTCCTGTTGGGGCGGGATCCTGTGGAGACGAAGGCGCAGCCCAAGTTTTGATTGGAAGTTTTTAGTAGTCAGTTTTTAGTCTTTAGGTAACTGCTAAGCCATGTTCTGTGTGTGTGCTGTGTGCGGTCTGTCCGGCGGGGATATACCGTCAGTATTTCTATAGTGGGCTTGCGATGGTCATCGCGGTGAACGTTGGGTATGTATGGGAGTTGCCTCGCCTGTCTTGCCTGCGCTGGCACATACTCTGAATGTGCCAAGACGCGGGGTTGGGGGGAAGCCCGGCCGCAGCGGGTCGTCAAGGTCATATTGCCACACACTCGCTGCGGCGGGGGGTTTTAGGAGAGGGGGCGTTGCGGGGGCGGAG
>JAPOVP010000141.1 GCA_026708085.1 Caldilineaceae bacterium
AAGAACCCTTACTGGCCGATTATGTCAAATCCACTTTATGCATACCCCTCAGTTAGTTCTTAGTTTTTAGTGGAACGCCACTGGCCAGAGGAGCACCAGTGAACGGTGGTTGGTAGAAGGTGGCATGGGACAGTGCTGGGGGAGTGGACACTGTTGGGTTGACGCGTAGCTGGGGAAGAATTCAGGGAAGAGAGGAGAGGAGTGAAATGGCATCGGTGAATCATGTGTTGCGTCAGCAATTTATCAAGGAGGGTTTCGCACTTTTCAGGGAGGTGTTGGAGCCGGAGCTGGTGGGGGAGTTGAGGGCGTGGAGCGACGGGGTGCTTGGGGAGCAGGAGGCGGCGCATTTTGAGCAGAACCGGACGACGGGGAGCATGGTGCTGATCGACTGGGCGATGGCGTACCGGTACAGTGTGCTGGGGGAGTTGATCGCTCATCCGAGGGTGCTGGCGGCGCTGGGGGCGCTGGGGTTTACGGAGCCGAAGTTCGGGCACGGGCGAATTATCAGCAAGCCGCCGCAGAGTCCGCCGCTGTTCTGGCACGAGGACGGGCGGTTTTGGGACGATCCGGTGAGCTATACGTGGCAGCCGATCCAGTGTTTTCTGATGTACTATCTGACGGATACGGAGGTACGCAACGGCTGTTTGCGGGTAGTTCCGGGGTCGCATAGGAAGCGTCATGCGCTGCATGACCAGACGGCGCCAATGCATACGGACGAGCTGAGGACGTATACGAATCCGGAGGACGCGGCTTTCCAGCGGGCGGAGGGGGAGATTGACGTGCCGGTGAAGGCGGGAGACCTGGTGATGGGTTACGGGAGGCTGTTTCACGCGTCTCATGCCAACCTGAGCGACGAGCGGAGGACGGTGCTGACGATGTGGTACTATCCGCATTTTGTGGATCTGCCGGAGCGTACGCAGGCGACGATTTATTCGCTGGAGGCGAAGAACGGGGAGACGGGGACGGGCGCGGGGAGTGCGTTGCAGGCGCGGATGGAGCCGCTGCGGATTGTGTACGAGGGCAGCGCCGAGCCGATTGCGACGCAGTGGACGCCGGGTCCGGCGCTGAAGTAGGGGATACCGGTTGTGGGGCGAGTCGAGGGCGGGTCAGATCTTGCCCTTGGCCTTCATATCTGCGGCGAGCATTTTCTGGTAGGCGGCGTGGGCTTCTTCGTCTTCTTTGGCGCGTTCGGAGTAGTAGATGAAGCCGAGGGCCTGGCGAGTGCGGGACTGGCTGCGGTTGCCGTCGGCACGGTGGATGGTCAGGGCGTTGTGGATGAGGAGGTCGCCGGGTTGGGCGGGGAAGGCGACTTCGTCTGCGAGGTCCTGGGGTGTGCCGTAGTCGGTGACGCCCTGGGAGAAGCCGAGCGTCTGGGTGCGGCCGTGGGGGCGCAGGGGGAGAAGGTGCGAGCCGCGCACGTAGCGGACGCAGCCGTTTTCTTCGTCGACTTCTTCGAGGGCGAGCCACATTGTGAGGGCTTCGCAGGGGTGGAGCATGAAGTAGTAGCCATCCTGGTGGGGCGGAGTGGCTTTGCCGATTTTGGGGGGCTTGTTGAAGTACTGCATGTTTTTGCCGACGACGGGGCCCTGAAGAAGGAGCTCGGCGAGTTTTTCGAAGCGGCTGTTGAACATGAGGCGGTGGAAGAAGGTGTCGTGGTTGAAGAGACCGATGATCTGTTTGAGGGTGTCGAGCTGGCCGAGGGTCTCGTAGAAGACCTGTTCGCGGGGGAGGTGGGGAACGGTGTCGGAGATGAAGCGGGCGACTGACTCGCGTGTTTCGGCGACCTGGTCGGGGGTGAGGAAGCCGGACAGGGCGACGTAGCCGTCGCGTGTGTAGGCATCGAGGGCTTGATGGGGTTGGTCTTGCCAGAGTTGGCCGTTTATGGTGTTGGTCATTTTGGGGCTCCGGGTTGGGGCTGCGTTTGTCGACGGATGGTTTAGGATAACACTTTTCTTTATCCGCGAAGGAACGCGAAGGGGCGCGAAGAACACCTTTTTCCACTAAGGGCCACGAAGAGCATCTCTTTGATCCGCGAAGGAACGCGAAGGGGCGCGAAGAACACCTCTTTTCCATGAAGGGCCACTAAGGACCACGAAGAACACCTCTTAGATCCGCGAAGGGGCGCGAAGAACGCCTTTTTGTTTCTAGCTGGACTTCCAAACAGTTCACTTTTGTGTGGTTGTCTTACTCCAGGATGCCGAGGTGGCCGAGGTTCATGCCGACGCGGCCGCCGTCTACGTGGATGGTGGTGCCGGTGATGTAGGAGGCGTCGTCGCTGAGGAGGAAGGCGATGGCGCCGGCTATTTCTTCGGGCCCGCCGCGGCGCTGCATGAGACAGGAGTCGATGGGCGTTTCTTCAAGCTCTTTTTTGTAGGCGGCGGGGTCGGCGTGGTCGGCGAAGTGCATTTCGGTGACGATCCAGCCGGGGGCGACGGCGTTGACGCGGATGCCGTACTGGGTGAATTCCTGGGCCATGGTCTTGGTGGTGGAGACGACGCCGGCTTTGATGGCGTCGTAGACCCACATGCCGGGGCGGCCGAGGTAGCCGCCTTCGGATGAGAGGTTGACGATGGCCCCGCCTTCCTCTTTGAGGAGTGGGAGGAGCTGTTGGGTCATCATCACCCAGCCGCGCAGGCCGACGCGGGTCTCGATTTCCCAGTTTTCAATCCAGCCGCCGTCTTCGATGCTGCCCTGGCGAAGCAGGGCTGCGTTGTTGACGAGAATGTGGAGTGAGGAAACCTTCTCTGCAACTTGGCGCGCGCAATCCTCTACTGAAGAGTCGTCGGCGAGGTCAACGTTCACATAGCCGGCGCTGCCGCCTGCTGCGCGGATCCGGGACACTGTTTCAGCGGCCAGGGCGGCGTTCAGGTCGGCGATGAATACGTGGGCGCCTTCGGCGGCGAGGCGCTGGGCGGTGGCGCGGCCGATGCCGGAGGCGCCGCCAGAGACGAGGGCGGTTTTGCCCCGGAAGCGGGTCATTTCATATGGGTTGGGGGTCATTGCGATTGGCCTGTCAGTTCTTGAAGGAGGGAGAGGGCGGCGCTGGCCGAGCGTGCGGCGTCGTCGAATTTGCCAGTCTCGAGGACGACGTAGCCGTCGTAGCCGACCTCCTGGAGGGCAGCGAGAACATCTGGTACGGGGACGTCGCCTTCGCCGAAGGGTTTGGTGTTGAGACCGTCGAAGTGAGGTTCCTGGGGTGTTCCGGGGGCGGCATCGCCCTGATGGTATTCCTTGGCGTGGACGCGGACGATGTGCTTTCCGAGTTGGGCGATCTCTTCGAGGGGATCGTAGCCGAGGCCCATGCAGTTGGCCATGTCCCAGTAGTTGCCGACGGCAGGGGAGTCGACGCGTTCGAGGAGGGCGGCGGTTTGGTCGCCCCGGAGTGTGTGCTCGATGGCGAGGGTGACGCCGGCTTGCTCGGCTTCGGGGGCGAGGAGGCGGAGGTTGGCTTCGAGGCGGGCGACGGCCTGATCGTCGTGCATCATGGCGGGGCCGAAGAAGGGCACGAGCATATAGGCGACGCCGAGGTCGGTGCAGAGACGGATGGCGGTACGGACGGCGTCGAGGCCGAAGGCTTCCATTTCCGCGTCGGCGAGGCCACCGCGGTTGAGGAAGTGGGCGGCGACGCAGGGGATTTCGACGCCGGCGTGGGCGGCGTCCTGGCGGATCGCGTCGCGGTTTTCGGGGGCGAGTGGGCCGCCGGGTTGGGCTTCGGCGAAGTCGTACCAGTCGAGTTCGACGCCCTGGAAACCGAGGTCGGAGGCGACTGTGAAGGCGGATGACAGGGGCTGTTCGATTACGTTTTGGAGGGTGCCGAATTTCATTGGTCAGGGCTCACTGAGAGGTGCGTGAAACGGGATTGGCAGGGACGAACTTTTATTTATCCGCGATGGGACGCTAAAGGGCGCGAAAAAAACCTTTTTCCACGAAGGGCGACGAAGAACTTCCTTCTTATCCGCGAAGGGACGCGAAGGGGCGCGAAGAACACCTTTTTCCACGAAGGGCCACTAAGGACCACGAAGAAAACCTTTTTTTCCGCGAAGGGACGCGAAGGGGCGCTAAAAACACCTTTTTCCACGAAGGATAGTTGAGGGCAAAGGAGAAAACGTTTCAAGGTTGAGGGCGATCAGGGCTTTCGAGAATGAGGGTCAGGTAATTCGCCTCTAGCAGCTGCTCCATATCGCATTTCGCGAGCCTTATTCTAAGCGGAGTCTTCCGAATCTCAATAGAGTCCTAATCGACTGTTTCGACTTGGCCGGATACGAGTGAGCGGTTGGCGGCGAGGGTTACGGCGAGGGAGTTGACGGCGTCGGCGTAGGAGGAGCGGACGAGGTTCTGGTCCTGGGCTTCGACGGCGGCGAGGAAGCATTCGATCTGGCGGTAGTAGCCGCGTTCCTGGCCGTGGTAGTCGATCTCCTCGTGGTCGATGTAGCCGGAGAGATGGGTGTCCATGGCGAGGCGGAGGTAGAGATCGCGGCCGCAGAGCTCGGTCATGAAGCCGTCGCGGACGCGTGCTGAGCAGGTGCTGACGACGTTGCCCACTGCGCCGCTGGCGAATCTGAGATTGACTGCGGTGCTGTCTTCGAAGTCGGCGATTACGTTGTCGGGGCCGTCATGGCCGAAGGCGTGGACGGATTCGACATCGCCGAGGAAGTAGCGGAGCCAGTCGAAGGCGTGTGTGCTCTGCTCGACAATCTGGCCGGCGCTTACGGCGAACTTGCCCCACCAGGGATGGGAGGGGCCCATGCGGGTGAGGAAGCAGCCGATGCCCATGCCGAGGTCGCGGCCGTGGACGAGCTCTTTGGCGCGCTCGGTGATATCTGAGTAGCGGGCCATGTAGCCGACCTGGTTGATACGGCCGCTGGCGGCGACGGCCTCTTGGGTGCGGCGTGCCAGGTCGAGGTCCATGGCTACCGGCTTGGCGACGAAGACGTGTGCTCCGGCCTGGACGGCGTCGATGGTCTGCATGTCGTGGGCTGCGGGGGGGATGGCGACGAAGACGACGTCCAGGTTTTCGCGGTCGAGCATTTCGCGGTGGTCGGTGTAGCCGGTGCAGTGGAGCTCGTCGGCGACGCGGGCGGCGGTCTGGGCGTTAATATCACAGACGGCGGCTACGGGCCTGTTCAGTTTTTCGAGGCTGCCGATGTAGTTTTGGGCGATCCCGCCGACTCCGATAAAGGCGATCTGCATCGTGTGTGTTCCTTGCATGCTGTGACGAGTGGTTTTGGATTGCTGATTGAGCGGACGCGGGCGGGTCAGCCGAGGCGGACGTAGAGCGAGTTGCCGCGGCGTTCGACAGGGTAGGTCTCCAGGTGGTCGCAGGCGGGGGCGCGCAGGGCGCGTCCGGTGGCGATGTCAAAGCGGCCGTTGTGAAGCGGGCACTCGATGACGCCGTCGATGACGAGGCCATCGGCCAGGTAGGCGTATTCGTGTGTGCAGAGGCCGTCGGTGGCGTAGTAGCGGTCGCCCTTGAGCCGGTAGATTGCGAGGGTGCGGCCGCCGTGGTCGAGGCGGATGACGTCCTCTTCTACGATGTCTTCGACGGGGCCGATCTCGATCCATTCGCCGGAGGACTCGGGGGCGGCCTGTGCTTTGACGTCTTCGGTTTCCGGGTCCCTGGGAACCGGGCGGATCACGCGATAGTCGGGGTCGCCGGTGGCCTGTTTGATGAGGGCGGGAATGAGCTCTTTGTAGGCTGCCCAGAGGCTGGTGTAGGGCGGGGGCATCTGTTCCTTGACGGCTTCATGCAGCTTGGGCAGGGCGTGGAAGGGGGTCATGGGCATGGCGTGATGCTCAAGATGGTACTGCATGTTGACGTAGAGGAAGGCGAAGACTGGATTGACGTAGATTGTGCGCGTGTTCTGGCGGTGGTCGTAGGTGTCCTCGCCGAGGCCGGCGTGCTGGGGGAGGCTGAGGAGCTGCTGGAGCCAGCCGCCGTAGAAGCGGGGGAGGAGTACGAACATCATGGGCAGGATGCTGCCGATGGCGATGGACCAGACGATAAAGGCGGCGTAGATGGCGACATGGACGCGGCTGGACCAGTACATTTTTTTGAGATCGCGTTCGGGCACGAAGTCGCGCACGTCGGCGTTGGGGCGGCCGCAGGCGTTGCGGATGAGGCGCCAGACTTCGGGCGGGCCGCTGCGCAGGTAGAAGAAGTCCATGAGAAGCTTGACAAGGTCGGCGGGACGCTGGACCTGGATTTCGGGGTCGCGGCCGACGAAGTAGGTGTGGGTATGGTGGCGGGAGTGGCTCCAGCGCCACATGTAGGCCTCGCGGATGCCGAGGAAGGAGGCGATGGCGTAGACGAATTCGTTGAGCCAGCGGGTGCGGAAGGGCGTGCCGTGGCCGCTCTCGTGCCAGCGGGAGTCGGCGGAGGTGTAGATGGTGCCGTAGACGAAGAAGGCGGGAATGGCCCACCAGGTGCCCCAGGAGATGAAGGCCAGGTAGGCGCTGACGCCGAGGAGCAGGAACCAGAGGCCGAAGTGCCAGAGCCCGGGGCCGTCGCGGCGCTGCATGATCTCGCGCATCTGCCGGCGGGAGAGCTTGGGCTTCCACCACTGGTCTTCGATGCGGCCGGTGATGCGGTCGCCATCGAGCTCGACGGCGTCGCGGTTGCCGCCGGAGAGGCTGTAGTCTCTGCGAATCGCTTGCACGCTCATGGCAGAACTCCTGGCGATAACCGTCCTAACGGGGAGCCAATGCGATACAGGTCGAGTCAAGCGACGCGGACGAAGATCGAGTTTCCGCGGCGTTCGGCGGGATAGGTCTCAAGGTGGTCGCAGGCGGGGGCGCGCAGGGCGCGGCCGGTGGTGATGTCGAAGCGTCCGTTATGGAGCGGGCACTCGACGACTTCGTCGATGACGAGGCCGTCGGCGAGGTAGGCGTATTCGTGGGTGCAGAGGCCGTCGGTGGCGTAGAATCTGTCGCCTTTGAGGCGGTAGACGGCGAGCGTGCGGCTGCCGTGGTCAAAGCGAATTACATCTTCTTCGTCGAGGTCTTCGACGGGGCAGACTTCGACCCATTCGCCTGAGGACTCGGCGGCGGCACGCGTCTTGGCGGTATCGGTTTCCGGATCCTTGGGAATGGGGCGCATTATCTGGTAGCCGGGATCGCCGGTAGCCTGCTTGATGAGGGCGGGAATCATCTCTCTGTAGCACTCCCAGAGGTTTTTGTAGGGCGGTGGCATCTGATCCTTGACTGCTTCATGCAGTTTGGGCAGGGCGTGGAAGGGGGTCATCGGCATGGAGTGGTGCTCGATGTGGTACTGCATGTTCATGTAGAGGTAGGCGAAGACCGGGTTGACGAAGACTGTGCGGGTGTTTTCGCGGTGGTCGTAAGTGTCCTCGCCGAGGCCGGCGTGTTGGGTGAGGCCGAGAAGCTGATGGAGCCAGCCGCCGTAGAAGCGGGGCAGGAGCACGAACATCATGGGAAGGAAACTGCCGATGGCGATGGCCCAGATTGCGAAGGCGGCGATGATGGCGAAATAGATGCGGGAGGACCAGTACATCTTGGGCAGTTCGCGTTCGGGCATGAAGTCGAGAACGTCCGAGTTGGGCCGGCCCAAAGCGTTGCGGAAGACGCGCCAGACTTCGGGGGGGCCGCTGCGGAGATAGAAGAAGTCCATGGCAATTTTGAGCAGGTCGGCGGGGCGCTGGACCTGGATTTCGGGATCGCGGCCGACGATATAGGTGTGGGTATGGTGACGGGAGTGGCTCCAGCGCCACATGAAGGCTTCGCGCAAGGTCATGAAAGAGGTTATGTGATAGAAGAGTTCGTTGAGCCAGTGTGTTCGGAAGGGGGTGCCGTGGCCACATTCGTGCCAGCTGGCATCGGAGGAGGAGTAGATGGTCCCGTAGACCAGAAAGGCGGGAATGGCCCACCAGGTGCCCCAGGAAACGACAGCAAGGTAGGCGCTGGCGGCGAGCAGGACGATCCAGAGGCCGTAGTGCCGAAGGGCGGGGCCGTCGCGGCGCCGCATGATCTCTCTCATTTGCTGGCGGGAGAGTTTGGGCTTCCACCAAGTTTCTTCCATCTGCTCGACGATGCGGTCATTGTCGAGCTCAACGGCGTCCTGGTGGCCGCCGGAGAGGCTGTAGTTTCTGGGGATCGCCTGCACACTCATGGGAGGTCTCCTTTCTCGAGAACGGCCGGATTGGGCGCTGACATGGGACAGACTACGAGAAACGTGCCGAAGACGGGCGCAGTAGGCCGCGTCGTTGCCGGCGGACTAAGTTGGTTACAGGCTTGCCTGGGCAAGAGAAGTTCGTGTGCGGTCCTACAGGGAAGGCCCGAATCAGCAATGGCGCGTTCGCCGGGGGCTGCGATCTGAGCGGGAGCGTGTTCCCGGATGCAAATTATACATGAAATGTAGGAAAATCGCACGTAGCGTCTGGAAGGAGGAAAGGGCCGGTATCGGCGGGCATTTGTCGACAGGCTGGGGAGGCAGGACAGGCTGGGGCGGGACCGCGCAGGCAGCCACCGTTGTCTTGGAATGGGATAGCCGTTTTGGGGCGTTTCTCTGCTGTAATGGAACAGAAAAGTGGGAGGAATTCAGCATGCCAAGGAGAGGCTCAGTTGGCGCTGAATGGACTCACTTCGGCGCCGAAGAAAGAGGTGAGTTGGGACAGATTAAAGCGATGATCTGCGAATCTGCTCTGCATTTCAGGGGGCGTAGGGTGAGTTGATAAACTTAAGGGAACTGCTAAGCCGTGTACTGTATGTTGTGAAATACAAGGCCGATCGACCCGTGAAGGGACGCGAAGAACACCAGAGGGGAACCGGGTTTTCTTTGCGCAACTGCAGGGCCCGCCGGTGAGAAGCGTTCTGCCCCCTCAGAGCGCTGTTCTGACAGAGGTCTACGGGCCCAATCCATTGGGGACATCCTCATGAGACGGCATATGAAATCCTTAGCCCGCGGGACCGTGGCTCTCGTTCTGGCCGTGGTCGCCGTTATGTCAACTGGCGGCGGCGCCTCGGCCTCTGAAGAGCACATCGTCCAACCGGGTGAGACGCTGAGCGAGATTGCGAAGCGATATGGGACGACGGTCGAGGTTCTGCAGGAGCTCAACGACTTGGCGGACGTCAACTATGTTTGGTACGGCCAGCGGCTCCTGATCGACGGCGGAGAGGATGTGCCTGAGACAGCCGAGATTGTCGATCGTTTTCAGCTCTACACGGTCCAGCCAGGAGACACCCTGTTCCGTCTGGCGGGAAAGCATGGTATCAGCCTGACCAGGCTGATGTCCATAAATGGATTCACTTCCGAGGAGTGGCTCAGTGTGGGTCAGGAACTGCTGGTGCCGCACGCGCTCGCACCTGCTGCTCAACCTGCTGATCCGGTGACCGGCCTGCAGCCCGCGAGTCCCTTTCCAGCGATGCAAGCGGGGCGGGCCCGACTTGCAGTTCATACCGTGCAGGCAGGCGAGTCACTCGTGGGCATCGCGGAACTGCACGAAGTCAACCCTGGTGCGCTGGCGCGCTTGAATGACCTGCAGAACTACAGCACTCTTGAACCTGGCCTGGTGCTGCGCATTCCATCTGAAAACGCGCTTGAACTCCTAGAAGGCATGAGTGTATGGCTTGACCCGGCCCTTTACCCTTCGCTCACGGAGCGCTGGATCGAGGTCGATCTCAGTGAACAGATGGCAATTGCCTATGAGGGCGTCAGGCCGGTCAAAGTGTTCGTTATCTCATCCGGAGTCGGCGACTCGCCCACGATCACGGGGACATACCGCATTTGGGTCAAGATCGCGATGCAGGACATGCGCGGCGGCAACCGCGCCACCGGCACGGCCTACCATGTGGAAGAGGTCAAGAATGTCCAGTACTTTTTCGAGGACTACGCCTTCCACGGCACATACTGGCACAGCAACTTCGGCAGGCCCATGAGCCGCGGTTGCATCAATCTGACCGAAGAGGATGCAGAGTGGCTATTCGATTGGGCACTCCCCTTCATGTACGACGATGACGATGACGGCTGGATGTTCAGCACCGACATCAATCCGGGCACGCTGGTGTTGATTCATGAGCGATAGCGGGCGCGCTGGCCCGTATTGGTTGTAGGCCCGGACTCCTCCGAAGTACTCCTCTTGCTCTTCTCTCCTTTTCTCCTTCCGCAGGTCTACCTCCCCTCCGACCCTTAGAAACCTGGCGAATTATGCACTTGACACAGCAGACCGCTGGTGTATAAGGATGTTGTCTCAATGCAGAAAGGCCAGAACGACAAGGCGTGAATCTGTGAGTGACGTGACGACCAGCACTTCTTAGTTTATTGGTAACTACCAAGCCATGTTCTGTGTACGGTCTGCCTGGGGGAATGTACCGTCAGCATTTCTGTAGCGGGCTCTCGATGGTCATGGCGGTGATCGTTGGGCAAATATGGGAGTGGCCTCGCCTGTCTTGCCTGCGCTGGACACATTTTCGGAATCTGCCGGGAGGCGGGGGGAAGCGTGGGCCGACACGGGGCGGCAATTTCGTATTGCCCACCTACTCGCTACGACGCGAGGTTGTAGGAGAGGGGGCGTTGCGGGGGCGGAGCCCCCGCACAAGGGAGGGCCGAATAGGCCCGACCGCCCGGAACTGCAGTGGTCAGTGGTCAGTGGTCAGTGGTCAGTGGTCAGAGAAGGGGCAAACTCTGATGCGGAGTTGATGGCGAGATGGGTGGGGTTCCGCAGCGACCTGAGGCGTGGGGAAGTTCGCCCCCATTTTGGGATGCACACGCCGGGTGCGGTATGGGTGACAAGGAGGCGGTGTTTGGCATGGGGAAATTACAGGGGCGGATGGCGGTCAATCCGACTGACGACATTACCTCCGCCACTATCCAGCAGGAGATTACCGATACGGTCCAGGAAGGCGCAACCCCTCATTCCAGTGGGCACAGGGCCTACGGCGGTTGTGGAGACCTGTGAGAGAAATTCAGAGGAGAATGCACCATGATTCCCGAAGAGATTTTGTCGCACAAACCTAAAGTATTGACGCAAGCCCAGAGGGAGCACTACTTTGCGCACGGCTTTGTTGGTGTTGAAGACCTGGTGCCCAAAGACACGATTGCCGAACTCGTGCGCGTGACGAATACCTTTGTCGAGGCCAGCCGAACAGAGACCGAATCAGGGCGTACATTTGATATTGGGCCCGGGCATGGGCCGGACACGCCGGTATTGCGACGTTTGAGACGGCCTGATGAGCAGAGTGATGTTTATTGGCGTTTTGCCAGCGGGCTCATGGCGGACGTGGCACAGGATTTGGCCGGGCCCAATGTCGTGTTTCATCATTCTAAATTGAATTTCAAATGGTTTGATGAATCCGACACGGTTAAATGGCATCAGGATATTCAGTTTTTCCCCCATACCAATTACAACGTCTTTACGATTGGTTGTTATCTGGCTGATACCGACATGACAAACGGGCCACTTGCCGCCTTGCCGGGCAGCCATAATGGACCGCTTTACAACCAGTATGATGCGCAAGGAAACTGGATGGGCTGTTTGAGCGATGACGATGCGTCGACTATTGACATGGAGGAGGTTGTCTATCTGGCAGGCGCTGCCGGTTCTATCACAGTTCACAATGCCCGAACGCTTCACTACTCACCCTCCAGCAAATCACCAGATCCACGCCCGTTGCTGCTCAACTGCTATAGTTCTGCCGACGCCAAAGCCTACACGCCCCACCCCGAGCCCTCATGCCATACTTACGAACTCTTGAGAGGCGAGCCGGCTACGTGGGCACAGCACGACCCCCGGCCCTGCCAGATACCGCCGGATTGGTCCGGAGGGTATACATCGATTTATGCGGCACAGGCCAAAGAAGACTAAGCGTTTACTCTGAAAAGCATCCAGTTGCTTGCTTGCCACGGTCAGTTTCTACCAGTAGAGGCGAAGTGGGCCCCAAGAACTGAACCACGAGCCAAGGTGCAAAATGGGGCAATTCGCTGAGCCGGGGGAGCACATTCCGATGGCCGGACGCGAGCCGATGTCCAGCGTGGATCGAGCCTGGCTACTGATGGACGATCCGACCAATCCGATGGTGATCAACGGCTTCTGGATATTCAGGGAGCCGCTGAACTATGAGCATGTGCTGGCTGTGCTGGAGGAGCGGCTTCTGGTTCACGAGCGTTTTCGGCAGCGCGTGGTGGAGGATCGAGGGGCATTCAGAACGCGTTCCTATTGGCAGACTGATCCGGAGTTCGATCTGCGGGCGCACGTTGAGCGCATCGTGCTGCCTGCGCCTGGGGATACGGAAACGCTCAACAGCACCGTTGCTCGGCTGCTCACCGTTCCCCTGGACTTGGACCGGCCTCTGTGGACATTCACCCTCATCGATGGCTACGAGGGCGGCAGCGTCTTCTTCGCGCGAGTTCACCACTGTATCGGCGACGGCGCGGCACTTGTTAGAGTTTTGTTCGCATTGACCGATGGGAGTGCCGACGGAGAGGGTCCCGAAGGGGCCGCGGACGCCGGTCGTCCTTTGACGCGAGCCGCCGTGCGTCCGGGCACGGCGACGTTGCCGGAAGGCGGCAGTCGGGCCGGAAAACCGGCGAGTTTGCTGTCGCGAGCGGCAAGGGGCGGACAGCTGGTTGGGAAGTTCGTCGCTGTGCTAGCCAAGCTGGCGTCGATGCGGACCGACGACAAGACGGCTTTCAAAGGTGAAGTGGGGGTCGGCAAGGCGGTCGCGTGGTCCGAGGGCATTCCCCTGGATGATGTAAAGTTCGTGAAGAATACGATGGGGGCAACGGTGAACGATGTCCTGGTGGCGGCGATGGCGGGCGCTTTGCGCAAGTATGTGGAAACTCGCGGCGACAATCCGGAGGGTAAGGAGATCCGGGCGATGGTTCCGGTGGACATTCGCGCGCCAGATGATACGAAACTGACGAACCGATTCGCTCTCGTGTATCTCCCGCTGCCGATCGGCGTCGCGGATCCCATCGACCGCCTGTTTGAGACAAAGCGCAACATGGATGCTATCAAACAGTCGCCAGAAGCACTGGTGACCTATCAGGCTATAGCAGGATTAGGGGTGGTGTCGGACAGTATCGCGAGGGGCGTGCGCGGGTATTATGCCGACAAAGTGAGTGCGGTGCTGACCAATGTGCCGGGCCCGTCGCAGAAACTCTACTTTGCCGGGCAGCTGCTCGAAACAATTGTCTTTTGGGTGCCGCAGTCCGGATCTATCGGCGTGGGAATCAGCATATTCAGTTACGCGGGGCAGGTGAATATCGGACTGATTACCGACCGGGGACTGGCGCCGGATCCGGACACTATAATTGCGGCATTTGAGGCGGAGTTTGAATGTTTGCTGAGGCTGGCGCGCCTGCGGGAGGCGGAGGCGGGCTAATGTTGTGACAAGCAGAACACATCGATCCGCGAAGTGACGCGAAGGGGCGCGAAGAACACCTTTTTTCCACGAAGGACCACGAAGAACATCTTTTTCCACGAAGGGCCACGAAGGGGCGCGAAGAACATCTTTTTTGATTCGCGAAGTCACGCGAAGGGGCGCGAAGAACGGCGAAGACGTATTGGGTTTGAGGAGTTGGGTGGGAAGGTTGTGCCTTTTTGACTGTGTTGTGTCAGCGCTCGTGGAGGGGGGTCCAGCCGCGGCCGGGGGTGTTGGGGCGGGTTGTTTCGAAGCGCTGGCGGAGTTGTCGGAACTGGTCGGCGGAGTGGATTTCGCGGGCAGGGTCGTTGTGGTCGCGGATGACGAAGTCGGCTTCGGGGGGGTAGCAGGCCATGGTGACGGGGTCGCGTTCGATGGTGTAGGAGGCGGGTTCTTCGCCGATGTTGTTGGGTACGTGTGCGCTCTGGTAGCGGAGGTCGATGCTCCAGCGGACCACGTTTGTGGTGTTGGCGAAGGAGGCGTGGGGGGTGAGGTTGGTGAGAAGGAGGACGTCGCCGGCCTTCATGGGGACGGGGACGGGTTCGACGGAGGGCAGGTCTTCGTCCGGGACTTCGAGGAAGCCGGCGTGTCCTTCGGTGTAGTGGCGGAGGATGCCGGTCTTGTGCACGGTTGGCATGACGTGGAGGCAGCCGTTTTCAAGGGTGGCGTCGACGAGGGGGACCCAGCAGGTGACGATAAGGTGGCGGTCGCAGTGGGCGAGGAAATAGCCGGAGTCCTGGTGCCAGGGGACTTCGCCGCGGTCCCAGCCGGGGAGCTTGGGGCGGATGCGGTAGACGGATGAGCCGATGATGTCGGGGCCGACGAGGCTTTCGATGCAGGAGAGGAGGGCGGGGTGGCGGATGGTCTGCAGCATGGCAGGGCCGTTGAAGCCGCCGCCGCCTTTGCCCATGACCTGGCGGGTGATTTCTTCGCCGGCGGCTGGGTTGTCGGCGTGGATGCGGGCGAGGCGGAGGCCGAAGGGCTGATCGGCGTGGATGTCGGTCAACTCGCCGGCGGCCTGGAGTTCGCGGGCGGCCTGATCGATGATCTCGGTGAGGGCGTCCTGGAGCGGTTTGAGGTCTTCGGGGGTGAAGAGGCCGGTTTTGAGCAGGTAGCCCTGGCGGTGGAATTTGGCTTGTTCTTGGGAAGAGAGGCTCATAATTCGTGTCCGGTTTCTTTCTCGCAGTGTAACTGTTAAGTCATGGTCTGCGTGCGAACTCTCTGAATAACGTCGGGCGGATTGTCAGGATTTCTGAAGCGGGCTCTTGATGGAATTGGCGAGACCTACGGGGCCTGTTTGGAACTTGCATCGCCTGCCTTTGCGGACGTTTTCTTGCCCTGGCTCATGCTCGGAACCCGCGAAGAATCGGGAATTGGTGGTATGCATTCTTTCGTAGGCGTTCCCGGTGGCCTGGCGGCACACGGTTGGTGGGGGGGCAATGAAGGGGAGCGTTGCGGGACCCATCCCGCCGCGCAAGGGAGGGCCGCAGGCCCGACCGCCCAAAAGCAAGGAAAGGGTAAGACGCCTTCTATGCCGCACCCTGGATCGCGAATCGAAAAAGGCTTCGTAGAGATTCTACAATCTTGAATCGTTTTTCTCAAGTAATTCAGCCGCGCAGGGCGCCAACGGTCAGCCCCTGCATAAAGTTGCGCTGCATGGAAGTAAACAGGATGAGGACGGGCAAGGCGGAAAGAAAGGAGCCGGCCATTACGATCCCATACTCCATGCGGTAAGTCCCCACCATTCCTGCCAGGATGACCGGCAAGGTCTGGAGCTCGCGTGTGCGCAGGATTACGAGCGGCCACACGAAGTCATTCCACGAGTTCAGGAAAGCGAGCACGGCGAGCACGGCCATGGCGGGAGCGGCCAGTGGCCTTGCGACGCGCCAGAACGCGCCGAACTCAGTTGTGCCGTCTATGCGAGCGGCGTCCAGCAGTTCATCGGGAATCGATTCCATGTTCTGCTTCATGAAGAAGATGCCAAAGGCACCGACGATGCCCGGCAGAAGCACGCCGATGTAGCTGTCGACCAGCTTCAGCCGAATTGCGAGGACGAAGAGGGGGACAAAGAGCGTGTATCCCGGCACCATCATTGAACCGAGCAGCAGGAGAAAGAGCAGGTTCTTCAGGCGGAACTCATACTTGGCGAATGCGTAACCGGCGAGGGAGCAGAAAAACAGGTAGAGCAAGGTATGGACGACAGCCAGAAAGGTGCTGTTGAGGAAGTGACGCAGGAAATCGAATTCGACAAAAAGATTGACATAGTTCCCGAAAACAAGCTCATCGGGGATAAAGGTGGGCGGGTTGCGAAAGATCTCCGACTGTTTCTTGAGTGAGGCGCCTATCATCCACAAGAATGGGATGGACATGTAGAGCAAGGCGCCAGCCAGGAAAAGGTGGGCAGCTACCGCTTCAATTCTGGGCCAAAGTTTCGGACTGGTTCGCATGTCAGCTGCGCCCGAAGGCCCCGAAGAACTTGAGTTGCAGAAGGGTCAGGATGAAGATGATGACGGCCAGTATATAGCCGACAGCCGACGCGTAGCCCATGCGAAGATAAGAGAAGCCGACGCGGTAGAGATAGTTGGCGATGGTCAGACTTGCGTTGTTTGGGCCTCCTCCGGCCAGAAGCAAGGGTTCGGCGAAGAACTGGAATGAGCCAATAATTGTCACGACGACGACGAAGAGGCTGACCGGCCGCAACAGGGGCAGGGTAATCTGCCAGAATGTTGTCCAGCGGCCGGCGCCATCAACAGAAGCGGCCTCGTAGACGTCGGTGGGGATGCTCTGAAGGCCGGCCAGGAAGTAGAGCATAGTCAGGCCGGTATATCGCCATGCGGCCACGAGCAGAACGGACAGCTTAACAAGCTCTTCGTCGAGCCACTTCAGTGCTTTGAGGCCGACGGCTTCGAGTGCGACGTTGAAGAGGCCGTATTGGTGCTCGAACATCAGCAGGAACATGATGGTGGCGGCCACAGTACTCGTCAGCACGGGCAGGATGAAGGCGATGCGGAAGACCGATTTGGCGCGCACGACGGCCGCGTTGATCAGCAGCGCCAAGAAGAGCGCCACTGGCAAGATTACAAATACAGCGCCGATGGCATAGTAGGTTGTATTGCCGAGCGATTTGAGGAAGATTTCGTCTTCAAACAGTTCGAGATAATTGGCAAGGCCGAGAAAGGTCATCGGACCCGTTCCCGGCCATTTGATCATGCTAAAGTAAAGGGCCGCGATAAGCGGCCCCAGTGCAAACACGACAAAGAGGATGTAGAAGGGAGAGATAAACAGATAGGGCGCCAGTCGACGTTGATAGCGGTACCAGAGGCGCTCTCTAATATGCTGCTGCGTGATCGTGTGCATCAGCCTTTATCGATGGTCTCGCGAAGTTCCTGCGCCATGTCTTCGAGGGCCTGCGCAGGGATTTTGTCACCGGCAACAGCTTCGGTCACTGCGCTACTGAGCAGGTTTACGGCCTCGGAGAAGAATGGGTGGCGGTTGTGGCGGGGAATCTCGCCGCCCAGATCACGGTAGAGAGCGCCGATCGACTGGTCGCTGTACCAGGGATCGGGCGCCAGGTAGCGTTCATCGTCGAGCATGGAAAGGATGGGGGGGATAAGGTTATTGACGCCATACTCGATGTATTTGTTGTCCTCGTCGAAGAGGGCGAATTCGATGAAGGCCCAGGCGGCGTCGGGCGCTTCGGATTGTCTGGTGATGGTGTAACCGGTGCCGCCGTGGGCGGTTGTTCTGGCGCCGCCTTCCTCCCAGGCGGGCAGAGGCGCGGCCATCCACAGGCCATGGCCGGGATCGCCGACGTTCAACTTGATGAAGCCACCGAACCAGTCGGCCCCAATTCGTCCGGCGATCGTGCCTTCTGTAAGCGCGGCGTAACTGGCAGGCCCGCTAGGGGTGACTGCGAACGTACCGCTGGTGAGTTGATCGACGTAGAAAGACAGTGTGTCGATCGCCTCGGGCTGATCGATGATCACTTCGCCGTCGGCGTTGAAGATGCCGCCAGTGCCTCGTTGTGTCAACAGCATCCAGTAGTCGCCCCAGCTGCGATCGGCGAGCGACATGGCTGCCGCCTCGGTGCCCTCGAACCCCTGCGCCGCCTCGGCAAAATCTTGCCAAGTTGCAACGGGCATTTCGATGCCAGCTTCGGCATAGAGATCGTGCCTGTAATAGAGGACAACGGGGCAGAGGCAGTGGTCGATGCCATAGATATGACCCAGGTAAGAGTAAGGATCGGTGCGGGCCATCACGTAGTCGTCGACGTAGGGTGCGATCAGGTCGTCAGGTCGATGAGGCCGATTTCACCTTTGAAGAAGCGGCTCATTGAGCCTTGTTCGATGTCGGCGATGTCGGGCGCCCCGGTGCCGGCGGCGAAGGAGGCTATCAGGTTGTCAAACAACTGGCCGCCTGGGATCTCTTGTACTTCGATCGTAACATCGGGGGCGATTTCCTTGTAAGCTGGGAAGATGGCCTCGTAGAAGTCGGTGAAGAATGAGCCGAAAGTCCATAAGGAGAGTTCAACTGGTTCCGACATGGGCGCGGCATCGCCGGCGGCTGCGTCGTCAGAAACTGTTGCGGCGGGCTGACAGGCTGCCAATGCGGTAGCGGCGGACGCGCCCATGGTCACGAAAGCGGCACGTTGCAAGAAATCTCGGCGAGAGAATTTGGAGGTATCCACGATTTCTGCTCCTTTTTGTGTTGTTGTCGGGCTGGTCCCGGAAGGGCAACAGTTCAACGTAGCAGGGCTCAGAATGCGGGTCTCACGCTGTGGCGATGGGGGACGTCAGTTACTCAGTAACTTCCGGCAGGGATGTCCTCCCACTGCGTCAGCCACTCCTCGTAGCTCAACACTGCGGTCGGGTCGGACAGGCTGTGGGCGACGAAGCCCTGCTTCTGACCTGTTTCGGTGGCTTGGGCGGTCGATTCGTAGCGCACATCGATGGACCAGCGGACCTGGTTTGAGCGATTGGGCAGGGCGCGGTGGGGCGTGATCTGGGTGAAACAGAGGGCGTCGCCGGGTTCCATTTCGATAGAAACGCCTTTCAGACTGTCGCGCACTTCGGGGGCGAGGCCAAGAAAACCGGTCTCGGGGTCGTTCCAACCTTCGTGAAGCGGGCCGCGGTGCAGGCCGGGCGCGACCTGAAGGCAGCTGTTGTGTTCGGTAACAGGCTGCAAGGGCATCCAGATCGAGGTTACGTGGACCTGCTCGGCGTCGCGATAGTATTGGGCGTCCTGATGCCAGGGCGTTAGCGTCCAGATCTGGTCAGGGAGCTTGGGACGGGCGTTGAAGATGCCGTGGACGGAGATTTCCGGTGTGTCGAGCAGGTCCTGGGCCAGCGAGAGCAGGGCGGGATGGACCAGAATGTCGAACATTTCGCGACTGACGAGGTCCCGGCGGGGGCTGCGGACATAGTTGGGCCTGCCCGCGGTCTCCCAAACGTGTGCCAACCGATGCTGAAAGTCAAGGCCGGCCTGCGAATCATCGATCAGCCCTTCCTTCATCCAGCTTTCGATAGTGTCGTCCGCCCATCGCGAAAGGACGGTTTGCAGCAGGCCCAAGAGGTCGGAGGGAATGACGTTGGGAGCGTGGAGGTAACCGTTGGTCTTGTAGAAGCTGCGCTGTTCCCGGGTCAGGACTGATTTCATGAGCAAGAGCCTCTCATTGAATATGTTGGTCCCCGGGGAGAGCGGACATAGTGGATTGCTCGCGAGATTGAGGCCATTTTAGTGAAGGTGTTTGGTTCCGTCAAGTCCCCGAAAGCAAACTCGGGCGCCAAAGCGGCTCAGCGCCGGCCAATTCTGCGGGAACCGCGGCGAAGGAGAGATTCGACTCTTCCGGCGCGATTGCTGGAATCTGGCCGACGGGCTTCTGCTATCGGCTCAGGGCGGTCTGAGACTGAGGCTTATACGGCATTCCATACCTGAATGTCTAAAATGGCGCCCGTGGGATTGAGGATTCCAGTGCGTCCTGTGGCTTCGGCGGGTAGGCTGTAGGACTGGATGAGGAGGTCGTCGAGGTAGAATTCGAGGACTGATTCCTTTAGGAGGGTGCGGAAAGTGACGGTGTCGCCGAACGGCCAGGCGCGGGCCATGACGTCTTCGCGCTGGGATTGGTTTTCAGACTCGGCCATGAGGCCGAAGTGGGCAGCACCGGCGGGGCCGACTTGGATGTAGCTGCCCAGACCTGGTGCATACTCGATGTAGAGGCCGGGCCAGTCAGATTCCGGTTGACCGGCTGCAGGGAGATTGACCCTGCCTTCAATGACTACGCCACCTTGAGCGTCCACAAGTTTGTCTGCCATCTGCACAGGTCCGCCTTGCGAGGCGAACTGTGTCGAGACCGCGTTCTTCTTCAGGGCTTCGTTCCCCTTCCAGTATCCGAACCAGAGTGTGCCATTGTCGTCGACGAAGGCTCTCTTCAATGGTGCCCAGTAGCAGATGTCGCGGCCGGTGTCGAGCTGGAAGCGGGTTACGGCGTGGTGGTTGACGAGGATGTCGTCGGGTGTGCGGAGGAAGCGGGCGAAGTAGGTGTGTTTGTGCTCGCCGGAGTTTTCGAGGAGGGCGTAGTTTATGGGGGCGACGGTGTAGGGACCGGCGGGGTTGCCGGCGATCATGGTCTTCATGGTCCTGGAGCCCTGGCCGACGATGGCGTAGTAGCTGCCGTTGAATTCGGCGACTGCACCGGCTTCCATGCTGTGGGGCGGGTCGGCGCCTTCCCAGATGAGCTCGGGGGAGGGCAGGGCTTCCCAGTGGACGCCGTCATCGCTTTGCCCGAAGCCGAAGCCGACTGTGTTTTTGGGGGTGGCGGTCCAGTAGCCGTAGTAGCCGCCTTCCGGGCGGGGGAGGGGGAAGATGCAGTCCCAGCGGCCGTGCTGCTCGTAGTAGCGGGTGTCGACCTTGAAGATGTGATCGTCACCGAATTTGGTCCAGTTCATGAGGTCCTGGCTGTGGGCGAAGAAGATGTTCTGGGTCTGGCGGCCGTCGTCTTCGAGGCGCCATTCGGAGTAGTTGCAGATGAAGCGGCCGCTGGTGTCGAAGTCGGGCGACTTCCAGACGGCACCGGTGCCGAGGTAGGTGACCATTTTGTCGGAGGCTTTGATGGCCCAGCCGTGGTCGGTCCAGGTGACGCCGTCGGAGGAGGTGGCGAGGCCGAAGCCCTCGCCGGGGCTGTACTCGGTGATGAGGTAGAAGAGGTAGTAGGTGCCCTCGTGGTAGAACATCCAGGTGTCCCAGTGGGCGTCGACGCCATTGGATTTGAAGAACATGGACTGCGTTGCGTTCGTCATGTCTGTGGTTTCCGTAGCTTGTCAGCAGCGCTGGGGCGTGTGGGAACGGAGGCCCCCTTCGCGGCCAGGCGGATGTGGGTTTGAGTCAGACTTTGAGGCCGGAGTCGACGAGGCCCTCGACGTAGAATTTGCCGAGGACGATGAACAGGAGGACGAGGGGCAGGGAAGCGATCACGTAGCCGGCATAGAGCGGGCCCCAGACGCTGAAGTCCTGACTGGTCCAGCCGGCGACGCCGCCGTAGGTGGCGGACCGGGCCAGCTTGTAGAGTCCGACCGCAATCATCTGTTTTTCGTCGTCCTGGATCATGACCAGCGGCCAGAGGAAGGAGTTCCAGACGCCGATGAAGTTGAGGACGGCCAGGGTGGCGAGCCCGGGTAGTGAGAGGGGCAGGGTGATGCGGCCGATGAGGTCGAGGACGCCGGCGCCGTCACAACGTGCGGATTCGAAGAGCTCCTCCGGGATTCCGGCGATGAAGGCGCGCATGAGGAAGATGCCGAAGATGGGGCCGCCGGCCAGTTCTGGGATAATCATGGCCCAGCGCGTGTTGAGCAGACCGAGGCGTACGTAGACCATGTAGGCGGGGATGAAGGAGAGGACCCAAGGGACCATCAGGAGGGCGATGATGGCGTAGTAGAGGGTCTCGCGGAAGGGAAAGTCCATGCGGGCGAAGACGTAGCCGCCGATGAGCGAGAGCAGGAGCATTCCCATGAGGCCGATGATGGCGACGATGATGGTGTTGATCATGTAGTCGCCGACGATGTCCCAGGCGGCGACGTAGTTGCGCCAGCGAAGGGGGAAGCTGATGGCCCATCGCTCCCAACGGTATTGGAGGCCGTTCTTGAAGGACCAGGTGATCAGGAGGTAGGTGGGAATGAGTGAAAGGAGCAGCATGACGGTGATGAACAGGTGCGATCCGATCTGGTAGTAGCGGAGGGGGCGCCGGGTGGCGGGAGCGACCTGGGTGGAGGTTGTGGTACTCACTTGCTGATCTCCTTGTACTGCTCTGCTTCTTCAACCTGCTCTAATGGCGGACATCTTCAACCGCGGGATGGACTGTGCGGTTGACTGCGAGCGTTGCGGAAAAGGTGATGACGAAAAGGACCATGCCGATGGAGGCGGCGTAGCCGAATTGCTGGGTGCGGAAGGCCTTGTGGAACATGGTGAGGCCGGGCACCATGGTGGCGAAGCCGGGGCCGCCGTCGGTCAGGACGAGTATTTGTTGGAAGGAGGTAACGCCGGCGATGACGGCGAGGATGGTCATGAGGCGTACCTGGCCCAGGACGAGGGGCAGGTCGATCTGCAGGGTGCGGCGGAGGCCGGTGCAGCCGTCGACTTCGCAGGCGTCGAATATGGATTCGGAGATCTGGCCGAGGCCGCCCAGATAGATCAGGGTGCCGACACCTGAGACCCAGGGGAAGCCCATAAACATGATGGCGTAGAGAGCGGAGGAGGTGTCGCCAAGCCAGTTGCGTGCCAGGAATCCGAGGCCGAACTGTTCCAAGAGGCCGTTGATCACGCCCAGGTTGGGGTCGTAGATCTGTTTCCAGAGGAGAATGACGACGATGAGGGGTACGAGCATGGGGATGATGAGAAAGAGACGATAAAGCTCTTTGGACTCCGTGTCGCGGATGCGGAAGATGAGGACGGCCATGATGAAGGGGATGACGGCGCCGGAGAAGAAGAAGAAGGCGAGCAGTTTGAACATGTTGAAGAGCTCGCGCGGGGTTTCGGGCGAGGTGAAGTAGACGCCAAAGTGCTGCAGGCCGACGAAGCTGGCTTCGACGCCGGGCCGCCAGCGGTAGAAGGCGCGAAGGAGGCCGAGAATAGGCGGGTAGTAGTTGAAGATGAGGAGGAGGATGAAGATGGGAGCAAGGAGGGCGTAAGCCTGCCAGGAGCGGCGCATTGCCTGCCAGGTTGAAAGCTCACTTGACCTGAGGGGAGTCCTTTTTACGGCGTCTGCGGCGCTGCCTTGTTCTGCAGTTCCTGTACCTTCTGTCATGCTATCTCCCTGAGCTTTTCCTAATTCAGGACCTCGAATCCGGGAGGAGTTCTAGTGTGCGTTCAGTTTGAGAGACTGCGTATTTCGTATGGCGTCTTGCGTAGAGGCCGACATGAGAGACGCGACACAATTTTGTGAGCCACGCGAAAAGTCTTGGTGTCGATCGGGAATCGAAGTAGGGACGCTCATTCTTGCAATTTGAAAGTCACATTCATTGGTCTGGCCGAAACTGGCAGCCAGAGTTCCCCTCTGGTGTGCACCGGTTCAGTCTGAGGAAGTTGGATTTTCGACAGGTACTTCGATGGAGAAGCTCTTGTCTACTTCGAGCCAGCGCCCAATGTTGATGTCGATGACGTTGATGATTGAGTCCGTTTTTATGTCGTAGGCGGTGGCGGGATTGGGCGTGAAGGTGATCTCGACTTCGCCGTTTTCGTCGGTGTAGGACCACTCCGGGATCATGAGGCCGTTGCCGGGCTGCAGCCAGGCCTGCAAGGTGTCGTTTACGCGAGGTTGGCCGTTTTCGGTGACACGGACGGTGAGAATGATCGAGTCTTCGCCGTCGGATACTACTTTTTCCTTGTTGAACTCGCCTTCAATCACGACGTTGTTGAGACGCACAAGTGACTGAATAAAGTCGGCGGCAAGGAGGGCGAGTATCAGGAAGAGCAGGCCGACTGCGGCCAGGCGAATTTTGCGTAGCATGTGAGCGGCGGGAGAAAGGCGGATGTAGGTGAGCGGACAGGGCGGAGGCCGCTATCCGCTCACCCACAGATTGGCAGTTTAGCTGTCTGCTTCCTGGTCGGCCAGCAGGGCTTCGTAGCGGGCGACACCTTCATCCCAGGAGCGCTGCTGGCGCTCGAAGAATTCGGCTCGGTCCATGTCGCCGATCACCCAGGCAACGAAGATGCGCCGCCACTCGGTGAAGTAGTCCCAGTCCCAGAGGAGGCCCATGCCCCACCAAGCGATGGTGTAGGTATAGAGGGGCAGTTTATAACCGCCGATGGTGGACCAAAGCGGCCCGAGCTTGGCATCCTTAGCAGACGGGATATACTGCTGGTTTTCGTTGTTGAGAAAGGCGTTGTTTTCGGGCTCGGTGATGAACTGCCACCAGTTGATAACCTGGTCGCGGTTGCCGCGCATCTCGGTAGAGGACTTGAGCATTACGTCCTGGGGGCCGCGAATGGCCTGCACGTGTTCGCCGGGCACATTGCCGTCGCCGGCGGTATAGTCATTGGGGTCGACTGCGCCGGGCATGCTGACGGTGGGGGGAATGTCGGCAGCGGCGGGCATAGGCGAGGGAACGAAGGTGCGCTCGAAGTCAACGTTGGGGTCGTTGGCCAGGGTAGCGAATTCCCAGGTGGCCCTGTACTGCATCCCGACCGAGCCTTCGCGCCAGAGGAGGTCGAGATCGGTGGTGTTGAAGCCGTCGACCCAAGTCAGAGCGAGGGCATACATTTCGTCCCAGGCGCGCTGATAGATGGGAGTGTAGGGGCCGATGAGCTCGGCGTTGTGTGCGGGCAGAGCTTCCTCGATGCCGACGAAGAAATCGTTGTCGGCGTCCATTTCGATGCAGACTTCCTGCATCATGGGTGGGAGGATCTGGAGGGCAAGGGGCCAGCAGTTGCCGGTCTCGCCTTCGCGGGGCCAGGGAGAGAGGCCAAGGCCGGCTTGTTTGAGGGCCTGGGAGACCTCCATCTGTTCGGTCCAGGTGGCGGGCGGCGAGAGTCCGTGCTCGTTGAAGATCTCCATGTTGCAGGCGAGTCCGACTTCGAGGTAGGGCCAGATGGCGCGGATGGGGGCACAGTAGTCGAGGCCGTCAGACCAGGTCAACGACTCCATCATGGAAGGATAGAAGCTGTCGGACCAGGTGTCGTATTGGATTGCGTAACGGCTGGGGGCATCAAGCCAGTCGTCGATGGGGACGCACCAGCCGCGTTGAACGAGGTCGAGGCGGCTCATCAGGTCGGGGGATTCTCCAGAGCTTACTGCGGCGGTGAGCCAGGCGTCATCACCTGATTCGTCGAAGACGACGGCAATGTCGGGGTTGATTTCTTCAAAGCGCTCAGCAAGAATGCGTGCTGCGTTGCCGACCAAGGGGTGTTCGGCAGAGCGGGTGGTCCACTCGGTGGGTTGCAGCTGTGCGAGGTTACAGTGTACGTCCACCCTTTCCATCGCGGCCGCTTCGCCGCCGGAATCTTCAGCCATCTCTTCTCCGGCGGGGGCGCCTGGGGCGGCGCAGGCTGCCATCAGTCCGACGCCTAGCGCGCCAGCGGAGGCTTTCAGAAAGTTTCGTCTACTCGGACCTTTGCCTGTCATTTTCTGCCTCTTCTCCTTGTCCACAGTTGTTGATAGGTGAGGAATCCGTACGGGCCCCGATGGGCACCGTATCGAGAGCGAGCAGCAGCGGGCTAATTTACCTCCTCAGAGTTGAAGGATTTCGTTGATGGTTCAGATATGACTCTCAAAAAAATCGTGCAGAGCGTTTTTTCAGCCACCGATTTGGTAGGCAGTGATGGGGGGAGGCCAGATGGCAATCTATGTCTCAACCCCGGCTTCGGCCAGTGCTTCTCTGGCCGCCTGAGCGTTTTCGGAATCGGGATCGAATTTGATGGTGCGTTGGAGGCCGATTACGGCGTGTTCGTCGCCGGCGCGGGCCAGTTCGAGGGCTTCGGCGAAGCCTTTTTCGCCGAAGCTCAGATCGCGAGCTACGACAGGGTTGTCGAAGTCATTCCAGTAGTACTGGTATTCGTCGGATTCCCAGCCTTCGTAGACCTCTTCCCATTCGAGGCCGCTGGGGCCGTGGGGGGTGAGCATCTGCTCGGCGATGAGGTCGCCGACGGCCTGGTAGCGGTTGTCGAGTGAGAGGCGCAGGCGGTCCTCGGTGTAGTTGGGCAGGGCCTGGTGGATGGTGAGGGCGGGGAAGATGAGGGTGTCGCCGATCTCGAAGTCGGTGGAGTGCCAGTTAGGTTCTATCTCTTCTTCGGCGTCGACATCGACTTTCAAGGCGCCGGCGCCGAGGGAGAAGTGGTGGTCAAGAACGCGTCCGACTTTGTGGGAGCCGGGGATGACGGCGAGGGGGCCGAGCTCGATGGGGCAGTCGCCGATAGGGGCCCAGCTGGTGTAGGTCTCAAAGTTGCCCTGGAAGTGGACGAAGTCCTGGTGCATGGGGGTGGTGTGTTCGGTATATTTGGGGAACCAGAGGCGGGCGATCTGGTTGGGGTGGGGCATGATGGGGCGGCCCATGATCTTTTCTATCATGGATGTGACTTCGGGCCAGTGGGCGGCGCGATGGAAGGGTTCCAGTTTGTAGACCTGGCTGTAGCCGTCGGTATATTCGCGATCGCCCTCGGTGCAATTCCTGGTTGTGTCGGCGATGCCGTCGACGGGGTCGGTGTCGGGCAGGAGCCAGCCGATTTCCTGGATTTTGGTCATCATGACGCGGCGCAACTCGCTCATTTTGTCGGGGTTCTGGAGCTGTTTGAAGAAGAGATAGCCCTCATCGGCGAGGCGGCGCTGGAGTTCGGGGGGATCGTTGAAAGCGTCGTTGGAAACGCGGAACTCGCGGATATCCCTTGACATTGGAACTTCCTTTCATGAACGTGTGCGCAGGACCTTTTGTTGGGCCTTTTCCGGGCGGGATTTACGGTACAAGGATACTGATTGTGAATTGTGATGTCAAGTGGCTTGCAGTAGTAGGCAGAGCATACGCATCCTATTGGGAGAGAACTTTGAGCAGACGACGAACCGACTTCCCATCTATGGTCAGCAGCTGTCCCTGCGTCAATTCATGTAGATGCTGCACCCATTTCACAGAACAGGCCTCAAACTGCTCTGCATCCAGCCTGGCAAAGACCCGGCCAAAGGTGT
>JAPOVP010000034.1 GCA_026708085.1 Caldilineaceae bacterium
GATTTCCGCGGAGTTTGCGCAGGGATAGAGACGTTTGCCACCTCGCCAGTTGACATAACCCCTACCGGTCTGCCCGGGCTGTTGCAGCAGTGTCAGGCTTATTCCCCGTTTGCTTGACCAGCCACGTTTCCCGTTAATCGTTGCGCAATCCAATCCGGCAGGCGCGTCATGCGGCCGTCGCCGTCGACGCAGATGTGCCGCGTGTGGCCGTCTGCATAGATGGCGCGGGTGTGCGGGTTGCGGATTTCGTAGACGAACTCGACCTGACGGCTGCGCAGCGATCCCAGGCGGGTGATGACCTGGACGGCGTCGCCGAAGCGGATGGCGTTGCGGTAGCGGCATTGCAGGTCGGTAACGGCGAAGTTGTAACCGGCGCCGGCTATCTCGGTATAGGGCATCCCGGCGGCCGCCATCCAGGCGACGCGCCCAGCCTCGAACCAGACGACATACTCGCTGTGGTGGACGACGCCCATCTGATCGGTTTCGGCGAAACGGACGGTTATGTCGAGAGGAAAAGCGGGATATTCAGTCTTGTCGATCGGCATCGGTCAGGGGATTATCGATCCTATGTGGGTTGTCCCGGATCCAACGTTGAAAGGCCGAACGTATAGACGCCAAGTCTCCCAAATCTTCGACACAGACCTGAAAGAGTTCCGCCGAGCTGACTTCGTGGTAAACAAGGGTCAACCGGTTTCGGTAGCCTGCCATCTGAACAAAGATCTTTTCTTCGCCTTTGTTGAGAACTTCTTTTTCCGCAAGTTGTGTTGCGATATTTCTGTAGGACCCCGCAGGAACGCCATACCCTTTGCCCAAAATGTGACGCCCGATATAGAATAGCGCTTCCAGGGCACGCCACAGGCATGACTCGGCTGTATGGACGTTGCGACTATCGGCAAAGAAGGCGTCCTCGTCGTGCAGGGGCAACCGCTCGATCTCTCCGATCAGATGATTCAGCAGGGATAGGCGCTCTACAACGACGCGTCGGGAGATATAGGTCGGAGTCACTTGGAAGTATCGAGAAGCAAGCGGGCGCGCTCTTCCTCGAGAAAGGCAAGATCGCCCTCTTGCCGCAGGATGTAAAGGTCGTAGTTGTCGGCCGCGTATTCGTTCTCGGCGTAGAGTCGTTCGCCGTGAACGACTTCGGCTGCCAGAAAGGGGTTAGCGCTGTCGAGATTTACCATATCTACGCGATCGACTCCGAGCAGATCCTCCAGAGCATGCCCCAGCGCCACCTCTGTCTTCCAGCTAAGGTCGGTAGCCGAGAGCGGTTTCACTCCCAGGTCCACATCGGAGGGGCCGGGGGCGAGGACAGCCTCCGGATCGTCCAGCCAGGCCAACGTCTCCCTGGCGCGGCTGCCGAAGCTGTAGAGGATGGCGACGCCGTGCTGCTTGCAGATTGCCTCGAGTGCGGCGCGTTTTTGGTTCGCGGCTGGCCCAGCTGGCCGGCGCTGTTCGGGTTCGGTGCACATGTGTCTCTACATATGTATTGCCTGGCCCTCAACGCCATGCGCCGCTTCCATTACCACTTCGGCCAGGGTCGGGTGGGCGTGCACGTTGTGCGCGATCTCGGCGGGGGTGAGCTCCATCATCTGGGCCAGGGACAGCTCGGGCAGAAGTTCGGTTGCATTGGGGCCGACGATGTGGGCCCCGAGGATTTCGCCGTATCTCTGGTCGGCGACAATCTTGACGAAGCCGCTGCGCACGCCCTGGGCCTGGGCGGCGCCGTTGGGCATGAAAGGGAATTTGCCCACGTTGATGGGATAGCCGGCCTCCTGCGCCTCGATTTCGGTCATGCCGAGACTGGCGACCTGGGGAACGCAGAACGTGCAGCGGGGCATGAAGATGTAGCGCTCTGCCGGAATCGGCGTGGTGGACTGGCCGGCGGCGCTTTCGGCGGCGACGATTGCCTGGGCGCTGGCCACATGCGCCAGCGGCATTTTGCCGGTGCAGTCGCCGATCGCGTAGATGTGCTGGCGGCTGGTGCGCATATATTCATCGATTTCGATGAAGCCGTCCCGGTTGAGGGCTACACCGGCCGCGTCGAGACCGACATCCTCGGTATTGGGTGAGATACCTATGGCCACCAGCACTTTCTCAACTTCCAGCGACTGGGCGCTCCCGTCGTTCACGTCCTTTATCGTAACTGTGACCGACCCTTCACCCACTGCAAAGTTTTCGGTGCGGCTCGAGGTCAGCACTTTGATACCCCGTTTCTGGAAGGCCCGCACGACCTCCTGGGCAACGTCGGCGTCCTCCTGCGGCAGGGCCTGGTCCAACATTTCGACGATCGTCACATGAGCGCCGTAGGTGGCGTAGATGTGGCTCAACTCCATGCCGATCGGCCCCGCGCCCACCACCAGCATGGTTGCGGGGATCTCGTTCAGACGGATGGCATGTCGATATTGTAGGATACTTTCGCCGTCGGCTTCGACGCCGGGCAGGTCGCGAGCGCGGGCGCCGGTAGCGACCACGAAACTGGCGGCGGTCACGGTGCGCGGCTCGCCATCCGGGTTGAGAGGCCCGGCGCTGACCTGCAGGGTGTTGGCATCGGTGAAGCGGGCATGTCCTTCGATGACGTCGATATTGTTCTTCCTCATCAGGAAGCCAACGCCCTTGGTCTGGCGGTCTATGATCTGCAGTGACCGGTTGACGGCTGCGCCGTAGTCAACCTGCAAGTTGTCAAAGGTGAGGCCGAACTCCTGCGCATGTTGCAGTGTATCCAGCACTTCGGCGCTCTTGATGAGCGCCTTCTTGGGGATGCAGCCCCAGTTCAGGCAGACGCCGCCCAGATGCTCGCGTTCGATGAGGGCAGTCTTCAGATTCAGCTGCGCGGCGCGAATCGCGGCCACATAGCCGCCGGGCCCGGAGCCGATGACGATGAGGTCGTAGTCGTAGTTGCTTGCCACAGATTCCTCCGCTGTCTCCAGTGGCCGGCGATCACCGGTCACTGGATTGTTCTCAATCGTGATCCGCCGTTGTCACGCGCCCCAGTTTTCCAGTTTCTCCACCACATCTTCCAGGAAGCTGTCTGCCCCGAAGCCATCGAGGATGCGATGATCAAAGGCAAGGCTCAGGTAGGACATCGGACGGATAGAGATTGTATCGTCGGCGCTGGGCAGAAGGGGATCGACGGGAGCACCGGATGTGCTGCCGGCGCTGTTTACGACCGCGCGTTTGCTGATCCTGCCGACTCCCAGAATGGCGGCCTGGGGCTGATTGATGATGGGCGTGCCAAGAAGGCTGCCGCTCGTGCCGTGGTTGGTCACGGTGAAGGTGCCGCCGCGCACATCGTCGGGCGACAGTTCGCCGCGGCGGGCCCTGTCTGCCAGTTCGTTGACCGTACGCGCGAGGCCCTGCAGATTCAATTCATCGGCGTCCCGGACCACGGGCACGATGAGTCCGCCGGCCACAGCTGCGGCGATGCCCACGTGGATGCGCTGGCTCAGTGCCAGACCGGCGTCGGTCCAGCGGCTGTTCACCGTAGGATGTTCGCGCAGTGCGGCCGCGACGGCAGCTACAAAGTAGGGGGTGAAGGTCAGATTGACGCCCTTGCGCGCGAACGCCTCTTTTTGGGCCGCCCTGTGGCGCACAACGGCCGTCATATCGGCCTCAAAGATCGTTACAACGTGGGGGCTGGTGCGCACGCTGCGGCTCATGTGTTCGGCAATCGCCCGCCGCAAGTTTGATAGGGGCTGGAGCAGTTCGTCTTCGCCGGGTGCGGGTTGCGCTGTGGGCGGCTGTTTTTGACGCGTTTCGATGTAGGCCAACAGGTCCTTTTTGGTGACGCGACCCTGGCGCCCACTGCCCGGAACTTCATCCAAGTCGATGTTGTGTTCTGCGCTGATGCGGGCGACGACAGGACTGACGAAGTCGCGGCCTTCCGGCTTCGCATCAGAGGCGGCGGCACGCGTGCGCCGGAATGCGGAGAGAGAAGGGGCTGGTTGGTCGGCTTCTTTGCGCGAAGCTACCGACTCTCCCGGGCCTTCTGCGTCCTCCGTTATCTCTTCTTCCTTGTCGCCGATGTAGGCGATGACAGAGCCAACCTGAACCGTTGTCCCCTCGTCAGCCAGGATCTTGAGCAGGAAACCGGCGGCGGGCGCGGGCACTTCAGTGTCGATCTTGTCGGTGGTGATGTCAAGCAGGGGTTCCTGCCGCTGCACCGGATCCCCAGGCTGTTTGAGCCAGCGGGCGACGGTCCCTTCGAACACGGTTTCGCCCAGTTGGGGCATTTTCACTGGAGTCGGCATGGTTGGCGCTCCAACGGCAATTGCCAGTGACCGGCGGCTCGCGGCCGGTCACTGATCACGGTTCGCTGCCTAGACCATAGGTTTCTTGCGCTGGACAAGCTGCACGGTCACCTGCCAGGGATCGCGCAGGAAGCAGAGCTTGTCTCCTGAGGGCGTGTTGTTGATCTCGCCGTCGGGCGTAGCGCCGGCCTGAATCAGACGTTCGCGTTCGCTTTCCATATCGTCTACGCTGAAGGCAAAGTGCAGGTTGAAGGGATCGATCTGGGCAAAGTCCAAGTGCTCCATCTCTTCATTGCTGTACAGTTCTACCATGCTGCCGTTGTTGTCGTAGACAAAGTTCATGTACGGGGGAACATCGCCGGCGGAGACGATTTGCAGCCCCAGATGCTCCCGCCACCACTGTGCCTGCTCACGGACGTTGGGTACGTTGATTGCAACATGTTCAAGGTTCATTGTTGTGCTCCGTAAATGGATGTGTGATGGGAGTGAAAACGGTAGAATTGGGTGATCAATACTTGGTTTTTCGAAACGGCCTGGCATGCAAGAGGGAGCCAAGCACTGAAAGCTGCCGGCTTCGGCGCGCTTTGCAGTTCGCAGTGCCGCTTCGTCATCTAAACCCAGATGCAGACTGAATTCCGATTCACAATTGCCTGAGAAGATCATGGTGTCGAACGGGATTCAGATTCAGTTGTAGTTTACCACAGCCGACGATTTCAGCAGCCAGTTCTGCGTTGCCGGTGCACAGGCGATTCGCCGCCTTGAAGGGAAACCGCTGTAGGTCGCGTTGGTTGGAGGGCCTTGCAGGGGGATTCCCCCGCACAAGGGAGGTCACTACATTTATGCCCCAGCGATACGTTCGAATCGGGTCGGTTCCCGCTCCATTTCGGCCTGAACAAAGCGCTGCAGCAGGTTTGTCTTGACTTCAGCGAAGGCGGGATCATCCCAACGGTTGCGGCGTTCCTCCGGATCTTCGTGGAGATCGAACAGTTCGCCATATTCGTGGCCCCGGTAGACGGTGAGCTTATAGCGCTGGTCCACGAGTGTGCGCAGGTGCAGCGCGGATGGCTGGTGACGGTTTTCAACGAGCACGTGGTCGCGTGCTTCGGCGGCCGCGCCGGTCCAAACGTTTAGCTGGTCGGCGCCCTGCATCTGGCCCGGGATGTCGATTGCGGCCGCGTGCAGGAAAGTGGGCGCCAGGTCGACCAGCGATTGGAGCGAACTGCTCACCGCGCCGGCGGGGACGCGGCCGGGCCAGCGCACGAGAAAGGGTAGGCGGATCAGATCTTCGTAATGAAAGGCGCCCTTGGCAGTCAACCCGTGCTGGCCGAGAAAGTGGCCGTGGTCGGTGCTGAAAACGACGAGCGTATTGTCGGCAATGCCCAGACGGTCCAACGTATCCAGAATGCGCCCGATCTCGCGGTCCATGAGGCCGACCATGCCGTAGTAGACGGCCATGTTTTTACGCAGGGCGTCCGGTTCGTGCAGGTGGCTGTTGAAGCCGTGATTGCCGAAGGGCGTCTCCTGCCAGGCGGAGAAGTCCGGTTGACGTTGCTGCGTTTTGGCGAAGTGGGGCGGCATTGCGTCGAATTCGCCCGGTTCGAGGCTGCCCGGTTGCATTTCATCGGGATGGTACATTGATGCCCACGGCTCGGATACGAGGTAGGGCGGATGGGGATCGTGGAAGCTACTCCAGAGGAAGAAGGGTTTGCCGCCGGCGGCGCTGCGCTCGATGGCCGCGATCGTGCGTTCGGCTGTCCAGACGGAGTAATGGTACTCCTCGGGCAGGTCCCAGGCGTGTTCCCGCTTGGCCGCATTGGGGTCGGGCGGCCAGGACTGGAAGAAATCCTGCCAGTTGGGGAGGCCGTTTTCCTCCATCCATATGCCGTAATGTTGGCCGGCGTGGGCTTCGTCGGCGTGGTTGCGCGCCACTTCGACGTGTTGAAAACCGTACCAAGGTCCGTGGAACTCGCGCCAAAAGTCGAGATCGCGCAGGGTGGGTTGACACTCGAGAGAGGTCTGTTCCGGACGTGAGGCGAGCGGCTGAAAATGGGCTTTGCCGATGAGGGTTGTATCGTAGCCGTGCTGGTGCAGCAGGTCGCCGACGGTAGGCACGTCTTCGCCCAGTTTCACGCCGATGGTCCAGCAGCCGTGCCAGGCAGGGTACTGGCCGGTAATGATCGATGAACGGGAGGGAGAGCAGACGGGATTGTTGCAGTAGGCGCGGTCGAAGCGGGCGCCCTCGCGGGCGAGCCGGTCCAAGGCGGGCGTTCGGATGCGCGGATTGGTTACGCCGAGGGTTGAGAAGTGTTGCTGGTCGCTGGTGATCAGCAGGATATTGGGATATGGTTCTTCTTCGTTATTGGAACTCGATTGGAGTGGAGCAGACATGTACAACCGCCTCGGAATCGACCATCGTCTTTTGCTGGGAATCCTATCATAGGCAGCATGTGCGCGCTAGTTAATGAGCACGTGCGGACGTCCTGGATTGTGAAATGAATTCTGTTGATTTTAGGTGGGCGGTGGTGGCGTGAACAGTTCTGGAATTCGCAGCGGTCCGGTCCGCAAAACAGTTCCGGGGCGTACCACCGTGTTATACTGATACCGGTGGACCCCAGTGGCCGGCGGCTACGAGACCTTGAGCGCCGTTTGTGCCGGTCTGCCGAATTTCCTTTGACAATTGACAGAACCGCATAGGAAGAGGAGAAGATGACTCAGACCATTTTGGAGAGTGTGCAGATCCACTGGCAGGACCTGCGCGGACGCACCTATGATCTGATGGATGTTCTGGCCGATGCCGATCTGGATGCCCGGCTGCCCTTTCCCGAATCCCAAGACATTCTCTATCAGTTCTATTGTATGTTGGGCACACAGGAGAGCTGGCCGCCCGTGTTGCTGGAAGGGGGGATGCAGGGCTGGGATTGCAGCCTGCAACCTGCGCCTGCCGGCGAAGTGCTGCCGGTTGAACGGGTGCGCCAGGGGATGGAGGCGGCAGACAAGGCCTTGCTGGCGACTTTCGAGAAGGTGGACTGGCTAAGAGTATTTGAGAATGGCTCGACGCCGCTGGCCGGTTACTACAGGTTGGTAGAACATGAGGCCCATCACCACGGCCAGTTGATCAACCTGATTTACGCCAACAACCTCCCCATTCCAGAGAGTTGGGCGGACTCCTGGGCGCTTACGCGCGACGAATAGGGCATTGCGGAGCCGTGCCGGTGCGCGGTTTGCAGGGCCTCCTTGCTGGCGATGGTTTTCTCGGCAGATGGCGATGGAATACATCAATAAGAGCGGTAGTCTCAAGTGGAAACTACCGCTCTTTTCTATTATCGGCAGCCGTTTCGTGGCACTGCCATAGAGTCACATGCTTATAGTGGGCGATAGAGATCCGTTACTGAAAGAGCAGGAACGAAACTGAGGCCCAGGTGGCGCCCTCTACCCCTGTTCCGACCAGCAGCGCCCACTGGCCATCCTCGCTATAGCCAAGTGTATCGTAGGTTTCATTGTCGGGGACGTAACCGACGATCGGCGCCTCCAGAGAGGGCCCGCCGCGCAACCGCAACCGGCCGCCCTGGCCGGTTTCGATGGTAGCACGGCCCATCTGCACTCTCAGCTCTATGTCCCGCAACTCCACCAGTGAGGCTGCAATCCAGACCGGATCCTCGATATCGGGAAAGAAGATCGCAACCCAGTGCTCATCGGAGCTGAATCCGGCCACAGGATAGGCTTCACCGACAGCGACGCCTGCCAGAACCTCGGCAATGGTTTCCGGCTTGCTGCGCACGCGCAGGGCACGGGTGGTGACGATTGCCAAGTGCCTGGTGACATCGCCCACTTGGAGCAGCGGCTCGTCGGTCGGCGTCGTGACGGGGACTGTCTCTTCTGCGTCCGCCTGTTTGTCAGAGAGGGACATTTCGCCAATCGTTACCGTAAAGGCCGGGCTGATCGGCCTGCCGTCTTTCAGGACCGGCATATCGGTGCCGGGAAATTCGAAGACATCAAAGACGCCGCCATCTGTATGGAGCATGGCATAGAGAGTCTCGGTGGCGGCGCCGACATCGATATCTACAGCCAAGTCGGTGGTGACCCCGGGCTCCAGGTGGGCCTGCCCGATGATCGGCCCGAAAGAGCCGGCGTCGTCGGCATGAATGACGACCCAGCCTTCCACCGGAACGACAGCTTCAGCAATCGTAACCTGGCCCTTGATCACTTCCTGAGGAAGAACTGTGACACTCGGAGCGAGGTCGCTAACCGCCATCGCCTCATCGTCGGTCTTTTCCTCGTCGGCGGCCATTTCTCCGTTGTCGGCTTCCTCTTCGGCCGTAGCATCTTCGGTGGCATCACTCGTCGCATCTTCTGGTTCGGCGGCCATCTGCCCGTCTTCAGGGACGGACAGGAGGGCGGCTTCTCCGTCCAGCGATACATCTTCGGCCCATATCCAGCCGATTGTCCCAACGTCCGGCACCTCCACTTTCAGCCAGCTGGTGTCTGTGGTCCGCCCGATCACGGTGATGACGTCGCCTTTGAGGAGGCCGGCGATAATCGGCGATTCTGCATCGGCAGCCTGGCGCACTCGCAGCGCGTTGACATCCACGGTTGCCGTCAAGGTCACCAATTCCGGCTCGGCCGGCTCAGTGGCTTCTGCCACAGGAAGCGGCGCGGCAGGTGTCAGGATCTGCGTGATGTCTCTCTGGAAGGGATAGCAGCTGCTAATTAAGAGGGGCAGAATTGCCGTTGCCCAGACCAACAGGACGCGAAAGCGAATCGGCATGTTTCCTCCCAAGCTGGCGTTTGCCCGCCGCCCGCTACAATGGGCGGGGACTCGGGGGCGAAGTTGGGAACAGGCGCAAAGCCTAGAGTAGTGGCGTTGCGTGAGCGTATAGAACTTAAGCCGCGCCCTTCCAGGCAGCGGCGGATTCAATAATTATGGCACGGCGAAAGATTGGCTGTCAAATGATTTCGGCCCGTCTCCTTATCCGAAAACATACCGAAATGGGGGTGAAAGCGCGGCGCGATTGCTACGCAGGTGGCCATCCCGCCGGGTGGAATTCCATGAACTGCGCTGGTAAAACGCATTCCGTTACCTTCGCAAAATTGCTCTGACCGATCTTGGGCAAGAAGAGAAATCGTAAATTCTGTGCAGCATTTGGAACGAGTCGGCTTCATATTGAATCCCGTATCAATAAAATATTGTTTGACAGACAGAATCCAGTTCACTATACTGACCGTATCCGCATCAAAGGACACAATGGAAATATCGAGTCCGATTTTTCACTGCCGAGATCTGTGGAGGGGGTCTGGCCGTCGTTGACGGACCTGCTGATCACAGAATAGTGAATAGCAGTAGCTGGCGCCCTTTGTCTTGTCACTCCCAGACACTTATATACCGAGAGGCAGTTGCCGACTCCAGACCAGAAATAGCTATTTCAGATCATGAACAGCAGGCAGTTCGGGCGAAGGAGCTTCATCCACTTTACACTACGATAACTGAGCGCCGACACACGATTTTAGCCGGGAACCGCCATTCGCACATTTTCTACCGGTCTGAGAAAGGAGGATTACGAAGCTGGGCAGTGGTCCATGTACAGACCGTGGACGAGTCAACCGCTTAGACCGCCGAATGTGCAGGATCAAGCCCTCGTGAAGGCGTAGAAAGAACGATTACATGATCTGTTGATGTCGGACCCGGCGCGCCGGAGCGGGGTTGAGAGTTTAGTTCAGCGATGTCCATTGGAAAAAGGAGAGGAACCATGATGTTGGTGAAACGATATCGGGTCATTGGCATTTTGCTGGCGCTTGCGCTCTTGGCGTCGGCATGCGTCGCCGCTCCGGCCGCAGAAACAGGCCAGGACATGGCGGCTGACGAAGCGATGGATAGCGGTGATTCAGGGGCCCTGACAGGCACGCTCACGTTGAACCCTGGATCCTATTACCCTTCCGAAAGTATGGAGTGGAGTGAGACCAACCCGAATCCGCACAACATGATACTTACCTTGATCGACGAATATCAGGCGTTGCATCCAGGTGTGGAGATCGAGTTGGTTCAGCCCCCTCCCGGCGATGTCAGCAGTCGGGAGTACATTGTCACGAACATGACAGCCGGCACAATTCCCCACGTAGTCTACACGCTGACCCGGGACCAGGTCGAGGAGATTGGGAAGAACTGGTGGGTCAACTTAGATTCCTATCTGGAGCAGCCGAATCATTACGTTGAGGCAGGCGAACCTGGCAGCGAGAGGTGGTTGGATCTCTTCTACGAGGTGCCTTTCCAGGCGAACCGCATTTTGGGTTCACATTACACGCTCAACTACTCGATTGTGACTTCGATGATGTTCTACAACAAGGATATTTTTGCCGAAGTCGGGGTCGAGGTTCCCACGACGGTTGCGGAGTTGCTGGCTGTTTTTCAGGCGTTGGAAGATGCCGGCTACACGCCTTATGGAGGCATCGGTTCGTGGTTCATGTATGAGACGCTGGGCCAGTTGGGCGGCAGTATCATGGCCGAGCTGACACCCCAGGTCAATCCCGACGGCGGCCCGGCCAACTTTGAGGAGGTAGCCTGCGCTATCGACAAAGGCGTATTTCGAGCCGAAACCCCTGAGTACCGGGAATGGATGCGCCTGATGAAGGAGGTCGCCAAATACCGTACGCAGGATTGGACCGATAAGAACGCCAATGCCATCACCAAATGGTTGCAGGGCGACATCGTGGTGGTGGAGGATGGGAGCTGGCGTGTAAAGCAGAACAAACTGAACCCAAACATCGAATTCGAGTGGGGGATGTTTTATGCGCCTAAGTGTACGCAGGAGAGTTCGCCGGTTTGCACGGGTGCACCTGCACCTCCTATCGGCGGCGCGCCTGGCGGTTTTGCCATCACAAAGACCGCCGTTGAGGATGGGCTCGTCGATCTTGCGGCCGATTTCCTCATGTTTTTGAGTGCCCCACAGAACGCTGAACGTTTGATCAACGATCTGGGCAACGTACTACCGCTCCAGAAAGGGGCAACGCCCGCTGACCCGGATCTGATCGGGATACTGGAAAATCTCCAGGATCATGAGGGCGAAGCCGCGATGTGGACCTATTATGACAAGACCAATCTTGAGTCTCGCCTAGAGATCTGGGATCTCAAGAACGCATATATCCTCGATCAGTTGACGCTCGACGACGCTGTTGCACAGATCGATGAGAACATGACGTTGTACGCCACCGATTTCATTAGCGACAACGAGGTGGACTGCGCTGCGCTTGGTTTTGAATAGGGATTTCCCACTTCGCATGGGTCGAATGATTCGTTGGTTTGTTGGTGGGTTCAAGAAAGACTCAGCCCACCAACAAACCAACCGACCAACAAAATGGCCACTGAAGTAAGGCAATCTCAGCCCACAACCCTTGCCAGTCAGCAGAGCGTCGGGCCAAGGCGCGGTCTTAGGCAACGCGTCCGTCACGCATTGCCCTTCTACGCTGTCCTGCTGCCTACCTTGCTTGGTCTACTTGTCTTCGACTATTACCCCGCGTTTCTTGCTGTCTACCACTCCTTCTTTGAATGGGACATCGGACTGCCTGCCACATGGGTCGGAGTGGACAATTTTGTGCGCATGTTTACGCAGGACAGGACATTCGTGCGGTCGCTGAGAAATGTAGGCATCATTACGGTCTGGATCATGTTTCAGGCCACGGTGATCCCGCTGATTGTGGCAGAACTGATCTTTGCCGTAAAGAGTATACGCTGGAAGTACTGGTTTCGCATCGGCATGATTTTGCCGGCCATCATTCCGGGTATCGTTGTTTTTCTGCTCTGGCGCTTCATATATGACGGCTCTGTCGGGCTGCTCAATGCGTTTCTTACTGCCATCGGACTAGAGAGCTGGACGCGCGTCTGGCTGGGCGACCCGAGGATCGCGATTTGGGCGCTCACTTTTTCCGGGTTTCCGTGGGTGAACGGTGTGAATACTTTGATCACCCTAGCAGGGCTGCAGAATATAAACGGGGAGATACTGGAATCGTCGGAGTTGGACGGCGCCAGCAGGCTACAGAGAATCTGGCGGCTGGACATTCCACTGGTATTTGGCCAGATAAAGCTCAATCTCGTACGGGCGATCATAGCCAGCATCCAGATCTTCGAGGTAGTCTTCGTGATGACTGAAGGAGGGCCGATCAAATCGACGATGGTGCCGGGGCTGTGGCTATATTACAACGCCTTCAACTATCATCGAATGGGTTATGCATCCGCGATCGGTGTATTCATCTTTGTCACGATTTTGCTTCTGACTCTGGCCAGTATGCGGATCTTCCGGGAGGAACGCGCGTGAACAACCTCCGGGACTGACTATTCGTGATTTCCATCCGGGATATCACGGGCGAGGGGTACATAAAGTGCGCCGCGATATCTGCAACCGGGAGGCGCTTTCGTGAGTACAGCTCAAGCAGCCGGATCAGCACTCGTTGAAGGAAGAAGATGGCCCCGTATAGTAAGGTACTGGGTGCGTCACTGGCCGATCCCGGTCATTTTAGTGCTAATCGTATTGATGATGGTGCCGATGCTTCTTGCGCTTTTCATCGCGGCCAAGTCGCGGGCGCAGTTTGACTTTAACCCGTGGGGACTCACCTTTCCCCTATATTATCACCAGACCTTTCCTGCGGCTTGGCGCGTCGTTTCGCAGTCAATCCTAAACAGTGTGATGGTAAGCGCGGTCTCCTGTATAGGTGTGCTCTTTTTCGGCTCCCTGTCGGCATATGTCTTTGCGCGCTTTGACTTTCTGGGCAAGGACACGGTGTTCGTTATCATCCTATCCCTGCTGATGATTCCGGCGATTCTGACATTGGTGCCGCGCTTTGTCGTGGTCCATAAGCTGGGTCTGTTTCAGACAATGTGGGCGCTTCTGTTGCCCTACATCGCTGCGGGCCAGGTGATGGCTGTCTTCCTAATGCGCACATTTTTCGTCTCGATACCGTCAGAGTATTTCGAGTCGGCTCGAATCGACGGGGCCAGTGAATTCAGGTGTTTCTGGAATATCGCGCTCCCACTCTCCAAGCACATCGCGGGGGTGGTCGCGATCTTGCAGGTGCTGGGCACCTGGAACGACATCTTCTGGCCATATCTAACCATCGGGACGAAAAAGGAGTTGTTTACGATTCCAGTGGCGCTGCTGATCTTCAATGATCAGCTTGGTCAGCAGATTGGGACGCAGATGGCGGGCTACATTATTGCGTCGTTGCCACTGGTGCTCTTGTTCGCCTTTACCAGCCGCCTTTTCGTCGAAGGTCTGACCGCAGGCGGCCTCAAACTCTAGCGTTGCGCTCAAACATACTACCAAGGACGATACCATGGAAACTGTACGCGATCGGATGTGGCTTTGGGGACATGAGGCTGGCAGTCATGACACAGGATGGGATATTTCACGCTCCTCGCGCATAACGCCGGTGGAGGCTGCATTCTATATGGATGTGCCCAATATGATCATGGTGCGCTACCATGACAAGCCGGAGATGCCGTTCGACCAGTATGCGATACCTTTCCGGAGACTGAAGCAGGTCTTCTGGTCAGTGGTTGGCGGCGCGGGGCGTTCTTCGGACGAGGAGCGCAAGCATGTGCTGGAGTTGGCGGCGCGCAATCCGAACATCATAGGCGTCTTTATGGATGATTTTTTCAAACGGGCACAGGATGAGGGCGACATGGGTGTCCTTTCGGTTGATGCACTCCAGTCGTTAAGCGACCAATTGACGATTGAAGGGCGCAGGCTAGGTCTGGGTGTCACGCTCTACACACATCAGCTCGGGATGGCGCTGAAGGCCCATCTCGACCTATGCGATTGGGTCTCCCTGTGGACGTGGGAAGCGCCCGATCTCAAGGACCTGGATGAGAACATGACCAAGTGTGAACAGATCGCGCCCGACAGCCGCAAACTGCTAGGGCTGTACATGTATGACTATGGCCTGCACGTCCCAATGCCCTTGGAGGCGATGCAGATGCAGTGCGAGACGGCCTTGCGCTGGCTGCACGCGGGACGTATCGAGGGGATGATTTTCCTGGCGAGTTGTATCTGTGATATGGAGCTGGAGACGGTGGAATGGACAAGGGAGTGGATTGCGAGTGTGGGTGATGAGATGCTGGGGTGACAGCAGTCGGTGGTTGGTGGTCAGATGCACTTGCTGAGACGGCCTGGGAACGGGCATATTTGCCGCCGTTTCCAGGTCTTTGTCATTCTGGGACGTGTGAATCCCCTAATCTCTACGCGGGCGTGATATAGTTACCTGGTTTGGAAAGGATCGGATGCGATTCTCTTCCTGGATGATGCCCAGGGGAACTGCGTCATGCCCAAAATGACCACCAGCGTCTTATGCGCTACCGCTTCGCCATTTGAGCTCGGTTCAGGACGGGGCGATTTCCATGGAGGCAGACGATGACCACAACGGCTGAATTTCAGAACCACAACGCACTGCTTGACGATCCGCAGGCGATGCGCGGGCAGATGGCGACCGACGGCTTTCTGTTCTTTCGCGGGCTGTTGCCGGCGGATGAGATCGTCGCGCTGCGCCGGAAGATTCTGCAGGTTTGCGACAACTACGGCTGGATTGCGCCGGGCACAGAGTTGATGGACGGGATTGCCGACCCTGCGGCGGATGGGATGGAGCCATTCTGCGGCGTCGGCGTGCCGCCTGAAGCCTACGGCGACGTGCAGTGCCTGGAATCCTTCCACCGCCTCGCGCACAATCCGGCCTTGATCGAAATGCTGGGGCAACTGTTTGATGAGAGCGTACTGGTGCATGCCCTCAAGATCGCGCGCCTGATGATCCCGGCCAAGGGCAACGCGCCGACGCCGGCGCACCAGGACCATATCTTCATCCAGGGTTCAAAGACGGTCTATACCTGCTGGATTCCGCTGGGGGACTGCCCGCGTGAGCTGGGCGGGTTGAGCGTGCTGCGGGGTTCGCACAAGCTGGGCATCTTACCGGTGCGGGAGGCAGAGGGCGCCGGCGGCCGCCATGTCATTTTCGGTGACGATGCACCGCAGGAATGGTTCGAGACCGACTTCCAAATCGGCGACGTGCTAGTCTTCCACAGTCTGACCGTCCACAAGTCGATTCCGAATCGGACGAAGAACCAGATCCGGTTGTCGACAGATTACCGTTATCAGCCGCCCTCATTGCCGATTGAAAAGAAATCGATCACGCCGCACTGCAATGTACTCCCCTGGGAGGAGATCTACGCCGGCTGGAAGTCGAAGGACCTGCAGTATTACTGGGAGAACTATAATCTGGACTTCCAGGAGTTTGACGACTCGCTAGTGGCGATCCAGGAGGGGTGAAGCGCTGATTGCGGGAAGTGAAGAGCGGGAGTTAGAGCATGTCGACACCAATCGAGTTGCATCCTGACAATCCCCGTTACTTTCTATACAGGGAAAGGCCGCTGGTGCTGATCACGGCGACCGAGCATTACGGTGCGGTGATCAACCGTAACTTCGACTATGTCGCTTACCTGGACGATGCTGCCGAGAAGCGGCAGACGCTGAGCCGCTGCTTTCTGCTCTTCCGCGAGCTGCAGGTATTTGACCCGGCCACGCAGGTGAAGCCGATCAATCCGCATTCGCCGTGCAAGCCGTTGCCGGGCGAATATGTAAGTCCGTGGCTGCGCAGCGGACCGGGCTTTGCCACGGACGGCTATCCCAAGTTTGATCTGGACCGGTGGAACCCGGAATATTTCGAGCGATTGCACGGCTTTCTGACGGCGGCGCAGGAGCGGGATGTGATCATCGAGCTTACGCTTTTCAGCAGCACATACAGCGACGCGGTGTGGGGGCTGAATCCGCTGAACATTCGGAACAACATCAATGGCGAGGGCGACATACCGTGGCAGGACTACATATCGGGCCGAGACAGAGCGCTGACGGCGCGGCAGATGGCCTACGTCAGCAAGGTTGTGGAGGAGGTGAACAGTTACGACTGCTTCTACTTTGAGGTCTGTAACGAGCCGTTCACGACCCGGGCGGGCATGCTGCCTGAGACCGAGTTTGCGACGCAGGCGGAGGTGGACGGCTGGCAGGAGGCGGTGCGGGATCAGATTCGTGCTACGGAGGCAGGGTTGCCGAAGAAGCATCTGATTTTCCAGGTGCCGGTAGAAAACTGGCGCACCGATACGGCGCTGGAGCAGATCCTGGGGGAAGAGTCGGTCGATGCGGTGAATTTGCATGACTATCAGCAGCTGACCTACAAGGGTTCGATCCTGGCGCCGCTGTCGCGGTTTATGCAGCGCGACCTGAGGCTGGCACGTATCCAGCAGGTGTGGACGACGGTGCACGAGACGGGCAAACCGTTTGTTTTCGACGAGGACAACGCGGCAACAAGCTCGCTGGACGAGGAGTCGTGGATCGTGCATCGCAAACGGGCGTGGGCGACGGTCTGCAGCGGCGGCCACTACAACATGATCGACTTTTCGGTCCAGGCCGGGGGCCAGGAGGCGGGTACGCCGGCGTCGCAGGCGATGATCCGCAGTTGGATGAAGAATCTGTCGGCGTTCATTCACGGTGTCGATTTCGTGCAGATGGGGCCGGACCCTGACTTTGCCAGCGGGACGCCTGGCAACACGATCGCGATCGCACTGGCGCGGCCAGGGCGGGCATACGTCGTCTACGTGGCCGATCAGCGCGAGGTGGATGACCCTTCACTGGGGCAGCCCTGTCAGGGCCGCCTGGCGTTCACGCTGCCGGCGGGCAGTTACTCGGCGCGGCTCTTTTCACCGCAGGAGGGAAAGTACACGGGAGAGGCACAGGGCCTTGCCGACGGTGAAGCGGGAATCGATTTAGGGCCTTTCAGCCACGATATCGTCGTTCATATAGAGGCCGACGGCTAGTGGTCAGCGGACGGCGTTTTACTCTCCAGCCGAAGAAGGAGTTGCAAGATGGAACTTAAGCTTTCGTGCCCGGACTTCACTTTCCCCCTGCTGCCCCATGACGACGTGCTGACACTGATCGCGATGATGGAGTTTCAGGGAGTAGATATCGGGCTGTTTGAGGACCGTTCTCACATCTATCCCAGCCACGTGGTGGACAATCTGGCGGCGTCGGCGCGGGACCTGTCGAGCCGGGTCCAGGACAAGGGGTTGGAGATTGCGGACGTTTATTTCCAGGCTTCCGGGCCGGGGTTGCCGGCGCTGGCGATCAACCATCCCGACGCGGAGGAGCGCAGGCAGGCGCGCGACCTGTTTCCGCGTGTCGTCGAGTTCACGCTGCGTTGCAACGCGTCCCATATCACGATTGAGCCAGGGTTGCCGTGGGAAGGCGAATCATACGAGACTTCGTTGGAGCGGGCGTGCGAGGAGCTGGCCTGGCGGGTGGAGCTGGCGGAGGCGGCGGGGTGTGTGTGCGCGGTGGAGCCCAATGTGGAGTCTTTGACGCGCACGCCGGAGCAGACGCATCGCATGCTGGAGATGACGCCGGGGTTGACGCTGACGCTGGATTATTCGCATTTCGCTTACCGGGAGGTCAGCGACGACGAGAGTGAAACGTTAATCCCGTACACATCCCATTTTCACGCGCGCGGCGGCCATAAGAATCGCTTGCAGTCGTTGATACAGCACAATGTGATCGACTACCCGCGGGTGGTGCGGGCGCTGCGGGACGCGGACTATGCGGGTTATGTCTGCGTCGAGTATGTGTGGGTCGACTGGGAGGGCTGCAACGAGGTCGACACGCTGTCGGAGACGATCCAGATGCGCGATCTGCTGCTGTCGGTGGATTTGGGCGAGTAGTCTGGTCTTAAGACAACGGTGACGGCGCTCTGGTTGTCCTGTGAGCACACCCGACCTCCACCTTCACACTCTGTTCCTGTTGGATAGCGCCGGCCGAATCCTCGGGACACGTGAGCCGAACCCAGAGGCAGGGCCGCGGTTTGTGCTGATTCGCGGCAGGACGAGCTGCGCCTGGGCTGTACGGGCTGACGTGCCGCAGGGAATCGCGGAAGAACTTGAAGGTCTTGCACGCGCGGAGCCGCCGGTGGCGGACTTCCGCGGGGTTCCTGTGCATGCGGAGCAGTACAGGACGCTGGCCGGCGGTGAAGTATACGCGGGGCCGGCATTCACTTTTCCCAAGACAGTCGAACAGCCTGATGCCACGGCGCACGTGAATGCGTTGCCGTTGCTTGCGCGCCACTTTTCCGGGTGGACGGTCACGGAGATACCGGAACGTTCGCCGATCGTGGCGGTGGTGGTGGACGGCCACGCGGTGAGCGTCTGTTTCTGTGCGCGGCGGTCGGAGAGAGCGGCGGAGGCAGGGCTGGAGACAGCGGAGGCGTTCCGGGGGCGGGGGTTTGGCCCGCAGGTGACGGCGGCGTGGGCGCTGGCGGTGCGGGCGTCGGGACGCGTGCCGCTTTACAGTACGTCGTGGGAGAACGGGGCTTCGCTGGCGGTGGCGCGCAAGTTGGGACTTGTGGCGTATGCGTGTGGGTGGAGTTTGGGGTGAGGGGTTTCTTGTTGTGTGATTGAACCCCTAAGACACGAAGGATCAATCAATCGTAAATGAATTTCAAAACGGCCTGACCTGAAATCTCGGTAATCCAAATCAAGGCACGCCCGTGCGTATTCTCCCACCAACTTCCGACCAAGGGTGTTCCCGCGTAGTATGATCGCATTTACCATTGTCAAATTCCGTGGCTAAAGGCATAATATACCCTAACTTGGGAGAATGCGCAGGCATACGTATACCATCCGGGCAACCTATTTCCCAGCAATTTCAACGTGCCCCGCGATACAGTCAAACTGAGACTGGCACCTGGCCGAAAATCCCATGTCTGAACCAATACTTCGCAAACTGATTTTGAAACGTTTCCGCAGCCTGCCGGCCGAGGTAGTGGAATTCGACAATCCCACCTTTCTCGTCGGCCAAAACGGCTCCGGCAAGAGCAACTTCGCCGACGCATTCGCCTTTCTGGCCGATGCCATGGCCTCACCGCTACAAGCCGTTCTCGCACGCCGCGGGGGTTTCTTTGCCATCGGCAACCGTAGTTCAGCACGTGGACGGTCTGCAAACTTGGGTTTTGCGGTTGTTCTACAAAATCCAGACCACGACACTTCTGAAGCGCGTTATGGGTTCGAGTTAAGCCCCTTGGGACAATATGGTTTCGAGGTTGTACGTGAACAATGTATCGTACACCGGCCTGATGGTTCGTATAGTTGGTTCGATCGATCGGCAATCGCCACACCTTGGCGCAGCAATGTATCCTCCCTTGTACCTGTCCTAGAGCCTAATGCCCTCGCTCTTCCCCTCGTTGGCGGTGATGCCCGCTTTCAATCCGTATTGCGATTCCTTTCCCGTATGCAGATCTGCCGTATCGAACCCTCGGCGTTGCGAGATTTGCAGGATCCGGACGAAGGTGTGCGGCTGCGTCCTGATGGCGGCAACGCCGCTAGTGTTCTGCGGGAGATCCAACGCGCTTCTCCCGACGACTGGAAGACCATCCTTGGGCTCCTCGAAAGTATTGTCCCAAGTACCGTCGACGTTAAACCCAAGAAACACGGTAACAAACTCACAATGGAATTTGCTCAGGACTGGACGTTAAAGGAACACGTTAAATTCGAAGCCTATAACATGTCTGACGGTACGCTCCGCGTCCTGGGCCTGCTCGCTGCCGTCTTCCAGCGACCTTCTCCTTCTCTTCTCGTGATTGAAGAACCTGAAGCCACCATCCACCCAGGCGCGTTAGGCTCCGTGCTCGACGTGTTGCGCCATGCGGGACGTACTATGCAGGTTATAGTGACCACACACAGCCCAGATATCCTCGATGCCGAGTGGATCGAAGATCGGCACCTCCGCGTCGCACAATGGGAAGCGGGAATGACAAGGATTGCGCCGGTGTCACCCTCGGTACGACAGGCATTGGCCCAACACCTGATGGGCGCGGGGGAACTACTGCGTGCCAACGCCTTGACCCCCGCTGAACTCTTTGTTCACGTTCCGCGCCAGCTTGACCTATTCACCGAAAGTGCTCTAATGTGAGAATCCAGCCCATCGTCGAGGGTCATGGCGATGTAAAGGCTTTGCCTGTATTGTTACGTCGTCTGATCACAGAGGCACAGGCTTGGGGTATAGAAGTCGGGCGACCAATCCGCAGGCCACGCAACCAGTTGGTACGCGAGACCGAATTAAAGAGAGCGGTCAGGTTAGCGCTACTCCAACCCGACTGTTGCGCTGTTATTGTCCTGTTCGACGGGGACACCGACTGCCCCGCAGAGTTGGGCCCGACTGTCCAGAATTGGACGGTACAGGCAGCCGGAGACGTGCCCTCCGAGGTCGTGATCGCCCATCGAGAGTTTGAAGCTTGGTTTTTGGCCGCCATCAAGTCGCTTCGCGGCCAGAACCGTATTCGTTTCGATGCCCAGCCTCCTCCCGACCCGGAACTGCCCCGCGACGCCAAGGGGCACTTGGAAGCTCGGATGGGGTCAGGCGCCACTTATCTCGAGACTACGGATCAGCCGGCATTAAGCGCCAGCTTTTCGTTGGCTGAAGCTTATCGGCACAGCCGCTCGTTCAGGAAGCTCGCGAGTGCATTCGGGCGATTAGTTAGTTCCATGGGCCAAGAAATTGGCGAATGGCCTCCTGCCTATTGGGCTGAGGAAGGTTAAGGGTTGTACGTCCAAGACTGGCTAGTTGTTTGGAGGGGTAGAGTTCATCCTCACCGGTAGCAACACCTGCACATAACACATAGAAGGCGACATTCTCTCTTCTGAAGGCAGGAGAAACCTTATGCTTCTGGACGAGCTAATGGCTGTCATAGAGACGTTGAAGCGGCGAATCGCCGACCACGGCCCGATACTGAGAGTCAATGAAACACGCACGCGCTTGGCGTTGATCGACCCTCTCTTGCAGGTCCTCGAATGGGATACGACAGATCCTTCGATCGTCATTCCCGAATATGACGTCAACGGACGCAAAGCTGATTACGCACTGTTGGATCAGAAACGGCGTCCGAGCGCTACCATTGAAGCGAAAAAACTAGGAGAGTCACTAGGTTCGCATTTGGGTCAGATGATCAATTACTCAAATTTGGCAGGAATCGAGTACGCTGGAATTACCGACGGAGACCAGTGGGAGCTGTACGAAGTATTTCGACGCGGTACTTTAGACGAAAGGCAGTTACTAAATGTAAGGATTTCGGAATCTCATTCTTATCTGATCGCTCTCAAGCTCTTGCTCCTCTGGCGTCCCAACTTGTCTTCGGGTCAGGTTGAACAAGCAAGCAAGCCGATAGCTGTGACCCCTACCATAGTTGGTCCGGTCCCACCTGTTTCTGGCTCACTTGATTGGGCACCGCTGTCTAAGTTCGTTGCCCACAAGACTACGAAACTTCCAGAGTTCATTCGATTTCCAGACGGAAGTGAACATCCGTTGCAGGCTTGGAACGCATTGGTTTTGCTAACAGTTGAGTGGTTATGGTCCATGGGACTGTTAACAACAGGCAATCTCTCGGATTTTTCGAGCAAGGAACGTCATCTCGTCTACACTGAAGCGATCCACCCGTCTGGAAAACAGTTTTTCAACCCTAAATCGATCGCGGGGACGCCAGTAGTCGTTGAAGCGAATTTTAGCAGGTTTGACTCCGTAAGGAGGACGAAGGATTTATTGAGCGGATGTGGTCAGGATCTGTCGCGTGTGCAACTAGGAGTCAGACTCAAGTGACACTCTGCTGTTCCGTCCTATACCCCGTCATTTTCGCCCTTAAGTACTATAACGCCCTTAAGTACTATAACCTTGTAGACCCTTGTTCCTCTTCCATCTTCCAACCGTCTTGACCAGTTTGAGTTGAGCGGAACGTCACCTGCGTTAGTAATCGAACAAAGAAGGGATTCAAGACCGCTCTGGCGCTTGTCCGCGCTATGTTCCTAATTTCGGGTACATTTTCCTCCTCTCCGCTCTAGAACGGCGCCCGCGGCTCCACTACATTCAGAGCGCGAAGAATTGAACGAAACCACTGGTCTCCAGACACTTACCACCCAGCAAAAGAGGGAACTCATTGCGCGTTGTGCTCGTTAGCAAGGCGCTCGTTGTGGGCGCGTATCAAAGGAAGGCGGAGGAGATCGCGCGCCTGGGGGTGGAGTTGACGGTGCTGACGCCGCCGAGCTGGCGGGACCGGCGTGGGTTACAAAAGGCGGAACGGCTGCACACGGTCGGCTACGAACTGCGTACGATTCCCATCCTATTCAACGGCGCTTATCATATGCACTTTTATCCTACTCTGGTAAAGGCGCTGCGGGAGCTGAAACCGGAGGTTGTGCATGTGGATGAGGAGCCATACAATTTGGCTACGTTTATCGGTGTGCGGGCGGCGCGGGCGGTGGGCGCGAAGCCTCTTTTCTTTACGTGGCAGAACCTGCTCCGGCGCTATCCGCCGCCATTCAACTGGTTCGAGCGCCATGTTTACCGCGGCTGCGCAGTGGCGATCGCGGGGAATGCCGAGGCCCGCGAAGTTCTCGTGCGCAAGGGCTACGAGGGCGAGGTCGTGGTGCTGCCGCAGTTCGGCGTCGATCCTGCGATCTTCCGGCCGCAGGCGGAGCTGGATGGGGTGGGGAGCGCGAAGGAGGACAAGGCGTTTCACATTGGCTACGCCGGGGGCCTGTTGCCCGAGAAGGGGCTGGACCTGTTGCTGCGAGCGTGCGCCGGTCTGGATGGTGCGTGGCGCTTGACGCTGGTGGGCAGCGGGGAAGAGATCGAGGCGCTGCGGAAACTGGCTTCCGAGAGCAGTATCGCAGACCGGGTCACGTTGGGGGTGAGGCTGCCCAGCGGGGAGATGCCGGACTTCTATCGCTCGCTGGACGTGCTGGTGCTGCCCAGCCTGACGCGGCCCAACTGGAAGGAACAGTTCGGACGGGTCCTGATCGAGGCGATGGCCTGCGGGGTGCCGGTGGTTGGCAGCAGCAGCGGAGAGATCCCCAACGTCATCGGGGATGCCGGGGTAGTCTTCCCGGAGGGGGATATGGAGGCGCTGCGGCTGCAACTGCAGCGGCTGATGCAGGATGGGGCGGCACGCAGTCATCTTGCCTCTGCGGGGAGGCAGCGGGTGCTAGCCCATTACACAATGGAAGAGATTGCCCGCCAGACGGTGGCGGCCTACAGGGCGGTGGCCCATGGCCGCTAGCAGTACATTGGAAGTTACTGACTATGAAAGTCGTCGTCAACGCCCAACTACTCCATACAAGAGGCGGTTACCGAGGGGCCGGAGTCAGCAATTACTGCCGCAACCTGCTGACAGCGCTTGCGGACGAGACCGACGGAACCAAGGTGACGGCCTTCGTCAATGACCGCGAATTTCGCTTTCCGTACAGGCGTCCGGGGATGGAGTTGCGCTATACGCGCTGGCCGGCAGGCGATCCAGTTCCGCGCATCATCTGGGAGCAGACGGCGCTGCCGCTAGCTGCGATGACGGCGCAGGGGAACCTCGTGCACGGCCTGGTGAATACGTTGCCGCTGGCGACGAGGGTGCCTGGTGTTGTGACAGTTCATGACCTCAGCTTCGTACGCATGCCGGAGCGTTTCCCGCGCCTTAAGCGGTTCTATCTCGGCCAGTTGTGCCGCGCCAGCGCCCGCCGGGCGCGCCGGGTTATCGCAGTCAGCAAGCAGACGGCAGCGGACGTACGAGCGGAGTTCGGGGTCGAAAGCCGGCGCGTGGAGGTGGTGTACAATGGGGTCGGCGAGCAGTTCCGGCCTCTACCGGATGCAGAGATCACCGGTTTTCGCGATCTCATGGGGCTGCCGGAGAGGTTCTTGCTCTACGTTGGCACGCTGGAGCCGCGCAAGAATCTACCTCATCTGCTGCGGGCTTTTGCGAAGTGGCGGGCGGAGAGTGCGATCGGGCGCGACGTGGGACTGGTGGTGGCGGGCGGCAAAGGCTGGCACTACCAGGAGATCTTCAGTCTGGCGGACGAGTTGGGTTTGACTGGCGGTCGGTCCGAGGGAAGGCCAATCGTCCAGTTCCCCGGTTTCCTGCCAGAGCGTGATCTGTCCTTGTGGTACAACGCGGCCAGCGGATTCGTTTACCCCAGTCTGTTCGAGGGTTTTGGTCTGCCGGTGTTGGAAGCGATGGCATCGGGGACGCCGGTGATTTGCAGCGATACGCCGAGCCTGAAGGAGGTGGCGGGCGACGCGGCGCTGATTGTGCCGGCGCAGGATCAGTCCGCTCTACGGGACGCGTTCGAGTGCCTGTTCACTGATCAGCAGACCGCCACTGTTTTGCGCAAGCTAGGACTTCGACAGGCGAGGAACTTCTCCTGGGAACGGACCGCGAAAGAGACGATGGACGTATATGAAAGTGCAGTCAATGGAAGGTAGTGGAGGGTACAGAGCACGAGCAACATTTCGCACACCGCGGGCCACTGGCCACTGAATGAATGCCGATGACGACCGTACAGATGAAACAGCGCCAAGGCCGCCGAACTTCCCAACAAACCCTCAACGGGCGGCGAACGAACGGGGAGGCAACGGGCTCACCTGATAGAAGCTGGCTGACTGGCCTGCTCATTCGGGTCCCGTCGCGGCGGTGGCCGGTGCTACTGCGCATCAGCGATCTGATTCTGATCGTTGCGGCGTTTGTCATGGCCTACTGGGTGCGCTACCGGCTGCAGTGGTTTCTCACCGTCGATCCGGCCAATCAGGCCGAACTGGTCACCTATCTGCCGTTCGGACTGGCGCTGGTTTTTCTCCTTTTCTGTTCGTTTCAGTTCTCCAGGGTCTATGTTTACCGGCGAGATCGCCTCTGGATTGAGGAGGTCTACGCCATTGCGAGCGCGACCACGATCGGCGTAGTTGTCCTGATCATCCTGAACCTGGCATTCGGGCAGCTGTCGTTCAGCCGTCTGATCTTTCTGTACACGGCGGTTCTGGTCACGCTGTTGCTGGGAATCAGCCGGGCGGTGATTTACACGGTGCGGGGATATTTGCGCAACCAGGGGATCGGCCTGGAACGTGTGGTGCTGGTGGGAGCCGGCGACGTGGGGTTGATGGTGATGCGCACGATTGCGGCGCGCCCGAGCCTGGGATACGAACTGGTCGGCTTTCTGGACGACGATCCGGACATAAATCAGACGGACATTGGCCGCTTTCAGGCACTGGGCCCGCTGACCAACTTCTATGACATCCTGCAAGACAGTGACATCGACACGGCCATTATCTGCCTGCCTTGGCGGAGCCACCGCATCGTGGCGCGGTTGCTTCATCTGTGTGAGCAGAACGGTGTGAGGGCACAGATTGTGCCGGACTTTTTCCAGCTGACTAAGAACCAGATGCAGGTGGAGCGGCTAGACGGGATTCCGCTGATCACGACGCGGGCGGTATCGATTGCGGGCTGGAATTTGTTCGTGAAACGGGCGCTGGATGTGACCTTGGCCGCTGTCATGTTGGTTCTGGGGTTGCCGCTGGCGGCGCTGATCGCGCTGGCAGTCCGTTTCAGTTCGCCGGGGTCGATAATTTACTCCCAGACGCGCGTCGGGCGCAACGGACGGCAGTTCAAGATTTACAAGTTTCGCTCGATGATAGAAGATGCCGATGCACAGCTTGACGAGATCGCCGATCTCAATGAGGCTACGGGGCCGCTTTTCAAGATGCGCGACGACCCGCGCCGCACCTCTGTTGGGCGGATTCTGCGCCGCTTGAGCCTAGACGAGCTGCCGAATCTGATCAATGTGCTGCGCGGCGAGATGAGCCTTGTGGGGCCCCGTCCCAATGTGCCGGAGGAGGTGGCGCAGTACAAGGACTGGCACAGTAAGCGGCTGTCGGTCAGCCCGGGGATGACGGGTCTGTGGCAGGTCAGCGGCCGCAGCGATCTGACGTTTGATGAGATGGTCCTGCTCGACATTTACTACGCCGAGAACTGGAGCGTGACACTGGATCTGAGCATTCTGCTGCGCACGATCCCGAAGGTTTTGGGCGGAGAAGGGGCATATTAGGAGTTTTGGTTTCCAGGTAACTACTGAGCCATGTTCTGTGTGTGGAATGTGTGCGGTCTGTCTGGGCGGAATGTACCGTCAGTATTTCTGTAGCGGGCTCTCGGTGGTCACAGAGGTGAACGTTGGGTATATATGGGAGTTGCCTCGCCTGTCTAGCCTGCGCTGGCACATACTCGGAATTCGCCAGGACGCGGGGTGGGAGGAAGCCAGGCCGCCGCGAGACGACAGCTTCGTATTGCCCACATACTGGCTACGACGCGAGGTTGTAGGAGAGGGGGCGTTG
>JAPOVP010000017.1 GCA_026708085.1 Caldilineaceae bacterium
CGCCGGCCCAGTCTCGCGGCACTAACATTGTATAAAGATAATAGGTGTGCTCGTAGCCAGGTGGCTCATAGGGTAAAGTCAGTTCAGGGAGGTCCCGCAACAGGTCATCCCGGCGTTTGGCTGCTTTCACACGCTGTCCAGTCATCTCGTCAAGACGCCGCAACTGTACGAGGCCAACCGCCGCTTGCACTTTGGTCATTTTGTAGTTTGTGCCCCATCCGTCGTGCGCCCCCCCAATTGCCTGATGCCCCGCAGCCGCAGTGCCGCCTCCGGGTCATTCGTGGTGATCGCTCCACCTTCCCCAAGCGTAGTCATCAGCTTCATCGTGTGAAAGCTGAATACAGTCATCCAGCCTTTCGCGCCAATCTTGGTTCCCTTATACCCGCCGGCGCCTGCGCGTGCAGCGTCTCCGATTACCTTGAGCGGTCCATGTCGCGGATGAGGATGACGCTCCGCAATCTCCAGCAACTCATCCATCGGCGCCGACAAACCGTTCATGTGAACCGGAAAAATAGCGCGCGTGCGCGGCGTGATCCGCTTCTCCACGTCTGCGGGGTCCATGTTGAAAGTGCGCGGATCCACTTCACACCACACAACTTGGCCCCGCTGCCCGATCACCGCCTGCGCCGCCGCACGAAAGTTGATAGCTGGCACAATCACTTCGTCACCAGGCTCCAGGTCCAGACACATAATCGCCATATCCAGACCGGTCCCGGCTCCATTGATCGAAATCGCTTCAGCCGCCCCGCAATATTCGGCAAACGCAGCCTCGAAGTCCAGGATTTCAGAACAGATAAAGCCGAAGCCCACCGTTGTGGGATCCATCGAGTCACGGATCGACTTGGTTGCGGCTTCAATCTCTTCCTCTGTGTACCATCCGCCCAGCATCGGCTCTGCCGGCCAGTACGGCCCTGGCCGTCCTTTGGCCAGGATCTCCCTGCGGCGGCGTTTATCCATGTCTTTCCACTCTCCTTCCTGCGGAGGTTACTGCAGCAGTTCGGGCTACGTGACTTACTTCGAAATTCCGGCGCGCGCCAGCCGCCGCGTTCCCAATGCAAACCGGCTCTGGACACGGAAAACAAGCCTGCTGATTGACCGATGGGTTGTTTCAGGGGTGATGCCACCGAAGAACCTCGGCGATAAGGCTCTGTGGCACGTAAATTTGAATTCCTGCATGGGTGAGGCGCCCTCCCTTCATGGCAAGAGCCACCGTGCCAAGTTGAACAACGTAATTATATCATATCTTTTTTTCAGTACAAACCGCCCTGAATTGCAGTCCGAATGGTTTGGCTTGAACTGCCCTTGTGTGCAAAACTGTAGCCCTGCCGCGCCATGCAACTGGGTCAACCGCTCTGGCGATGTTACATCACTGCTTCGGGCGAGGCTATCGCTGCGAAAGATTAATAAGGCATCCTGCAAAGAGCACATAGAAATGACATTCACGTACCCCTTCCCAGCAATCAGACCATCAATTTCAGTAGCAAAGAGCCGCCAGGAGATTTTGCAGATCGACCTCCCCGAACTGCAATGGTGGCCCATAGTACCCTCCCTCGGCCACCATGCGATGCAGGCCACCTACGAGGCCGATACGCGGGAATTGAGCGCGGTGACAGAGATGAGGGCAACCAGCCTCGCCAGAATTCATGACCTGGACTGCGTCGAGATTGCGGTCCAGGAACGAGCGATTCGGGAAGACTGGGATGTGCCCGGCAGTCCCCAACTATTCTATGCAAGGCTCGACGAAAAGGAGACGAGATGGCTCGGCGTTGTCCAGCAGATGGACGAGAGAAAGGTGCTGCGTACTTTCAACGACGAGGGGTTCGAGGCTGACTGGGGCCGTGGCGCCGAACGAAAGATCTGTGACGACGGCCGCTACCGGCCACAGCCGGATGGCTCCTACCGCACGACTGACCGGAAAGGCATAGGGGCCGGAACTTTCGACGTTACGATCCGAGGCCGGACTTTCCACTGCCTGAGGGTATGGGACACACTTGGCTCACCACCCAGCGAGCATGCGGAGTTGGCCGAGGCATTCATTACAGAAAGTGGACGCCTCGTATTCTATCGCCAGTACCGGGGCAGGCAAATGGGTCCAGGGAACATCGACTGGGCGATCAAGTATCCGGAAAACTCGAAGATCGTCATCGACGGCTGCGTCTATGTGCACTGTAACTGCACGGGCAGGGCGCACGATCTGATTACGAACACTGCCATCGGCGTCGATCTTACGGGACTGACGTACTGATGAAAACAGAAAGGGCCCCATCCGTCATAGAACATTCACGCAATTTGACCGATTTGGACTCAGGCCTCGCGACAATGCCCGTTTACTCCAAGGAATTGCTTCGGGAGTTCAAAGTGCGATTCTCCCCCTGTCCCCCCACGCCGGCTGACGCGATTCCCCACCCGCCTCGGGTGCATCCCAAAATGGGGGCGAACCCCCGTATAACTCCGGCAGAAGATAAA
>JAPOVP010000124.1 GCA_026708085.1 Caldilineaceae bacterium
GGTTGTAGGAGAGGGGGCGTTGCGGGGGCGGAGCCCCCGCACAAGGGAGGGCCGACCAGGCCCGACCGCCCGGAACTGCAGTGGTTAGTGGTCAGTGGTTAGTGAGGGTGCTGCCTTTGGTTCGGAGTTGATCGCGGGATGGCGGGGGCTCGGCTGCGGTGCGAGGTTTGGGATGCATGGGAGGCAGACGCCACCTGTCAGGGGGTGGCGTCTACGTTTTCGGACCAGGCGCTTTCTTTGCCGTCGTTGGCGTGGGCGCGGAGGCTGTAGTAGTAGGTGGTGCCCGTGGTGAGGCCGGTATGGGTGAAGGTGGTGGCGGTGAGGGAGCCGCCGCCGAGCTGCACCCAGTCGCCGCCTTCAATCCAGTACCAGAGTTCGTAGGCGTTGGCACCGGTAACGGGCGGCCAGGTGATGGTGACCTGGGCGGGGCCGGCGGTGGCGGTGAGGACGGGTGTGGGCAGCTCGCCGGCGGCTAAGGCGCCGACGTATTCGGACCAAGCGCCTTCGGTGCCGTCGTTGTTGAGGCCGCGGATGGCGTAGTAGTGCTTGTCGCCGTCGGTGAGGTTGGAATGGGTGAAGGAGGTGGCGGAGAGGGAGCCGTCGTCGAGCTGCTCCCAGGCGCCGCCTTCCTGCCAGGTCCAGAGTTCGTAGGTGTCGGCGCCGGTGACGGCCTGCCAGGAGATGGCGATCTGTTGGTGGCTTGGGGTCAGGGTGAGGGAGGGCGCGGCGATGGGGATAGGAACGGTGGCGTGGACGGGCAGCGACCAGGGGCCGGCGGCGTCGTCTGCGTCGAGGGCGCGGCCCTGGTAGTAGTAGGTGGTGCCGGCGGTAAGGCTGGAGTGGGTAAAGGAGGTGGAAGTGCCAGTCAGGGAGCCATCGTCGGCCTGCTGCCATTCGGTGCCGGTCTCGTGTACCCAGATTTCGTAGCCGCCGGCGTCTGTGACGGCCTGCCAGGTGAGGGTAATCTGGCCGACGGCGGCGGTGGCGGTAAATACGGGCGCGGCGAGGTTGGAGAGTACGGTGGCTTCGACCTGCTCGGACCAGGGGCCGGCGGCGCTGGTTGAGGAGACGGCGCGGGCCTGGTAGTAGTAGGATTTTCCGGCGGTAAGGCCGGTATGGGTGAAAGTGGTGGCGGTGAGGGTACCGTCGTCGAGCTGCTCCCAGTCTTCGTCGGTTTCCCAGGCCCAGAGTTCGTAGGTGGCGGCGCTGGCGACGGCGGCCCAGGAGACGGTGACCTGGTTGGCGCCGGCGACGGCGGTGAGGACGGGGGCGACGATTTCGGCGTTGACGGTGGCTTCGGCCTGGGACGACCACGGGCTCTTGATACCGCCGGCGTTGACGGTGCGGGCGGTGTAGTAGTAGGTCTGGCCGGCGGTGAGGCCTGTATGGACAAAGGAAGTGGAGGTGCTTGTCAGGGTGCCGCCGTCGATCTGACTCCAGGGATCGTCGCCAAGGCGGGCCCAGACTTCGTAGTGTGCGGCGTCGGCGACGGTCTGCCAGGAGACGGTGATCTGGTTGGCGCCGGCGGTGGCGGCGAGAGCGGGCGCGTCGGGATGGGTGTGGCTTTCTCCCGAATCGGGCGCGTGGGCGGCGTTTCTATCCTGGGGGAAGGAGATGTTGAACTGGTTGGAGGGGAGCGCGTAGTAGAGCACGCCGATGGCGGCGACGATGACGAGAGCGCTGACGGAGAGGATGCGGATTAGTTTTTTCATGGCTATGAGTGCAGGTTGTGTTGCTTATTGTGTCTTTAGTATTGCGTCAGAAGTAGTTGATGGTGAGATGTTTGGTTATCGGGTGGGACCTGGACTGTATCCGGTTTGCGCTGCGTTTTTTGTCTAGTACTACTATATATGATGTGGGCGTGGTGCCAAACGGGTGAAAATGCGGTTTGGGGGGAGAGTTTGTGAAAATTGGTGGATCGGTTGGTAGTCGAATGGTTGGGGGATGGGGATCGTAGGGGAAGCATGGTTGATGGGTTTTTCATCCGCGAAGGGACGCGAAGTACACCTTTTTTATCCGCGAGGGAGTGCAGTCCCAGATGGGTGTCGGTACGAGGGCACCCAAAAGGGGTGCCCCTACGGAGATTGGCGTGGGGCGGCGCGCAGGACGGTCTCATTTGGGGGCGAGGACGAGGGCACCCACGAGGGGTGCCCCTGCGGGGAATGGTTCGGGTCAGGCGACCTGGACGCCGCTGAGGTTTTCGAGGGCTTTGACGAGGGCGTGGTTGCCTTCTTCGCCGAGGCCCATTTGCTGGAGTGTGCGGTAGAGGCTGAAGATCTGGCCTGTGAGGAGGACGGGGACGCCGAGGGCGTCGGCTTCCTGCATGATGAGGCGGACGTCTTTTTGTTGGAGGTTGATGGTGAAGCCGGGGCGCCAGTCGCGTTCGATGATCTGTGGGCCGCGGTTGGCGAGCATCCAGCTGCCGGCGGCGCCGCTGACGACGGCGTTGAGGCATTTTTCAAGGTCGACGCCGCCGGCCTGGGCGAAGACGAGGGCTTCGCCCATGGCGAGGCAGTTGCCGACGACGAGGATCTGGTTGACGAGTTTGACGGTCTGGCCGGCGCCCTGTTTGCCGACGTGGGTGATGGTCTTGCCCATGGCTTCGAAGACGCCGCGGGCGCGTTCGAGCTGGTCTTCGTCGCCGCCGATCATGATGGAGAGGGTGCCGTTGGCGGCGCCTTCGCTGCCGCCGCTGATGGGAGCGTCGAGCATTTTGACGCCTTTGGCGTTGAGCCGGGCGGCGATTTCGATGGTTGCCTGGGGGCTGATGGTGCTGCAGTCGATGACGAGGGAGCCTTCGTTGGCGCCGGAGAGGATGCCGTTGTCGCCGAGGATGACTTCCTGGACGTCGGGGGTGTCGCTGACGCAGACGATAGTGATGTCGCAGTTGGCGGCGACGTCTGCGGGGCTAGCGCCGGCGGATGCGCCTGCTTCGACGAGTGGGTCCATGCGGCTCGAGGTACGGTTCCAGACGCGCACGCTGAATCCGGCTTTGAGAAGGTTGCGGGTCATGCCCTGTCCCATGATGCCAAGGCCGACGAACCCGACGCGTTCATTCATCGTGTAGTTCCTCCTATGTTAAATGAGACGAAGAGATGGTACGCGGAGAGGTAATGATACGTTGGGCGGGGGGAAATTACAAGGACTGGGAAATTCGGATTTGGGTATGGCAGCTTTTAGTAGTCAGTTGCGGGTTTTTAGTGAACTGCAGAAACGCGGAGATCACCTCTTGATCCACGGAGAGTCGCGGAGGATGCCTCTTTTGACCCGTGGAGGGCTGGGAAGGAGGTTGCGTGGTGGGGCGACGGTTAGTCGGGCGGGGATGAGGGTGGATTGGACGGGGGCGTGGGTAGATCGGACGAGCCCGGGGGGCCGTCAGGCGGGGTTGGAACGGACTGGCCGGAGGGACTATCAGACGGGGGTGAATCGGGCGGAGGCGGGGGCGTGAATTGTTCAGATTGGTTTTGATCCGAGTCGATCGGGAGTAGGTTCATTTCACTAAACGCAAAAAACAGCAGCGCCAGCGCCGCGATAATGATCAGGATCAGAAGGAGCGACCATTTGTTTCCACTCTTCTTTTGTTGAGTCACCGTTCTCTTCCAGACTTGCTGATGATATTGACGTGTACCTGAGGATTCAGAATACGGATTGAAGCGGAATTGTTTATCGGGCACGAGGATGGACAGTTGCCTCTTCAAGAGAGTACATGGCCCAGAAGCTGCTTGCAAGTTTGGGGTTACGCGAGAATTGGTTGGAGGCTGAACAGGGCATTGGGGGAGGGGGTGCCCAGGACGGGGGGTACGGCCGTGTTGAACGACGGGAGTGTGCAAGAGGCGAACGAATACGGTCATCATGAGGGAACACAGACCGAAGATGCATCGTCTTTATGTCATGTGACCGGCAGCAGGACATTTCAGGCCGGCGGGAAATACAAAGGAGACTCGTGGTATGAAGACCTTCCGCATTGTTTTGACTCTGACACTTATGCTGAGCGCAGTAGCGATAGCAGCCCCCGCAAACGCGCATCCCAACCAACCCGGTTATTGCCAGATGCCGGACGGGACCCTGACGCCCGGCCACTGCGACGCAAACGGCCACGCTGCCGGGGGTCATGACGTACATCTTCCTGCGGCACCTGTAACCAACCCACCGAACTCCGGCGGTCCGAACGGCGATCCTAACAGCGGTCCGAACGGCGATCCCAACGGCGGTCCGAACGGCGATCCGAATGGTGGTTCGGGCGGCGGTTCCGGCGGTGGGTCTGGCGGCGGTTCGGGCTCGGGTTCGACACCGGTGTACACCGGGGAGAACTGCCACGTCAGTCATGCGGCGACGCCGGCGCAGATCTGCTCGGTGGCGAACGGCATGCAGTACTGGTACATTGGCGCGGACGGCAGCGCGCAGCCGGGTCCGTTCCTGCCTGACGAGCCCAAGATCGAGAGTTTCAGCGGCACCAATCCGATGACGGGCAAGCCGGTCACGATCGACTACATCACGGAAAACGACCAGCTGCTGCTGCGGGTGAGCACGTTCTATCCCGACAACGAGTACGACACGAACAAGCCGTACGTGTTCACGCTGGACCCGGGCCACAATGTGAACCATATTCAGTGGTAACGGCAGTGGGCAGTGGTCAGTGGTTAGTGGTTAGTGGTAAGTGAAGTGCAAGTTGATAGGGGAGGGAAGGCGGGAGCGCCTTCCCTCTTCTTTTTGTGTTGGTCGTGGAGCAACCACGAGGGGTGGCGCTTCTTGGGGCGGGCGGGCTTGGGCACCCACAAGGGGTGCCCCTACGGGGGGATGGGCGGGTATAAAAGGAAAGAACCCCGGGGCCGGGGTTCTTTTTTTGGTTGGGTTGATTGGGTTGGGGGTTATTGGAGGAGGGCTTCGAGCTCTTCGGTGGCCTCTCTGTCTTCGGGTTCTTCTTCTTGCTGTGGGCGGTGGGCGATGGCGGTGAATTCGTAGGTGCCTTTGGGGTCCTGGTCGCCGTCGACGCCGTTGGAAGAGTCAAAGGGGTTGCGTGAGCCGGACGACGGCTGGGCGATGGACGAGTCTGCGGGCAGGTCGGAGGGTGCGTAGGGGATGAAGTCGACCTGGATTGTATCGCCGGGTACGAAGCGGCCTTCGAGGAGGGCCTCGCTGAGGGGGTCCTGGACTTCGGTCTGGATGACGCGGCGTAGGGGGCGGGCGCCGTAGTCCGGGTTGTAGCCGGCGTCGGCAATGGCGTAGCGGGCGGCGGGGGTGAGCTTGAGTTTCATGTCCTGTTCGTCGAGCTGGGCGCGCAGTGTGCGGAGCTCGAGTTCGACGATTTCGGTTATCTCTTCTTTGGTAAGGCTGCGGAAGACCATGATGCCGTCGAGGCGGTTGATAAATTCGGGGCGGAAGGTCTTCTTGAGAGCGTCCATGACCTTGGACTTCATCTGCTCATATTCGGTTTCCATGCGGGTCTGTTCATCGGCGGTGATGGCGAAGCCGATGCCCTTGGAGCCCTGGATGAGGTTGGCGCCGACGTTGCTGGTCATGATGAGCAGGGCGTTGCGGAAGTCGACGCGGCGGCCCTTGGCGTCGGCGAGGGAGCCGTCCTCCATGATCTGGAGGAGCATGTTGAAGGCTTCGGGGTGGGCCTTTTCGATTTCGTCGAGAAGGACGACGGAGTACGGTCGGCGGCGGACGGCTTCGGTGAGCTGGCCGCCCTCTTCGTAACCGACGTAGCCCGGTGGCGCGCCGACGAGGCGGCTGACGTTGTGCCGCTCCATGAACTCGCTCATGTCGAGCTTGATGAGTGCTTCTTCGCTGCCGAAGAGGAATTCGGCGAGGACCTTGGTGAGCTCGGACTTACCGATGCCGGTGGGTCCGAGGAAGATGAAGCTGCCGATAGGGCGTTTGGGGTCTTTGAGCCCGGCGCGGGCGCGACGGACGGCCTTGCTGATGGCCTTGATGGGTTCGTCCTGGCCGACGATGCGTTTGTGGAGCTCGTCTTCCATGCCGAGGAGGCGTTCGCGTTCTTCGCCGCCCATGCGGTAGACAGGTACGCCGGTCCACATGGAGACGACTTCGGCGATGTCGTCGGCGGAGACGACGGGCTGGTTGGCGACCTGGCGCCAGCCTTCGCGCAGCTTGTCGAGTTTGGACTGGAGCTCGACCTCCTGATAGCGGAGGTCGATGGCGTCGTCGAAACGTTGGGTTTCGAGCGCCTCTTCTTTTTCTTTCTGGAGGCGTTTGAGGTCGATAAAGGTCTCGCGCAGGCTGACGGCGTGGGGGGCCTTGTACATGCGGACGCGGCTGCCGGCTTCGTCGATGAGGTCGATGGCTTTGTCGGGCATGAAGCGGTCGGGCACGTAGCGTGCGGCGAGGTGGGCGGCGGAGTCGAGGGCCTCTTCGGAGATAATGAGTTTGTGGTGCTCCTCGTAGCGGCTCTTGATGCCTTTGAGGATCTCGATGGTCTCCTCGATGGTGGGCTCTTCGACGAGGATGGGCTGGAAGCGGCGTTCGAGGGCGGCGTCGCTCTCGATGTGCTTGCGGTATTCGTCGAGGGTGGTGGCGCCGATGACCTGGAGCTCGCCGCGGCTGAGGGCGGGTTTGAGGATGTTGGCGGCGTCCACGCTGCTGCCGGCTGCGCCGGCGCCGACGAGCATGTGGACTTCGTCGATGAAAAGGATGGCGCCGCTGTTGATAATTTCCTCGATAACTTTTTTGAGTCGTTCCTCGAACTGGCCGCGGTACATGGTGCCGGCGACGAGGCTGCCGACGTCGAGCATGAGTATGCGCTTGTTGAGGAGGGGCTCGGGCACGTCGCCGTCGACGACGCGCTGTGCCAGTCCTTCGACGATTGCGGTCTTGCCGACGCCGGGTTCGCCGATGAGGGCGGGGTTGTTTTTGTTGCGGCGGCTGAGGATCTGGATGACGCGTTCGATTTCCATCTGGCGGCCGATGACGGGGTCGAGGCGCCCCTCTTCAGCGGAGGCGGTGAGGTCGAGGCCGAGCTGGTCCACCAGAGGTGTTTTGGACTCTTTTTTCTGTTTTTCTTTGGATTGTGCGCTGCTCTGCAGGAGATCGCGTGCGGTCTGTGTGCGGACGCGATCGAGGTTGATGCCGAGATTGCGGAGCACGTTGACGGCGACGCCGTCTCCGTCGCGCACGAGGCCGAGGAGGAGGTGCTCGGTGCCGATGTAGTGGTTGCCCATCATGCGGGCCTCTTCGACTGCCAGTTCGATAACTCGTTTTGTGCGCGGGGCGAGCGTGGGTTTGCCGAGTGGGGCGCGTTCGCCGCGTCCTACGGTGCGTTCCACGGCGCGCACGACCTGTCCCGGCTCGACGCCGAGTTCTTTGAGCACTTTTACGGCGACGCTGTTCTCCTCCTGGACGAGGCCGAGCAGGAGATGTTCGGTGCCGATATGGTTGTGATTGAGGCGCAGGGCCTGTTCCTGTGCAAGTGTTAGGACTCGGCGCGCACGTTTCGTGAAGCGTTCGAGTTTATCAGACATGGGTGGATTCCCTCGATCGTCGTTTTCCTGCTTGAGAGCAATCAGACAGAGTACACTATACCATAGAGATCAATTGGTCGCCGTAATCGGAATTCCGTTTGCGTCCTACGCAATGAATTGCGTTCGGTCCAGCCGATGCGGTGTTTGCGGGCCGCTGGCGGCGGACAGTTCGGAAGCGAATCCGAGCGCTTGGTCGTGATGAGAAGGGACCTGGCGCCTCTGTCGGAAGGTAAGGTGCAGTTGGGCGTTCCGGGGCTGGCGAGCCGATTGACAGGGCCGTCACGCCGGGGGGACCGGACCGTCGGTCGCGGCGCGCCATACGTGCATCTGACGACTGATCATATTGTAACGACGGGCGGTATATTTTGTCAATTCAGAAAAAACGTGCCGGACGCGGTGTCCGACACGTAGCTTGCGGGGCGGTCGATGCCCGGGAGGCGCTGATGCGGTTTTGGTGCGGCCGGGAGCCGTCAGGGGCTGCGCGGCGGCGCGGGAGCGGTTGGAGGACGGATCCTAGGCTATGACTCTTTCGGCCTCCGGTTCTTCAGACGGTTCGGTCTGTTCACTGGCGGCTTCGTCGTCCAGTTCAGCCTGGGGCTGAACGTCGACGCCGGCCTGCAGCTCGGGGGCGACATCGCTGGATGCGTCGCTGGATGCGTCGGTGGCTGCAGCGTTCTGTGTGCCGGCTTCATTTTCTTCGAGGGGGACGGGTTCCCAGTCAAATTCGACGGATTCTTCTTCGGGAGCGACCTGTTTGAGGCTGAGGCCCATGCGGCGTTTGTCGGTATCGATGCGGATGATGCGCAGGTCGATTTCCTGGCCTTCGGAGACGACTTCGCTGGGATGGGCGATGCGTCGTTCGGTCAGTTCGCTGATGTGGATCAGGCCTTCGATGGTATCGCCTTCGAGGCGTGCGAAGGCGCCGAAGTGGACCAGTTTTGTGACGGCGCCGCGGACGATCTGGCCGACTTCATAGCGGTCGGGCACGGTTTCCCACGGTTCCGGCAGCAAACGGCGGAGGCTGAGACCGATTCGTTTGCGTTCGCGGTCGACGTTGAGGACCATGACTTTGATCTTTTCACCGATGGAGACGACTTCCTTGGGATGGCTGATGCGGCCCCAGCTCAGTTCGCTCAGATGGATGAGGCCGTCGGCACCGCCGAGGTTGACGAATGCGCCGAAGTCGGCGAGGCTGCTGACGACGCCTTCACAGACGGAGTTTTCTTCGAGTGTTTCGAGGAGTTTTTCTTTTTGTTCGCGGCGCCACTCGCGAATGGCGACCCGTTCCGAGAGTATGAGGCGATTGCGGCGGCGGTCGAGGTCGATAACTTTCATGCGCAGCTCGGCGTCCATGAGCTTCATCCAGCGATTGTCGGGTTCGCCTTCGGTAAGCTGCTGTGACTGGCTTTCGCTGCTGAGCTGGCTGGCGGGGACGAAGCCGCGCACCTGCCCGATTTTGACGATGACACCACCGCGATTGAAGCCGCTGACGGAGCCGGTGAACATGTCCTGCGATTCCAGCAGCTCTTCGGCGCGTTTCCAGTCGCTCTCGGCGCGGGCGCGGGAGATGCTGAGGAGGAGGTTGCCGTCACGGTCTTCGCGCATGACGTAGACGGGGACCTCGTCGCCGACGGTCATGTCCTTGAAGTCACCTTCAAGGCGGTCGACCTCACGGCCGGTAACGATCCCTTCGGACTTATAGCCGATGTCGATGAGCAGTTCGCCGGCGCGTTTATCGACAACGACGCCATGGCGGATGTCACCTGTTTGCGGCTGGTTTACGTAGGAATCGTCGAATTCCTCCAGGAGCAGGGCCATAGGATGGTCGTCCTTAGGGGGTCCTGCATCCACCTCCTCGGTCAAGAAATCTGCTTCCGTTTCCATTGCTGTTGCTGTTTGCTGGTTTGACATGACTGTGTTGCATCCTCCAATAAAATAAAGATTTTCTCGGCAAGTAAATGCTGAAAGCGACGGAGAAAAAAACGAACGCAAAGGGTTTCGAATTTTAGTTAAGCGCAATCCTGCCAGCGTTGGGCGCGCTCTATAAACATTCTAATCAGTGCAATCCGCGCGGGCATTGCACTACGTTGAACGTTATTCCGGGGGTGAAGACGGCTTTGTCTTCCGGGTGGAAAGGTACTACGTTTCGCCGGCGGAAGTGCTACAGGCGCGTAAAGCGGTCGCCTCGATTTCGATCAGCGCGCCCAGTGGCAATGCGGCTACTTGCACTGTACTCCGAGCAGGAGGGTCGTCCTGGAACGCTTGCGCGTAAATCTCGTTTACAGTGGAGAATTCGGCGATGTCGGTCAGGAAGATCGTCGTTTTGACGATATGTCCCATGCCGGAGCCGGCCGCGTCGAGGACAGCGGCGAGGTTTTCCAGCACCTGGTGGGTCTGTTCGACGATGCCTGGTCGTAGTTGACCGGTCAGGGGGTGGATTCCGATCTGACCCGAAGTGAAGATCAGATGCTCTGTTGCGACGGCCTGGGAGTAGGGGCCGATGGCAGCAGGCGCTTTCTCGGTGCGAATTGTCTGTTGAGTCATTCAGGGCTTCAGCGAGTTGCTCGCTGAATCAGGTCCTTTTAGGGTTGCGATCAGCTGGAATAACCTGAAAAGGTCCAGTTGACAGCAAATTGTCGGCTATTGTATGCGATCATCCAATGTTTGTCAAAATTGGTTTTTGGGTGAAACGGGGAACTGCAGTTTTTAGTAGGCAGTTTTTAGTTTTTAGTGAAGTGAAGTGTGGGTACGGGGGTGATGGAGGGCCGGGGGCAGGCATGTGGGACGGCAAGGTCATAAGAAATTGGTTAGTGGTCTAGGGCGGTGGTGATGTCGGCGATGATGTCGTGGGGGTCTTCGGCGCCGACGGCGAGGCGGACGAGGCCGTCGGAGATGCCGACGGCGGCGCGCTGGGCGGGGGAGAGGGCGCGGTGGGAGGCGTGGCTGGGGTAGAGGACGAGGGAGTAGATGTCGCCGACGGTGGTGGCGGGTTGGACCATTTGCAGGGCTTCGAGGAAGCGGAAGACGTCGGGCTGGGCAGCGTTTTTGAGCTCGAGGGCGACGACGGCGCCGTAGCCGAGGCCGCCGAAGAGGTCGCGGGCGATTTCATGTTGGGGATGGTCGGGGAGGCCGGGGTAGCGAACGCGGGCGAGGGCGGGGTGGTCGCTGAGGTGTTGGGCGACGACGGCGGCGTTGCGGCACTGGCGCTCGACGCGGAGGGGCATGGTCTTCATGCCGCGGTGGAGGAGCCAGGCTTCGTGGGGGCCGAGGTTGGCGCCGGTCTTTTTGAGGAAGTCCCAGAAGGCGGGGCGCAGCTCGTTGCGGGCGACGACCACGCCGCCGAGGACGTCGCCATGGCCGCCGATATACTTGGTGGCGCTGTGGATGACGACGTCGACGCCGTGGGCGAGGGGACGGAAGAGCATGGGGGTGGCGAAGGTGTTGTCGACGAGCAGAAGGGTATTGTGGGCGCGGCAGAGCTGGGCAAGGCGGGGGACGTCGACGACTTTGAGGAGGGGATTGGAGATGGTCTCGACGATCAGTAGGACGGGGGCTTCGCGGGCGAGGAGCCGCTCGACGGCGTCGAGGTCGGTGGCGTCAACGAAGAGGCCCTTGACGCCGTACTGGGGCCAGAGGCTGTCGACGAGGGAGTAGGTGGCGCCGTAGCAGTCCTGGGCGGCGGCGACGGTGGCGCCGGAACGGAGGCCGCAGGCGGACATGGCGAGGTGAATGGCGGCCATGCCGCTGCCGGTGGCGAGGGCGAAGTGGCCGGCGGCCCGATCGGGCATGTCGTGGCATTCGAGCTCGACGACGGCGTCTTCGAAGGCGGCGACGGTGGGGTTGCCGTAGCGGCCGTAGACGTAGAGGTCGGGGTCGCCGCCGAGGGCGCTGTCGAGGTGGACGGTGTCATCGTAGACGTAGCCGATGCTGGGGATGATGCCGCTGACGACGGGTGCGGCGGCGACGGGGCGGGCGGGTGGGGCGTAGCGGCGGGATTCGCCGCTGTGGAGGGCTTTGCTGTCTATAGATTTGGGAGAGAATGGCATGGTGTTGGGTGGGTGGTTGCTTGCGTGTTGTGATTAACAGAACTGATGGATCCGCGAAGTTACGCGAAGGGGCGCGAAGAACACCTTTCTTATGCGCGAAGGGTCTGGGCGCCTGGGGCGGCGCGGGCGGGTTATGAGTAGAGCATGGGCAGGCTGCGGCGCATGATCTCATAGTTTTCGAGGGCGCGGCCGGCGCCGAGGGCCACGCAGGCCATAGGGTTTTCGGCGACGTAGGCGGGGACGCCGGTCTCGTGGGTGAAGAGTGAGGCGATGAGGCGGAGCTGGGCGCCGCCGCCGGTGATGACCATGCCGCGGTCGATGATGTCGGCGGCGAGCTCGGGCGGCGCTTTTTCGAGGGTTGAGCGTACGGTGCGCACGATTGCCTGCAGGGGCTCGAGCATGGCCTCTATGACTTCGCTGTTGGTGATTTCGATGGTCTTGGGGAGGCCGTTGATCTGATCGCGTCCGCGCACTTCGATGGCGCGGTCTTCTTCGGTGGGTAGCGCGGAGCCGATGGCTATCTTGATCTCTTCGGCGGTCTGTTCGCCGACGAGGAGGTTGTACTTCTTGCGGATGTAGCTGACGATGGATTCGTCGAGGCGGTTGCCGCCGACGCGCACGCTGCTCCAGACGACGATGTCGTACATGGAGACGATGGCGGCTTCAGTGGTGCCGCCGCCCATATCGACGACCATGTTTCCGGTTGGGGTGCCGATGGGGAGACCGGCGCCGTAGGCTGCGGCGAGCGGTTCGGGGATGAGGTAGGCTGCGCCGGCGCCGGCCTGCATGGCGGCGTCGTGGACGGCGCGCTCTTCGACGGAGGTGACGCCGCGGGGGGTGCTGATCATGACTCTGGGCTTGAAGAGGGGGAAGCGGCCGACGATGTCCTGGATGAATTTGCGGAGCATGGCCTCGGTGACGACGAAGTCGGCGATGACGCCGTCGCGCATGGGACGGACGACTTCGATGCTCTCGGGGGTGCGGCCGAGGGTGTCGTAGGCTTCGTGGCCGATGAGGACCATTTTGTTGGCTTCGCGGCGAATGGCCACGACGGACGGCTCGTGCAGGACGATCCCCCGCCCCCGGACGTGTACAAGAACGTTGACGGTGCCGAGGTCGATTCCGATCTGTTTTTCGAACATAGATTTATTTTGTATGTATAGTAAGTCAGGATGCAGGGGAGACAGATTTATGTGAGCAAAGCGCAACCTGTACGGCGATGTGGGCGGTCACGTCCAGAATTTGCCCATAGATCTTTATTATAGCTTCAGCCTTTCGGGTAGGACAAATCAATTTCCGGAGATCCGGGTCTCATTTCGTGACCGGCACTATTTGCGCTTGGAACGTGCATAGCTGGCGGCGCCGTACATGCCGACAATGAGGCCGGCCAGAGAGGCGAAGTAGGAGAGGAAGCTGAGCAGAAAACCGGCTTCTATGAGTTTGAGGACCATGGCGAAGGCGAGGAGAAAACCAAAGAGGAGCAGGAAGAAGCCGTAGAGAATCAGGTGCAGTGGTGAGGAGGGCATGGGGAACACCAGTGGCTAGTGGTTAGTGGTTAGAAAACACAGCGGCAGTTTCGACCTGCCGGCTGACTGCAGCTAGTCCTTATAGAGGAAGCAGCGGGCGTAGTGCTGGGGTTCCGGCTCGAAATCGGGGGGCGTTTCCAGCTCGCAGAGGTTTTCCATGAAGTGGGTGCAACGGGGGTGGAAGCGGCAGCCTGAGGGCGGGTTGACGAGGCTGGGGGGCTCGCCGGGGGGGACGTCGCGGAAGACGTGTGCGTTTTCGGGGTCGGGGTCGGCGATGGCGGCGATCAGGGCGCGGGTGTAGGGGTGGAGGGGGTTGCGGAGGAGGTCGTCCATGCGGGACTGTTCGACGATTTCGCCGGCGTACATGACGAAGATGCGTTCGGAGAAGTAGCGCACGGTGGAGAGGTCGTGGGTGATGTAGACGACGGCGAGATTGTGATCTCGCTGCAGACCTTGCAGGAGGCGGAGGACCTCGACGCGTACGGACATGTCGAGCATGGAGACGGGTTCGTCGGCGACGATCATGCGGGGGTGGAGGAGCATGGCGCGGGCGATGACAACGCGTTGTTGCTGGCCGCCGCTGAGCATGTGGGGAAAGCGGGGCAGGATGTCGTCTACAGGCGTGAGTCGGACCTCCTCCATGACCTCGTAAATGCGATTCTGGCGTTGTGACTCGTCCATGTTGCCGTGGATCTTGAGGGGTTCGCCGAGGATGCGGCGGATGTCCATGAAGGGCGGGAGGGCGCCGAAGGGATCCTGCTGGACGTAGCCGACCTGCGAGCGGAACCACTGCATCTCCTTGTTGTCGAGGGTGCTGAGATCACGGCCCTCGAAGATGACGGAGCCTTCGGTCGGCATGTGGAGTCCGAGGATGGTCTTCATGAGGGTGGACTTGCCGCAGCCGCTCTCGCCGACGATGGCGATGGCTTCGCCGGCGTGGAGGTCGAAGCTGACGTCGTCGACGGCGCGGACGGTGCCGGCGCGTCCGAAGCCCCAGCGTCTGAGCTCGAACCAGGTGCGGAGGTTGCGCAGGGAGAGGAGGGGTTCGGCCCGGGCGGCAGAGCCGTTGGCGGAAGAGGATTGTGCGATTTCAGGGGTGGTCGTTGTCATGGTCGATCTTTCGGTGTGCGCGGGGCTGCGCGGCGCGGGTAACGGCGATGCGGGCAGTTGTGCGCATCAGCGGTTGTCTCCGTTCTGATGGAGCCAGCACTTTACGTGCTGGCGGCGGCCTGTGCGGAGCAGTTCGGGGTCGTTTTCGCAGAGCTCGAAGCGGTGGTCGCAGCGGGGTGCGAAGCGGCAGCCGTGGGGCAGGTCCTGGAGGCTGGGGGGCTGGCCGCTGATGAAGTCGGGCTCTTCGGTCTGGCGCAGCTTGGGGACGCTGGACATCAGTTTCTGTGAGTAGGGGTGGAGGGGCTCGACAAAGAAATGCTCGGCGTCGTTGACCTCGACGAGCTGGCCGGCGTACATGACGGCGGCGCGGTCGGCGAGCTCGCTGGAGGTGCCGATGTCGTGGGTGATGAGGATGAAGCTGGTGGAGGTCTCCTGTTTGACGCGCTTGAGGACGTTCATGATGTTGGCCTGGGTGAGAACGTCGAGTGCGGAGGTTGGCTCGTCAAGGATGATGAGGTCGGGGTCGGTGACCATGGCCATGGCGATGGCGACGCGCTGGCGCATGCCGCCGCTGAGCTCGAAGGCGTAGCGTCTGATGAAGTCGGCGGGGACGCCGACGTGCTGAAAGGAGGTGGCGACGCGTTCGAGGGCCTCGCTGCGGGGGATGCCGTAGTGGGAGAGGAGCGGTTCGGCGACCTGGTCACCGACTTTGAGGACGGGGTTGAGCGAGTTCATGGCTGCCTGGGGCACGAGCGAGATCTGGATCCAGCGCACCTGCTGGCGGTACTCTTCGTCGCTCAGCTGCATTACCTCGCGGCCGTTGATCTTGACGCTACCGGAGTAGGTGTGGACGTTGCGGGGGAGCAGGCGCAGGATTGCCCTGGTAAGGGAGGTCTTGCCGCAGCCGGATTCGCCGAGAATGACCATGGCCTCGTTGCGGCGCAGGTTGAGGCTGACGTTATCGACGGCGTGCAAGACGCCCTGCTGGGTGCGGAAATAGAGACGCAGGTCCTCGATTTGGAGTACCGGCGGATCGGAAAAGGCCATTACAGATCTCGCAATCTGGGGTTGAAGACTCTATCGAGGGCGAAACCGACCATGGCAAAGCCGAGGCCGGAGATGAGCAGGAGGGCGGCGGGCTCGAGGACCCAGTAGTAGTTGCCCTGGTATAGGGCGTCGTTGACGCGGGCGTCGCTGAGCACTTTGCCCCAGGTGGGGAGCAGGGGGTCGCCCAGGTTGAGCACGGCGAGGGTGGCCTCGACGAAGACGAAGGAGGGGATGGCAACGACAAAACCGGGCACGAGGGTGGGAATCAGGCGGGGGATGAGGTAGAGGAAGACGATGCGGAAGTTGCCGGCGCCGTAGGCGCGGGCGGCCTCGAAGTAGGGCGACTCTTTTATCTGCAGGAAGACGGCGCGGCTGGTCTTAATGCCTGAACTGAATACGCTCAATGTAATCAGGGCGGCGAGCATGACCCAGATGCTGCGCGAGTAAAAGAGGCCGATCATGATGAGGATGGGCAGGACGGGCAGGATGAGGTTGACCTCGGTTATGCGCTGGATGGCGGCGTCAACGAAGCCGCCGAACCAGGCCCCGATGGCGGCGACGATGAATGTACTCACGGAGGTCCCTACGGCTGCGAGGAGGCCGAAGGCGAGGGCGACGGGCATGCCCCACATGAGGGCCAGCATGAGATCGCGGCGCAGGTGATCGGTGCCGGCGAGGCCGTAGACCTGGCCGTAGACGACGAGGCGGGCGTCAACGTCGGCGTCATCCTCGAAGACGAGTCCGGCGGCGACGAGCTTGTAAGTGCCTTTGAGCGGCCTGGGGTCGTCTTCGTCGGAGGCGGGGTCGGCAAAGAGGCCGATTTCCGCTCTAACGCCGTCGAGACGTCTTTGCAGTTTTTCTTCCTGCGAGAAGCGGACAGTAACGGGCCCCTCGACGGTAACGTCGGCTATGCGGATCTCGCGTCCGTCGGGCGTGAGCCAGGTGAGGGACACGAGCGGGCGTTTCTGTTCATGCTCAGAGGTGAGGAAGAGGGAGATCTCCTGGGGAAACTCGTCGGCGGTGTAGTCGAAGGTGAAGGTGGTGATGACATCGGTCATCTCTTCGGAGACTACCTGGCGCTCCTTTTGAACGGAGACATCATCGGATTCGCCGGCGGGACCCAGGATCATGGTCTCGGGCAGGTTGACGCCGGGGAAGAGGTTGAACCATTTGGGCGCGGCGGTGCGCGGGTTCTCCAGCCATACGCCCTCTCCGCCGCGCCAGAGGTCAATTGCTTCACTGTAGGGAATGGCGATCACGGTATAGATTGAGAAGAGAACCATGGCCGCGATTATGGCGAGACCGGCGATGGCGGAGGGATATTGGGAGAGAGCGGCGAGAGTGCGGCGGATTCCTGTCATACCTGCCCTCCGGGACTGCCGCCCACTTTGACGCGGGGATCCAAGAGGGCGTAGACGATATCGAGGAAGAAGACGGTGATGCCGAGCAGGTAGGCATAGATGACGGTGGAGCCCACGATCACAGACGTTTCAAAGATGTTGGTGGCCAGATAGAAGAGCCGCCCGAGACCCGGCCAGTTGAAGATGGTCTCAAGTACGATCGAGCCGAACCAGAGGCCTATGATTGAGAGCGCCAGGCCGGTGACGATGGTGGGCATTGTGGGGCGCATGATGTAGCGGCGCTCGACCACGCGGTCGGACAGGCCCTTGGCGCGGGCCATGTCGACATAGTCTTCGTTGGAAAAGATAAGGAAAAAAGTTCGCTGGCCGTAGATGCCCAAAAAGATAGCGCTGAAAAAGATGGCGGTGACGGGTAGTACCATGTGATTGAGGACGCTGAGGGCGTAGTTAACGATCGATTCGGGCGGGGGTGCGACGACGAGCCCCCCGAAAGGGAACCAGCCCAGCAGTGCGGCGAAGAGCAGAATGAAAAAGAGTCCGTAGAACCAGCTGGGGGCGGCGGATGTCGGGGCCAGACCGATGATAACTCTGTCCAGCCTGCTGCCGTAGTTGCGAGAGAGATAGAGGGCGACGAAGATTCCGACGAAGAAGAGCATGAAGAAGGATGAGGCGAAGAGAAGCAACGTAGCAGGAAGACGCTCCAAGATTATGTTACGCACCATCCGCGAGCCGCTGTCGCTGGACATGTTATCGGCCCAACCCAGGTCCAGCGTCATGGCGCCCAAGAGAAAGCGGAAGCTGCGCAGGAGGAATGGTTGATCCAGCCCCATGCGCTTTTCCTGCAATGCGACCAGCTTTTCGATATGTTCACGGCGTTCATCGGAGGTCATGTTCTTGAACTCATCACCAAAGCCGACGGAGAGCGCCACCTGTTCGCGGATATAGTTTTTGCGAATCTGATCCACATAGCCGCCCATATTGGCGAGCAGAATCGTCAGATAGACGCCGATGAGGATGGTGAAGAACAGGGCGACCATACGCAGCCCGGTGTACTGCACGACGCGGGCGAGCGTGCTTTGTGTCTTTGGTCTTTCGGCGCTGGCGGCGTCGGGTTGAAGGGGCAGGGCGGCATCGGTCATGGAGAGTCCTTATAAATATAGAAGAGAGTGAAGAGGAGTGAGGAGAGAGAGAAAACCTCTCTCTCCTCGCATTTTACTCTTCGCGCATCACTTTCTATGTTTTACGGATTCAAGATCAGTTCGTGGTTACGAACTCGAGGGACGAGAAGGTGGGGATGCTGACGCGCAGGGGTGCGACGGCCACCTCCAGTTTATTGGCGCCGGACTCGAGGCCGGCGGTGTCTTCGGCGCTGAGGGTGATCTGCCAGAGACCATCCTCGACGGCTTCGGCGGTGCCGGTGAGGGCGAGCTCGCCGAGGGCGTCAAAGACGAGGTACTTGACTTCGTCGATGTCGGCTACGGCGTAGGCGTCGCCGCCAAAGTCGATCATGACCTCGAAGGTGACCTCATCGCCGGAGGCGACGCGGGCCGGGCCGTCGATGGCGACTTCGGCGATCATGGGTGTGTCGAAGCCTTCCCACTTGCTGGAGGCGTCGGGGAAGTTTTCGACACGGATCAGCTGGACGGTCTTCTCGGTGGGGAAAGCCTCTTCGAGGTAGAAGGGCCCGTTGCCGACCCAGAAGTGTCCTTTATCTTCGTACCAGGCGCTGAGGTTTGCCCAGCGGGCGTCGGCTTCATCGCCGCTGATGTAGTCACCGAGGGTGGACACGTAGGGGATGTTTCCATCGGCGGCGGCGGATTCGAGATGGCCTTCGAGGATCTCGATGCTCGGCCCGGCGATGTAGCTCATCCACTCGACTTCGTTGGCATCGGCCTTGTCGGATGAGAAGGCGAGGTCACCGGCGGCTTCGGCCAGGAGCCCGACGGCCATGGTGTGCCAAGGTGTGCCGGGGAAGAAGTTGGCCACGTTCAGTTCGGCGTCGAGGGTGTACTGGTCACTGTAGTACTCGATGACGAGGGGGCTGGTCTGCGCGATGCGGTAGCCCCTGAAGTGGCTCTGGAAGTTGTTGAGACTCGGCACCTGGGCCTCGTCGTAGACGGCGCTCTCTTCCTTGGCCAGGTCGAAGGTGGTGATCATGCTGAGCACGACGTCGGCGATGCTGACCGGGCTGCCGTCGTGCCAGGTCAGTTCGGAGAGATCGCCCGGATAGTAGACGACGCTCCTGATGTTGGCGGTGAGGCCATCGGGATGGAGGTCGCCGACGGTGATGAACTGCTGCTCCACGGCATCCCAGTCGAGCCAAGCATCTTCTGGCACTTCGATTTCGTCGGCAAAGGTCAGGTCAACCCAGTCGTGTGTGCTACCGACGGGGAGGCCTTCTTTGACGGTTACTTCGGCTCTTTCGAAGCGCTGCGGCCACTGGAGACCTGTGAAGGGGTCGGGCATGGCGCCGACGTCGGCGGTGGCACGGATCAGCATGGTGTCGTAGATCCAGTTGGTGCCGGCGACGGGGTTCCAGGGTTCAGGCAGCATGCTGGGCATGGCGATAGTGAGGGAGCCGCCCTCTTCGCCGGTGCGGCGCAGGGTATAGGGCCAGAGGCGGGCGCCGTTGAGGCCGCCGGCCAGGTCGGTGGAGACGGAGACATCGCCTCTGTAGGCCGAGAAGCCGAGCTGGTTGACTAGCCAGACGCGCACGGAGTCCTGCATGGAGAGGGCGAGGACGTCGCCGAAGAGCTCGCGGCGTTCTTCCATGGTGGTGAAGTCGCGCAAGTCCAGTTTTTCAGACATGGCGTCGAATTCTTCGGACGGGGTGTACGCCTGCCACAGAGGGAATGGCAGCCCGCGGTTGGTGTAGAAGAAGTCGAAGTTGCCGGCCTGATCGCGGCTGATGGCGGTTGTGATCCAGCCGCCGGTGTAGATGTGGAACTGGCCCTCGTTGGGGTCGGTGCCGATCCAGATCGGCGAGGCCTCGGAGGCGGTTTTGTAGTCGCGAACGACGCTGAAGCCGAGGTCTTCGAGCATGGTGGAGACGTAGTCGCCGATCTCCTTACGCTCATCCTCGGTGCGGATGAGGAAGATGACCTCGACAGGCTCGTCCTCGTAGTTCCAGACGCCGTCGACGAGCTCTGCGCCCAACGCTTCCATTTCCTCGTTAATGATCTCGGCCGCTCTGTCGGGGTTGTGGGCGTACTCGAGCTCGAGCTGGCGCACGATGTCGACGAGGCGGGCGTAGTCGGGGAAGGCGTTGGTGATGGCCATGTAGCGCGGTGAGGCGAGGCCGCCGTAGATTTCCTGGGAGATGAAATCGCGGTCGACGAGGTAGTTCATGGCCTCACGGATGCGGGGCACGGCAAACGGGTTAAGCTTGCCGGTGCCGTCGAAGATCGGGCCGGCGGGGTTGAAGGTCAGCTCTGCGTAGACGCCGAAGGAGTTGGAGTAGGTGAGGCTATCCAACCCCTGGACGGTGGCGTAGACTTCGGCATCGCTGATGGAGAAGGCGTAGGCGTCGATCTCTGCGAGATCCATGCGCGTGACGGCAGCGGCGGCAGAGGGTTCTTCGATGGCGATAACTTCGTCGACCCAGGCGCCGGTGCGTTCGCTCATAGCTGCGGCTTCTTCTTCCTCAGCCGCGGCTGCCTCTTCGGTCTCCTCTTCTGCGGCGGCCGCTTCCTCCGTGTCTTCGGCGGCCTGTTCCTCCTGTGCGGGCGCGGCCGGTTCTTCGGCCATTTCGGCGTCACCGCCGCCGCCGCAGGCAGCGAAGAGGAGGGCGGCGATCAGGAGGACCGCCAGGAAGGTAAATCGTTTTTTAGACATTCGCTTATCTCCTTTTCTTAATGCTTACACAATATGGTTCAGCAGCCGGTGTGCAGACGGTGGATGGAACCGGCGGTATCCACAGTGTACACCGTACTGTTTACCGAATGTTTTTCATCATCGGGTCGAGAGCGTCGCGCAGTCCGTCGCCGATGAGATAGAGGGCCAGGACCGTGAGAGTGATAAGCAGGCCAGGGCCGACGAGCAGATGCAGGGCCAAGTAGGCCTCCGTTTCGGGGTCGCGGAGGAAGAGAAAGTTGTTGGCCCTGTTGAGCATACTACCCCATGTTGCGGTTGGCGGCTGTATGCCCAATCCCAAAAAACTGAGCGCGGATTCGACGAGAATGAGGATTCCGATATCGATCGCGGCATTTACGATGATAATTGGCAGGCTGTTGGGGATGACATGCTGCAGCATGATGCGGGTGTCGCGTGTGCCGACGGAGCGGGCCGCGAGCACGAAGTCCAGGGCGCGGACTTTGAATACGTTGCCGCGGATGAGGCGGGCGGTGCCAAACCAGCCGAGGAGGCCAAGGAAGAGCGTCAGGGTGATGGGATTGGGTTTGAGAATTGCGGTTACGATGATCAGGAGGTAGATACCAGGAATCGAAACCGTTGTATTCACAAACCACATGATGAAGTCGTCCACCACGCCACCGAAGAAGCCGGCGACGGTACCGACAGTCACGCCCAGAATCAGTGTGAGGGCGGCGGCGGCAAAGGCGATGCCCAGACTGACGCGGCCGCCGTAGAGGAGGCGCACAAACTGGTCGCGGCCGAGCTGATCGGTTCCGAGCCAGTGGGGGACGCCGCCGGATTTGCCGAGCATGAGCGGTGCGGTGGTTGGGTCCTGACCGGTGCGCCACTGGATATAAGGGCCCAAGTAGGGCTGCTGGAAGGCATTGTCCGGGTTGGTATCGTTCGGGCCGACGCCGATGCTACCGGCAATGACAGGTGCGAGCAGTGAGAAGACAGCCATAATGAACAGGAACGCAATTGCGACGAGTGTTACGGGATCGCGGCGCAGGGACTGGAGCGCCATACTCCAGTAGGTGCGTGGTTTGCGCTGCAACTGCGGGTCGACTGCGAGGGAGGTCAGTGCCGAGCTGTCTGCCTGAGCTACGGTCATATCAGAGAAAGTGCAAGCATCACGAGAGCCGCACGCGGGGGTCGACGACACCGTACAGGATATCGGAAAGGAGGTTGCCCAGAATGGTCAGCAGCGAGAAAAACATGACTGCGCCGAGAACAGTGGGATAGTCACGTTGCACCGCCGCGCTGAAGGTCATGCGTCCCATGCCCGGCCAGGAGAAAATGGTTTCTATGATTACGGCTCCGCTGAGGACCCCAAAGATTGCCGGGCCAAGAGTCGTCATCAGGGGAATGAGGGCATTGCCCAGAGCATGGACGAACCAGACGTTTCGGGCCGCCACGCCTTTGGCCTTGGCCATGCGGATGTAGTCGGTTCGGATCACTTCCAGTGTTTCAGTGCGCATGAAGCGACTTAACAGGGCGATGCCTCCGAGCGCCAGAACGAATGTCGGCAGAATCAGATGCCTGACCCGGTCTATCAGATCGAACTCGTTAGTGAGCGAGACTGTGCGCCTGCCACCGGTGGGCAACCACCCCAAGACGACGCCGAAAAAGAAGATGAGCATGAGGCCGAACCAGAATGAGGGCAGAGCGTTGCCAACGACGGCGAGCACGCGTACCAGATTGTCGAAGAGCGAGCCTTGTCGAACAGCGCTGAGGACGCCCAGCGGCAATCCGACCAGCAGGGCAACCAGCAGTGCCGAGACTCCTAATTCAAGAGTGGCCGGCATGCGCTCAACGATTCGCTCCCAGACGGGCTGATTTGTTGCGATGCTGGTACCCAGGTTTCCCCGCAGGATGCCTCCGCCGTTATCACAGAAAGTGGTGTTCAGCCAGGCAACAAACGTACAACTCGTATCACTGCGCTCAAACTCTTCGACCACAGCTCCGCTTCGCAGTGTAACCCCTGACAACCAACCGATGTATTGCAAGGCCCAATGCTGGTCCAACCCCAGTTGTCGCCTCAAGATTTCACGACTTTCTTGCGTGATGTCGGGATTGAAGGTGCGGATAAGGATTGGGTCGCCGGGAGAGTTATAGACAAGCGCGAAGGCGATGAGGCTAACCCCAGCCAAGGTGGGAATTGCCTGCAGGAGGCGACGGACTACGTAGCGGGCCATGAACTGAACCGGTCCTTCGATCCGCCTGAATGTTCAGGTGGACGCGACATATATAGGTGCGAATCCGCCAGCGCCCGCAAGGAGCAAGCGGTGGCGGATTGGTCCGATCTCCTTCGGGGCCTGACAGGCAGGCCCCGAATTCTTCCGGAAAGCGTTGCGCCGGTCTACTGCGCCAGCGACCAGGTCTCGACATTGTGGTAGAAGCTCCACGGGCCGGGGTTGGTGCCGTCGAACTTCTTTGAGTAGCCGGTATTGCCGACGGAGCCGGTCACGAAGACGTAGGGGATGTCGTCGTGAATGATTTTCTGAATTTCATGGTAGAAGGGGGCCCGATCGTCGGTGGCACAGCCGGGAACGCTTACGGCCTGCTCCAGGAGCTCGTCAATGCGGGCGTTCTGGTAGCTGACGAAGTTGAAGCCGCTGCCGGGTGTGTCGAACTTGGAGTGCCAGAAGGAGTCATCGTTGGGGTCGGTGCCGAGGCCGGTCCAGCCGATGATGACCATATCGAAGGTCTGGCCGAGGAGCTCGCCCACGAGGGTACCGAACTCGATGGCTTCGAACTGAATGTCGAAACCGATGCCGTTGAGCTGATCCTGGACGAGGGCGCCGAGGTCTTCACGGGTGGTGTTGCCGGCATTGGTCTGCAGCCGGATTGTGAGGGTGGCGCCTGCTTCGGCAGTGGCGCAGCCGTTACATTCGCGCACGCCGTCGCCGTCACTGTCGGTCCAGCTGGCGTCGTCGAGAATCTGCGAGGCCAGTTCGGTGTCGAAGGCGTAGGGCTGGAGGGAAGGGTCGTGGGCCCAGCCGACGGCGGGCAGTACGTTAGAGGCGATCTGATAGCCCTGGCCGAGGTAGACCTTGCTGATGATGGCGTCGTAGTCAAGCGCGTGGGCGATGGCCTGACGTACGGCCAGATCGCTCAGGATTGGATGGGGGTCCTGTTCGACGAGGTTGCCGTCTTCGTCCTGGCCGGCCTGCGGGTTGGCGGGGTTGGCCTGGTTGAGGCCGATGTAGCTGTAGCCGTCGTCCTTGAACTTGTGCAGGTTCAGATTGGCATCGAGCTGGACGGTGGTCAGCTGCTCGGGCTGGACGCCGATGAGATCCAGTTCACCGGTCTGGAGCTGTGCGAGGCGGGCGCCGGGATCGGGGACGATCTTGTAGATCCAGCCGTCCATGTTGGGCGCGCCCTTCCAGTAGGTGTCGTTGCGCAGAACGGTGGAGTTATCGTCGCGGATCCATTCGTTGAAGATGAAGGGGCCGGCGCTGACCGTAGGCTCCTCGTTCAGGGGGCTGTCCATAACATCGCTGTAGTCTTCGGCGTAGAGGTGGCTTGGCAGCCAGCCCAGACCGAGGTTGTTGAGGGCGTCGCATTTTACTTCGCCGTAAGTGACCTGGATGGTGAGGGGGTCGAGGACTTCGATGCTTTCGATGTTGTCGAGATTGGCCTTGCGCGGGGTCTCGACGAGATCGCTGGCGATGGCGTCATAGGTGAATTTGAAGTCGTCGGCGGTGACCTGCTCGCCGTCGGACCACATGACGCCGTCCTGGAGGTGGAAGGTCCATATGAGACCGTCCTCGGAGACATCCCAGCTGCTGGCCATCTCGGTGGGGACGATGGCGCCGCTGAACGGGTCCTGGCCAAGCAGGGTGGGGAAGAACCAGCCGAGGACGTCAAAGCTGGCGCTGTCGGATGCCAGGATCGGGTTGAGGATGGTGGCGTCCGCGCTGGAACCCTCGACCCAAACACCGCCCTGGACGGGAGGCACAGGCGTGGGCGTCACGACCACCTCTTCGGTCTCGGTAACGACCTGAGTGACGATAACCGTCTCCCTCACCGTTTCGACTACGGGTGTGGGTTGGGGGCAGGCTGCCAGGACGAGAACGGCGATCAGGAGTACTGCCAGGAGTGAGAGTCTTCTATTTTTCATTGGTCAATCCCCTATAGTGAGAGTTGAGGAGTCATACCCCTTTGTATGGACTCCGAGGCGGAATCGATCTATTGAATAGCCAGAATGTGTTGATTCGGAACTTTCGGCAGATGGATCTTCAGTACAGTCATCCAAGGACGAAAAAGCAGCGACAGCATCCTGTGAAAGAGACACATTACGGGCTTGATAGCTGGATGGGGAATAGCAGAATGTTAGCATTCCCACTGTTTGCTGTCAACACGAAGTTGCAAACCCAAAACTGCAGTGGTCAGTGGTCAGAGAATACGCTCTGGCTGTCTCAGAGTTGATCGCGGACTGGACACGGCTCCGTTGCTACCCGAGGAATACGAAAGTTCGTCGCCATTTTGGGATGCACGCATGCAGACCTCCCGGGGGTGCGTCCCAGTTTTGGGGTGAGAACGGTCTGGCGAGGAATCAGTGCCAGCGGTTGCTGAAATCGTTTAACATCGTTTGGCGAGACGCAGCGCAGGCCTCAGGCCTGGCCGTAGGGTGGAGTCCTTTGAGTGGGCGTGCGAGGGCAGACACTTGCCCGGCACCCACAGGGAACTAACGGGGCTGAAGGAACGTAGTGTGGCGAACCCCTCTCGGGTAGGCACCCGTCCCGAATGTAGACACCAAGTCGGCGAGGCATGTTGTAGGAGAGGGGGCGTTGCGGGGGCGGAGCCCCCGCAC
>JAPOVP010000113.1 GCA_026708085.1 Caldilineaceae bacterium
GCCCTCCCTTGTGCGGGGGCTCCGCCCCCGCAACGCCCCCTCTCCTACAACATGTCTCGCCGACCTGATGTCTCTATTCGAACAGGTGCCCAACCGAAAGAGTTTCGCCAGACCACGTCCTCCCAGTCCTATGAATTCCCCGTAGGGGCTGGCCTTGTGCCTGCCCTCGCACACTCCCCAACTGACCGGCTCCACCGTACGGCCAGGCCAGGCGCCTGCACTGCGTCTCGCCACAAGCCCGAATACTACGCCAGTCATCGCTGGCACTGATTCCCCGCCAGACTGTTCCCGCCCCAAATCTACGATGCACCTTTTGGCGCGCTGCATTTGACCACTCACCCCTGTTTCTGGTAGACTTGCCCTCGTGCCTACTTCCAGCACGCCCCCATCGTCTAGAGGACTAGGACTCAGGCCTTTCAAGCCTGCAACAGGGGTTCGAATCCCCTTGGGGGTACAGTGGAGCCGCCCAGTTGGGCCGGCCTAACCAGCATCCGCGGTGCCAAGAGAGCCCAATGTCATATGGCGGTCTGACCCCAGCATGACATCGGGTCTTTTTTGTGCAGAGGAAAGCTGTGAAGATTCTCCGCATTGAAGTCGCCAACCGACACGGCCAGGTAGAACCCAGGTTTACGGCCGCTGCACACAGGTTGGGGATCGATTCACTTCGCTCCTGTAGTCGGACAAATCTGTACTTCCTGACAACCCGCTCAACAGAAGTCCCTGGCCCCGCCCTTATTGAAAAACTTTGCGCCTCTCTCTTGGTTGATCCCGTCACCGATTCGGCCCGGGTTGTTTCTCATCCTCCCACGCACCGGGAAAGCGGTGCACTGCAACCCCCGGCTGAAACGATGGACTATGTGATCGAGGTCGCCCTGCGCCCAGGCGTAACCGACGTGGCCGCCCGCGTGCTCGAACGCGGCGCCGCCGAATTGGGTATCGACGATCTGGTGGCTGCAACCGCGACCCAATACCGCCTGACCGGTGACCTGTCGCAGGATGACCTGCACAGGCTGGCCCAGGACCTCCTCTGCAACGACACGATCGAGCGCTACAGCCTCGGCGCCATCGAACCCCTCTTCGGTCACAGCAGCGTTGCCCGCGATCATGTGGAACAGATCCCGCTGACCGGACTTACCGAAGAAGAGCTTCTCGATTGCAGTCGCAACCGGCTGCTCTCCCTCGACGCACAAGAGATGAGGGAGATTCAGAGCTTTTACGAAGAGATCGGCCGCGATCCCACCGATGTCGAACTCGAAACACTTGCCCAGACCTGGAGCGAGCACTGCGTACACAAGACCTTCAAAGCTGACATAGCCTTTACGCGACGTTCAGCCGGCGGTGAGGCCGTCTCCTTCGACGAGATTCAGGGGCTGCTGCGCAACTACATACAGGCAGCAACCGAAAAGGTAAACCGTCCCTGGGTGCGCTCCGCCTTCGTTGACGATGCCGGCATCATCGAATTCGATGATCAGTTCGACCTCGCCTTCAAAGTGGAGACGCACAATCACCCCTCTGCTCTCGAACCTTTCGGCGGGGCCAACACCGGCATCGGCGGCGTCGTCCGAGACATCATCGCCGTCTCCGCCCGGCCTATCGCCTGCACCGACGTTCTCTGCTTCGGCCCACAGGATCTGCCTTCCAGCGAGCCCCCGTCAGGCCTCCTTCACCCGACACGCGTAAAGGAGGGGGTCGTCGCCGGCATCGGCGACTACGGCAACAAGCTCGGCCTGCCGACCGTCAACGGCGCCGTCATCTACGACTCAGGGTACCTCGGCAATCCCCTCGTCTTCTGCGGTGCGGTCGGCCTGCTGCCCAAGGGGACACATCCCACCGTACCGCAGAAGGGAGATCGCATCGTTGTCCTCGGCGGACGCACCGGTCGCGACGGCATCCACGGTGCAACCTTCTCCTCCGCCGAGTTGACCCAGGACACGCATTCAGAGTCAGGCAGCGCCGTCCAAATCGGCGACCCCATCACCGAGAAGGGGCTCATCGAACTGGTCGAAGCCGCCCGTGACAAGCGCCTTTACAACGCCATCACCGACTGCGGCGCCGGTGGTCTTTCTTCTGCCGTCGGTGAGATGGGGGAAGCGCTGGGCGTCGACATTGAGTTGCATGACGTTCCACTGAAATATCCCGGCTTAACGCCTTGGGAAATCTGGCTCTCCGAAGCCCAGGAACGAATGGTCCTGGCCCTACCCCCCGCCCACCTTCCCCAGCTCCAGGAGCTGGCCGACCTCTGGGAAGTGGAAATACGCGACCTGGGCCACTTCAGCGGCGATGGCTGGCTGCGCGTGCACTACGACGGCCGCGCCGTTGCCGAGCTGCCCATGTCCTTCCTGCACGATGGGCTTCCCATCCCGCAACGGACAGCTCACTACCAGGAACCTGATCCGGACCTGCCCACACTTCAGACTGTTTTGGAAAAAACCCTCTCTCAGCCTGAGCCCAAAGAGCTCGTCGTGCGGATGCTGAGTCATCCTACGATAGCCAGCAAAGAAGAAATCGTTCGCACCTACGACCATGAAGTACGCGGCGGTACCCTCGTCCGTCCCTTTGTCGGCCCGCACATGGACGGACCATCAGACGCCGCAGTCCTGAAGCCCATCGGTACATGGGGCCACCAACGCGCCTTCGCCCTCAGTGCCGGCATCAACCCTCTGCTGGGAAAACGCGACTGCTACGCCATGGCCGTCAGCGCGGTCGACGAAGCATTTCGCAATGCCGTCTCAGTCGGCGCAGACCCGGATCAGATCGCAATTCTGGACAACTTCTGCTGGGGTAACCCCACCTTCCCCGATCGGCTGGGCGCCCTCGTGCGCGCCTGCCAGGGTTGCTACGACGCCGCCGTCACATACAACGCCCCCTTCATATCCGGCAAGGACAGCCTCTACAACGAGTTCGAAGGCCAGCCCATCCCGGGGACGCTACTCATTTCCGCCTTGGGCATCGTGCCCGACGTGCGCCGCACCTGCACATCCAACCTGAAGCAGTCGGGAAACCACATATTCATCGTGGGAGAAACGTCTGAAGATCTGGGGGGATCTCTCCTCAGCCAGCTGTTACAATGGGATGGCGGCGTTCCGCCAACCATGCCCGCAGAGCCTCTGAAACGCTATCGGGCAGTCCACACAGCCATGCAGGCCGGCCTCGTCCGGAGTTGCCACGATCTCAGCGAAGGCGGACTGGCCGTGGCCCTGGCAGAAATGTGCCTCGGCGGACGCTTGGGCGCGGCCGTGGACATTGGGGCTGCAATTGAAAGCGATCAGACCCACCCCTACGTCCCGCTCTTCAGCGAATCCAACGGTCGACTCCTCCTGGAAGTGACCCCCGCGGACAGGGCGACATTCGAGGACATGCTGTCGGACATTCCTTTTGCGCTCATCGGCACTGTCACCGATTCCCAAATGCTCTCTGTGGCCATGGATCGGCAGCCCATCTTAGACCTGTCACTGGACGAAATCCTCTCAGCCTGGAAGGGGGCTGAAACCGCGTGATAGTCTTGCATCTCATCTCTGTACGAAAAGACTGCGCCCCGCCTCTACGGCCATGAACCTGCCCGTCCTGATCCTCCACGCCACCGGCACCAACCGCGATGCCGAGGCAGCCCGGGCTTGTGAGCTGGCCGGCGCCTCCCCGCAAATCGTTCATATCAATCAGTTGCGGCGTGGTGTCCGTCGCTTCTCCGAGTTTGGCATGCTCGTTCTTCCCGGCGGATTCTCCTACGGCGATGCCCTCGGAGCCGGCGTACGCCAGGCCCTTGATCTACAGGTGTTCTTTCACGAAGAGTTGACACAATTCATCGCCACGGGTAAGCCTGTATTAGGCATCTGCAACGGTTTTCAGACGCTGGTAAAGGCAGGCCTTCTGCCGGGCACCGCTGTCAACCACCGACGCCTCGATGATGAAGCGCCGTCAATCGTACGCCGCGAAGTTACGCTGACCCACAACGCGCGCAATCGTTTCGAGTGCCGTTGGGTCCATCTGGCCGTGGAGCAGGGCGCCAGAGCGGGTTGCCTCGCCCACGTAAAGGAGCCGGTTTTCTGCCCTGTGGCCCACGGCGAGGGCAATTTCCAGGTTGCCGATGACAATGCACTCAAGCGTTTGGAAAGCGAAGGACTGGTCGCCTTTCGATACGTAGACCCCGACGGACTGCCGGCTGCCGGGCGCTATCCGCTCAATCCCAATGGGTCCGTTGGCGACATCGCAGGTATCTGCAATCGAGCAGGAAACGTGATCGGTCTGATGCCCCATCCCGAGGACCACATCGATCCAATTCAGAATCCTCTCGGTGGAAGTGAGGGGCTGGGCCTCTCGCTCTTTCGTGCTATGATTGGTATTGCTTCCGACTGAGAAAAGGCCGCAGCGAAGCAGGTGAATCCATTCCCACAGAGGAGTAGCACGCCATGAACCCCGCTTTACTGGAACAGACCTTCCCAGGACTCGACGTGGACTTTCTCGGTCCCAAGCAGAGCGGCAAGGTGCGAGACATTTACGCGCGCCACGACCGGCTCATTCTGATCACTACCGATCGCCTGTCTGCCTTCGACCACATCCTCGGCCTCGTACCTTTCAAGGGACAGGTGCTCAATCAGCTTTCGTCCTTCTGGTTCGAACAGACACGAGACATCGTTTCCAATCATTTTCTCGAATCTCCGGACCCGAACGTGACGATTGCCCGTAAGTGTCGCACCCTGCCGGTTGAAGTCGTCGTCCGCGGTTTCATCTCCGGCGTTACGAAGACAAGCCTCTGGTATCAATACAGCCAGGGCGAGCGCACCATCTACGGCAAGGACTTCCCGGACGGAATGACCAAGAACGATCGACTACCCCAGCCCGTTATCACGCCCACGACAAAGGCCGCAAAGGGCGGCCACGACGAGCTTATTACCAGCAAGGAAATCGTGGACCAGGGGTTGGTTGCGGAAGACCTGTGGGAGGAGGTCTGTTCTGCAGCACTGGCCCTATTCGCCCGCGGACAGGAGGTGGCGGCCCGCGGAGAGCTTCTCCTCGTGGACACCAAGTATGAGTTCGGACTGTCCGACGAAGGCCAGCTCCTTCTGATTGATGAAATCCATACACCGGATTCCAGCCGCTTCTGGACGATGTCAAGCTATGAAAAGGTCCGCGCTGCCGCCAAGCACAACGGAAGCCAGGAACAGGAGGTTGTCGAACCGGAAAACTTCGACAAGGAGTTCGTTCGCCTGGCATACGCGAAGCGCGGCTATATTGGCGATGGACCCCCTCCTCCCCTGGAAGAGGAACTGGCTGCTCAAGCCAGCCAGCGTTACGTGGAATGCTACGAACGCCTGACAGCCCGGTCCTTTGCCGCAGGCGGATTTCCAGTGGCTGACAGAGTGGCCCAAAGTCTCAGCGCACTTTTCGGGCAGAACTAGGACTGGTCAAATTAGGGGGAGTGACTGCCCGTGAAAGCATCAGAAAGCGCGCCTCTCGTCGGCGTGATCATGGGAAGCGATTCCGACTGGGAGCGGTGCATGAAGTTTGCCTCCGAGACGCTGGCCTCCTTCGACTTGCCCCATGAGTGCAGGGTAGTTTCGGCGCACCGTACGCCCGACTGGATGAGAGAATATGCCGACAGCGCACAAGCCCGTGGTTTGGAGGTGATCATCGCCGGCGCCGGTGGTGCCGCCCACCTGCCAGGCATGGTGGCCGGCCATACTCTGCTGCCGGTAATCGGGGTGCCTGTACAGAGTCAGGCCCTCAACGGCATCGATTCGCTCCTTTCCATCGTGCAAATGCCTGCCGGAGTGCCCGTCGCTACCATGGCCATCGGCAAAGCCGGAGCCATCAACGCAGCACTGCTTGCCATATCGATTCTGGGTATCTCGCGACCACAGCTGCGGCAGAAACTCCAGGAATATCGCGACGCGCGGGCTGACCAGGTGCTGGCCACGCGCTTGGGGGAAGAAGAGTAGGCAAGTGGCTCGAGCGCATCGAAGTCCTTTGCCTCCAGGCTCTACCATTGGCGTTTTCGGCAGCGGCCAGTTGGGGCGAATGCTGGCCATGGAAGCCCGCCGCATGGGCTACCGCATCCACACCTATTCGCCTGAACACAACAGCCCCACCGGTCAGATCGCCGACTTCGAGTACGCGGCCCCCTACAACGACGCCGCAGCTGTACGGTCCTTTGCCAAAGGCGTAGACGCACTTACTTTCGAATTTGAAAACGTCCCTTCCCTCGTCGCAGAAACTGCTGAGGCCGAAGGCGTGCCAGTCCGCCCTTCAGGCTCAATCCTCCACGCGGCCCAAAACCGACAACGCGAAAAGTCAATGCTCACCCGGGCAGGTCTGCCCGTTACTCCGTTTCGCGCCATCACCGACATAAAGCAACTGGCAGAGGCCGTCCACGAAATCGGCTTTCCCGCCATTCTCAAAACGGCAGCCTTCGGTTATGATGGAAAAGGGCAGACACGCATTGAACGTGACACGGGGCTGGAATCCGCGTGGAATTCTCTTGGAAGGCAACCCTGCGTTCTTGAGGCGTTTGTAAACTTCGAGAGAGAACTGTCAATGGTGGCGGCACGCGGTCAGGATGGAGCCTTTGCAACCTATCCTTTGGTCGAAAACCGCCATGTCAACCACATTCTGGACGTCACCATCGCCCCGGCAGACGTGGAACCGTCTGTGGCTCAGGAAGCCGAGAGACTGGCCTGCAAGCTGTGCGAGTTTCTTGATCTGACTGGCGTTCTCTGCATCGAGTACTTTCTCGTCTCGGAGCCCGGGATGGGAGGTAATTCTCACGATCCGGAGTTGCAGTCCACCGGGCGTCTCTTGATCAACGAAATCGCGCCTCGCCCCCATAACTCCGGCCACTGGACCATCGAAGGCGCCGTGACAAGCCAGTTCGAGCAGCAGTTGCGTACAGTCTCAGGCCTTGCACCCGGATCTACCGAGCAGTTGCGACCGGCCGTTATGCTGAACCTGCTTGGTGATCTCTGGCAAAGCGGCGAACCCAACTGGCCGGCACTGCTGGCCTTTTCAAACTTGAAGCTGCACCTGTACGGAAAACACGAGCCTCGACCGGGCCGCAAAATGGGCCATCTGACTGTCACAGCCGGCACAACAGCCGAGGCCCTTGAAATGGGACTTCAGGCCCGCACCGCCCTGCAGCGGGGTTGAGTCTGGATTCTGAAAACCGGCCGGACGCCATGCACCGAGATGATTCGAAGAGTACGTTCCCCGGAAACTGAACGCACTCAGGTATTCAAGGAGCAGCAAACATGCCGCCGTTCGATTCGCCCCGTGAAGCATGCGGCGTTTTTGGCATCAGCGCCCCTGGCTTGGACGTCGCCCCCATGGCCTATTTTGCAATCTATGCCCTGCAGCACCGGGGCCAGGAGGCCGCCGGCATCGCCACCTGCGACGGTAACACCGCCCATATCCACAAGGGGCTGGGTCTCGTCTCTCAGGTCTTTAACGAGGACAACCTGCATCATCTGAAAGGGCATCTGGGCATTGGTCACACTCGCTACTCCACGACCGGTTCACCCCGCCTCAACAATACGCAGCCCTACATCCTTGAAACCCTCGACGGCCCACTCGCCATTGGCCACAACGGCAATCTGGTCAACGCGCCGCAGCTTCGCCGCGAGCTCCTGGAGCGCGGCGTTGGTCTGTCAACCTCGACCGACAGCGAACTGATAATCCATCTGCTGGCCGGGGCTCGCGGTACCTGGCTGAAACGCATTCGCCAGATGATGACGATGGCCGAGGGCGCCTACTCGCTTACCATCCTCACCCGCGATGCAATCTACGGCGTCAGGGATCCCTGGGGCCTCCGCCCTCTCGTTCTTGGAGAGTTCGAAAACGGTCTTGCCATTGCATCGGAAAGCTGTGCCTTCGCTACCATCGGCGGCCGCGCCATACAGGAGATTGATCCCGGCGAAATCGTGCGCATCGACCAGGACGGGTATGAAGTCGTGCAGGGGGTACCGGCAGAGAAGGCGGCATTCTGCACATTCGAGCAGATCTACTTCTCCCGCCCGGACAGCATGCTCGGCGGTCGCCTGGTCCACCGCGTGCGCCAGGGCTTGGGCCGCCAGCTTGCCCGCGAGGCGCCGCAGGAGGCCGACATCGTCGTACCGGTGCCCGACAGCGGCACCCCGCACGCCATCGGATTCGCACAGGAAAGCGGCATCCCCTACAGCGAGGGCCTCATCAAGAGCCGCTATATAGGCCGTACCTTCATCCAACCGACCGACCGCCAGCGCAAGGTCGGTGTGGCAATGAAATTCAACCCCTTGCCCGAAAATCTTAGGGGCCAGCGTGTTGTCCTCGTCGACGACTCCATCGTGCGCGGCAACACAAGCGGACCCCTGGTGCAGCTCCTGCGCGATGCCGGCGCAAGGGAAGTTCACATGCGAGTTGCCTGCCCCCCAATCCGGTTCCCCTGCTTCATGGGCGTCGACATGGCCAGCCAGTCGGAACTGATCGCCGCGCAAAAAGACCTGGCTGAAATCCAGGAATACATTGGCGTCGACTCGTTGTACTACCTCAGTGTCGAGGGCATGATGAATGCCCTGCGAGCGCACGATGGCTATTGCAACGCCTGCTTCACAGGTGACTATCCGTTCGAGACCCCAATGTTGGAACTGGAATTGGAACTGAAGGAAAAAGAGAGATTCGCCGGTGTGCTGGGCGACTGAACGCCCAGTCGCCTCCGACCGAACTACTGCATGAACATTCTACTCATAGGTTCCGGCTCAAGGGAGCATGCCCTGGCCTGGAAGCTGGCGCAATCAAGTCACGTCGACCGGATTTTCGCCGCACCCGGTAACGGCGGAACTGCCGGGATTCCCTCCTGCACAAATTTCCCCGTCCCCGTTGACGACCTGCAGGCGTTACGGCGCCTTGCGCACGACAATCACGTCGATCTCACAGTGGTAGGTCCGGAACAGCCGCTCGTAGCAGGGATCGTTGACCAATTCGCTGCAGACGGACTGAAGATCTTCGGCCCCAGCAAGGCCGCTGCCCAACTCGAGGGCTCAAAGGCATTCTCGAAGGCGTTCATGAACCGTCATGGGATTCCCACCGGCTGGGCGCGCGTCTTCTCAGAATTCGAATTGGCGGCAGACTTCGTCCATGAATTGGATGACCTCCCCGTCCTGAAGGCCAGCGGTCTGGCGGCTGGCAAAGGCGTCCTGCTGCCCGCCAGCCGCGCAGAAGCCGTCGAACAGCTGCGTATGATGATGGTGGGTCGCCGCTTCGGCGACGCCGGCACAACCGTCCTGGTCGAAGAACGGCTCCACGGCCCCGAACTCTCGGTACTCGCATTCTGCGATGGCGAGAACCTGCGACTCGTTCCCGCGGCGCAGGACCACAAGCGGCTGCTTGACGGCGACCTCGGGCCCAACACAGGCGGGATGGGGGCCTTTGCCCCGTCTCCCTTGGCAACGAAAGAAGTCCTGGACACAGTTGAGCACCAGGTCCTTCGGCCTACCCTCGCCGGAATGGCAGCCGAAGGCTCTCCCTATCAGGGAGTCCTCTACGCAGGACTGATGCTGACGGAGCGGGGCCCCATGGTCCTTGAATTCAACTGTCGCTTCGGTGACCCCGAAGCCCAGGTCATTTTGCCTCTGCTCCAAAGCGACCTCGTGGAACTGATGTTGGCTTGCACTGATGGCACTTTGGCCGGCCACAACCCCGACTGGTCTGCCCAGTCCGCCGTTACCGTGGTGATGGCCTCAGGCGGCTACCCCGATGACTACGAGACGGGCAAGCCCATCCATGGCCTGCCTGAGAGGTCGGACTTCGACGGCTGCCAGCTTGTCTTCCACGCCGGGACCAAAGTGGACGAACCGAATCGCCGTGATGGCGATGAGAACCGGCCGGCCCTCCTCTCCGACGGCGGACGCGTACTCTCGGTTACCGCTACCGGCCCCGACTTCAAGGCAGCCGTCGACCGAGCCTACCAAACAGTAGAGCAGATCTGCTTCGAAGGCGCCGTCTGGCGCACCGACATAGGAATCCACGTTGCGCAGTCGCAAGATAACTCGCCCTAGTGGCCTAATCGTCCCGAGTGCGCCTGGACCAACATACACAACTGGTCCCCCTGGACCAGTTCAGAACTTCCCCTCACCGCCCATTCATCATCATCCACTAATTCGGCATCAAACGGAGGCCCCATGGCACTGATTCCATCAATGTTGCTCAAGCGCCTGTATACATACGCCAGCCTGCAAAATACCGAGGGCGGCGTACAGTTCTCGATTAAAAACCGCCTGAGCGACGCCAGGTTGACAGCCTTCCATGGCATCAGCATTGACGGCAAAGAAATCTCCAATGACGACCTCACCCTGGACTTCGGCGAAGGGCATGTCGTTTCCCCCGATCAGGTCAATAGCGGCGAACCCGTGGAGTTTCCCCTGCGCAAGGAAGTGTTTATCACCGCCCGGATCCCGCCTCTCGACATGGGGCGCCACGAAATCCAAATCGGAGTCCAGACCTCCCCCTTTGGCCGCATTCAATTCACCGTCGATGACGCCATTTCCGAGAAGGTGGACGCACCCAGAATCCCCCGTGACCGCGACGACGACTACAACGAAGAAATCATCAGGACTCGCCAGAAATTTGTGCAGGACTACACCGGCCACTCGCTTGAACACATCTCGCAATACTCCTTCGATCCCCACGAAACGCAGGGCAACATCGAGAACTTCACCGGCGTGGCCCAGGTGCCCATCGGCTTCGCCGGCCCTCTCACTGTCTGCGGTGAACACGCAAAAGGAGACTTCCTGATCCCTCTTGCCACGACGGAGGGAACGCTCGTCGCCTCCTACAACCGCGGCATGAAGCTGCTCAATCTGTCTGGCGGCGTAAAGTGCACCGTCGTCGCCGACGCCATGCAAAGGGCCCCCGTCTTTGTCTTTGAAGATGCCCGCGGCGCCCGCGACTTCATCGATTGGGTGGGCAGAAACATGATCCCAATCAGAGAGGAGGCCGAAGCCACCTCCAGCGTAGCCAAACTGGACAACATCGATCCCTACCAGTCAAACAAATTCGCCTTTCTCCGCTTCAACTACCAGACAGGCGACGCCGGCGGCCAGAACATGGTGGGCCGCGCAACCTTCGCAGCCTGTTCCTGGATCCTCGATCACTACGACGGCCAGGAGATCAAGCGCTTCTACCTCGAGTCCAACTTCGCCACCGACAAAAAGGCCTCCCAGGTCAACATCATGCGCACGCGCGGCAAACGCGTCACCGCCGAAGCGGTCATCCCCCGCGACGTACTCATCCAGAACATGCGCGTCCAGCCTGAGCAGCTCTTCTACCACTACGGCGTCGCCAACATCGGCTCCATCCTCGCAGGCGTAAACAACAACGGACTCCACTCCGCCAACGCCATCACCGCCATCTTCATCGCCACCGGCCAGGACGTTGCCAACGTCTCGGAGTCCTCCGCCGGCCTCATCTACGTAGAACTGACCGACGAAAAGGATCTCTACATTTCGATTACCATCCCATCGCTCATCGTCGCCACCTACGGCGGCGGCACCGCCTTGGCGACGCAGCGCGAGTGTCTCGAGCTCCTGGGCTGCAGCGGCAGAGGAAAAGTCAGGAAATTCGCCGAAATAGTCGCAGGCACAGTCCTAGCCGGAGAGCTCTCCCTGGCCGCCGCCATCAGCTCCCTCGATTGGGTCAGCAGCCACGAAGAGTACGGCCGCAATCGCTAAAGCGAAAACCCGTGACCATACACTTGCGCGGCCTCTTCCTGAACCGGAAGACTGAGAAACTGAGGCTTCCGCCCTCAATATTGAAAAACACCGCTTTCTCCCCTAGAGAAAGCGGTGTTCGTTTCAGGATTGCTGCCGGTACTCTAGAATGGAGCTGGGGGAAAGAGATTTGAACCCCGATTACCTGATCCGGAGACAATCGCTGTGCACGTGCAGTACGCACCTGCCTCTGCTCCGTCTCCGCCACGCAGCGCCGTCCGCGCCAGCCAGACGACCGCCTGCCCGCCGGCGCGTCAACAACAAGATGTGCCCGTCGGTGAGGATGCCCCAGCAGATGTGCCCTTAGGAGTTGATGTCGGCGGTGGCCAAGTAACTCAGAAGCTGGGCGTGCGGTGAACTGGCATTGCCGTGGCCGGCGCGTGCGTCAAGGGACAGGCCGAAGCGCTTGCTCTAGGCGACGGCAAGGGCGTCGGGGTAGCGCTCCCTGGCGGGCTTATCGTCGGCGCTGTCTTTGGAGCCGGCATCGCCGAAGAGCAGGTGATCGGGTATGTCTTTGTAGTAGTTGCTGCCTTGCTGAGGCAGGTAATGGTTCCAACCGAGCAACTCGAAGAGGGGGCGGATCAGCTCCATCTCGGTCGAGGCTAAGTTGATGGAGTGGAAGTTGGCGGCTTCTTCGAGGAGGGCGCGGGCCTGGGCGCAGAAAGCGTCGAGGTCTGCGGGTTGGGAGAGGGAATCCTGCCAGGCGGCGGTGTGGAGGATGACTTCTTTTAGGAAGTAGCTGGTGAACAGTTGTCCTGGCATCAATCCAGATTCGGTTTCAGTCCTTTGTGTTTCAGCCAGCCCCTATTGGCCGCAGATTCCTATCCCTGACGTTCGTCCGCCAACTCATAGGAAAAGAGTTCAATCCGATCTACTGCCTGCCTAAAGCCGATACTCTGTCCAGATTTTGCGTTATCTATGTATTCCTGAAACTCACTAACACGGGAAATCAGCCTGCGTGCGTGCTCCTGATCCGATCCGTCGTAATTTGTTGTATTCCTGCCTTGATAATGCCTCAGAAGGGGAGAAAGCGTTTCATCGGACTGGATTGGCCACCTTTTAACACCAACACCGAATTCGTGAGAAGCAACAATCAGCATCGCTTCGAACAAAACACCATCGTCACTTCGTCGGAGAGATTTTAAGTCAGGGAGGCTGAATACACTCTCAGCCACATCGAGGTCCGATGCGCCGCCGCGAAAAAAACCGTGGTACAGTTCAGGGTTGATCGTCCGCAGAATCAGCGCTGTTGTAACTGGCAAGTAGAAGGCACGGCTTTCGCTATGAAGCAAAGTCAACATTAGGCCAAGGCGGTGAATCGCTTGCGCTATCCTGCGAAGACTGAGTTCAGGTACGTTGAAGAATGCCTGAAGGAGACTTCGATCTCTTGCAGAAGACACCATTGACTGATGTCGAGAATCTGAAAATGCATTCACGCCTGAAGCCGCGAGCAACGCGTCTACGAAATCCCGCCTATTGGGTTCGGGTAGTCGGAAGTCGATGTCGATGAATCGACGCAGATACCCTGTCGCATCAAATTCGCTTCCGTAAAATGCCTTGATTGAGTGCGCCAATTCGGCACGATTTACGGCTAACACAAATACAATTCGGTCTACTGAGAAAAAATGTTTGCCGATCTCTAGTAACTCGATTGCATATGATGGTCGACAGCGGTCCAGTTCGTCAATGAGAATCACTAGAGGCCTATTACTATTGAGAATCGACAGTTGCGTTGCGAGGTCCTGCAAGACTTCTTTAAACCTCTTAACTGACTCCTGAGTACCCACGTATTCGGCTAGCCTTTCCTCAGTGTAGGCGGCGAGGAGCTGGCCTATTTCTTGGCTCACGTTTGGGGTGACTCCCAAATATGCGGCAGCAATTCGAACTAACGCTGGAGCAGACCGCCTTAGGATTTCCTTTCCAGCCGTCTTCAAGTCTTCAAGTTTCCCTTTAACAGACTCGTCAGTGACAGTACAGGTGAGGCGCTGCGTCAATTCGGAGGAGAGAGCAACAAATGCGTCCCTAGAGTAATCGGTCTCTCAAGCATTGAATGATACAACTGGAAATCCTTTGTTTATTAGGTATTGCTCCCAAATCCTTAAGAAAGTCGACTTGCCACTGCCCCAAGGCGCGTCTATCGCCATCACTGAAGGCCCACCGAGAGCACCTACTAGGCGGGTTAGTACTTCTATCGGCTCCCTCCGACCAAGAAGATCATTCTCGAAAGGATCGTGCTCAGGTACTTCGATTTCCTTCGGTCGTATGCGGTATCCCACGTGTTTTGTATTCCTAGAAGGTCTGTCAGTTGCCCGAGCTCAAGTGATTCCAACCAGAATTGCTCCGCCATGTAACTTTCTGTAGTGGCTCAAATCCCTTCGGCGAAGCTATTCATTTCTCAAGAAAAGTCGATACTATCTCGCTTCTCTTTACTGTTGTCATTGAACACACCATGATTCAACTGCAAGGGCAATCAAAAATAGTTATGTCGAATCAATTCGTTTATCGTTCGCTGCAGGTCTGCTAGGTAGTTACCATCAATCTTGTTTATCCCCCAATGTGCAATTTCATTTCTGTAATCTCTTAATTCTTCAGGTGTCCTCCTCCCTGCCACAACATCTGTGCTATCCCTGACATCTTGGCCGTGGAGGAGTAAGAACCTACTTCCCGCTTCATGAAACGACTGCCACAACTGCAAGTAATGCAGGCGCTGAAAATCATCATTCCCTTCTTGGTCTCTATACGTCGAGTTGAATACCCTCTTCATGTGCGCTTTGCCAGTGTCCTGTTCTAGAGCACTAATCGCACTGCGAATTTCCGATGCCCTTACCCTATACGCCAAGTTATTCATTGTGGTACTTGTGTCAACTCCTCCCGTTGCTCTAGGAGTGAGCATTGTCACGAACTGCCCGTCGTCCGTCACTAGACAACTCAGATCTAGATATTTTCGGATGGGCCGTGTCGCTTCCTGACCGGCCCGGATGCCGGCCAGGATCATGTTTACCAAGTGCTGATTATTGGGCAGTTCTGGCCACGACCCACCAACGGTAAGGGTAGCGGCTATAAATTTCTCGCCCTCCCTGCCTCCGACCAGATATTGCCTCTTTTCCCCATCCCTCACGACTACCTCATCCAATAAACTGCATTCACCGTTTAACATATTCACTGGTGTCAACTGATTCGATTCTTCTATAACTAGGAACACCGGTACGCCTTTTTCCTCTTGTGACCTGATTTGCTCATCAGTCTCACAGACCCTGTGACGCAAGCTTGGGCTGATGGAGTAATGTTTGCTAAACGTCGAATTCTCGAAGAAGTCCACAAGATTCGAAGTGAGAAAGGCCTGAACCGTGGGAGAAGAATACAATTGTTGAGGGGGCTCGTCTTCCTTTGGGGTGAAAACAATCCTTGGAAACTCAAAGACTTGTGTCCGGCAATAATCTCTTATCGTGCAATGAACTACTGTGCCTCCAACGCCAGCAGTCATTTCCCGAACCGCAAACAGTGAGAATTGCCGTTCCGGGGGATCTGGCTGAGTTGCCTCAAGTCGGTCTTCTAGTGTTCTTGCACTTCTTGACACTAGGATGTACCTCCTGGTTAGGTCTAATCCCTTTGACACTGATTAAACAATATTTGAACGTGAGTCCCTGAATTGGAGAGGATTAGTGGCATTTGTACGCATTGAGCGACCATGACAAAAGTCCATGCTCCATCCTGCGGTCACCATTCACAAGGGGGGCGCATGCTGATCAAGGCGCAGATTCAATTCACCAGACAGCAGATCGACCAACTCGATGAGCTCCGGCGGCAGACCGGCGAAACGCGCACAGAGTTGGTCCGCCGAGTTGTCAACTACTACATCCGTGGGATCTGGGAGCATGGCGTCCAGAAGGCCTTGCTTCCGTTACCGACAAGCGACACGAGAGAGGCCAGCCAGGACTAGAAGGTTGGCCCGTCTGTAGCTTCCCAGTACTTCAATAAGCAGGAATCACGCCGGTTGAGTCCCTCCACTACCGCCAAGAAATGCGAGACTCATCCGGACACCCGGGGCTTTTTCGGGGCTCAAACCCTTAGCCTTCTGATCCACCACCAAACACTCCACCCCAAAACACACGACCGCCGCCTAACCATGGCGGCGGTCACGAAACTGTGAACCAGTCCCTTCGTTTACGGTCTACGCCTCGGCACTCTCACAACCGAACAGCAAACAAACTCAGACTGGGGGACAGGGATTTGAACCCCGATTACCTGATCCAGAGTCAGGCGTTTTGCCGATTAAACTATCCCCCATCGGAACGGTTCACGCCCCGGATCCTAACACATTCGATGCCCGCAAACCAAATCCAGCACCCAACTGAGTTCTCAGCAAATGGGGGCTCGGCCGGCCTTCTCGCCGCTGTCGCGCCCCCGGGCGCGTCGTCAATCAACCGCTCTCCACCGCACTGTGCTCTTCCAAAAACGCCACCGCATGCGCAATGCGCTGCAACGTCTCCTCACGACCTAGCGCCTCGATGCTCTCAAACAGAGGCGGCGACACCTTCTTCCCGCTGATCGCACCGCGCACCGGCCCGAAAAAGCTACCCGCCTTCACACCCAACTCCTCTGCCTTCTCGCGAAATGCTGCCTGAATAGCCTCTGTCGAAAACGGCTCCACCTCCGCCAACAGCTCTGCCCCTGAACGCAACATGTCCACGCTTTGCGCCGCGTCCAGCTTCCGTCCTATCAACAGCTTGGGACTGTCGTAAGTAATCGTGTCCGCCTCCTGATAGGCCCAGTCAATCCAGTCCGCCGCCTCGTCTAGCCGTTTAATCCGCTCCTTAATAACCGGGATCAGAATGTCCAACTTGCGGTCGGAACGCAGTTCGGCCTCAGATACACCCAGCTGCCGGCTCAGAAAGGGCAGGAGAGCCGACTTGAGTGCCGGGGCCGTCAATTCTCGAATGTAAAGCCCGTTCAGCCAGTCCAGCTTCTCATACGGCAGCGCCGCAGCCGAAGGATTGATTTCCTCCAGACTAAACCGTTCGATCGCCTCCTCGCGGCTGAATACCTCCTGGTCCGGATCGAAATTCCAGCCCACGTTCGTCAGAAAATTGAACATCGCATCCGGCAGATAACCGGAATCCTGAAACTCGTGAACCAGCGCCAGGAACTCCTTACCCGCCACCATCTTCTTGCGCTTGCTCATCTTGCCCTTGCCACTGGGATCCAGAATTACCGGTAAGTGGACCAGTACCGGCATCTCCCAGCCAAATGCGTCGACGATCAGCCGGTGTATCGGAGCAGTCGCCAGCCACTCCTCGCCTCTTAGGACGTGCGTAATCGCCATCAGGTTGTCATCCACCATCGCTGCCAGATGATACGTCGGCAGCCCGTCCGCCTTAAGCAGGACTTCATCCTGCAGCTGTCGGTTATCGACCTCGATATCACCGCGCAAGAGGTCATTGAAAACGGTGACGCCCTCCAATGGCACGGCTAGGCGAATGACTGACGGCGCTCCCTCCGCCTCACGCCGACTTCTCTCCTCCTCAGACAGATTTCGGCAATGTCTGTCGTAGCCGGTTCCCTTCCCTGCACGCCTCTGCTCCTCCCTCATCTCTGCCAGCCGTTCAGGCGTACAGTAGCAACGATAGGCGGCCCCCTTGTCGACGAGCTCCTCGGCCTTCTCCTTGTATATCTCCTGCCTCTCCGACTGAACATAGGGCGCGCAGGGTCCTCCTATGTCGGGGCCTTCGTCCCATTCCAGTCCTAGCCAGCGCAAGCCGCTCACCAGGCTGTCCAGGCTTTCGGGATCAAAGCGCCTGCGGTCCGTATCCTCAATCCGCAGAATAAACTGCCCATTGGTCTTTCGCGCCCACAACCAGTCAAAGAGAGCGGTCCTCAAACCGCCCAAATGCAAGTGCCCTGTCGGGCTGGGCGCAAATCGAACCCGTACTGGTCTGTTTCCATTTCTGGTCATAGTCCTGCCTCGAAATAGGTGCATGCCCCTGGTCCATTGACAAACGCGCCCGCTAGCCTATCACATCGGCACCTGCGCGTCAACGTTTCTTGAGTTCGAACTACGTCAGGTAGTCATCGAAGGGGGCCCGGCTCTCTCCTGTTTCGTGCCGACTTTTCACAACCGGCCGGTTAACTGTAACCCGGTCCGCGAGTGCCCAAAATGATCCCTATAAACTGGAATTGCTATGCCTTGGCACGTCGGCTATACTGTTGGTCAACTCCGCCGTCAAATCCAGACTGGCCAGGTCCGGCCAGCGGGACAGATCAAGGCGGGGGCGGTGGTGCGCGCAACACCGGCGAAACCAGGCAAAGGGACCCAGCTTGCCCGTGACCTACAACCCAGTCGGTTTCGACATTGCAACAGGAGCGGTGGCGGCCGTGGCCGCGGCTCTGGAGAACAGATTCCACTTTCCCGCGTCAAATGCCAAGTTGGGGCGTCAGTTTCCACTTCTTCGGCTGAGTTCCCAGCTTCCACGCAAATGGGGTGCCAGCCTTGCCGTCTGGGCTACCGAGAGCCGCCCGCATAGTCGTTCGCTCTCCTTCAACCTGACTACGGCGGATCTTGCCCAGTGGAATGTAGGCCAGTACGATGGACTTGATCCGGAGCGGCGTTTCGATACAATCGTAATCGGCGTTCCTTCCGGCGCGACCGCACACCTGTGCACCTGTCTCGGGGCCCCGCTCCTGGCCGACAGCTTCCCTATCGCCTTCTCCTCACGTGGAAAACCGGACGACATTGCCGGCTATCAACAGCGCAGCGTTGACCTCCTCACCCCTATCCTCAATCACAATCCCGATCTCCTCGCAGTTAGTGTTTTCGATCCGATACACGCCCGCCAGCAGATCAAGAGGAGCGTGAGCATATATCTCAAGCTGGCCACCCTGCCGGACCAGTACAAGAGGTTTATCCGCGAGCGCCTTATGCCCGGCGGTTCTCTGCTTCTCTTGGCCTGTTCCTCGAAGTGGAGCCAGTACGAGATCGGCGCCCGCCACAGATTGCAGATCGGTGGATACGGCGGCTTCACCGATCAGGAGTTCATTAGAGGGACGCCCTGGCTGGATGACTGGTTGCACGAGGAAGGAGGCTTGCAGCGCAGCGGCTGGCGACTTTCTCGCCACTGGACATATCAGCCCGAGGCGCAGTGGGGCTCGATCTCAGGCTTCTCCAACTCCGTGCGCGACCACGCCGGTGTTGAAGGCCTGCAAATCTACTCGCTCTCTCTCTCATCCGTCGATGAAATCAGTCGGATGGGCTTCTACGCTTGGCAATGGCTCTTCTACCTTCTGCAGATCCAGCCGCGTGCCATCCTGATCGAGAGCGGGCCGCAGATGAATCCTGTGATCGGTCTCAGAAGTCCCGTAATCCCCCTGTGGATGCCCTCCACCTGCACCAGGAGCCATCAGCTCCTGCAGGGCATTCTGCCCGATTTCCCCCCTCGCATTCCTGTTCTCTTCCAGGCATGGCCGACCGGCAACCTCACACCAGACGTCATCCCTGCCAAAATCTGGAACACGACTCTCTCAGGCAGGCACGGTCGCTGGCTGGGAGGCGACCCGCTGCGATTCCCCTCTGACTTCTCTACGATAGCGCAAATGACCCCGGCAATAGAGGAGTGGAGCCAACGCCATAGTCACAGACTTCATCGCTTCTTGCAATGCGATGAACTGATAGAACTGCAGTCCCTGTTGGTGAGCGGTGCCGACCGGTCCGATGAACTGATTTCGGAGGGGTTGGAGCAACTGGAGTTTTAAGCCAATGTATCTGTCATGCTGCGTGTGGGCTCTGACCGCTCACCCTTCGGAAGTCCTCTCCGACATGCGATCTTTGGGATTCCACAGGATCGACATCAGGCCCGATTTTCTGATTGAGGGAGATGCTCGGACGCTGCGGGAAACCTATTCCCTCAGCGTCTCTTCGGTGGCAGCCTCATTCGGCGTGCCTGATGACGCCGCGCTCGAGAGTGCGGACGCTGATGCCCGCAGGAGGGGCGTGGCCCATATCGGGACCGTGGTGAATCAGTGCGCGGCGCTGGGCGCAAAGGTAGTCTACCTGGTGCCCGGAATGGACGACAGCCCTGCGACCTTGAGCCGCTACGCCGAATCTCTCGAGCAGGCGGCGGAAAACGCCGCAGCGCACGGCGTCAGACTCTGTATCGAGCACTTCCCCGGAACCGCGCTTCCCACTGCTTCAGCTACCTTGGACTTCATAAACGCAATCGATCATCCCAACCTGGGGCTCCTCTTCGATATTGGACACGTCCAAATGAGCGGCGAAGACCCGGCTGAAGTCATAAAAGCCGCCGGCAGTCGTCTGTACTATGTCCACCTTGACGACAATGACGGGCACGGTGACCTGCACTGGGCTCTCCTCGACGGTGTTCTGACGACTGAATCGCTCCGCGATACCTTCAGGGCACTGCAGGATATAGGTTACGTCGGTGCTGTCAGCCTTGAACTGAGCCCGGCGCTGGATGACCCCTATAATGCCCTGGAGCGAAGTCGTCAGATTGCCATTGATTGTGGCTCTGATTTCGCACTCGAACCTTAAGGAGAGGCAGTGATGGCATGGCAGTTTGAAATACTTCTGGAACCGATTGGTCTGACAGAAGGGCCGGTTTGGGATGGCAGTTCGCTCCTATTCACCAACATTCCCAACAGTCGCATTATGCGCTACGACTCGGCCACCGGTCAGGTCAGCGTCTGGCGCGAAGGCACAAATGCGGCCAACGGCCTCATGTTGGACGCGGACGGCGTCATCAACGCTTGTGAAGGTGGCGGCCGGCAAATGGTCCAGTACCGGGAAGGCCGGGAGACCATCGTTGTCTGCTCGGATTTCGAGGGACGCCGCTTGAACAGCCCCAACGATCTGGCGATCGATAGTGCAGGCAGGATCTGGTTTACCGATCCCCGTTATGGCGACTTCCGCGATGATATGGAACTGGACCATGAGTCAGTGTACAGATTGACTAGGCAAGCGGACGGCAACTGGCGACCGCAACGCGTAACATTCGACACGACCGCGCCCAATGGCCTGCTGCTCTCGCCCGATGAGACCGTGCTATACGTCGCCCAGAGCAAACACGGTGAGGGAGAACTTCGCGAGCTGCGCGCCTATCCCGTCATCGCCAACGGGTCGGAAGAAGATGGCGCCATTGTTGGCCGCTACGAAGTGCTCCACAATTTCTATCCCCATCGCGGCGTGGATGGTATGTGCCTGGACAGCGAGGGCAACATCGTTGCCACCGCCGGCTCGGGGGCAAGCGGGCCCGGGGGAATGATCTACGTCTTTGCACCCAACGGCAGAGTCTTGGAAACACACCCCTTGCCCTGCGACAGTCCAACCAACTGCACCTTCGGCGGAACCGATTTGCGCGACCTCTACGTTACGAGCATCGAAGGACATCTCTTGCGCGCACATACGGATCGCCAGGGACTGGTCTTACGATAGAGGGACGAGGCACAGCAGGGCAGGCAGCAGCAGATTCTGAGACCTCCAACTCACCTTGTGCCAAATCCTTCTCCCGAAGGCTTCTTGCTCTTCTGCAGCGTGAAACAGGCTCTGACCCGGCTGTCTTCCCCATTTGCACGTCCCCGGTGTAGACGTCTCGTTGGTTTCCAAAAAACAGTTTCACCATTGCCTCTCCTGTTCGGGCTGTGATATAATTCCCTTTTTGACACCTGCCCTGGCCTGGAACTTGCGGAAGGGGAACTAGAGAGTGGCGATTACGCGCACAAGGGTTGCAGATGATACTTGGGTATTCACCAGTTCCCTGTACGCAGAGGTGAATGCCGGGCTGGTCGTATCCTCTGAAGGGGGCATCCTGATCGATACACTGCCCTTCCCCTCGGAAACCAGGCAGATCATCGACTTTGCCGCGCAAGTCTGTCCCGCCGGTATCCGCTACCTCGTAAACACGATCAGCCACGCCGACCATGTATACGGGTCCTGTCTCTTCCCTCAAGCGGAACTCATCGCCCACGAGTCCGCCCGCGACCTGCTCGTTCGCTATGGACGCAGAGCGCTCGAAGAGGCGAGAGAGCATACTGCCGAACTCATGCGCGTGGAAATCCGACTCCCCAAAATCATCTTCAACGAAGGTTCAGTCATTCGCTTGGGAGACAAGACCGCACATATCAGGCACGCGCCCGGTCCCGGTCCCGATGTGTGCGTCGTGCATGTGCGCGAAGAAAAGGTACTCTTCGCCAGTGACCTCATGATGCCAGTGCCGGTAATCGCCTCTCCGCTCGCCGATATCGAGAAATTCAAACAGTCATTGCACAGTCTGCACGAGTTCAATCTGGAGACGATTGTACAGGGCCATGGCGACATCCTGCTGCGAGGTGAAGTCACCCCCAGCATTGAGGAGAGCATTCAATACCTGAATGATGTTGAGGAACTGGTCGATCGTCTCATCAAGAGTGGCGCGGCCAGGCGAGAGCTTCTGAGTCACGATATCGAGGAGTTTGGGCGCTCGCGCATCGCCCTGGGCGGTCTTGTCCAGAACTTCCACCAGGCCAACCTGCTTTTCCTCTGGGAAAAAGCGCAGGCTGCCCTGAAAAAAGAATGCCAGCCGGCCTAGCGTCCCAACGTAGTCCACGGATTCTCTCTGACCACAGTCCATGTAGTACGCGATCCTTGGGTCCTCTGGCCATCATCCTCAACCGGATACGCCTTCACATTCAATTTGGAAGCGTTCAGTCACCCTGACTCGGATGGGCAATCCCGTAACCCATGGTAGACGTGAAGTGAATCGCACTTTGGATCAGATCGTAAACCGGATCGGAAGACTTGCACCCAGGCAGAGACGGGTGCTTTATCGTCAATTGAAGGCCATGGGGCTCATCGAAGCTGAGGACCTGCTCTCAGATCGGGATCCCTTGCGTATCGCCCTCTCGGTGCCTCGGAAGATTATCGCCAAGAGCAGGAAGCGGGACGTGAGCGAATCCCACCCGCCGGGACCGCCCAAACCGGCTGACCGGCCCCCGGTCTCTGTTTCTGCCCCTCCTGATAGAGGCCGCGCCGCCGCTGACCCCGCAGAGCGTCAGGGTTCGGGCCAAACGGCCCCCTCACCCTTACAGGACAAGGCTCCCAATGACCCAATAAGCATCGTCTTCGACGGAGGCAGCCGCGGAAATCCCGGAGAAGGCTACGGAAGCTTCGCACTGGACTGGCCGGGATACCCGCGAGAGGTCATCCAACTGACGTTCGGGGACCAGGCAACCAACAATGAAGCCGAGTACGACACTCTCATTGCGGCTCTGGACGCAGTCCTCGGCCGCATGGAGGAACTTCAGATCGACCCGGAGTCGGCAACCTTAGCTGTCTGGGGTGATTCGCTTCTGGTCTGCAGCCAGGTGCGGGGAGAGTGGGCGTGCAAAGAGCCTCGACTGCAGGTGCGCCTGGAGAAAGTGAAAGACCTGCTTGGCAACTTTGGCGAGTGGGAGCTCAACCATCACCCGCGCGAAAAGAGCGTCGAAATCCTGGGGCACTAGATGCCCGGAGCCGCAGCCAGGCGACGGTAGGCGCTTAGCAGATTGCGCATCAACATCACGTTCGTCATGGGGCCCGTTCCGCCTGGAACGGGAGTAAACTTCCCCGCCACCTCTGCCACACTATCCTGTTCGCAGTCCCCTTTTAGGGCCCCATCCACGTAGGTAGTTCCGAAATCCACGACGACTGCTCCCGGCTTTACCCAGTCCCCGGTAACCATCTCCGGCCGGCCCACCGCCACGCACAGGATGTCCGCCATCCGCGCAACCGCAGGCAGGTTCTCCGTGCGGCTGTGTGCGATGGTTACGGTGCAGTGCCGGTGCAGCAACAGCAGGGCCATCGGCTTGCCCACAATATCGCTGCGCCCGATCACGACCGCTCGCTTGCCTTTGAAGTCCACCTCGGCCTCTTCCAGCATCCTCATGGCTCCGGCGGGCGTGGCCGGCACGAAGTGCGGCTCGCGTTGCGCGGCCAGCCGTCCGGCGTTCAGTGGGTGAACGCCGTCCACGTCCTTGGCAGGGCTCAGGAGGTCAATCAACTGCGTACTGTCGATGTGGTCCGGCAACGGCTCCAGCACCATGATTCCATGTACCGCCCCGTCCTCGTTCAGTTCCGTCAGCGCCGCCTGGACCTCGCCCTGGCTGCTGTCTTCAGACAGCTCAACCGGCCGCAAACTCGTTCCCACCCCCTGGCAAGCGCGGCGAATGGCGCGCAGATAGCCTGCCGCGGCCGCATCTGTCCCGACCTGTAAAGCAGCCAGTGTCGGCTGAACGCCTGTATCCGCGGCCAGTTCCGAAAAGCCCTTTGACAGCTCACTCTGCAACTGTTTTGCGGAATCTCGGCCTTTCAGGAGCTGTGCGGTCATATCTCTACACCCAGTGCCCGCGTGCATGCAGTACGTGCGACCGCATAGTTCTTCTCGGCAGATGCTCGCAATGCCGCCACTTCTGCCTGCTTCTTGGATACGTAGGACTCGTCCTTGAGCCACTTCAAGTTTATGTCGACGTTTACCAGGGCGCTGTTAAGGGCGGCCTGTGCAAGGTGCGCGGCAGTCGCTGCATCGCTGACGACGTTGGAATTGCCCTTCTCTGCAACCGGAGCTGTCACTTCCAATAGGTCGGCGCAAAGCGTCGCAATCTCGAACGGCACTTCAGCCGCGCCGCGTAAAGCGGCCTGCATCGACTTGGTTCGGGCCGCCCTCTCCTCCTCGGTGCTGCGCGGCATGGCGAAACAGGCGGCCACCGCCCCGAACGCTTCCGCATCCTTGTCTGCCAGAGTCAGGAGTTCCGCACGCATCCTCTCCGTCCGCAGCAAGTGACCGCGCAACTCATCCTCCACCGCCGCGTACTTTTTGCGGCCAACGGAGAAGTTCAGGACCATACTTAGCAGCGCCGCGGCCTGGCTACCTGTCAATGCCGCCGCCGCGCCCCCGCCAGGCGTGGACTCACCCGAGGCCAGCTCATTCAGAAATGTCTCGACGGTAGTCCCTGCTGTATCAAAATCAGTCACACAATGTCCTCTCTGTCAGTGGGACCATTTTCCAGGTTCGCGCTTTCCTCCGCAAGGGCTCGATTCGAAGGGCTACGGCTACCCGCGAATTCCCGGAACCAAGTCACTTCTGCAAGCGCCAACTCATACCTGCTCTCAAAATTTCGGTGGTGACGATTGCGCCAGTCCAGGATCGATTATAGCATTCACCACACCAATCAGCCAGACATACAGCCATTCTGGGGCGTATCCCAAAATGGGTACGAGTTCTCCCACACCTCTGCCAGCAACCAAATCATGGCCATTCCGCGATCGCCTCTGAAGTAGAGGAAACGGCGATTCTCTCTTCTCTCTTCTCGCTCTTTTGGGGCGGTCGGCCGCAAGCGGCCTCCCTTGTGCGGGGGCTCCGCCCCCGCAACGCC
>JAPOVP010000038.1 GCA_026708085.1 Caldilineaceae bacterium
GCAACGCCCCCTCTCCTACAACCTCGCGTCGTAGCTAGTAGGTGGGCAATACGAAGTTGCCGTCCCGTTTCGGCCCGCGCTTCCCCCAGCCTACTGGCAGATTCCGAAAATGTGCCAGCGCGAACAAGACAGGCGAGGCAGCTCCCATATATGCCCAACATTCACCGCGATGACCATCGAGAGCCCGCTGCAGAAATCCTGACGGTACATTCCGCCCAGGCAGACCGCACACACAGAACATGACTTGGTAGTTACCCGGTTTCTCTTAATCCCGTTCCCGCCCTTCAGCTTTCGTTGACGTTTTCCATATCAGCGATTTGCGGGCGCAAACTGCCTTGCCGCGTAGGGCCGCGCAACGAAAATCCGGTACACCTTTTTGTTCTTCGCGCCCCTTCGCGTTCCTTCGCGGATCGAACGGTTTTGTCTCTAACAACCTTCAAGCGAGGAGCATCCCCGACGGGCCTGCAGACATGCCCATATTGCGGAACCATGAGCGGCCTTCCCAAATGTCAGTGGACCCTACTCCTCCCACACCAACAGCACGCCCATCGCCTCCGCCAGCCGTCCATACAGCAGATCGAAGGCCTCTTTAGCCTCCTGATACGGAAAACGGTGGCTGATCAGAGGCTCCACGCGGATACGCCCTTCCCGCATCAGTTCAACCGTCCGCGCCAGCATGTACTCAGGCGGATCTTCGCCGTAATAGCCGCCTATCAGACGCCGCCGCTGGATCTTGCCCGCGTCCAGCGGCAACGCCTGCCCGTGATAAAGACCGATCAAATGCAGCGTTCCCCCGTCGCACACCATCTCCTGGGCCTGCGCAAATGACTTCAGCCCCGGCGCTCCGCCCACACACTCAAAAACGATGTCTGCGCCCCGCCCGTCCGTCAGCTCCATCACCCGCTCCACCGGGTCCGTCTCCGTAACGTCGATGGCGTGGTCCGCGCCGAAAATAAGGCCCATCTCACAGCGCTTCGCGATCGCATCCACCACGATAATCTGCTCGCACAGATGCTGCCGCACCCCCTGCAGCACCAGGTTGCCCACCAGCCCCTGCCCCATGATCACGATCGTATGACTGGGCCGGATCCCCGGCGACGCCGCCCACGTAACCCCGCTCTTCGCCAGAGGCAGAAAAGTAGCCTCCTCAAACGAAATGTCGTCCGGCAGAGGCCAAACCCGCGGCCCGATGTCCGAGGCGATCGGCTGCACCACATACTGCGCATGCGGCGCCGACGCCATCACCCGGTCCCCCGGCTGAAAGCGCTCCGCCGCCTCGCTCCCCACCGCGTCAACCACGCCCGCCAGCGAATAGCCCATAATCCTCGGATCGATCGCCTCCTCGTGCATATACCGCCGCAGGATCTCCGAGCCCCGGCTGATCAGACTGACCTTGCTCCGCACCCGCACCTCGTTCGGCCCCACAGGCGGTATCGGGACCTCTTCCAGAACGATATTTCCAAATCCCTCGGGCTTGGTTACGCGTATCATGCTCTGCTCCTCGCTTTCCCGGAAACCGACGCTGTTTGAAAGGCGTGCACCCCAACTCTCCAAAGCAAAATTCATACTAGCACCAAAGGCACATTCGCGTAAACGCCCCTTTTCCATCGGTGCCTCCCAATTGGGGGCGAACTTCCCCATGCCTCTGCTAGCACCGGAGCCGCACCCATCTCGCGCAAATCTGAATCAGGGGTAGCGCCGCCTCTGACCACTGACCACTAAACACTGACTACTGCAGTTCCGGGCGGTCGGCCGCAAGCGGCCTCCCTTGTGCGGGGGCTCCGCCCCCGCAACGCCCCCGGTCCTACAACATCCCTCGCCGACCAGGTGTCGTTATTGGTAACAGGTGCCCAGTCGAAGGAGTTTCGCCAATCCGCGTCCCGCCAGTCCTATCAAATCCCCGTAGGTGCCCGCCCTGTGCCTGCCCAGCCCCCCCAGAGCCGGCAAACAATTTCCGCCTGCCTCTGAGGCGTTTTACCGAGATCCGCGCGGCTTCTCGGGACAACCCCAAGACCGAGATGCGCCCTATCCCTCCCGGTGCCGGTAGGGGCACCCCTTGTGGGTGCCCTCGCTCCCATCCCACTCTGGACCGCATAACCAGCGTTCACTGACAAAGATTGCAATCTGGAGAACCATTATAGTAGAGTACTCCCTACGCAAACCCGATTCAATCTCGCAGGAGACCAGCCCCATGCGCCGTCCCAACTTCCTCATCATCTACACCGACCAGCAGCGCTGGGACGGCCTCGGCGTCAACGGCAACCCCGACATCCACACACCCCACCTCGACAGACTGGCAATCCAGAGCGTCAACTTCGACCGCTGCTTCGTCCAGAACCCCGTCTGCATGCCCAGCCGTCTCAGCTTCCTAACCGGGCAATATCCCTCCACCCTCGGCATCACTCACATGGGCGTGCCCGTGCCCGAAGATACCGTCACCCTGCCCCGCCTCCTCGGCCCCTACGGCTACCGCTCCGCCAACATAGGCAAGCTCCATTTCCAGCCCCACGCCAACCGCGATCACCGTACACATCACCCGCCCTACGGCTTTGACCATCTGGAAATCTCCGACGAGCCCGGCTCCTACGAAGATGCCTACCGCGCCTGGGTACGCCGCCTCGCCCCTGACCAGCTCCCCCACGTCAGCCTGGGACAGGCCCCCATGACAGAGGTCTGGCAGGCGACCATGGGCATCGAGGACGGCATCGAACACCCGGCCGAACGCTTTCCCATAGAACCTCTCGCCTCCCGCTGCCGCGACGACATGACCCACACCGCCTTCGTCGCCGAACAGTCCATCGAATTCATGCGCCACCAGGCCCGGACCGGCCAGCCCTTCCTCTGCATCGCTGGCATCTACTCCCCACACTCCCCCTGGGTCGCCCCCCAGCAATACTTCGACCTCTACGACCCCGACGCGCTCACCCTTCCCGCCTTCCCGCCGGAAGTCGAAGAGCAACGCGGGCCGCAGAACTACCCCGACGAAGAGCTGCGCCGCGCCCACCACGGCTACTACGGCCAGATCAGCGAAGTCGACCACCACGTCGGCCGCCTCCTCGCCGCGCTCGATGACCTGGGCATCGCCGGCGACACCGTCGTCATCTTCACCTCCGACCACGGCGAATGGCTCGGCGAACACCTCCGCTACGGCAAAGGCTACCCTGCCCACGACCAGTGCAGTCGCGTCCCCCTCCTCATCCGCCCCCCCAGCGACACCTTCACAGCCCGCAGAGACTCAGGCCTCACCGAGGCGCTTGACGTCCTGCCCACCATCCTCGACCTCGCCGGCATCCAGGTTCCGCCCCACCTGCAGGGCTGCTCCCTCCTGCCCCGCCTGCACGGCGACGCGCCCGGCGGCGCCTCCGTCCTCACCGAACACACCGGCTGGAAATCGCTCCGCACCGAGAGCTTTCGTTACCTTCTCCACGCCGACGGCACCGAAGACCTCTATGATCTCTCAGCCGAGTGGGGCGACTACCGCGATGTGTCCGCCGACCCCGCCTACGCCTCCGACCTCGCCGCGTCCCGTCATGAACTGGGCCGCAAACTGCTGGCCGCAGAAAGGCCGCTGCCCCGCGCCTGGCCCTACTGAGGTGACTGCCACCGGAGAAATCATGTCGACTCAGAGTCCGCAGCAAGTCCCACAGACATCCGCCGGCAATACACGCCGCCGCGCCGGCACCAAACCCAATCCCATCTGCCGCGTCAGCGACCTGCCCGCCGGCGAACGCAAAATCGTCGAAGTGCGCAGCCGCTCAATCGGCGTCTTCAACGTCCACGGCGAATACTACGCCCTCCGCAGCCTCTGCCCCCACCAGGGCGCCCCCCTCTGCCGCGGCACCATCACCGGCACCGCCCGCTCCACCGCACCCGGCGAGATCATTTGGGAACGCGACGGCCAAATCCTCCGCTGCCCCTGGCACGGCTGGGAATTCGACATCGCCACTGGCCGCTCCGTCTTCAACCCCCACCGCCTGCGCGTCCGCACCTACGATGTCACCGTCGAGCAACCCGGGCCCGAAGAAGAAGACCCCTCCGTCGAAAGTTTCGAAGTAACCGTCGAAGACGGCTGGGTCGTACTGCACGCATAGCAGCACCTGTTTGAAGGCACTTCCAACCATGCAGAGCTTTCCTGAAAACAAGAAAGGGCTGGCGGAAAACCTGGCTTCAGCCTTCTGCAGCATCGCAGTCTTCCTTAGCGGGGAGAAAATAGGTGGGATCAAGGCAGGGAGTCTGTTTTTCTTTGCTGTCCTGATTGCGGCTCTCTTTGCCTACTACATGTACCCCACACTGATAATTCTTTATCTCATCATCATCGGGGGGATTGTAGGCCAGATCGCGTATTTCCTGATCTGCAAGCGCCAAGGTCTTGGCGACTACGTCTTACAGACAGGTCTCACATATGGGGGGATGGCTGTTGGGTGGTGGATATCCTACACCTTCTTGGGCTTAGACACCTTCTTGAGCGGTTTCCCCATCATATTTGGGCCTCTCGTCGGCGAGGGAATATATTCCCTGTACCGCAAATGGTATCGCAAGGCATAATGAAGCCCGAACACACCTTCGCCGCCGAAGTTCGTTGTTCAGCCTACCGGAAGTCGCTCTGAAACCCGTATTCTGTCCTTGCAAGAACGCAGTGTTTCGACAGAACTGCCTTTCAGACCGTTCATGATTTCACACGACAAATGATTCCCAACTGGAAGGAAACCCCCGGCAAGCTCGCTCTATTCTTAGGGATGTTTGCAAGTGTTGCTATCGCGATATGGATTCACTCGGCCTTCTTTTCCGGGTCCGACGAACGCCTGGAACTTATCTTCGTAGCAAGCGCGGTAATGGCAACCACTTACGCGCATATCCTTATCTACAGACGAGAAAAGTTGCGAAATCTTCGCGACGAACTCCTCTCGTGGGGAATCGCCGCTGCAGGTTTCGGTACTGGGATATGGGTCTCCTTTGCATATTTGGACGGCGATTCCTTCCTGGGCGATCTTCCCATTGTTGCTGGACTTTTCGTCGCATGGAGAGTTGATTCCATTGTTCGCAAAAGGTTTCGCGAAGCGTGACTATCTCTCCACGCGTCGGGACTTTCTCCAGTCGGGGACGGGCTTCGCCTAAGAGGTAGGGAACCAATCTTCATCACGCATCATTTCCAATGCATCGCCCTATACTATGGGATGAATGGGAGGCACATCCGATTATGGATAGAATACTGGCCAGATGGCGAAAAGTCCCTTACCTGCACTCAAGCCTCATCTGGACCCTCGCAATCCTTCTCCTCGGCGACTGGATTGGCGGCTCCTATTTCCAATCCGACTTCCGCCTGCGTTACGCCTTCATGTGTATCGCCGTCTCCGCCGTCTACTTCGTCCATGTTCTGATCTACAAACGCAAAACACCTGCCGAAGTGCGGGCCTCGCTCACCATCTTTACCCCGGTTATCGGCCTTTCCGTATGGCTTTCCTTCACTCTCTTCACCGCCGACTCCCCCTACAACTTCCTTCCTCTCCTCGCTGGCATATTTGCCGCATTCGGCCTCGACCTCTGGCTCCAAAAAAGACAACGCCAGGTCTAGCTCCCCTTCCGCAGCATCCCGTAGGGGCACCCCTTGTGGGTGCCCTCGTACTTTCCTCAATCTTGAACTTCAACTCTCTAAGTTAGGAGACTCGCCGGTTCAATCGATCTATGGTATCAATGAAGAAGAAACATTGTCTGTTTCCGACGAAAAAGGTGTCCTGATTACTGCTGACGAAGTCAGCACAGTAGAATTCTGGGTCTATTCCCCCGAGGAGAAACAACATGCAAAAGCATGACCGCAGACACCGGAATGGAAAAGGATATCAGCCAAAAGGAAGCAAAGATTCCCCCAAGAGTCCCCCTACCAATACGCCAAACCAGTTGAGCAGCGGATTCAGACTGGTGCAAACCCAAACATCGACTCCTCCTTCTGACGGCCCAACTGCCTCCTCTTCGTCACAAAAGAAGTAGAATCCGCCTCCCAAAGTCGTTTTTCCAATTCTCCTGAACAAGCAGCAAGACTAGCGTCGCGCCCCCTTGCCTCCACACCGTAGGGGCACCCCTTGTGGGTGCCCTCGCACAGCAACTCACCCCACCGGCACCACCCGATCCCGCCGTCCCCTCCGCGCCCTGCCCATCCATCGCCCGCCATCCCGAAAATCCCTATCAATCCCGCAAATCCTGATTCAACAACCACCCGACAAAGTGCCAACCCGCCTAAGTCAGTGTAAAATAAGGCAAATCCCTTCCCGCCAATCCCCCGCACACTGCCGCATGGACACGCGACCCAGGACACTCACATAAACGCACCCATTTTCACCGCCTTCACATCCCAACTCCACCCCACACAAGGAACAACCATGGCCGACCCAATCATCACCAAAATCGAAATCCATACCTACGAATCCGAACGAGTGAACCTCGGCAAAGACTACAACGGCTTCAACCTCGTCTACGAGCCCGGCAGCCGTATCAAGACCCAGGGCAGCATCCTTCGCATCGAGACCGACCAGGGCATCGTCGGCGAGTACGCCGGCGGCAGCGGCGCCGAATACTCCACCCTCCCCACCTTCATCCACTTCCTCATCGGCCGCAGCGCCCTCCAGCGCGAGCTCATCTACACCGAAGTCAGACGCGCCCTCCGCCAGGTCGCCCGCATCGGCTTCGCACCCGTCGACATCGCCCTCTGGGACATCGCCGGTAAGCTCTACGACCAGCCCGTCTACAAGCTCCTCGGCGGCTACAAGGACAGCATCCCCTGCTACGCCAGCACCTACCACGGCGACCACCAGCCCGACGGCCTCTCAACGCCCGAAGCCTTCGCCGACTTCGCCGAACACTGCCTCGACCTCGGCTATCCCGCCTTCAAAATCCACGGCTGGGGCCGCGCACCCGTCAGCCAGGAAGTAGCAAACGTCCACGCCGTCGGCAAACGCGTCGGCGACAAAATGGACCTTATGCTCGACCCCGCCTGCGAGCTCATGACCTTCGGCGACGCCGTCAAAGTCGGCTGGGCCTGCGACGAGAACCGCTTCTTCTGGTACGAAGACCCCTACCGCGACGGCGGCATCTCCCAGTTCGCCCACCGCAAGCTGCGCCAGCTCATCACCACGCCCATCCTGCAGACCGAGCACGTCCGCTCCCTCGAGCCCCACATCGACTTCGCCCTCGCCGACGCCACCGACTACGTGCGCGGCGACGTCGGCTACGACGGCATCACCGGCGTCATAAAGCTCGCCCACGCCTGCGAAGCCCTCGGCATCGACCTCGAATTCCACGGCCCCGGCCCCGCCCAGCGCCAGTGCATGGCCGCCATCCGCAACACCAACTACTACGAGATGGGCCTCCTCCACCCCAAAGCCCCAGCTAGCCACGAACCCAACCTCTACGTCGACTATGTAGACGACCTCGAAGCCATCGACGCCAACGGCCACGTCTCCATCCCCCAGGGACCGGGACTCGGCGTCGACATCAACTGGGATTGGGTAGAGCGAAATCGCGTGTCAGTGGTAGAATACGGCGGCTAACACCGCAAATCATATACTTCGAAACGTATACGCATGATCCGATAGAGGCGCCACCGCAACGCTCGCCTTCCCAGGAGGACTCCCTATGACCGTCGCCACCGCCCCCCAACTCTCCATCTCTGAGCTGCTGACCGCGCTCGAAGGCGTCACCGCCATCCCCTGCGCGCCCTACCGCGCCGGCAGCATCGACTACGACGCCCATCTCAAAAACATCCGCTACCTCATGCGCACCAACAACCTCAGCGACAACCGCCCCCGCGTCCTCTCCATCGCCGGCACCAGCCCCATCCACCAGATGACCCGTGCCGAGCAGGTCCACATCGTCGACATCACCACCCGCGAAATGGGCGATGAGGGTGTCTACGTCGCCGGCGTCCTCCCCAGCCCCCTCGCCGACGCCAAGGACCTCATCGGCGAACTCTCCGGCCTCCAGCGTCCTCCCGATGCCTACCTCGTCATGCCGCTCGTCGGTGTCTACGACCCGGCCGGCATGTACAACGAGTTCATGGCCTTCGGTGAAGAGGTGCACGACCGCTTCGGCGCCCGGCTCATCTACTACTTCAAAGACAGCCGCGACCTGTCCCAGATGGGCAAGCTCTTCCGCGACGCCGAAGCCTTCATCGGCCTCAAAGTCGGCACCGGCGAAGACGACGTAGAACCGCTCGTACACGCCATCGGCGACAACGGCCTCGTCATCTGGGGCATCGGCGACCGCTGCACACGCGCCTCCCGGCTCGGCGCCAAGGGCCACACCTCCGGCATCGCCGTCGCCTATTCCAAGGCCTCCGACGCCATCAACAACGCCCAGCGCGCCGGCGACCACGCCGAGTCCCAGCGCGTCGAGGACGCCATCTTCGCCCTCGAAGAGCTGCGCTTCCGCGACGGCCGCCGCTACAACTACTCCGCCGTCATCTCCGCCATGGCCCAGAGCGGATTCGACGACATCGACGGCGGCGAAGGCGCGCCCTTCAACCCGCCGGTCCCAGGCGATATAGCCCGCGAAGTCCAGGCCGCCATCGCCGGCCTGGCCCAATACCACTAAGATCTGGAGCCCCGCAATGGCACCCCAATCCCACGCCGGCCCCGACGCGCCCTCGGTCCTGCTCATCTCCACCGACCACTGGCCCGCCCACCTCATGGCCGGGGCCGGACATCCCGCCGTCCGCACCCCAACCCTGGACAGCCTCGCCGGCGCCGGCGTCCGCTACACTAACGCCTACGCCGAGTGCCCCGTCTGCATCCCGGCCCGCCGCACGCTCATGACCGGCACAACCACCCGCAGCCACGGTGACCGCGTCTTCAAGGTGCAGGAACCGATGCCGCAGCTCCCAACCGTCGCCCAGACCTTCCGCGACGCTGGCTACCAGGCCTACGCCGTCGGCAAGCTGCACGTCTTCCCCCAGCGCGATCGCATCGGCTTCGACGACGTCATCCTCGCCGAGGAGGGCCGCCCCATCCTCGGCGCCATCGACGACTACGAGCTGTGGCTCGGCGAGGAGGGCCATCCCGGCCGCTCCTTCGCCCACGGCATGAGCAACAACGAGTACAGCTACCGCCCCTGGCATCTGTCCGAGGAGACCCATGTCACCAACTGGGCCACCGACCAGATGTGCCGCATGATCCGCCGCCGTGACCCCACCCGGCCCGGCTTCTGGTTCCTCTCCTACTGCCATCCCCACCCGCCCCTCGTCCCCCTCGAGTGGTACTACAATCTCTACCGCGACGTAGACATTCCGCTCCCCCACCAGGCCGCCTGGTCGCGGGACTTCGACAATCTGCCCTACGCGCTGCAGATGATCCAGACCCGTTACGGCAATACCTTCAGCGACGAGGAGCTCCAGGGCATCCACCGCGCCTTCTACGCGCTCTGTACCCATATCGACCACCAGCTGCGCCGCGTCATCGGCACCCTGCGCGAGGAGAGGCTGCTCGACAACACCATCATCTGCTTCACCAGCGACCACGGCGACATGCTCGGCCAGCACGGTCTCTGGGCCAAGCGCCTCTACTACGAGCAGTCCGCTAACATCCCCATGCTGCTCCTCGGCCCCGCCAACGACGAACGCACCCCTGCCGGCACCCAGGATGACCGTCTCGTCGGCTGGCAGGACGTCATGCCCACCCTGCTCGACCTGGCCGGCATCCCAATCCCGGAAACCGTCGAAGGCGCCTCAATGGTCGGGGACGCCCGCCGCCCCTATCTCTTCGGCGAAGTCGGCGAAGGACCCATGGCCACGCGCATGATCCGGCAGGGCCCGTACAAACTGATCTACTACCCAACCGGCAACCGTTTTCAGTTGTTCGATTTGGATGCCGATCCCCAGGAGATGACCGACCTGAGCGGTTCGGACTGCCACGCAGCCCTGCTTCAGAACATGACAACGCTTCTCGTAGACGAGCTCTACGGCAAGGACGAGGAGTGGCTCCAGGACGGCCAGCTCGTCGGCCTGCCCCAGAAAGAGTGGCAGCCCGTCAAGAACCGCGAACTCTCAGGCCAGCGCGGCCTCCACTGGCCCCCGCCGCCGCTGGACCTGTCCGGCCGCCAAGTGGGCATGCCAGGATGACCGCTGGGGAATCGAAAGGGGGGTGACTCTGAAGAAAGTGCCGGGCCGCTATGACGGCTGCCGGCCTGTCTCGGCACAGTAGGTCAGGTAGTCGTCAATCGCCTCTCGGAACGCGATCTCAAGCTCCTCGACCGTGCTGCCCTCAAAGTAAACGTTGTCGAAGCTGTCCGTCAACTGACCGTGATAGATCCCGTCACGGTCATCGTAGCGTATCGAAGCCGAAAATCCCTTGTAGTGCATGGCCCTTTCCCAATGTGCTCCGCTATTATAGTCTGACGAGCGCCTTCGCCTTCGAAAATCAGCCTGTGATACTAACTGAATTCATCACTTGATTCAAACAAATCACTGTCCAGTCCAGAAAGGCAACCAACCCGTGTCTTCACCCCTTCGCCGCTACGCACTCGTCGGCACCGGCGGCCGCGCCAGAATGTACATCCACGCCATCCTCGGCGACTTCGCACAATGGAATGAGCTCGTCGCCCTCTGCGACCTCAGCCAGACGCGCATGGATTTCTACAACCAGCAGATCCAGGCGCGCGCCGGCAGCGACCCCCTTCCCACCTACCACGCCGACGACTTCGACCGCATGATCGCCGAAACCAAACCCGACGTCGTCATCGTCACCACCATGGACGCCACCCACCACCAGTACATCTGCCGCGCCATGGAGCTCGGCTGCGACGCCATCACCGAAAAACCCATGACCACCGACGACGCCAAAGCCCGCCAGATCTTCGACACCATCCAGAAGACCGGCCGCTCCCTGCGCGTCACCTTCAACTACCGCTACGCGCCCCTCGCCACTACCGTACGCGAGCTCATCATGCAGGGCGCCATCGGCCGCCCCCGCCACGTCGACTTCTCCTGGGTCCTCGACACCCGCCACGGCGCCGACTACTTCCGCCGCTGGCACCGCGAAAAAGACAAGTCCGGCGGCCTCCTCGTACACAAGTCCACCCACCACTTCGACCTCATCAACTGGTGGATCGACTCCATCCCCCACACCGTCTACGCCCAGGGCGACCTCCACTTCTACGGCCGCGAAAACGCCGCCGCCCGCGGCGAAACCTACACCTACGACCGCTACACCGGCGAGGAGGCCGCCGCCAACGACCCCTTCGCCATCAGCCTCGAATCAGACGACACCCTCAAAAGCCTCTACCTCAACGCCGAGGCAGACAGCGGCTACCTGCGCGATCGCAACGTCTTCGGCGACAACATCACCGCCGAAGACACCATGAGCGTCACCGCCCGCTATCGCAACGGCATCATCCTCAGTTACTCCCTGCTCGCCTACTGTCCCTGGGAAGGCTACCGCGCCGCCGTCACCGGCGACCGCGGCCGCATCGAAGTCGAGGCCATCGAGGCCGTCGGCCGCACCTTCGTCGCCGGCCAGGAGGAGACCCTCCCCGAAGCCGCCAGCCAGCTCCAGGACTTCGGCGGCAAACACATCTGGGTCTTCCCCATGCACGGCGCACCCTACGAAGTCGAGGTCCCCGAAGGCGTCGGCGGCCACGGCGGCGGCGACCGCGTCATGCTGGAGCAGATCTTCCATCCCGACCCGCCCGAAGATCCCTTCGCCCGCGCCGCCACCCACGTCGACGGCGCCGCCTCCATCCTGTTGGGCATCGCCGCCAACCACTCCATCGCCACCGGCCAGCCCATCACCGTCGATGACCTCTTGAAACTGAGCAACGATTAAGCCTGCACGCCACCCCCTACGCCGGGCGAACGCGCAGGATCAAAAAGGAGACCGTACATTGAGTGATTTTTCCGGTCAGAACGTAATCGTAACCGGCGCCAGCAGCGGCTTCGGCGAAGCCATCGCACTCAAATTCGCAGCCGCCGGCGCCCATGTGGCCATGATCGCCCGCCGCGAGGAAGTCCTCCGCGCCCTCGCCCAACGCATCGAATCCGACGGTGGCCGCGCCCTCGTCTACCCCTGCGACGTCGGCGAAGAGGCCCAGATCCGCGCCACAGTCGAAAAGATCGACGCCGAACTCGGCCCCATCCATATACTCGTCAACAACGCCGGCACCAACGTCGTCAACCGCAGTATCGACGCCACCACCATCGAAGACTGGCGCGTCGTAGCCGACGTCAACCTCGTCAGCGCCTATCTCTTCACCAACCTGCTCATGCCGCAGATGAAAGCTCGCGGCGCCGGCACCATCATCAACATCGGCTCACGCGCCGCCAACTTCCCCAGCCTCCTCTCCGGCGTCGCCTACAGCAGCGCCAAACTCGGCATGCACGCCCTCAACCGCGTCACCAATGAGGAAGGCAACCCCCACGGCGTCCGCGCCTGCATCATCAACCCCGGCGTCACCGCCACCCCCCTCCTCGACCGCCGCCCCGTCCCGCCCCCGCAGGAAGCCCGCAAACTCATGATGCAGTCCGAGGACATCGCCGACACCGTCCTTTACGCCGCCGGCCTCCCCCTGCGCGCCAACGCCGAACGCATCGACCTCTACCCAACCAACACGGAGGTCGGTTGACATCGCCAAGGAGCCCGCAGAAGTGCCGCCGGCCATCTCCGCCATCGCGCCTGACGGGCAACTCACCCCGGCCCAAAGGCGTCGCTTTCTCATATCGATCTCCCTGCGCCGCCAGCAGCCCGGGACCGGCAGCGCCCTCCAATTCCTGCGCAAACGCACCGCAGCGTATGCTTGGCCCGACCTGCGTCCCATTCTGAAAGTGATCCGCTGGGCCGTCGTCGGCGCCGTTGCCACCCGCGCCTACATGCCCGAACGTAAGACCAGGGCCTTTGACATCCTCGTCCACCACCATGACAGGGACGCCGCGCTGGCGCGTCTTAAAGAGGCCGGTTACCAAGTCGCTTCAGAACTGTCAATCCCAGGCTACATGTTGAACGCCCCCGACGGCACCGAAATCGACCTGCTCCTCATCCCGTTCGAGTGGATTGACGACGCCCTGCAACCGGACCAAACCGACCCCGCCGGCTACCCGGTCCTCGGCCTTCCCTATCTCGTTCTGATGAAGATGGAAACGTCCCGCCCGCAGGACCTGGGCGATCTGTCCAGGATGCTCGGCCTCGCCGAAGAGGATGACCTTGAGCAGGTTCGCGCGGCCGTTACCCGCTACATGCCCGATGCCGCCGAGGATCTCGAGTCGTTAATCTATCTGGGCCGCCTCGAGATGGGCGAAATTTGAACCTCGCCCGCCTTCTGGACTTGACCTGAATCGAGGGGCAACCGCCTTCCCATGCTGCGCGTAGGCTTCATCGGCGCCGGCCGCATCAGCGACCTCCACGCCCTCGAATACCGCCAAAACGACCGCGCCCAGCTCGCAGCCGTCTGCGACGTCGACCAGGAAAGCGCCCAACGCCGCGCAGCCGCCTGGAACGTGCCGCCCGCCCGCGTCTTCACCAACCACCACGACCTCCTCGCCCTCCCCGACCTCGACCTCGTCGAAATCCTGCTTCCCCATCACCTCCACCACCCCGTCACCCTCGACGCCCTCGCCGCCGGCAAGCACGTCTCCGTCCAGAAACCCATCGCCCTATCTCTCGCCCAGGCCGGCGAAATGATCGCATCCGCCTCTACCGCTGACCGCACCCTGCGCGTCTACGAGAACTTCATCTTCTACCCGCCCGTCGTCCACGCCACCTCCCTCATCGAAGCCGGCGAAATCGGCGACCCCCTCACCATCCGCATCAAGAGCAACGCCGGCTTCAGCCCCACCGCCTGGCACGTACCGCTCGCCGCCTGGGCCTGGCGCTTCAACCCCGAGATCAGCGGCGGCGGCCCCATGCTCTTCGACGACGGCCACCACAAATTCGCCCTCGCCTGGCACTTAATGGGTCCGCCCGCAGAGGTGCACGCATACATCGGCGCCATGGAGCTCATGCCCGGTCGCGTCCTCGACACCCCCGCCATCGTCTCCTGGAAATTCCCCAACAACCGTTTCGGCTCGCTCGAAGTCGTCTACTCCCCCCAACTCCAGATCGAGACCAGCTACTACGCCCAGGACGACCGCATCGAAATCACCGGAACCAGAGGCGTCATCTGGATCAACGGCGGCCACGGCCGCCTCACCGACGCACCGCCCGTCACCCTGGCCCGCGACGGCCGCACCCGCACCTTCGACGACATCCCCACCGGCTGGGAACAAAGCTTTATCCACGCCACCCGCCACCTCATCGACGCCCTCCACGACGGCACCCCACCCCGCCTGACCGGCGCCGAAGGCCGCACCATCCTGCGCTCCCTCCTCGCCGCCCAGCGCTCCGCAAGCACCGGCCAATCCATCCGCATCTGACCGGCAAACATCCAAAAACTCCCCCTTCGAAACGCAAAATCGGCCTGCCTGCCAGCAACACGCACTGACAAACCGGCCGACCTACATTATTTTATTCGCGCCCCCAACCGGCGCGGGCAATCTGAAATCTCTAGGGCTTGCTTACGCAAATCCGAACAGCGATCTGAATGAGCAACGTGTAGCGATTCCGCACAGGATCGCGCATTCACGCAAAGAAAATCCGAAACCTCTCTGTTTTTTTTCGCGCCCCTTCGCGTGCCTTCGCGGATCGATTGTTTTTGTTTTGTTCTGAAAGACCTCCCCACAATGTCAACGGAGCCTAGCGAACCCCGAACTTCTCCAGCGCCTCCTCATCCAGCTCAACACCCAGTCCCGGCTCCTGTGGCACCTCGAAGTAACCATCCTCGAACGCAAGAGGACGCACAATGAGATCATCCACGCGCAGCATCTCTCCCACGATATCGCTGGACAGCGTAGTCGCCTTCGTCGCCGCGCATGCATGGACGTAAGAAGCCTCCGAAATGCCCAACCCGACCCCCGACCCATGCCACACAGGCATACCGGCTGCCTCGGCTATCGCCGTGCCCTGCATGAAACTGTTCATGCTGCCGCCCAAATTCAGGAAGTCACACGCTTCGCGCTTGACCGCGTTAATCACATCCTGATGATTGCCCAGGTGCAATGCCAGGGGAAAATCCAGCTTCTCCCTGAGCAGAACGTACCAGTCCAGATTACTGCGCGAGACAGGGTCCTCAAAGCACTCTATGTTATCAACGTAGGGTTCCAGGCCGCGTGCGATTTCCAGGACATGCCTAGGATGTCGCTGGTGCTGCCCCGCGTCGATAGTCACCTTTACGTTCGTCCCAACCGCCTTGTTGATGGCCGCGATGCGTTCCACCACCGGGTCGCCCAGATTCGCTTTCATCTTGAGCACGTCAATCCCCAGTTCTGCTGCCAGCCGCGCCCGCCTCGCCGCATCGTCAGGCCACATCTGCCCGCTGCAAAGAGACCCGCGCACGTGGCCGCGATACGCGCCCCCGAGTAACTGGTAGACCGGCAGCCCGAGCGCCTTGCCCACCAAATCGTACACTGCCATCTCATAGGCCTGTTCAACCCCGCTCGCCGGGCTCCAAATGTCGCCGATCGGCAAATGCTGCCAGTTCAGGTCAAAAGGATCCCGCCCCTCGAACAACGGTGCATACTGCCGAACTGTGCTCTCTGCCACGCCTTTCGGAGCCTCGCCCAACCCACTGAGACCGCTGTCCGTGGTCATCCGCAGCAGCACAATTGGTAAGTCCCACCAGGAACCGCTCCACCCTTCAATATTCGCGCTGTGCCAGCTGACAGGGTGCAGCGGCACCCGCACGCGGAATGTCTCGACCTCTACAATTTTCATCTGCGCTTCCCCCAATACGACCAACTACCTCTCGATATCGAATCTTTCACAGTGCAAAACCACAGTCAACGACAAAAGCCGCATCGACTCACGACTGTTGCAACGTCAGCAGCACAACCCTCGCCAACCGGCCCACAAAAAAAACTTTGCCCGCGCCGTTTGGAGGGCGCGGGCGATCTGAAACCTCTACGGCTTGTTTACTTATGTCTGAACAGCGATTTGAGGGGCCAAAGTGTGGCTACTCCGCAGAGGGCCCCACAGTCATGCAAAGAAAATCCAATTCCCCCGATGTTCTTCGCGTTCCTTCGCGGATAAGAAAGGTGTTCTTCGCGACCCTTCGCGTGACTTCGCGGATAAAAGAGGTTGTCCCTCGCAACCCTCCGCAACGTCAACGCAACCTAAAACGGAATATCCTCCTCACCGCCCGCTATCGCATCCCCGGCAGACCCGCCTTCCACAGCCGCGCCTTGCCCACCGGCCTGACCCCATCCGCCCGCAAGCGCTTCATTCTCCGCCCGCGTGTTCAGAAACCGCACAGTCTGCGCCGTTACTTCAAGTGAAGCCCGCGTGTTGCCCTCTCGATCTGTCCACGGGGTGGGCTCCTCCATTTCGCCGACAACCAGCACCCTCTGCCCTTTCGTAAGGTACTGGTTACACGTCTCGGCCAGCCGTCGCCAGGCTGCCACGCGGAACCAAACCGTCTTCTCCTGGCGCTGGCCGTCCTGCCCAGTCCAGGATCGTCTGGTGGCGACACTGAAGTTGGTTACCGCCACCCCACTGGGCGTGTAGTAGGGTAGAAAGCAGGTGAGTTACTGGTGACTGCGACTGTACTTTTCCTACTCCCCCCCTCCGAACCGTGCGTGCGGCTTTCACCGCACACGGCTCTCCAGTACGATTTTCCAGTTGTCCCATTCACTTCTGTGCTTTCCTGCGTGTATTGCATCGTGGCAAGTGATGCAAGTTATCAGGGTCTTACGTCTGAGAGCTGACATTCTGTGTACCCATGCCGGTTTTTTCTTTCTTCCCGGCTTGTTTACATCTTTCAGCTTTCGCACATGGTGAACTTCGACGTTGCCCTTCTCGCCGCACATTTCGCACTCATCGTTTGATAGTCTTTGCAGTAGTTCTACTCTGCCTTTTCCTAGCGTTACGATTCTGTCCGTTATGCTGGCTTCAGGCTTCCGTATCAGAGGTACTGCTCCGTAGTGTGTGGTTAGTGGTTCTTTCCCTTTTCTCTCTGCTTTAGCTTCAAAGACCCTATACGTCTTTCCGTTTACCGTTCTAGTCGATTTGTGCTTTTTGACTATTCTGTTTACGGAGGTCTTATGTTTTCCTGCCAGAGTTTTGAGTAGGGATGTTCCCGTTACCCACTCCACTTCCTGTAGGCGGTGAACGTTATGTGCCATTTGGTAGTACTGTACGAGTCCCCGGTATTCCGCTTGAAACCTTGCGACTATGTCATAGTCGCTGTTGAGCAGTAGCTCAGGTCTGTGTACGGCTTTCCCTTTCCTCGTGTACTTCCTCATAGCTTTTCTTCTGACTTCCCTAGGGATACCCAGCCAGATTGTTCCGTTGGCTGTTCTTCTCTCGTCGCTCTGCATTACGCAGAGGTCATATCCGAGGAATCTAGCCTTGTCGTTTCTGGCATGGGTTATCAGTGTCTTTTCTATCGAGAGTTCTAGGTTCAATTCTCCTTCAAGATATTCACTGATTCTTTCCCGTATTCCTTCGGCCTCCTTCTTTGGGCCTGCGAAACTGAGCAGGAAGTCATCGGCATATCTGATGTATTCCAGTTTACTGTAGCTGTCGTCGTCAATTATTGACGGGACACTTTTCATCATCTTGCCGTAACGCTCGTAGGCTTCTACGTCTCCCTTCTTTTTTGCCTGGCTACGTTTGTACTCGTAGTGGCGATATTCCGGGTTTCGTTTTCTGCCCTTCTCTTTCTGACTGCCATAGTTGTAGTGCGGTAACAGTTCTTCTTCAACCCATTTGTCGAAGGTGTCTAGGTACACGTTCGCCAATAGCGGGCTGATGATTCCGCCTTGCGGCGTTCCGCTGTATGTTCCGTACCACTTCCAGTCTTCCATGTATCCTGCTTTCATCAGGTACTTGACCAGATTTAGGAATCTCTGGTCTCTGATTTTTTCTTCCATGATTCCCAGTAGGGTTTCGTGGTCGATGTTGTCAAAGCACCCTTTGATGTCCCCTTCTATGAACCAACTCGTGTCTCGATGTGATTCACGAATCTGTTTTAGTGCAGTGTGGCATCCGCGTCCGGGTCGGAATCCGTGGCTGCGTTTGCTGAACTGCGGTTCGTAGTAGGCTTCCAGCAGTATTTTCATGGCGGCTTGTAGGAGTTTGTCATCCCCAGAGGGGATTCCTAGCGGTCTTTTCCTACCATCTTCATTCGATATGTACGTTCTGCGTACAGGAATCCATCTGTAAGTTGTAGTTCTGACTTTCTGGATTATTTCGGCGATTCTCTTTTGAGACATTCCGTCCAGTGTGTCGTTGCTACTTCCTTTTGTGATGGCTCCCTCGTTGGCTTGTATTTCTGCATACGCTTTTTCGTACAGTTCCTCTTTGAAGAGTTGCCTATACAGTCTTTCCAGAGATTTGCCCTGCTTCCCTCTGCTCTGGATGACATTCAGAACAGTTTCGATCTTCTGCATTTCGCAGTTCTCCCTGTCTCAATGTCCATCGTACCTGTCCCCCTTCGCCTCGTAAGCGGCTTTCCCGCTCTCTGACTACTACGGGGACTCCGTTCTCGTATGCCTCTCAGCACGTAGAGAATCCCGGTTTCCCTGACTAGTCTACTATCGTATCCCTTAGACTTCCCGTTTGTCTCCTTAGCCTTGCTCTCTGCAAGTTGTCTCCCCGTTGGCAGGTAGTTCTCCGAATGAGATAATCGTTGAACCTTTTGGGGTGAGGATGCGCTAACCTCTCTCCCTGGGGTACTTGGGTTACAGCCACGTTTCCCAAGAGTGCCGGATTTACACTGACTGGAGACTAGGATTCTGGCAGTTTAGCCTTAGTCATAGGACACAGGTCTTGGCGGTCTAGCGTTCACTGTGGCTATCCCACTCTCCGCCTTTCCCACCATGCTGTTTTCCCCTCGCCCTTTCGGGTCTAGGTAGGGTGGGTGACCTATGGGGTTTCCTGCTCCCCATGCCAGCCGACACAGTTGAACACTTAGTCGGTTGGCGATAGAACTAGCCGTTTAACCGGCGCACCCTCATTTCCGGATCACGGCCCAGATTCCCCACAAGCGTGATCTGCTGATACATCGCTCCCTCCCTTGTCTGTCTCCCAACGAATATGCCATTCGGGTCTAAAACTGCTGCCTGAAGTCACACAATGGCCGGCTCTGCCACGCTGCAACTGTGCCGCCCACAAGGAGCAAGACCTACCCCTTAGAACGGTATATCCTCTTCTCCGCCGGGTCCCTGATCCAAACCAGACCCGTCCACTGCCCCTGCGGACTGGCCGCCGTATTGGCCCCCACCTACGCCCATGGCTTCTCGTTCAGCTCGCGAGTTGAGAAACTGCACGTTTCGTGCCCGCACCTGCAGAGAAGCACGCGAATTCCCATCCTGATCGGTGAACACGTATGGTTCTTCCATTTCGCCGACAACGAGAACTCTTTGTCCTTTGGTCAGATACTGGTTGCATGCCTCGGCCTGCCTATCCCATACTGACACCCTGAACCATACAGTCTTTTCTTGACGCTGGCCGTCCTGACCTGTCCAAGATCGACTGGTGGCGACACTAAAGTTGGTGAAAGCCACGCCACTTGCTGAGTACCTCAATTCTGGATCGCGGCCCAAGTTCCCAATCAAAGTGATCTGCTGATACATTAAACGTTTTTCCTTCCCTCGATCTGTGATGAATGTTTCAGAATAGAGCGTATCCCGTCAATAGGCCCAAGACGCAACCACCCCTGGCCGCGCCGGAACCCCTGTCTTCCCGGTACACGTCACGCCAATATGCAATTCTAAAACGGAATCCCCTCTCCGCCGTTCAATTCCGGACTGGGAGCATGCTGCCCATTCCCATACGCAGCCTGCCCCTCCGAAATGACGTTACCTTCCTCCCGCGAACTGAGAAACTGCACATTCCGCGCCCGAACCTTCAAGATGGCCCGAGCATTGCCTTCGTCGTCCGTCCAAATGTAAGGCTCTTCCAACTCGCCGACAACCAGCACGCGCCGGCCTTTCGAGAGATACTGGTTGCACGTCTCGGCCAGGCGTTGCCACGCAGACACCCGAAACCAGACCGTCTTCTGCTGCCGCTGCCCGTCCTGGCCTGTCCACGACCGCGAGGCGGCAACACTGAAATTCGTTACAGGATCCCCGCTCGGCAAGTGCCGCATCTCAGGATCATTGCCCAGATTTCCAACCAAAGTGATCTGCTGATACATTGTACAGTCCCCTCATTTCATCTGCAATTGGATCGATTCATCGCGTCTGTGGCCCGTCAGGGCTCTCCAAATCTGATACACCCATATTGTACATATGTTCTAGTGTTGTGTCAACACCCAGTTTCGGTCAGTTTTCCGCCTCGCCAGCAAACCTCCCGGCCGTCTCTGACCACTGCCGGAAACTAGACCTAATCGCCACTTCGTGGAATAATGTCGGCAGATCCCGATTCTCTATCACCTATTGACCAGATAGCGCTCGTCACAACACAACGCACCCAGCGACGCCAACTAGGGACGGCACCCGTGAAGCTGCAATCCATCCGCAACCACCTGCGCCAGCAGAACCTGACCGGCTGGCTCCTCTACGACTTTCGCGGCCAGAACCCCATCGCCGCCTCCGTCGCCGAGCTCGAATCCACCGGAACTCGCCGCTGGTTGCTCTGGATCCCTGCCGAGGGCGAACCCCAATGGCTCGTCCACGCAATCGAACAGTCCACCTTCAGTTCAATACCCCCCGAAATGGCTGGCCCGCTCCACCTCTACGTCGGCTGGCAGGAGATGGAGAGTAAACTGCGCACCATCCTGCCGCAGGATCCTTCCAGTCGCATCGCCATGGAATACAGCCCCCGCGGCGCCATCCCTTACGTCAGTAACGTCGACGCCGGCACCCTCGAGATGGTGCGCACCGCAACCGACGCAACCATCGTCAGCAGCGCCGACCTCGTTCAAATCGTACAAGCCGTGCTCACGACCCGGCAGATGGAAAGCCACCGCCGCGCCGCCGCTCACGTGCTCGCCGCCAAAGACGCCGCCTTCGCCTTCGTGGCCCACGCCCTGGCACAGCAGCAAAAGATCACCGAGTACAACGTCCAGCAGCTCATCGTCGACCAGTTCCGCGCTGCCGATCTCGATTGGGACCACGATCCCATCGTCGCCGTCAACGGCAACGCCGCCCTCCCCCACTACGCACCCAGCGCCCGGCAACACAGCTCGATTCAAGCCGGTGATGTGCTCTTGATCGACCTCTGGGCCAAGGAGAAAAACAATCCCGACGACTGCTACGCCGACATCACCTGGACCGCCTACTGCGGTGCCGAACCGCCCCCAACCGCCAGCCGCGTCTTTTCTGTCGTCGCCCAGGCACGCGACACTGCGGTCAAAGTCATAAACTCGGCCTTCGAAGCCGGCAAAACTATTCACGGCTACGAAGTCGACGACGCCGTCAGCGCCGTCATAAAAGACGCCGGTTACGCCGAGGGCATCCTCCACCGCACCGGCCACAGCCTTGGACCCAACACCCACTGGAACGGTGTCAACATCGACAACGTCGAAACCCAGGACCGCCGTACACTCATCCCCGGCGTCATGTTCACCATCGAACCCGGCATCTATCTCCCCCACCTCGACTTCGACAACACCGGCCAGCCCAAAGGACTCGGCATCCGCACCGAAGTCAACTGCATAGTCCACGACCGCCGCCTGGAAGTAACCACCCTACCCTACCAAACCGAACTAACTGCTCTAGCCTGATACCCGCCACCAATCACCTCAGTTTCTGACCACTGACCACTAACCACTGACCACTGACCTTCCCCATGCACAAGGCCTCATTCCAACAAAGACCCAAACGAGTCGCCCTCTTCGTCACCTGCATGGTCGACATGCTCTACCCCGGCGTCGGCATCGCCGCCTGCGAGCTCCTCGAAAAGAACGACGTCGAGGTCGTCTTCCCCGAAGAGCAGACCTGCTGCGGTCAGCCCGCCTTCAACGCCGGCTACCGCGACGAAGCCCGCAAACTCGCCCGCCGCTTCCTCGCGATCTTCGCGCCGCTCGTGGAAAGCGGCGAAGTCGATGCAATCGTCGCACCCTCCGGCAGCTGCGCCACCATGACAAGCCACTTCTTCGAACCGATCTTCCACGAATCCCAGGAAACCGACCTCGCCCACCAGGCCGAGCGCCTGGCATCGGTCACCTTCGAGCTCACCGAATTCCTCGTCGACGTCCTCGGCATCGTCGACACCGGCGCACAGCTGCAGGGCAAGGCCGCCTACCATCCCTGCTGCCACCTCTATCGCGAGCTCGGCGTCGACCGGCAACCCCGCACACTGCTCGACGGCGTCGAAGGTCTCGAAGTCGTCGACCTGCCCCACGCCGATGACTGCTGTGGATTCGGCGGCCTCTTCGCCATCAAAAACAGCGGCATCAGCGCCGCCATGGGCCGAGCCAAGGCCAGCAATGCCGAGCAATCCGGCGCCGATGCCATCGCCCTCTGCGACGTCAGCTGCATGACCCACATCAACGGCATCCTCAGCCGCGAAGGCATCGCCTGCCGCGCCCACCATATCGCCGAAATCCTCAACAACCATCTCGGCCGCACGCTGCGCCCGCCTTCCCAGCCCGCGCCCGCGCAACCCGACCACCCCCGCCGCTGGGACGTCTGACCGTGTCCGCACCCATCAGGTCCCGACCGGCCACCAGGAAGCCGCGACCATGCAAGTAGACATCCACGCCCCCTACAAGGACCGCGTCCAACAGGCCCTCAGCGACCCCAATCTTCGCGTCGCCGTCAGCAAAGCCACCGACCGCATGACCAATGCACGTCTCGCCTCCATGGACGCCGTCGAGGGACAGCAGCTGCGTACCCAGGTGCGTAAGATGAAGGAGCACGTCCTCAGCAACTGGCCCGACTACCTCGAGCAGCTCGAGACTAACCTGACCCGCAACGGCTGCACCGTCCACTGGGCCGGGGGCATCGCAGACGCACAGGCCATCGTCAAAGACATCGCCCTCCAGAACAGCGCCAACCTGGTCGTCAAGGCCAAGTCCATGGCAACCGAGGAGATTCACCTCAACCACGCCCTCGAAGAGGCCGGCCTGCGCGTCGTCGAAACCGACCTCGGCGAATACATCATCCAGCTCGCCGACGAACCCCCCAGCCATATCGTCGCCCCCGTCATCCACAAACGCCTGGAAGAGATCGCCGAGGTCTTCCAGGAAAAACTCGACATGCCGCCCACGCGCGAGCCCACCAAGATGACCTCCCTCGCCCGCGCCCGGCTCCGCGAGGAGTTCTTCGCCGCCGGCATGGGCGTCAGCGGCTGCAACTTCGCCATCGCCGAAACCGGCACCATCTGCATCGTCACCAACGAAGGCAACGGCCGCATGGTCTCCAGCATGCCCCGCGTCTACGTCGCCGTCATGGGCATCGAAAAACTCGTCCCCACCGTCGAAGACGCCTTCCTCCAGCTCCAGGCCCTCTGCCGCAGCGCCACCGGCCAGCAGCTCACCGTCTACTGCTCCATGACCAGCGGCCCCCGCCAGCAGGGCGACGTCGACGGCCCCGAGCAGGTCCACGTCGTCCTCCTCGACAACGGCCGCTCCCGCATGTTGGCGCGCGGCTACGGCGAAGCCCTCCTCTGCATCCGCTGCGGCGCCTGCCTCAACGCCTGCCCCGTCTACCAGGAAATCGGCGGCCACGCCTACGGCGGCACCTACAACGGCCCCATCGGCGCCGTCATCTCACCCGCCCTCGCCCCTGAAATCGCCCAGTTCAAAGAGCTTCCCCACGCCACCTCCCTCTGCGGCGCCTGCCGCGAGGCCTGCCCCGTCAAGATCGACCTGCCCCGCCTCCTCCTCGACCTGCGCTCCGATCTCGTACAGGAAGGCGCCTCTCCCAAGTCCGAAGCCTGGGGCATCAAGAGCTACGCCAGCCTCATGTCCAGCCGCCGCATGTACGAAAACCTCGGCAAAATGGCCAGCATCGGCTCCAACCTCTACGCCGGCATGAGCGGCGGCAACATCAAGTTCATGCCGCCTCCCTTGAACGGCTGGACCGCCTACCGCGACTTCGCCCCCTTCGCCCCCAAAAGCTTCCGCGAATGGTGGCGCCAACGCAAAAAACTGCGTAACCAATCCTGAGATTCTCTCCAATTTGTCCGCCGCCTCACGCTGAGCACTGGACTGACGAAACATGACCGTTCGCGACATAATCCTGACCCGCCTCCGCGAGACCCTGCGCCAGCCCCACCTCCCCTTCCCGCCCGCGCACAGCGAACCCCTCACCCACACCGAACGCATGACCGTAACCCACGTCGACGGCGACATCTGGGCGCAGGCCCATCGCTTCGCACAGGAGCTGCACGCCGTCAAGGGCAGCTGCGAGCTCCTCGAAACCGTCACCGAAGCCCGCCTCTCCGTCGTCTCCCGCCTGCAGCTCTGGCTCGAAGAGGAGCAGGCCGCCCGCAAGACCACCGACGCCGAACGCCCCGAGGACTGGGACGTCCTCTGCTGGCCGCTCGACCAGCTGCAGATCGAAGGCCTGTCCCCCATCCTCCAGGAGCTCGGCTTCAAGCTCATCCAACCCACCGACCTCCACGACCCCGACCAGCGCGAACGCATCCGTTATGTCCGCGCCGGCATCACCACCGCCGAAGCCGCCTTCGCCAGCACCGGCTCCTTCGTCGTCGGCGGCCGCGGCCCCAACGCCCGCGCCGCCAGCCTGACCCCCTTCCGCCACCTCGTCGTCATCCCCTTCAGCCGGCTCTACGCCACCGGCGAAGACTGGCTCGCCCACATGCGTCACGCCGGCAAACTCGACGCCTACCTCCGCCAAAGCCGCAACCTCTCCATCATCACCGGCGCCAGCAAATCCGCCGACCTCGAAGGCAACCTCACCACCGGCGTCCACGGCCCCAAAGTCGTCCACGCCATCCTCTTCGACGACCTCCAACAATAGCAATTACCCAGCTCAACCCACCCCCAATCAACTGAACACCGGCCACTGACCACTAACCACTAACCACTGACCACTGTTCACTGACCACTGCAGTTGTGCGGTCGGGCCTATTCGGCCCTCCCTTGTGCGGGGGCTCCGC
>JAPOVP010000177.1 GCA_026708085.1 Caldilineaceae bacterium
GGGGCAGGCCTTGTGCCTGCCCTCGTACTCGCGCCCGCGCCCACCTCCCCGTCCCAGGCCTCAACCACCGGTAGGGGCAGGCCTTGTGCCTGCCCTCGTACTCGCGCCCGCGCCCACCTCCCCGTCCCAGGCCTCAACCACCGGTAGGGGCAGGCCTTGTGCCTGCCCTCGTACTCGCGCCCGCGCCCACCTCCCCGTCCCCCCCTCAACCCTCCGCTAGGGGCAACCCTCGCACCTGCCCACCCCCCATACGCGTCACCCTCTCCGTCACCCCCGTAACCTCCGGTAGGGGCAGGCCCTGTACCTGCTCCATCTTGCCCCACAAAAAGGGTTGCACACGTGGCAGCCGAAGCAATGTGGAACGCGGACCCGGTGGTGCCATGGACAAGAAGGTTCCCTACCAAACACCGCGCCCCACGCCCCTGCGCAAGACTGATGCCGTAATTCGGGCATCGAAGTTCCCGCACTTCAAATGCCCGACGCCAATTCGACAGTGCCATGGCCGACGAAAACAACTCCTTGACAGCAGCCCGGACAGCTACTATATTACATTTATACACGCCGGAAGTTCGATTCTCCATCTGGTTCCAGTCCAACCAAATGTGGGGGAGTGCGACCGGGAACTAGGGTCATAGAGACGAATCTGGAGTACCAGACCCCGCTCCCTCTGACAGCATGCTTTCCCACTCTCTTCGAATCTCGATTCGCGTTGCCAACTCTGCCTCGGTTCCCCTTCCTTTTGCGAAAGGCGTCCCTTCCGCAGTGAAAGCAATGCCAATGCAAACGGTTTCGTCCCTTTCTGGGCTGGCCCGGTTCGGTAGTCTATTGAAAATTCATGTATCCGCCCTATTGGACTCATCCATCACTGTTTGTAACGCCATCACCTTCCTTGAGGCAGCGTAGTGCTCTCAAGACCTGTCATGGACCAACTTTCTGCAGACGCAATGCAAAATGTGTAGGTGGGAACTGCGTGCAACTGTTTGAGGCCAACTGTAACTCGGTACGTTCTTTCTGGTTTTCTTGAGCAAGAGTACCTCATCACATTCAGCCAAAAGGAGGCAAGAGAGTGATGCGAAAGAAACAGCTGATGTTTCCGCTAGCCTATGTCCTGATAGCAGCGATGGTCCTTGTTGGGTGTGTCGCCCAACCTGCACCTTCTGCGGCGGGCCAGCAGGCAGATGGTCAGGAAGCAATGGAAGCGGAGAAGGAGCTGGTGATCGTCCAGGGAACGGAACCGTGGACGATGGACATGCAATGGGTCACCGCCCAGGTAATCGTGAATGTCGGCAACCACATTCAGCAGACACTACTTGACTACGACCATAGCATGACCCTCCAGCCCAATCTGGCGGTCTCATGGGAGCAGATCGAGCCCACCGTGTGGCAATACAAGCTGCGCGAAGGGGTCGAGTTCTCCAATGGCGAACCACTCAACGCCCAGCAGGTCAAGTTCAGTTTCGACCGCGTCATGGCGCCCGAAAGCGATTCCATGCGCAAAGGCGAGACACGCTACGTCTCCAGTGTGGAAATCGTGGATGACCTGACCGTAAACTTCCACACCAATGGCATCATCCCCCTGTTTGACCTCTATGTCACCGCCAAATTCCCGATTGTGCCGGAGGGCTACATCACCGAACACGGCTCGGAGCATTTTGCCTCCAATCCCGTTGGCACCGGGCCGTACGTACTCGAAGAATGGGTGAAGGACGATCACATCACGCTTCGCAAGAATCCGAACTACTGGGGTGATGAGCCCGAGATCGATGTGCTGACCTTCCGCACCGTTCCCGACATCGCCTCCAGGGTGGCCACGCTCCTTGCCGGCGAGGCAGATATCGCCACCGACCTGCAACCGGCCACCGTGCAGGAAGTCGAGAACCGGGAAGGCCTCAGCGTCGTCAGCCGTCCCGGTATGCGTTCCGTTTTCCTGCTGTTCAATACCAAGATCGACACCCCCGTCACCGATCGCCGGGTTCGCCAGGCAATCAACTATGCCGTGGACAAGGATGCGATTATCGCCAACATCCTTGACGGCTTCGGCAAGAAGCTCGAGGGGCAAGTTCTGTCCGAGGAATACTGGGGCTATCAGGCCGCCCTTGAGGCCTATCCCTACGACCCTGACAAGGCCAAAGAGCTGCTGGCTGAGGCCGGCTATCCCGATGGCTTTGACCTGCGCATCGTCAGCCCGCGCGGCCGCTATATGATGGATGCCGAAATCTCCCAGGCTGTGGCCGGACAGTTGAAGGAAGTTGGCATCAATGCCACCGTGGACACTCTCGAATGGGGCGTGTTCAGCGAGGAGCAGTACAGCCATGAAGGTGGCCCGGTCTTCCTGCTCGGTTACATGACCGTGCCCGACGCCGCCCGCATGCTCTCCATCTGGCATTCCACCCACCCCAACGATCAGCACCCTGACGCCAGGTTCGATGAGCTGTCCGACGCCGCTATCAATGAAACCGACGTCGAAGCCCGTCGCGAAATCGTCAGGGAGGCTGTCGAATACTTCCGTGAAGACGCGCCGGTCGTATTTCTGCACCAGCAATACATTCTGTGGGGCGTCCACGACCGCGTCCAGAACTTCGCACCCTTTCCGGACGGCCGCCTTAAAATCGACGCCTCCATAGACGTGACTGGAGACCGTTGATCTTCTGAGGCCTCTGTTTATGAATGGCGCCTGATGCAAAGGCCTCCTCCCCACTGAGTACCGGGGAGGGGGCCTCTTTCCCAACCGAACAACAATTCAGCAGGTCTGGAACGGAGCGAACCGGATGATAAACCTCGCACGCGACTTGGTATCGATGGCCGTGTCCATGGGCGCGCAGTATGCCGAAGGCCGCGTCGTAGATCAGTCCCAGCAGGCGATAAACGGTACGGACGGCGCAGCCGGCGTCTCCGAATTCACTACCTGCGGATTCGGAATCCGCGTCCTCGTAGACGGCCAGTGGGGATTCGCCAGCGACAACCTTTCCCAACAGCAGCCGTCGCAAACGGTCGGCAAAGCAATCTCGCTCGCCCGGGCTATGCCCCGTCGCACGCGCACCGTCAGGCTGGCTGAAAAACCCCCCGTCCAGGCGACCTACGAAACGCCCTGTGAACAGGACCCGTTCACAATGCCTGTCGCCGAAAAGGTCGAGATGGTCCACGCCATCATGCAGGCCATGGCCGGCGCCAGCGACAAAGTGTCCAAGACCCAGGCCAAGCTCGACTTCCGCCGCGAGATATCGCAGCTGGTCACATCGGAAGGTACCGAAATCGGGCAAACAATCACCCTGACCGGTGCAGGTCTGGCCGTCACAGTCTCCGATCGCGGCCAGGTCTTTCGCCGCACCTATCCCTATAGTCATACCGATTTTGGAAGTGGAGGATTCGAGCTGGTCCGGGCTCTCAAACCGGTTGAGGCCGCCGCCGCAATGGTTCATGAAGCGATCGAACTGCTGGACGCTCCCCCTTGCAGCGATCTTGTCTCAACGGTTATCTTGGACCCGACGCTTGTTGGCATGGTGCTTCACGAGACCATGGGCCATCCCATCGAAATGGATCGCGCCCTGGGTGACGAGTCGGACAACTTCGGGCCCAGTTTCCTGCAAGTCCACCACCTTGGCGAATTCCAGTACGCGTCCGAGTTGGTGAATATGGTCGCCGACGCAACCCGGCCAAAGGCGGTCGCTACCTATGGCTATGACCATGAGGGTGTCAAAGCCCAGAGCATTCCCATCATTAAGGACGGCGTATTCTCAAACTACCTGATGTCGCGCGAATGTGCCACCGAACTGGAATTACCCAGCAATGGCACCGCCCGCGCCAGCAGTTGGAATCGCATCCCCATGGTGCGCATCACCAATCTGTCTCTCGTGCCCGGGCAATCGACACGGGATCAGCTCATCTCTGAGACCGACGACGGACTCTACATCGAGACCTTCAAGGGCGGCGATATCGACGACAAGCGGCTCACCTTCAGTTTCATGGGTGAACGCGGGTGGCAAATTCGCGGCGGCAAAATCGTCGGCCTGGTCAAGAACCCGGTCATCTACGGGGAGGCGCCCATTTTCTGGCGCAACTGCAGTGGAATCGCCGGCCCCGGCGAGGACCGGGTGGTGGGCATCTCCAGCTGCGGTAAGGGGCTTCCCTGGCAGTTCATCCCCACCGGACAAGGTGGACCGCCGGCCCGCTTCGAGCAAGTCAAAGTTGGAGGAGGCATCGGATGAGCACCGACAATAGGTCTGACATGCCCCTCGGCAAAGATCAGGCTCTGGAGGCAATCGAGTTCGGCTTGCAGGCAAGTCCCGCCGACGCCACCGAAGTCCTGATTGCGGCGGAAAACACAGATCTGACGCGTTTCGCCAACCTCGCCATTCACCAGAACGTGACCGAAACACACTACCAGATCTACTTCCGCACCGTCTGGGATGGCCGGCTGGTAATTGTCAAGAGCAATGATCTCTCTGAAGATGCAGTGAAGCGGGCGCTGTTTCGCTCTGAGGAGTTAGCCGCTACCGTTTCCCCCAGCGCCGCACTGCCCGACTTCACATACCCCTTGAAATCTCCTTCAACAGTTGAACGCCGGGGCGTGGTTACCTTTAACCCGGCTACAGCGAGCTGCGGAGCAGAAGAGCGCGCCCATATCGTCGATCGAGTCTGCAACCTCTTCCGCAGCTGTGGCCTGAACGGTGCCGGCAACGTCAGGGTGCGCCGGTTGGAAATGGCGGTGGGTAACTCTGCTGGACTGCGCCGCTACGCTCCCTTTTCAATCATCGCGCTGGTGGCCGTGGCGCTGGACGCGGCGAACAACGCTTCGGGCTACAATACGTGGATAGGCCGCGACATTGAGGCGCTGGATGCCGAAGATCAGGCCAGGCAGGCTGCCGTCAAATGTCTGATGGGCCGCCGCCCCAAACTGATTGAAGCCCGACCCATGACCGCCATTCTCGAGCCGCCTGCCGTCGCGCAGCTGTTCTTCCACCTGAATTTCAGGAGCCTGGGCGTCTGGGGCGCGCAATCTGCCGGCAATCGTGACAACATCGTCTTTGACAATCTCGGCCGGCAGATCACCTCAGACACAATTACCGTCTACGACGAGATGATGACCGACGGCCTGCCCCCAATGCCATTCGATTACGAAGGCGTTGACAAGGAGCGTCTCGACCTCATCGTCAACGGCGTGGCCAAAGGCATCGCTCACGACCTCACCAGCGCAGCCAGCTTTGGCCGCGCCCCCACGGGCCACGCGCAGATGCCCGCAAATGAGTTCGGTCCTTCGCCGCAGCACCTCGTGATCGAGGGCGGCGAAAGTTCCGTCTCCGATCTGATCGAGTCCACCGAATACGGCGTGCTCGTGAGCCGGTTCCACGGTTTCGTCTCGCCTCTGTCGGGCAAGGAGGGACACATGGCCGGCACCACCCGCGACGGACTCTTCCTGGTCGAGAACGGCCGCGTTTCCGGCCCCATTCGTAATTTCCGCTGGATGGATCGGATGTTTTCGGCCTTCGCGACGGTCGAAGGTATATCAAGAGAGCGAAAAGTTCAATTTACCGACGAATTGTGGTTTCCGACCTGTGTCCTCGCCCCCACGATCAAACTTGGTCGGTTCAATTTCATCGATGTCCAACGCTGGACTGAGGAAAGTAGCCCTTGAGCAACTTCTGGTCCTATGTCATTCGACGGGCATGGCAGTCGCTGACCATTCTTCTGGGCGTCTCCATCGTCGTCTTCGCCCTCATGCACCTGAGCGGCGATCCGATTCGCCTGCTCGCTCCCATCGACACGACAGCCGAAGAGCTTGAGGCGTTACGCAAGTTGCACGGCCTCGACCGCCCCCTTCCCGTACAGTATTGGAACTTTCTTTCCGGCGTTCTGCGCGGGGACTTTGGAAAGTCACTGCGTAGTGGCGAAAACGCCTTGCACCTTGCACTGGAACGCGTGCCGGCAACCGCAAGACTTGCGCTTACCGCCCTCGCCTTCTCTCTCATCGTCGCACTTCCATTCGGTGTGCTGGCAGCAGTCAAGCGCAACACCTGGATCGATAGGACCGTCATGGGCGCGGCCCTTATCGGTCAGAGCATGCCCGTGTTCTGGCTCGGCATCCTCCTGATTCTCGTGTTCGCCGTGAACCTTGGCGTGCTGCCCGCCACCGGCACCCGCGCCGGGTGGCGCAGCCTCATTCTGCCCGGCATCACATTGGGCATGTTCAACATGGCCCGCACCGCCCGGCTGCTTCGATCCGAGCTGTTGGAAGTCCTGCAGGCCGAGTACATCATGACCGCCAGGGCCAAGGGCATGTCCGCACGCGTCGTTCTCTGGCGTCACGCCTTTCGCAATGCGGTCATTCCCCTCGTGACCCTGATCGGCCTCGACTTGGGCGCACTCCTGGCCGGTTCCGTCATCACTGAGACGATCTTTGCCTGGCCGGGTATCGGCCGCCTCTCCGTGAACGCGATTTACGGTCGCGACTATCCGGTCGTTCAGGCTGCGGTCCTGGTCGTGGCCTCAATCTATGTGATAATCAACTTTCTGGTCGATCTGTCGTACGCATTCCTGAACCCCAGGGTCAACCTGAGTTGAGCAGCCAGGCGATGAAAGTTAGAGCCGGTGACAGAGGCATGATCCCGTTTGCCGCCGTGATCATCATCATGATCGGTCTGGCTGCATTTGCACCGAACGTAGCGCCCTACACGCCTGACCATCAGGAACTTGCCAAAAGGTTTCTGCCTCCCCTCACGCCCGGTCACTCTCTTGGGACCGACCACCTGGGACGCGATATCCTGACCCGGCTGGTCTTCGGCACAAGGATCTCTCTGAGCGTCGGCACGATAGCCGTCCTCATCTCTGTACTGATCGGAACTGTGCTGGGTGTCTTGAGCGGCTACTACGGCGGCATGTTCGACGACATCGTTAACTGGTTCGTCAATGTGCAGCTTGCCTTCCCCTTCATACTGCTGGCGATCTCCGTGATCGCCGTACTGGGCCCCAGCCTCGTGAACATGATCATCGTCCTCGCTATTGGGGGTTGGCCGGCCTATGTCAGAGTTGTACGTTCGAAAGTGTTCGTCCTCAAAGAGGTCGAATATGTCGAGGCGGTCAAGGCGATCGGGGCTGGCGACGCCCGCATCATGCTCAGGCACATCTTCCCCAACGTCGCCGCGCCGCTGATCGTCCTCACCTCCTTTGAGTTTGCAAAAATGGTCATCGCCGAGGCCGCGCTCAGTTTTCTCGGCCTGGGACCGGGCGGCCTCGACTATTCATCCTGGGGCCTGATGCTGGCCGAAGGCAAGAACTACCTGGCCGTCGCCTGGTGGGTGGCAACCATTCCGGGCCTCGCCATCATGACGGCCGTTCTCTCCATCAACATCGTCGGTGACTGGCTGCGCGACAGACTCGATCCCAAACTGCAGACCTGACCCCAATTTCGCCGTCGCGCCTTCCAAGCGCGATTCGCCATTCGGTTAGGAGGACTCTCGCCGTGCATGCATCTGTACAAGCAGAGGAGGCGCGCAAGTGACCCGATTGCGAATCGCCCAATCGCAAGTGAACCTGCTTCAGCCGGAATTCACCACCGATCAGCCCGACCTGCAGACCATCCTCGCACTGGTGTACGAACCGCTCATGCACTGGCGCGGTCGACGCGTTATGCCGGGGCTGATCACCTCTTACGAGGTCCGAGACGACGGGCGCGTGTGGTTGCTCACCATCCGTGATGACGCCCGCTTCCATGACGGCTCACCCTGCACGAGTGAGCACGTCGCCCAAAGTCTGGAACGGATGCGGGGCGCAGGCGGCTCATTTGGTATGGGCGGCGTCTATTCTCCCTACTTTGAACCGCTGCGCTTTGAACCAGTAGGCAAAACGCAGCTGCAGGTCGAAAGTTCCTCTCCAACGGGCGACCTGGCCGACATCTTCGCCGCAGTCTACGTGGGGAAGCAGACCGGCACCGCCGACCCGCCAGTGGGCACAGGTCCTTTCCGGTTCGAAGAGTACGCGGAGAGCAAACTGCTTCGGCTGTCAAGCGTGGACAGTTCCGTTTATGAATCGCAGTTCTCCGAACTGATCATCTCGCAGACAGCGTCCGCGTCAGATCGCTATGACGCCCTGCTGAATGACCAGGTAGATCTGGCCACCGGGCTTGAACTGCTGCCGTCCATTCCCGAAAACGACGGACTGACCTTGCGCAAGACCACAAACACACTGTCCGTGACCGCTTTCCTCAACGGCTATGAAATCCCTTTTTCCCAGCCCGAAGCCCGTCTGGCCATCAATCTGGCTGTCGACGTGGACGAAATCATCGACAGCGTCTGGCCCGGCCTTGCCGAGCCTGCGGCGACCGTCGTCAGTCCGTTTCACTACGGATTCGCTGATTCCCTGCGTCCCCACGGCTATGATCCCGAGCGCGCCCAAAAGCTGTTCGACGCCTGTGAAATGCCGGACGAACTGCTCCTGCGCACGCCGCTCGTCATCCCCGATCGCGCACCCCAAGTGGCGGCGCTGATCAAAGAGCAGTTCGCTCGCATCGGCATCCCTGTCCGCATTGAAGAAGAGACCGACCGCCCCAAATACGCCATGGACACCAGCCAAAAACGCATCGGCCATATCGCCCTGTTCGATTCAAGCCCGTTAAGCGCCTACCGCGTGCTGCAAGAGAAGATCTCCAGCCAGACACAGGGACTCTGGTGGCAAGGTGTTAAGGATAGCCAGGCCGACCAACTGATCGATGCCGCCCACCTGACTGTTGACAACGGCGAAAGGAGAGAAGCCTACAGCCGCTGTCTATCCTGGCTGCACGACAACCCACACTGGCTGTACCTGTACCATCCGATAAAGCTCTACGCCCATCGACCCGAACTCTCCGGCATTGACATGGACCACGCCGGTCTGATAAGACTTGGCGCGGAGCCAAGTCGTAACTCTTGAATTAGAGCTCACTGGCCTCTGTCAGAACAGAGATCTCAGGGAGCAAAATGCCGCTAACCCGCAAAGGACTACTGGGTCCTTCGAAGAATATCCGGTACCCAATCGGTGTTCTTCGCGCCCCTTCGCGTGACTTCGCGGATCAATCGGTTTTCTTTATCACAAGATACAAGCCAAGTGCATCTCGACCAGGCCCGCAGGCGTTCATTTCTCAATGAATTCTGAACGGCCTTCCCTAAGTGTCAACGAGACCTGCACTGGCTATTCGAAGACCTCACCCGATCACCCTACCCGGTACTTCTTCAGCAGCTCGTAATTCGGCGTGATCCCCAGCCCCGGACGGTCCGGCGCGTCCACATTACCGTCCGCGTCCAGCTTCATCGTCTCCTCGAAAATCTGCATGCGCAGCGGGTCCACCGTCTCCCGGTAAAACTCCAGGATCAACCCGTTATTGATGGCGCATACAAGGTGGACATGTACCTCCTGCGCCCCGTGCGGAGCGATCACCAGGTCCTCAGCCGACGTCAGCGCCGCCACCTGCATGAACTCCGTAATGCCCCCCAGAATCTGCGCGTCCGCATTGATGATCGCCGCCCCCTCACGCTCGATTAGGTCCCGGAATCCATACCGCGTGTACTCATTCTCACCAGTGGCGATCGGAACTGAAGTCGACCGTGCAACGCGGGCGTGCCCGCGGTAATCATCCGGCGCCACCGGCTCCTCGAACCAGAACGGCTCATACTTCTCCATCTTGCGCGCCATCTCGATCGCCTCGTGCGCCTTGTACGCGTTGTTGGCGTCAACCAGCAGTTTTACATCCGGGCCGATCGTCTCCCGCACCACCCGCACCCGCTCAACGTCCTCGTTGATCGGCACACCGCCGACCTTCATCTTGATCGCCTTCGCCCCCAGCGTCAGGTTCTCCTCCATCTCCTCCGCCAGCTCCCGCAGACCCTTGCCCTCCTCATAGTAGCCGCCCGCAATGTAAGCCGGAATGCTGTCCCGGTAGCCGCCCAGCAGCTGGTAAACAGGCCGCCCCACAGCCTTCCCAATCAGGTCCCACAGCGCAATATCAATCGCGCTGATCACCCGCGTCGACAGCCCTCGCCGCCCCACCAGCTTCGGCAGCCACATATCCTCCCAGATGCGCCGGTAGTTGAACGGGTTCTCCCCCACCACAACCGGCTTGAAGTAGTCGATCAGCGTCGTCGTCAGATCGCTCCCCTGCCCTGACGCCGTACCGCCTCCCCAGCCCACACCCGTAACACCCTCGTCCGTGTAAATGTGCACCAGATTCAGGCTCACGTCCACATAAGTGTACTTCCCGTTGCTGATCGGCTTCGGCCGCGGCCACGCGTAACGCTCAACCGTCATATCCGTAATCTTCATTACCCGCTCCCTCCAATTCCTGGGCTGTCATCATATGGTTCAAAAACTCATTCCCCGTTATACGCCCATTTCCAGCCCACCCCAAACTCCAACACCCCCCAACACCCCAAACTAACCACTGACCACTAACCACTGACCACTGCAGTTCCTAGACATGCCCCGTACCACTCTGATACACTGGTGCCCATCCCTTCACCGGCTGCAAATGCTCACAGAAAGGCCCCAACGTGAGAATCCTGGTAACCGGCGGCACAGGCCGGGTTGGCGCCAATCTGGTTCCCCTTCTCCTGGCCGCAGGCCACGAAGTCCGCGCCCTCCTCTACCCCGGCGACGCCAGCCGCGCCCACAAACTGGATGCCCTTACCGCAGTCGAAACCGTCACCGGCGACCTGCGCAACCCCGACGACGTAGACCGCGCCGTCCACGGCGTTGACGCCGTCTACCACCTGGCCGCCGCCTTCATGGCCCCCTTCGACAACCGCCAGTACCTGGCCGTCAACGCCATGGGCACCCTCAACCTGCTCGAAAGCGTGCGCGCCCACTGCCCCAATCTCCACCGTTTCGTCTACGCCAGCACCGTCGCCGTCTACCTGCGCCTCGAAGAGAATGGCCGCTACTTCGAAGAACCGGTACGCGAGGAAATGACCGCCCGCTACCACCAGATGCCCTACTTTCTCACCAAGTGGATCGGTGAGGAGCTGACCATGGCCTACCACCACCAGTACGGCCTGCCCGCGACCTCCTTCCGCTTCTCCACCATCTTCGAACCCAGTGAGTTCCTCAACGACGCCGGTCTGCCCAAAGTCCTCGCCTTCAGCTCAGCCTACGAGCAGCACAAGTCCATGCAAAGCAGCGATCCCGGCACCCAGGCAATGATCGACACCCTGCACTCCCAATGGACCGGCGAAGACCAGCTCCTCCTCAGCCGCAACCCCAACGGTCTCCCCTATAGAGAGCATTTCAGCGACGTGCGCGACATCGCCCGCGGCCTCCTGCTGGCCATCGAGAAAGAAGAAGCTGTCGGCGAGGAGTTCAACTTGGCCGGCAACGTCATCATCGACTGGGGAGAGGCCGTCCCTGTGCTCGCCGACCGCTTCGGCGTCACCTACGCCGACGCCCGCCTGCCGACCCCAGTCCATTACACGCTCGACCTGACCAAAATCCGGACACACCTCGGCTTCGAACCGCAGCACGACCTCAACAGCGTCATCGCCACCGCCCAAGCCATCCGCCGCGGCGCAGAAACCGACGTCGTCCCCACCGGCATCCGCTACGGAAAAAGTTGATGCCGCGCTCCCCAGCCCAACAAAGAATCAATCTGTCCTTGCTAAGAGATCGCCCCAAATGCATTTCTCCCTCCTCCGCTATCCTGAAAATCCCCGTAAATCCAGCAAATCCTGATTCAGACAAAAATCCCGGCCACCAAGCCGCCCCCGCCGTTTGGCAGGGAGTTACAGGTACCGGATAATTAGCAATTGGTTGCCTGTCCTATCCTGCTCACAAATACGCACTCGGAATGCAGCCGGTGCTCTTTGCTCTCATCAGTTCCTGAGAAACACAGAAACCTGAACCAGAGAATCCGAAAGGTCCCGCAATGAAAATCCTGGTAACCGGCGGCACCGGCCGCATCGGCGCCAATCTGGTCACCCGTCTCCTCGACAAAGGACACGACGTTCGTTCACTCGTCTATCCTGGCGACGCCAGCCGCGCACATAAGTTGGATACCTACGCCAACGTCGAAACCGTGACCGGCGACCTGCGCAACCTGGAGGACGTCCGCAGCGCCGTCAAAGGCGTTGACGCCATCTACCACATCGCCGCAGCCTTCGGCGGCCCCTTCGACAACCGCCAGTACCTTGACATCAACGCCATGGGCACGCTCAACCTGCTCGAAAGCGTCCGCACCGAATGTCCCAATCTCCACCGCTTCGTCTACGCCTGCACCGAGGCCGTCTACTGGAAGCTGGAGGACTACGGCCGCTACTTTGAAGAGCCCGTAACCGAGGAGATGGTCGCCCGCTACCACCATATGCCCTACTTCCTCACCAAATGGATCGGCGAAGAGCTCGCCATGGCCTACTACTACCAGTACCAGGTTCCTTCGACCTCCTTCCGCTTCTCCACCGTGATCGAGCCCAGCGAATTCTTCAACGAGGCCGGCATACCCATGCGCCTCGCCTTCAGCGGCGCATACGATCGCTACAAATCGGACAACAGCGATGATCCGGACACGCAGACAATGCTCGACGACCTCAGAGCCCAGTGGACCGGCGAAGATCGGCTCCTTCTCAGCCGCAACCCCAATGGCGTCCCCCATAAACAGCACTTCTGCGACGTGCGCGACATCGCCCGCGGTCTGGTTCTGGGCATCGAAAGGGAGGAAGCCGTAGGCGAAGAGTTCACGCTGGGGGGCGACGCCATCATCGACTGGGGAGAAGCCGTCCCCTGGCTGGCCGAACGCTACGGAATGGGTTACGCCGACGCCCGCCTGCCCGAGGCCAACTACTTTACCCTCGACCTGACCAAGATTCAGACGCGACTCGGCTTCCAACCCAAGCACGACCTCGTCAATATCGTCGAAACCGCCGAAGCCATCCGCCGCGGTGAGGAGACCGACGTCGTCCCCACCGGCATTCGCTACGGCGAAAGCTGAAGCTTGCCCTACGCCCCAAAAAGGGGGCGCCCCAAACCTGATAGTAGGAGGAAGACTCCCGATGAACAATGCCACGATCTCCGCCATTGAGTGGGGCACCCTCGTAGGCCAGCGCCCCCGACAGGCCGGCTGCAACTCTCGCGGGCCCGTTCACGGCAACGAAGTCCGGGTGCCCCTGGCACGGATCACCACGTCCGACGAAACAACGGGATTCGGCGCCTGCGGTCGCTTGACCCAGCAGGAAGCCAACGCCTTTCTGGGCGAAAAGGTCGAAGACCTCGTCGACACGGCAAACGGTGTCGCGCCGCGCGCCGCCTCTCTCGAATTCCCGCTCTGGGATCTGCAAGGCCAGCGCACCGGCCGCCCGGTCTACCAGCTCCTGGCCGAAGCCGCCGGCAAGACAGTCTCCGAGCCCCCGCTCGTCCGCTGCTACGACACCTCCCTCTACATCGACGACCTGCACCTCGCCACCGACGAAGAGGGCGCCGCCCTCATCGCTTCCGAAGCCCGCTTTGGCTACGAGAACGGCCACCGCTCTTTCAAAATCAAGGTCGGCCGCGGCGCCCGTCACATGCCCCTCCTCGAAGGCAACCGCCGCGACGTGGCCGTCATCCGCGCCGTGCGCGCCGAAGTCGGCCCCGACGCTACCATCCTCATCGACGCCAACAACGGCTACAATCTCAACATCTCCAAACAGATCCTCGCCGAGACCGCCGACTGTAACCTCTTCTGGCTCGAGGAAGCCTTCCACGAGGACGGCCTGCTCTACGAGGACCTGCATGACTGGATCGAGCGCGAAGGACTGTCCACCAACATCGCCGACGGCGAGGGTCTCGCCTCACCCATGCTACTCGACTACGCCCGCGACGGCTTCGTCGACATCATCCAGTACGATATCTTCAGCCACGGCATGACCAGCTGGCTCAAGACCGGCGCCATCCTGGACGGCTGGGATGTAAAGACCGCGCCCCATCACTACGGCCGCCACATCGGCAACTATGTCTCCGGCCATCTCGCCGCCGCCGTCGACGGCTTTCTCTTCATCGAGTGGGACGAATGTACCACCCCCGGGCTCGACGGCTCCGCCTACCAGGTGGAAGAGGGGTACGTACGCATGCCCGACGCGCCCGGTTTCGCCCTCACCCTGGACGAGGAACGCTTCCAGCAGGCTGTCTCTACCAACGGCTTTGCCGTACGCCAGTAATGGAGCCGTCCCTGGGCGCCGGCCTGACAGCGATTCCAGCGTCTCGTTGACACAAGCGGATCACAATATTGGCGCTGGCGCGCAATCTTTTCTACAATTCCCGACAGTGAAGCAAGTCGCTCAGGAGAAATGCAAGTGTCCGGCCCGCACATTGCCTCAATCGAACTGGGAACTCTCGTAGGTCGTCGCCCCCGCCTGGCCGGCTATAACGCCCGCAAAAAAGACGATCACGGTCGGGAAGCCCCTGTTACGCTGGCCCGCGTCACAACTTCCGACGGCGTTGCCGGCTTCGGCCTCAGCAATCTCACCCGACAGCAGGCAGAGTCCTTCCTTGAGACGCCTCTTGACCAACTGATCACCGCCGAAAACGGCGTCGACCAAAAAGCCTTCGCCATCGAGACCCCCCTTTGGGACCTGTTCGGCCAGCGCGCCGGCCGCCCAGTCTACCAGATCCTGGCTGACCGCGCCGGCAAAACTGTGACTCAGCCCCTGCGCGTCCCCTGCTACGACACCACCCTGCTTATCGATGACCTGCACCTTCCCACCCACGAAGAAGGCGCAGCCCTGATCGCCGCCGAAGCCCGCTTCGGCTACGAGAACGGCCACCGCGCCTTCAAAATCAAAGTCGGCCGTGGCGCCCGTCACATGCCCCGCGAAGAAGGCAACCGCCGCGACATCGCCGTCGTCCGCGCTGTCCGCGCCGCCGTCGGCCCCGATGCCGTCATCCTCATCGACGCCAACAACGGCTATACCCTCAACATCGCCAAACATATTCTCACCGAAACCGCCGGCTGCAACCTCTTCTGGCTGGAGGAGGCCTTTCACGAGGACGACGAGCTCTACGAGGACCTGCACGCCTGGATCGAGCGCGAAGGCCTGGCCGTCCTCATCGCCGACGGCGAAGGACTGGCCTCCCCTCACCTCCTGGACTACGCCCGTAGGGGTATCATAGACGTCATCCAGTACGACATCTTCAGCTATGGCCTGTCAAAATGGCTGCAAACCGCCCCCAAACTGGACGCGTGGAACGTGCGCACCGCCCCCCATCATTACGGCCGCCATCTGGGCAACTTCGTCTCCGGCCACCTCGCCCCCGCCGTCGAGAACTTTGCCTTCGTCGAATGGGACGAGCTCTCCACGCCTGGCCTGGACACCTCCGCCTACGCCGTGAATGACGGAATGGTCAGCCTGCCCGACGCGCCCGGCTTCGGCCTTAAGTTGGATGAAAATCTCTTCCGGAAAGCCGTGAAGGAAAACGGCTTCGTCGTCAAGTGCACATAACATGGACTGTATTTCAAGACCAGTGAGACACCTCTTCTTAGCCACTACCATCGAGTTGAGCAATGCCTGATACCCCCTCAATGCAGGAAACCATCCGCCGTCTGCACGAATACTGGGCCGCGCACGGCTGCCAGATCTGGCAGCCTCACAGCGAAAAACTGGGCGCCGGCACCATGAATCCCGCCACCGTCCTCCGCGTGCTCGGCCCCGAACCCTGGAATGTCGCCTACGTCGAGCCCTCCTTCCGCGCTGACGACGGCCGCTACGCCGAAAACCCCAACCGCATGCAGATGCACACCCAGTACCAGGTGATCCTCAAACCGGATCCGGGTAACCCCCAGGAGCTCTACCTCAGCAGCCTCGAAGCCATCGGCCTGCAACGCGACCGCCACGACATCCGCTTCGTCGAGGACAACTGGGAATCGCCCGCCCTCGGCGCCTGGGGCCTCGGCTGGGAAGTCTGGCTCGACGGCCAGGAGATCACCCAGTTCACCTACTTCCAGCAGGCCGGCGGCGTCAGCCTCGACCCCGTCAGCGTCGAGATCACCTACGGGCTGGAGCGCATCGTCATGTATCTCCAGCAGCGCACCGAAGTCTGGTCCATTGACTTCGACGGCGTCCACACATACGGCGAAATCTACCGCCAGCAGGAGATCGAACACTGTATCTACAACTTTGAGCTGGCCGACGTCGAGCGCCAGCGCACCCTGTGCGATCTCTACAACGCCGAAGCCGAAGCCTGCATCGAGCGCGGCCTCGTCGCCCCCGCCCACGACTACGTCCTCCGCCAGAGCCAGGCCTTCAACATTCTCGACACCCGCGGCGCCATCGGCGTCACCGAACGCGCCAAATTCTTCGCCGCCATGCGCAACCAGGCCCGCCGCATCTCCGAACTCTACGTCGAGCAACGCCAGCGTGAGGAATACCCCTGGCTTGAGAACGGCCACGAGACCCAACTGGGCGGGCAGAATAGCAATGGGACACAAGACGCCGCATCGCTTAATGAATCCGAGCAAGCGTCCGAGCCCCAGTCCCTGCTCATCGAACTGGGCAGCGAAGAGCTGCCCGCCGCCGATGTACCCGTCGGCATCCACCAGATGGAGCTGCGACTGGCCGAACTTCTGGATCAGGCTCGCCTGACATACGAAGATCTCTCCGTCTCCGGCACAACCCGCCGCCTCGTTGCGCATGTGCAGGACCTGAGCCCCCGTCAGCAGGACGAAATCGTCGAACGCCGCGGCCCGCCCGCCGACCGCGCCTTCGACGCCGGCGGCCAGCCCACAAGAGCCGCCGCCGGCTTCGCCCGCGGCCAGGGCGTTCAACCCGCAGACCTCATCGTGCGCGACAACTACGTATACGCCGTGACCACACTGGAAGGCCAGCCGGCCGCCGCCGTCCTGCCCCGGCTCATCCAGGACCTGCTCGACGCCATGCAGTGGGGCAGGACCATGCGCTGGAACAGTAGCAACAAGAGCTATCCCCGCCCCCTTCGCTGGATCGTCGCCCTCTACGGCTCCGAGGTCATCCCCATGTCCTGGGCCCATGTCGGCAGCGGACGCGACAGCCGTGGACCCCGCTTCCGCGACGCCCAGGCCCGCCTTCCCGCAGGTGAATTCACCACCTTCACCATCGCCGGCGCCGACAGCTACTTCGACGACGCCGCCGCCCAGGGCATCCAGCTCGACCGCCAGGAACGACGTAGCCTAATCGCCGGCGCCGTGCACAAAGCAGCCGCCCGCGCCCGCGAGCTCAAAACGGCAGGCGCCGAACCGCTCCCGCCGGGTGTCTTTCAGTGGGAGCCGGACGAGGAGCTTCTGGACGAAGTAACCGATCTGGTGGAGGCGCCCCAGGCCGTACTGGGCTCCTTTGAAACGCGCTATCTGGACCTGCCGCAGCCGATCCTCACCGCGGTGATGAAAAAGCACCAGCGCTACTTCCCCGTCGTCACCAAACCCGCGGACGCGGCCGCCGAACCCGCACTGGCGCCCCGCTTTGTCACCATAGCCAACGCCGACACCCTGCAACATCCCGACGTCGTGCGCCAGGGCAATGAAGGCGTCATCCGCGCCCGCTACGCCGATGCCGAATTCTTCTACAAGCAGGATACCGCCAGGCCCTTCGACACCTTTACCCAGCGACTTGAGACCCTCACATTCCACGCCAGGCTCGGGTCCATGCTCGAAAAAGCCGGTCGCCTCCAGTCCCTGGCCCCCCGGATCGCACAGATGCTCCGCGCCGCCCAACAGGATGTCGAGACCGCCCGCCACGCCGCAGCGCTATGCAAGACCGACCTGGTCACTTCCATGGTGGTCGAAATGACCAGTCTGCAGGGGATAATGGGCGAAATTTACGCCCTCCGCAGCGGCCAACCCCCCGCCCTCGCCCAGGCCATCCGCGAGCACTACCTGCCCCGCTTCGACGGCGACACCATTCCCGCCAGCAGTGCCGGCCTTGCCCTCAGCCTCGCCGACAAACTGGACAGCCTCGTAGGCCTCTTCGGCGTCGGCGTCACCCCCAGCGGCAGCGCCGATCCCTTCGGCCTGCGCCGCGCCGCCCTGGGCATCGTCAACACGCTCACCCTCGGCAAGCTCCCGTTCGACCTGACCGCCGCCCTCCAGCAGGCTGCCTCCCAATACGGAACGCTTCTGTCGGACGATGCCGTCCCCAACGCCCGCGACTTCGTCATTCGCCGCCTCGAGAGGAAGCTCCGTGACCTCGGCCATCCGCCCGATGTCGTCGACGCCGTCCTCGCCGCCCGCGGCGATGACCCCTTCGCGGCAGTCGGCGCCGTCCACCATCTGGCCGCGGCCGTCTCCTCCCCCGGCTGGGAAGAGACCCTGACCGCCTACGCCCGCTGTGCCCGCATCGTCCGCGGCATCAGTGACGAGCTACCCCTGCACCCCGCCGCCTACCAGGAGCAGGTGGAACACGACCTGCACAGCGCCTGCGACCGCGCGGCCGCCAGACTGAACGGGGCCGCCGACACTGCCGAACTTCTGGGCCCCGTCCTCGCCGAACTGGCCGCGCCCATCAACAGCTATTTCGATGCCGTGCTCGTGAACGCCGAGGAGGAGGAACTGCGATTGGCCCGCCAGGCCCTGATCCAGCGCATCGCCCGGCTCCCGGCGCCGGTCGCCGACCTCAGCCTTCTGCAAGGATTCTGATCGACTTAACTGTCCCCGCCTGCCGGAGTGAGCAGGTTGCGAATTGAGGACGCCAAACGGATTCTGATTATCTAGGGGAGAAGAAAAAATGGGTACTGACTATCTTGCCGGCAAAAAAGCCAGCGACGAACAGATCGACGCCTGGGTGGAACAGTTCCATCGCCAGGGCTGCCTCTTCCTTCGCAACATGCTGCCCCCCGAATGGACCGACCAGCTGCGCGCCGACCTCGACGTGTCGCTGCGCGACAACCCCAATGGACTCAACAACAAGAGCCAGCGCGCCCACCTCGCCCACCGCATGTTCGAGACCAGCTCCGCCAACCTGCGTCTCTTCGACATGGAACCGATGGTCACGCTAGCCGAATCGATTATCGGCACCGACTGCCACGTCATCCACAACAACTCCTTCATCTCCCCGCCCGGTGGCGGCCTCGATGGCTGGCATCAGGACGACCGTCCCCACTATATCGTCAAGGACGGCGCCCCCCCGGCCAACGTGCATCTGCCCGTTCTTTTCTTCACCGCCAACTACTATCTCACCGACGTCATCGAAATCGAGCACGGCGGCACCGAGACCATCCCCGGCTCCCATCTCTTCGGTGCCAGTCCCCCCTCCCGCCAGCTCGACGGCACCGAGTGGGAAGAACGCATCCAATACAACCTGGGACCGGCCGGCAGCGTGATCCTCTTCAACAACCAGGTCTGGCACCGCGGCGGCCCCAATCGCAGCCAGCGCACCCGCTACATCACCCAGGTTACCTACGGCCGCCGCATCGTCGGACACAAGTACTACCCGTTCATGAACTACACAATGCCCGAGCACGTCTACGACGGCGCCGGTGACCGCCTGCGCAGGATTCTTGGATTCCTGCCCCACGGCGCCTACGGATAGCAGCCGGCGACGGGCGCAACCGTGGCCCAACCCCGGTCTGGGCAACTGAATCTGTGAGAACTACTTGATGAAGGGCATCGCAGGCAAGCGGGTCTTCATATCCGCCGCAGCCGGCGGAATCGGCCGCACCGTAGCCGGACACTTCCTCCAGGCGGGCGCACACGTTAGCCTCTGCGATATAGATGAAGCTGCTCTGTCCCAGTTGGAGGGCACGCACGACCGGCTGTCCTGCGTCCGCGCCGACGTAGCCGACCCCGGGCAGATGGAGTCCGTGTTCCAAACGGTCGCAAGCGATCTCGGCGGGCTGGATGTGCTGGTGAATAACGCCGGCATCTCCGGCCCCACCGCAAACACCGAGGACATCACGCCGCTCGACTGGCAGCGCACCATCGACGTGAACCTGAACGGCGCATTCTACTGTTCACGCCTCGCCATCCCCCTGCTCAAAGCAGGCGGCCGCGGCGCCATCATCAACATCGGCTCCACCGCCGGCCTGCACGGCTACCCCCTGCGCGCCCCCTACGCCGCCTCAAAGTGGGCCCTGATCGGCTTCACCAAGACCCTCGCCATGGAGCTGGGCCCCTTCGGTATCCGCGTCAACGCAGTCTGCCCCGGCTCTGTCGAAGGACCCCGAATCGAAGGCGTCTACGCCGCCAAGGCCGAAGCCCGCGGCGTCAGCGTAGAGGAAATCCGCGAAGCATTTCGCCAGAAGAGTTCCCTGCGCACGCTGATCGCTCCCGACGATGTCGCCGCAACCATCCTCTTCCTCTGTTCAGACAACGGCGCCCGCATCTCCGGCCAGGCCCTCGCCGTCGACGGCCACTCCGAGACCATGCGCATTTGAGCGACGCCTCCTCCACTGCTCGCCCCCGCCGGCAAGCTCGGCCACCCCTCAATCCTCTGTCTGTCCACACTAGTCAATCTCTCAATCACCATACCCCCCACCAAATACCGAACATGAAAAACTAGAAACTAGAAACTAGAAACTCAAAACTGCCCCTCAATTGCTCTCCAGCCCGGTCTGTGCTATCTTTGGTGAATTATCTCCCAGTCTAAAGTGGGCCCAACGGCCCGCTCGGCCCAACTTCCACCAGTTCATCTGTTCCCGACGGCCCTGACAGAATCCTGCAGGCACTGCCCATTCGAACCCACTCATCTTGAGAAAGCGATAGGCAAACGGTGAAGGACGAAAGAGAGCAGGGTAAAGCCCCTATCCCCGACATCGTTATCGGTCGACTTCCGGTCTACCTGCGCACCCTCCGCCTCCTGGCGGATGACGGGCGCGAAGTAACCTCCAGCCAGGAGCTTGGCGAGCATCTCGGCATCAGCTCCGCTCAGATTCGCAAGGATCTCAGCCACTTCGGCGAATTCGGCAAGCAGGGCACCGGATATAACATCGAATTCCTCTGCCGGCAGCTTCAGAAGATCCTCAACGTCGACACGATCTGGCCCGTGATTCTCGTCGGTGCCGGCTCTCTCGGCACCGCTATCGCCAACTATCAGGAGTTTGAATCGAGCGGCTTTCGTATTGTTGCCGTCATGGATGAGGACCTGCAGAAGATCGGGCAGCCAATCGGTCACGGGCTGCGCATCAAGGATTTTGCCGACCTCAACCAGCTGGTCCGGGAGACAAGAGTGCAAATCGCCGTCATGGCCGTTCCGGCCCACGCCGCCCAGCGCGTCGCCGCACAGCTCATCGAGGCTGGGCTCAATAGCATTCTCTGTTACGCTCCCATCACCCTGGCCGTCCCCCCGCATGTTCGCGTCGAATACATCGACCCGGTCGTCCACTTCCAGCACATGACCTACTACCTGCGTTGAGAACAGACGGCCCTGCCGAGCCCCCTCTTACAGTCACAGGGGCTCTTTGCGAGGCAGACCTTGCTGCCTGGGGTACGGCCGGGGGGTCTTCCGCAGCTTCTTGATCAGGAGAACGCGCCGCTCTTCATCCAGCGCCGGCACAACCACTGGCGCAAAACGCACCGTTTCGCCGCCCAGCAGTTCAATCGCGTTTCGCGCCTCCATGAACTCCTCCGCCGCGTTCGGTCCCTTATAGATGACCGCCAGTCCGCCCTGGCGCACAAACGGCAGCATGTATTCGGTCAGCGTATTCAGCCGGGCCACGGCCCTGGCCGCCGCCAAATCGAACTGTCCGCGATAGCGGCGATCACGGCCCAGCTCTTCTGCCCTGCCCTGAACCAGAGTCACATTCTCGAGCGCCAGCGCACTTACAACCTCCTCGAGAAAACGTATCTTCTTGGCCGTGCCGTCGACCAGCGTCAGTTTCAATGCGGGCCACGCGATCTTCAACGGTACACCCGGGAACCCGGCGCCCGTGCCGATGTCTACGCAGGCCAGCGCCCGCTTCACTGGCAACGAAGCGCCGACCTCCTCCGCGACCAGCGGCAGGCCGGCCAAACAGTCCAGAAAATGCTTCTTCTGCACCTCGTCACTGTCCGTTATCGCCGTCAGATTCATCTTCTGATTCCACTCCGCCAGCAGCGCCGCATAGACGCGAAATTGCTCAATCTGTTCGCCCGATAGTGGAATCCGTAAACTGTCCGCCCCCGAAATCAGAGTCTGCATGCCCGTATTCTAGCACAGGAGTCCTGCTGTGAAGACGATTCGATACAACTCTGCCGGCGGCATCGTCGCCCAAAGAGACATCCTCCACCACCTGCCCGCGGCCGAGACATTTCTTCTCCTGCTCGACCGCCCCGGCCGCGCCGAAGTACGCCTGCCCAAAGGGCATATCGACCCCGGCGAAAGCGCCCAGGAGGCGGCCCTGCGCGAAACCAGCGAAGAAACAGGTTTTGGCGATCTGCGTATCCTCGCCGACCTGGGCCAGCGTGCAGTTGAATTCGATTACAAGGGTGCGCACTACATCCGCGAGGAACGCTACTTCCTGATGAAACTGCTGTCGCCGCGTCGGATAAAACAGCCCCCGAAGGACGCCAAACAGTTCCAGGTCCTGTGGGAACCACTTGGCCGCGCCGGCGCAAGGCTGACCTTTGAAGCCGAACGCCTCTTCGTGGCCGACGCTGTCGACGCACTCCGAAACCTGCCCGGCTTCTGAATATCTCCATACAAAAACCGGGAAGGCACCCTTTCCCGGCTCGTTGTAAAATCCTCAGTTTTCAGCACTTGCAATTTACTGAAAATGCCACTGCATTCGGAAACCGCAAGCGTGCGCCCGTACCGCACGCATGGTCGGTCTTCACCAATGCAGCTAGCCTGCTACTTGCGCCGATATGTAATGCGTCCGCGTGTCAAGTCATAGGGACTCATATCGACCCTCACCCTGTCACCGAGAAAAACCCGAATGTAGTTCCTCCGCATCTTGCCCGACAGATACGCCAGAACGACATGCCCATTCTCCAATTCCACCCGAAACTGGGCATTCGGCAACGCTTCGATGACTTTGCCCTCCAGTGTGAGTATTTCCTCAGCCATAGCTCTCCATCAGTTTACGCGTGGCCGGCACTTCTGCAGCCTGGTCTTTGGCGAATGCTCTAACGGAAAGACCGGGCCGCATTCCGCCGTGCTTTCCGGATTGCCTTCTGTTTGTTGATGCGTCGCACTTCACTCTTGGACGTAAACCAGCGCTTCTGGCGTACAATCGGTAGGATACGCGCCTCGGCTACCGACTTCCGGAACCGCCGCATCAGACTTTCCTGGGACTCTCCTGGCCTCAACTCAACGCTAATCGAACTCACCCCCTTAGAAACGTTAATGCAAAACGGACAAAACAAGCCTGCCAGCCCATTTTGCTTAGAGAGACTGGCAGGCAGCGCAATTATAAACGACCGTGGGCAGGGCCTCCAAATACCACGTTAGAGACTTTCCTCCGATCCATCCGGCGAGTCACCCGCCGCAATCTCTTCTCCCGAAGCCCCTTCCCCTTCCACCGATCCCGAATCCTCATCCGTCTCTTCTGTAGCTGCCTCCGCTTCATCAACAGCCGCCTCCGCTTCGTCAACAGCCGCCTCTGCTTCGTCAACGGCCGCCTCTGCTTCGTCAACGGCTGCCTCTGCTTCGTCAGCGGCAGCGTCCGCCTCGTCGACCGCCGCTTCGGGCCCGTCAACGGCGACCTCCGGCTCTGCAACCGGAGCCTCCGCTTCAGTAGCGGCAGCCTCTGGCTCCTCGGCCGCATCGGCCCCAAAGTTCTCCGCTTCCGACTCCAGCAGCGCCTGCCCTACAATTTCGTCGGCCTGCCGCCGGCTCAATCCAATGCGCTGCCGGTCCGGGTGGATGCGCAAAATCTTCACCGGAATGCGATCTCCGCTGCTGACCATCTTCAGCGGCTCAGCAACCGTAATATCGGCCAGTTCGCTGATGTGGATCAGCCCTTCTATTCCAGGCTCCAGCTGAGCGAAGGCGCCAAAATCGATCACCCGCGTTACCGTGACCAGGATAGTGTCATTCACCCTGTAGCGCTCTTCGATACTCTCCCAGGGATTCGAGAGCAATCGCTTGCGGCTCAACGCGATGCGGCTCCGCTCCGGGTCCAGACGCAGTACTTCGACCTGGATGCGGTCGCCCACCTGTAACACGTCACGCGGGTGGCTGACTGGTGTCCAGCCGATCTCACTGACGTGCAGGAGCCCGTCCGCGCCGCCGATATCCACGAAAGCCCCAAACGGGCGCAGGCTGCGTACCTCACCATCTACGACAGCCCCGACCTCCAACTCCTCAAACAACTGTGCTTTGCGTCCAGCGCGGTACTCGCGTTCCGCCAGGCGGTAGGAGAGCACAAGCCGCCGCCGCTGCCGCTCAACTTCGATTACCTTGACTGGAAGCTCCTGGCCCACAATCTGCTGCAACCGCTCATTGCGCTGCTCTTCATTCATGTTGCGCGGCAGTCCTACAATGTGTGAAGCCGGAATAAACCCCCGCAAATGGTCGAAATCGGCCAGCAGACCGCCCTTGTTGAAGCCAACTACCTTCCGCACGGTGATCTCGCCGCTCTCAAGCATCTTCTCCGCAACGAGCCAGTCCTTTTTCTGCAGGGCGTCCGCAATGCTCAACACCAGCATGCCTTCGCTGGTAGTGAGCTTGCTCACCACGACCGGTACCGTCTCACCTTCCCGCAGCGTGCCCACATACTCTTCCTCGAGCCGGTTCAGGTCCGACTGGGGCACGATCCCATCCCGCTTGGCGCCTATGTTGACCAGCAACTCGTTCGGCCGCACCTCTACGACGATACCCTCGCGAAGATCGCCCCGTTCCGGCAAACTGAGGTCCTCTTCTTCAGCGAGGTACTGTTCAAACAGCATCTCGTCGGCTTGTTGCTGTTCATCAGCCTGCTGCCCATCATCAGCCTGCTGCCCATCATCAGCCTGCTGCCCAT
>JAPOVP010000165.1 GCA_026708085.1 Caldilineaceae bacterium
CGCACAAGGGAGGGCCGAATAGGCCCGACCGCCCGGAACTGCAGTGGTCAGTGGCCAGTGGTTAGTGGTCAGTGACAGCAGCGATTGATGGGCGATGTGTGTGAAAGGGATAGAGAAACACCTTGCGTTTTGCTGAATCATGATTGGCATTTGTGAAGACTACAGTTGTCGCGTTTATTGTGTATCAGCCTTTTATTCCGGTGAGGGCGATGCCCTTGACCAGGTTGCGCTGGAAGATGAAGAAGACGATTAGTGGGGGTATGAGGGTGAGCAGGGAGCTGGCCATGACCTTGGAGTAGTCGAACCAGCCGAATGAGTTGCCGATGCCGCGGAGGGCGAGGGGGAGGGTGTAGTTGCCGCCGTCGGTGATGGTGACGAGGGGCCATAGGTAGTCGTTGAATGTGGCGCGGAAGCTGAAGATTGCGAGCACGGAGATGACGGGCTTCATCATGCCGACGATGATGCGGGTGTAGATGGTGAAATCACCGGCGCCGTCGATCTTGGCGGCGTCGTAGAGCTCGACGGGGATGCCGTAGACGAACTGGCGGCAGAGGAAGATGCCGAAGGACGAGAAGACGGAGGGCACGATGAGGACCCAGAGCGTGTTGAGGAGCTCGAGCCGGTCCATGACGACGTAGAGGGGGATGAGGAGGGTGAGGAAGGGCACCATGGTGGTCGAGAGCACGAAGTAGAAGAGGGGCTCGCGCAGGGGGAAGCGCAGGCGGGCGAAGCAGTAGCCGCCGAGGGTGGAGGTGATGAGAACGGCGATGACGGTGGTGACGGTGACGAAGATGCTGTTGACGTAGGAGCGGGTGAGGCTGCCGCCGCCTATCTTGTGCGAGAGGACGACCTGGAAGGCTTCGAGCGACCACTCTTCGGGCCAGAGGGTGGGGGGGATGCGGATGATGTCGGCGGGCAGCTTGAAGGCGGAGAGCACGAGCCAGGCGAAGGGGTAGAGCATGACGAAGCCGCCGCCGATGAGGACGGCGATGAGCAGCCAGGTCTGCCAGCGGGTGCGCTGCCAGTAGGGGGTTGAGAGGCGGGCAATGTCGGTGGTGGTGGCGGTCATGGTGCTTCTCCGTCAATAGTCCCAGGACTTACGGCGGCGCTGGAGCTCGAAAAGGGTGGCGCTGAGCAGGATGACGAACATGGCGATGGAGACGGCGGCGCCGTAGCCGAGGTTGAGCACCTCGAAGCCGAGCTGGTAGGTGTAGAGCGAGAGCGTGCGGGTGCTGTGGCCGGGTCCGGGCATGAGCTGGAAGGGCTCGAACATCTGCATGGTGCCGATGATGCTGGTGACGACCTGGTAGGCCATGGCGGGCTGGATGAGGGGCAGGGTGACGGCGGTGAAGCGTTTCCAGGCGCTGGCGCCGTCAAGCTGGGCGGCCTCGAGCAGGCTGTCGGGCACCTCGTTGATGGCGGCGAGGAGGACGATGGACGAGTTGCCGAGGAAGATCCAGACGACCATGAGCGTTATGCACCAGAGGGCCTGGTCGGGGCTTTTGGAAAAGGGCTGGGCGGGCAGGCCGACCGATTCGAGGATGGCGTTGAAGGCGCCGCCGTTGGTGCGGTAGAGCCATTTCCAGAGGAGGACGCTGACGACGCCGGGCATAATGACGGGCAGGTTGTAGATGGCGAGGAGCGTGTACTGGTAGACGGGGCGCAGGTGGCTGAGGGCAAGTGCAAGGAGCAGCGCCAGACTGAGAGCGACGAAGATTTCGACGACTGAGAAGGAGACTGTAGTCCTGAGCGCTTTCCAGAAGCCGGGGTCGCCGAGTAGCTTTTCAAAGTTGCGTGTGTTGACGAAGACCGGTTTCTGGATGTAGTCCCAGTTGTTAAAGGAGAGCCAGATCGCGGTCCCGAAGGGGATCACGAACATAACCAGGTAGAACAGGCTCAGCGAAAAGGCGAAACCCATTCCCAGCCAGCTGTACTGGGAGAGCCAGGCGCGCGGGGACCTGACCGGCGCGGCGTCTGATGGACTGGGCCCTGCTGTGACTGCCATGGGTGCTTCCCCTTCAGCGTTGCGGCAATGGGTCGGGCGGCTGGGCGGGACGGCCCGGAAGGACCGTCCCTGCCTGCCGCGGACGATCAGGCGTTGAGACGTTCGAGGGCCGTGTCTTCGAGGCCCTGCATTTCGGCATCGATGTTTTCGACGGCCTCCTGGATGGAGATTTCGCCGGTGAGCGCTCTTTCGGCCTCGCGCCAGGCGGGGGCCGGGTTGGCGACGTGGTGGCCGGCGTAGCGGGCGTGCGGCCAGACGCCGAGGGCGCACTTCTTGGAGACGGCACCGTACTTGGTGTCTTCGATGCGCGGGTCGGCGTAGACGGCGGGCGTCATGAGGCTGCCGGAGTAGAACTCCATGGCCTGCAGCTGGCCTTCGGTGCTCATGATCATGTCGATGAAGGCGATGGAGGCGTTCAGCTTGTCGGAGTCGTCGCGGAGGCGGCGTGAGAGGGCCCAGGAGCCGATGTGGCTGGGGCAGAGGATGCGTTCGATGGCGTCGGGGTGGCTGGGCATCGGCAGCGCTTCGAGGTTAAGCGGGAACTGGTTGGCAAGGACGCTGTAGGTCCAGGAGCCCATGCCTTCCATGGAGAGGATGCCGTTGGCCATGTCCTGCCAGACGTTGTCGATAAAGTCCCAGTCGAAGAGGCGGTGTTCGTAGATGATGTCGTGCATGAACTGGAGGGCGGCGATGCCTGCTTCGCTGTTATAGGTGAAGGTTGCGGTCTCGACGTCGTAGGGTGCGCCGCCGAGCTGGTACATGATGGTCTGGGGGAAGAGGCCGAGCATGCCGGTGAGGGTCCAGGCGGCATGGGTCATGTTGCCGTCGTCGTCGATCTGGCGGACCTTGAGGCAGTCGTCGATGACGACGCCGAGGTCGCTCCACTGTGTCCAGTCGCCGCCGGCTTCGGAGAAGTGGTCGGTGTTGAGGACGAGGACGCAGTCGGAGAGGCCGGAGATGTAGGGGTAGTAGTAGGCCTTGCCTTCGGGTGCGTTGACGGCGGTGAAGGCGGCGGGGAAGAAGCGTTCCTCGAGGGCGTTGCGGCCGCCGGCGAGGTCGGTGATTTCGAGGAAGACCTGGGAAACGTCGGTGGCGACGACCCAGTCGGTGTAGTGATAGTTGATGTCGCCCTCATTGCCGGCGGCGATGGAGGGGAGGAGCTTGGCGAGCAGGTCTCCGTAGCCGATGGGCTGGGTGTTGACGGTGACGCCGGGCTCGACTTCGGCGAAGGCCTCGGTGGCCCAGGCGAGGATGCGGTTCATGCCGTCCCAGTCCTGGTGCCAGACGGTGATTTCGGCTTCGAGCTGATCGGGCATGTCGTCGGCCATTTCGCTGCCGGTCATGTCGCCGGCGACGGGTGCGCAGGCGGCGAGCACGGCGCCGGCGGTAGCGGCTGACGAGATTTGCAAGAAGCTGCGGCGACTCATTTTACTGTGCTGCATGGTCTTATTTCCTTCCGCCCTTGCGGGCTTTGATGAGTGGAACACGAATCCATTGCAACCGATGCCTGGCTAACCGGGAAGAGGTCCAACCCCGCCAACCGGCATGCTACGGCTCTCGAAATCAGCGCTTTTCGCCGTCCGCTGCGCTTTCATGTGAACCGGTTTCTTCCTCGCCGTCCTCGCTATCGGCAGCGTTCTCAGGGGTATCAGTTTCCTTCTCTTCGTCACTGCCTTCGGTTTCGGCACCGTTTTCGTTGGCGGCGCCCGGCGCGATTACTTTGGGAACGAGCTGAAGGACTTTTCCGAGGGCGTAGGCGGTGGCGTAGAGATTGCCCGTTTCGTCGGAGCCGATGCTGCTAATTGCGGTGCCTGCGTCGATGAGAAGCCTACTGTGCCACCTGTCTCCTTGACGCTGCAGTCCCCAGACGCTGCCCTTGCAGAAGTCGGCGTATACGAAGATCGACGACATGACGGCACCGCCGACAACGACGCAGTTCCCTTGTCCATGGTCATAGACGGAGACGGGATAGACCAGATTGTCTACGTTGCAGGACCAGCTACAGTAGTTTCCCTCCCAGAAACTGTAGCCGTAGTTTTCGCCGCCAACGCTAGCGGCCTCCTGAAAATTGACCTCCTCTCTCAAGGTGCGGCCGGCATCGGGGATGTAGAGCGCGCCGGTCTGCCCGTCAAAGGCAAATCCCCAGGGATTGCGCAGTCCCATGGCCCAGATTTCAGGGCGGTAACCGTCAACGCCCACGAAGGGATTGCTTGGGGGAATGTCATAGGGCCGGCCGCCGGATTCCACATCAATGCGGAGGAGTTTGCCCAGCAACGTGCCGGGGTCGAGTGGGTTGAGCCAGTTGAAGCCGCCGCCGCCGCCATCGCCGCTGCCGATATAGAGGTAGCCGTCTTTGGGGCTGAAGGACATGGAGCCGCCATTGTGACTCGGATGCGGTTGCGCGATGGTGAGCAGGACCTCCTCGCTGTCGGGATCGGCAATGTCGGGATCGGAGGTGGTCCTGAAGCGACTGATCATGGTATGGGTGGGACTGGTATAGCTCACGTAGAAGTGCCGGCTGTCGGTATAGGTTGGGGGGAAGACGATGTTGTAGAGGCCCTGTTCGCCGCAGCATTGCACGCGGTCTGAGATATCCAGAAAGGGCTCTTGATTGATAACGCCGTCCTTGACGATGCGGATGCGGCCTTTGTGTTCGACGACGAAGATGCGGCCGCTGCCATCGCCGGCATGGGTCGCCTGCACGGGCAGCTCGAAGCCGGATGCGGTCTCGTCGAGTTGCCACCCGGTGAGCTCAATTGCCTGGAACACCTTCAGTTCGTACCATCCGACCCAGCCTGTACTCTGTCTGGTCAGGAGGAATATGCGGTTTATGCGGCGCGGGGGCTCGACGAAGAGTTCAAGCGTCTGTCCATCCTCGGTATGAACGTTTTCAAAGCGCTTATAGGGCGTCACGGTGTGGGAATCATCTCCCAGCCAGAGTTCATGCGTTGTCAGTCCGGCTTCGCTTTGGGTAATAACCAGCTCAATTTTGCTCACCAGGTGGAAATCATCGAACTTGATCGAGAGCCACTGCGGTGCGACGTCGCGGGCGGTCCACATCGTTGCCGTGTCGCCGTCGACCACATTCTCCATGTTGGGGTCATTGGCAGAGACATCAACCATTCCCAAGGCTGCGATGTTTTCGCCTTGCACAGTCAGGCCGGCCTGCGGCGTAGGCGTTGCCGCAGTTTCGGGCTGCGGAGTTGGTGTAGCTCCAGTTTCGGACTGGGCGACTGCGGTGCGGCTGAAGGAAAGCAAAAGCAAGAGTCCGGTCAGGAATACAAGTGTGAATGTGATGCGTTGGGTCAAATTACAGACCTCCGACTTGACGTTCGGTTCCAGCGATGCAAGGCATTCGAAGAAGCGTTGGGCAACGGTCTGTTGCCGTTCACGGTCAGGAAGCCGGGCCGGTCCCAAGGTACGCGGGCAGCGAATCGGGCTGCACTGCGGCCCGGGCTGACGCGCGCTAGTAGAACCAATCCACTTTTTCCGACCGGCCCGAGCGCGCCGAGATCAGGCCGGCTTCGCAGACGGCGACGTTGTTGGCGCCGGCTTTGGAGGTGATGGGATTTTCGGCCTTGCCCTCGAGCAGGTCGAGGAAGGCGACGACGGATCCGGCCCAGCCGTGACCGCCGACGACATTGCCGGTGGAGGTATCCTCAAGCTCGACGGGCTCCTGGTCGCGGCGGTAGAGGCTGCCTTCCTTGAGGGTGCCGGTGAGGCCGTAGCTCTCGAAGAAGCCGTGCCAGGTGGGGCCGGAGCAGCCGCTGGTGACGTGGCATTTACCGAGGACGCCGTTGGCGAACTTCATTATCAGAATATAGCAGTCCTCGCTGGGGAACTCGGGAACGCAGCGCGCACTGCTGTACATGGAGACCTCTTCGACGGGTGAATCGACGGCCCAGAGCATGAGGTCGATGGGGTGGATGCCGCCGCCGAGGAGGATGTTCTGGGGGTTGTCGGCGTCGATGCGCCAGGGCGTGTGGTGGCGGCCGTGGGGCCAGTACCAGGCGGTCATGTCATGGATGTAGTCGCCCTGGATGAAAAAGGTCTCGCCGATCTCGCCGGCTTTGGTGGCGAGGACCATTTCGCGCCAGGGGTAGACGTAGCGCATGGTCTGGTCGGTCATGACGTGGAGGCCGGTGCGCTCTTCGACTTCGATCATGCGGCGGGCGTCGGCGACGCTGGTGGCGAAAGGTTTTTCAACAAGGGCGTGGCAGCCGCGTTCGAGGGCGGCGATGGTCTGCTCGGCGTGGAGATGGTCGGGGCCGGCGATGACGACGGCGTCGGGGCTGGTCTCGTCGAGGAGTTTTTCGTAGTCTGTGCCGGCAGCGGCGTTGGGATAGATGTCGAGGGCTTCTTCGAGCTGGGTGCCGACGGGGTCGAAGAGGCCGACGACGTCGCCGCGGCCGTCGGCGGTGGCTACGTGGGCGCAGTGGAGGCCGGCTCCGCCTGAGCCGCAGATCAGGAATTTGACTGGCGGCATTCTGGTCTATTTCTCCGAGTTATGATGGGCGATGGGATTGTCCAATGAGAACACCTTTTTCTTTCCGCGAAGGGACGCGAAGGGTCGCGAAGAACACCTTTATTGTCCGCGGAGGACGCGGAGGGTCGCGGAGAACACCTTTCTTGAATTGCGGAGGGTTGGGTGGTCATTGTTTGGGTCAGAAGTCGTTGAAGACGTCGACGGCGTTGCCGGTGTGGATGGATTCCCAGGCGGCGACTCCGGCGGCGACTGATTTGGCGCCGTCGAGGACGCCGGGGGAGGGGTCCTTGTCGTTGTCGAGGCAGTCCTGGAAGTGGCGCATGTAGCGGATGACGGTGGCGCCGTGTCCGTAGGCGCTGAGGTCGGTCTCGGCGTCGTAGGGGGTGGTCTCGACTTCTTCGGTATTTTCGTCGAGGACGACGCGGATTTCGCCGGGCTCGTTGTCGGTGTACTCGCCCTGGAGGCTGCCCCTGGTGCCGTAGACGCCGTACTGCATCATGGGCAGGGGCGGGTGGACGATGCCGTAGAGGCCGGAGACGCGGCCGATGACGCCGGAGGTGAATTCGGCGTTGATGAAAAAGTTGTCGGGGATGGGGTAGTCGGGGGTGAGGCCGCCCTTGTTGGCGATGGCGTGGACTCGTTTAATGTCGCCGCCGAAGGCGCGGATGATGTCGATGCTGTGGACGCAGCCGCCGAACATGAAGTCCTGGGGCATGGTGAGGCGCCAGGGGGTGAAGTCGTAGATGGGGCGCATGTCGTGCAGGTAGAAGCTTTCGAGGGCGATGAGGCTTCCGAGTTGGCCGTCGTCGTAGATCTTTTTGGCGGCGAGGAACTGGCGGTCGAAGCGCATGGTCTGGCCGACGAGGAACTTGGCGCCGGTGTCGCGGACGAGGTCGACGAGGCGGCGGGCGTCTTCGAGGGTGGTGACCATGGGCTTGGTGCACATGACGTGCTTGTTGTTTTCGAGGGCGCCGATGCAGGACTCGGCGTGGAGGGCGTCGGGGGAGTAGACGCAGACGACGTCGACGTCGTCGCGGGCGACGATGTCGCGGTAGTCGGTGCTCCAGTAGGGGATGTTGAACTGGCGGGCGGCCTGTTCGAGGACGTCGGGGCGGCGGGCGCAGGCGGCGGTTATGGTGTAGCGCAGGTCGGGTTCGTCCTGGAGCATGGTCATGGTTGAGGCCATGTTGGCGGGGCCCATGCCTATTATGCCGAGGCGGATGGGTGAATCGCTCATTTTCTACGCCTCCTCATGGGGAGAGGCCGCACGGCAGTTTCGGGTGCGGCTCAGGTAACAAGAAAGGTGTGCAACTCTTCTCCCGGCCACTGGTTGAAGCAGCGAGGGCTCTGATTGCAAAGGGCGGCATTTTTTGGTGCAGGCTGCAATCAGAAGGATGTGAAGTGGGCAGAGGAGAAGTTCATGGAAATCGGCGCCCCAATGAATCCATTGCCGAAGTTTTCTCAGGGCTGATTTGCAAGGGCCACCGAACCGGTGCCAACGGCCTTCGCGGCGGTCCAGCCGGACGCTCACGGGTCTGGTTTCAGGGAAGAATAGAGGAAAGGGGGGCATCTGTCAAACGGGTTTGAGGGAGCCCAACCAGGGCAGCCACAAGGGGTGCCCCTATGGGTGGTGGGGGTCAGGCGAAGGCCAGTTTGCTTCCGATGTTGGTAAAGACGGCGTAGCGGAGGGCGTCGTAGGTGTCGTCGCCGCCGATGCCCTCTTCGTTGACGTCGACCTTGAGGACGTCTTCGGGGTTTTTGGGGTCGTTCTGGAGGTTGGGCAGGCATTCGATTAGGTTGCGGCAGCGGTTGAAGATGAAGAGTGAAGGGGGGATGCCGGCGTTTGGGTTGCCGAGGCGGTTGCGGAGCTCGTGCGCGCCCTGGATGCGGTCGGTGTGGGCCTTGGTGAAGGCGAGGCCCTCATCGAGATAGTAGTCGGCGATGGTGAATTGGGACTTCTGGGCGAAGACGTCGGCGCCGGCGAAAATGTAGTCACGGGTCTCGCGGTGCGCTCCGTTGCGCTCGATCATGGCGTGGACTTCCTTGGCGTGCTGTTGGGGCAGCCAGCCGGACTGGACGTGTTCGTCGAGGACGTAGAGGTTGTCGTCGCCGTCTTCGGCGAGGAGGAGGAAGACGGTTGGGTGTTTGTAGCCGTAGTCCATGCCCATGAAGAAGTGCCATTCGGAGGGGATGGGGAAGGGTTCGATTACGTGGAGGTCGTAGCGGAAGTTGTCGAGGAACTGACCGGCGGCGATTTCCCAGTCGCCGTAGCGGTGGGCGCGCAGTTTCCAGCCGGTATTTTCTTCGAGTTTGCGGCGGTAGTCGGGGTCGATGACGGCATTGTCTTCGATTCTGGCGAAGACGAAGCGGGTGTCGAGCTCCTGGTGGGTGCGGGAGGGGTCGACGAAGCGTTTTTTGTACCAGACGTGGCCGATGCCGCCGGGGTTGGCGGTGGTGTAGATGCGGGGGCGGAAGTTTTTGCTGGTGCGGTTTGAGTCGCGCAGGGCCTTGTACTTGATGTCGGAGAGTGTGGTGGCTTCCTCGATGAGGATGACGTCGTATTCGATGCCGAGGAACTGGTCGATATCGTTTTCGGTGCGGATGTGACCGACAGAGATGCGTGAGCCGTTGGGGAAGATGAGGAGTCCTTCGGACTTGATGTAGCGGTGGGGGACGTTTCTGAGGACAGTGCGGCGGAGGTCGTCGAACTGTTCGCGTGCCTGTTTGGCGTAGCGGCGGATGTAGAGGACTTTGATGCCGGGGAAGCGGCGGCAGTCGTCGAGGGCGGTCTGGGCGAGGGCGGCGTGGGACTTGCCGGGCCCGCGGGCGCCGCCGAAGCCGATCTGGGTGGGGCCGTCGGGCAGGTCGCAGAGGCGTGCGGCGGCGTGGAATTGGAGCTGTCTGGGCTGGGGGAAGTAGCCGGCGGAAATGAAGTTTTTGACCTGTTGGGGCGAACAGTCGAGATGGTGTGCGGCTCTTTCGAGACGGGCGATTTTGTTAATCAGTTTCTTGGCTTTCATCGGCGTACATGTCCAGGATTTTTTCAATTTCCGGGTCCAGTTCCGGCCAACCGTCGTTGGCGGAGAAGTGGTCGGAGGAACGAAGCGCCTGCCGTTCGCGGCGCTGGAGTTCGGAGGCGGTTCTGAGGAAGCCGCGCAGGGAAGGGAGGTAAGCGCGGGCCTCCTCTTTGGACAGATTGAACAGGTCGGCTGCGTCGAAGACGGAGGAGACGGCTTCGAATATTTTGGTATTGAGGTGCAGGTTGCGTTCGCGGGCTTCGGCTTCACGGGCGGTTTCGAAGGCGGCTTTTTCTTCGCGACCGGCCTTGTCCCAAGCAATGGCGCGTTCTTCCCAGCGCCATTCTTTGGCACGCTTGCTGGCGGTGCGGGAGAGCTTGCCGCTGCCGTTAGTCCAAATGCGATAGGCAGCGGTGGGTGTGCGAGTCGGGCCCAAACCGAGGTAGATTCCGAAGCGGGTGTACCATTTAGGCGGTTCATCCGGCTGCTGTTCCCAGGGTCTGGGGGCGGTTTTGTCTGTCATTTCTGAGGTTTCGTCGGTCATTTCGTTAGTATAGCACATATGATCGGTGTTTTCTTGAGGAATTTTGAAGATTGGGAAAAGTCGGGTCAAGTCGGGTCAAGTAGGCTTAAGTCGGGTAAAGTCGGGCGAAGTCGGGTGAAAAATTTTTGTCTTGACCCGACTTTTTTGGATTTTTTGGTGTTAAGAGCAACGTGCGACGACAGGAGTCGCGGTTGGGGGACGCGGCCGGCGGACGCGAAGTTTCCCGGCAAGGATGGGTTACAGGCGAGAGATTGGGCGACTTTTTTTGGACCGGTAGGTGTAGAAGCGGTTGCAGCATTCGGGCGATTTGTCGGGTTTCGGTGACAGTTTTTGGGAAAGGTATAGTTTGTCATGCGTTAAGTATAGCACAGATGATCGGGGTTTTTGAGGAGATCTGTGAAAATCGGGTCAAATTGGGTGAATTGTGTTTTTGGGGGGTGGATTTGTGTGTGATGGGGGGGCGCGTTGGGCCGGTTCTTGGGGGATTGATTTGGGGTTGTAGTGATGTTTTTGGGCTACTGTGGGGGTAAGGGAGGAGGCGGGGAGGTCATGGGGAGGATGCCAATTCGAAGCGGATGTCGAGTTGGCGGAGCATGTCGAAGGTGTTGAGGTAGTCGACGTTGAAGTGGTTGCATACGTTTGGTATAGGGACCCTACTCTTGATGTCTGGGTTAGAAACTTCCTGCGTTACTATAGTCAGGTCAAATGCTTTGGCGTAGGCGACGAGCCAACCATCGGCTTTTCTGGCAAAATCGTCTTTGGCCCCTCTAGAGAACTGAGGATGGTGTCTAACCCAAGCGATAACGTCTCCGAAGGCGTTCACCACCGCTTGGTCGCTAGAAGAGGCGAATAGACCTTCTGGCGAGTCCTTTGCCCAAGAATACAGAGCATCCGGTTCTTCGTCCTCACTTTTACTAGTGTCTAGCAATTCATCCCGTACTTTGTCGATACTCAGCAGTTTCCCACCGAGAAAGTGGCGGATCAAGCATTCCCAAAACCCGGGACAGAGATCAAAAGGGTAGTAGTTACGGTGTGCTGTGATGAATACATTGGCATCCAAGACGAATTGTAGGTTTGCCTGATTGGTCAAAGTTGGATTCCCATCTCCTGCGGCATCTTTTCGAAGGTGTTTCGTTTCAGTCCGGTTAGGCTGTAGGCTTCCCGATACAGGAGCCGCCCTTCGGCGGTCGCCCTCGCGACAGCGTTGGCGAAGCGAGGACCGATGCGCCATCTCTGTGTGTTCCAGAAATTTCCGCTGGAACTTGCGGTGGCGAGTCCTTTACCTTGCGTCTTGTTAATTTCGTAGAAGGCAAAGAAGGCGTCGCGTTCAATGAGCTCCAGGTCGAGGAGGCGGCGGGCGGCGACGATGGCGCTTACTTTGAATCTGAGGGCGATCTTCTGATATGGGTTTTTCTGATTGCGGACGGTAGGCCAGTAGGCCCTCAACTCTTCCTTGGGCACGAGGAATTCGGCGGCGGTCCGGTTGCAGAATTGTTCGATTGCGTTATCCGCGGGCATCAGCTTGTCGAAAGCGGACAGTCCGGTCTCGCCGACAAAGAGGTGAGCCAGTTCGTGCGCCAGGGTGAAGGTCTGGGCGGCGATGAAATAGGAGCTGTTGACGAAAACAAGGGGGGCGTACTCGTCGACAAGGGCAAATCCGAGAAACTCTTTCGGATCGAGTTTGCGCCTGTTGCTGTTGCCGACGACGCCGTTGAAGACGACGAGGATGCCGGCCCGGTCGACCCGGTTGCGGAGGAAACTTAGCGCTTGGCGCCAACTCCCTTGTTCTTCGGCCCAGCCTGCATTGAGGCCGAGGGCGTGGCGCATGGCCGCGGCGACTGCGGTGTGGTCGTCGCGGTGGCTATAGGCGCCGACGAAGGGGAGGGGGTCTTCTTCGTTTTCGATGAGGTCGTCGCGCATCCATGCCTGGCGACGCTGCATTTGATAGATTGTGTCGAGCAGATTGGGGCTTGGGCGCGTGGGCGGGTCGCCGGTGCGCGTGCGGAAATCGTGGATCGGGAGGCTGTCGTCGGGGGGATCTTCCAGGTAGAGGTAGCCGAGGGGAGTGTAGGTTTTGGCGGCGAGTCTATCTGCCTGGGCGATGCTGATTTTGCCGGACTGCTCCCACTGGGTGACACGGTCCGGTTTGACGTTGAGTTTTTGGGCCAGCGCCTCAGGGGAAAGGTTGACGCGTTCGCGCGCCCAGCGGAGTACGCTGGGTTGGAGTGTGATTTGGAGGCGTCTGCTGGGCGTGGCTTGGGTCATTGATGGGTTGGGGACGGGGGGTAGGTGCGTGCCCTAGTTTGTTACACTGCTAGTCTACTCGGTTGGCACAGTATACCCCATCGCTGATTCAGCGCCATGCCAAGAAGTGTCAAGACTGAGTGGCTGCTTCACTGTCAAAGTCCGGTCAGCAATAGGTCCAGAGCCCTTGTTTTGGCAAGTGATGAGATTGCGGTAGGCAGGCTCAGATAGTGCGGGTAGCCTCGAGAGTGGTCTATTATTGGTGGTCGGCCCGGTCTAAGGAGGTCGATTTGCGATTATGGTGATGTCTTGCGGTTTTTGCGGGGTTAGGGTGATGGAGGCGCGGAGAGTGGTGGGGGTTGAAGCTGCTGAGCGGGGCCATGAAGAATTTGCATCCCTTACCGACTGGAACTTTCGGTAAAAAGATAGTAAAATGGGAGCAATGTAAAATCTATGATATTATTTCAATTTAATAAGGACCTTAGTGCCTAGTTGGGGGTCTATGCTACTATCTGCATTGGATTACCGTGCGGATATTGGGAATTGTTATGGTTCTTATCAACGAGCCGCTTATCGATAGGGCGAAGAGTAAGCACGCCGATGCCCGCGACTGGCTCACGAACTGGTGCCATGAGGTGAGAAGCAGTAGTTGGGAAGATCCGGACGGAGTGAGGGAAATATATCCCAGAGCAAGCATTCTTCCGGGTAACCGGGTGGTCTTTCGAGTCAAAGGGAATCGTTACAGGCTGATCGTTCAAATCGATTATCGTAAGGGCATTGTTGTCGCACTTTTTTTCGGCACTCACGCTGAGTACGACAAGCTCAATGCAAGGGGGGCGTGAAAGGGAATCCAGATCAGTAGTACAAGGGGGAATCAGATGACCGAGAGAGATGCAGGAGATTTCAGCAGTCCAATTCGAACAGAGGAGGAGCACAAGAAGGCAGTATCTCGAATCATCGAGATTCTTGGTGCGGAAGAGGGGTCGCCCGAAGACCGCGAGCTCGATGCTCTTGTCGAGGCGGTGAAGGCGTATGAAAGCAGGACCGTGGAGAGCGAGTTTCCCGACCCGATTTCGGCGATCAAGTTCCGCATGGAGGAGGCCGGCCTGACGCAGCGTGACTTGGTACCCCTTATCGGCAGTCGGGCGAAGGTGTCCGAGGTACTGTCGGGGAAGAGGGAGTTGACGATGTCGATGGCGCGGGCGCTGCATGAGCATCTCGGCGTTCCGGCTGATGCGCTGCTGAAGAAGCCGGGCGCGACGTTTGGCCCGGCTCCCACGCGAGATGAGTTGCGGCGTTTTCCCTGGAGAGAGATGGTGAATCGTGAATGGCTTGAACCCAGGGCCAATCTTCGGGATTATGAAGAAGAGATGTACAGGGAACTGGAGGGTCGGGTAGGTGGTCAGGGGGTAATGACGCCTGCACTCTTGCGCGAGAACGGCCAACGCCGCATGAACGCCAAGACGAATCACTACGCGCTCTGGGCCTGGTGCTTGCAGGTGCTGGGCAATGCAAATGAGAACTTACCGCAAGGCGATTATGTGGCAGGGGTCGTGGACGAAACGTTTCTGCGGGAAGTTGCCCAATGCAGTAGCTCAGCGGACGGCCCTTTGAAGGCGCGGGAACATCTGGCAAACCATGGCATAGCTCTCGTTGTCGAGAAACATCTCAAGAATACCTATCTGGATGGGGCGGTACTGAGCCTCGGCGATGGGCGGCCTGTGATCGGGCTGACGCTGCGCTACGACCGCATTGACAACTTCTGGTTCACATTGATGCACGAACTGGCTCATGTGAGTCTTCATCTGGAGGACAACGGGGAAGCCGCGTTTTTTGATGACCTGGATTTGAAGGAGTCGAGCCGGATCGAGCAAGAGGCCGATGAAACGGCGGAAAACGCGCTTATCCCGCCGGAGCTATGGGAGTCCAGTGCGGCAAGGGAGCGTCCGACGCCTATGGCGGTCTATGAGCTTTCGCAGCAGGCGGAAGTGCATATGGCGGTCGCCGCGGGTCGGGTGCGCTATGAGCATAATAACTATCGGCTGTTATCGCAGTTTGTGGGGAGGGGGGAGGTTGGGCGACTGTTTGAGGGGGTTTGAGTTGAGGTTGGGGTGAGGTGGGTGTCGGGGGGCAGGTTAAGGTGGGAGTTGAAGATGCTGGGCCGGACCAAGCTGAGAGCTTGGTGCTGGATTCGTTTGTCGGGGGTTATCGTTTTCGCGTTCGAATGGGTTGGCGTGGAAACTGTGTTTGCTGGGTAAGTGGCTGACTGTCTTGGTGTCTCTAGGCGCTGCCAGCGCGATGCGGGACTTGAAGACTGTCGTAATATGATGGCTTTTCCTGTCTGTAGAATCGGTTCTTTACATTCTTGGTGATGACCTCCATTTCACACCTCTGCTTGTGGTCCAGCTTTTGGGGCCAAACTCATAGGACCGACACAGTTAACGGCGTAAATCGATTTTTCTGTCTAAGCTGAGGTGAGTACATGCTGAACAATACAATCCACAATCCCGATCGCTACATGTCAGACTTGCGTCATATACTTTCGCAAGGTCGCAAGCGTATTGGGCTACTCATCGGTGCGGGTGCTCCGACTGCTATTCGGGTTGATGGAAAGGGTTGTATAGTGGAGAACGACGGCGCGCCGCTGATTCCTGATGTTGTCGGGCTGACGAATGCTGTGCTAAGCGCCTTGAGTGAAGATGACAAACAGATCATCGAAATCCTAAAGCCAGAACTAACTGGACGTGTCAACATTGAAACTATTCTGACTCAAGTTAGAAAGCTCTCCCAAGCGATTGGAAAGGCTTGCGTTCACGGCCTGGATGCAAATGGCTACGATGCTATGGCCAAGCGCATCTGTGACGAAATAGGTAAGTGCGTAAACCCAACTCTTCCATCAAATCCGAATCCTTATTCCGAAGTCGCCTCTTGGATATCAGGCACGAGCCGTCTACACTCCATAGAGATATTCACGCCCAACTATGACTTGTTGATCGAAGAAGCTTTGGAAAGAGCCCGCGCGCCTTACTTCGATGGTTTCAGCGGTTCCCACAGACCATTCTTTGACGCTGCAAGCGTCTCCACTAATTCACTTCCTCCGCGCTGGACCCGCCTGTGGAAACTTCACGGCTCTCTTGGCTGGAAGATCTCAGGCGAAAACGTTGTCAGGGCAGGGGGGAGGGAAGCTACGCAACTCATATACCCCGACCATCTCAAATACGATCAAGTCACTAGACAACCGTATTCGGCCCTATTCGAACGGCTACGTTCGTTCCTGACGAGTCCCGATACCCTTCTCTTATGTTCTGGCTTTTCATTCCTCGACGCTCACATCTGCGCTGTACTAGAAGAAGCCCTCACAGCGAACCCCCATTCTGCGATTTTTGCGTTTCAATTCAAGTCACTTGATGAAGAGGAAGCGGTTACTTCCATGGCACGTACCCTCCCAAACCTGAGCATATACGCACGCGATGGTGCAATCATTAACGGGGTCGCCGGCTGGTGGAAACCTGGTCAACCACAGAGTGAGGATTGGGAAGCAATTCGTCACACATTCTGGAAAAGTGGCCAAGGAACGGAGAAGGGAGAATTCCTGCTGGGCGATTTCTCCAAACTTGCTAGATTTCTTGCCTTGACGCAGATGCACAAGTTGGATATTCCTGGCGACAGCGACGCCGACGAAATTGAAGCCGAACATGGCCCGTTGACCACTGAGGGGGCCTAAATGCTTCGCCGCGACCCAACATTTCTTGGAACAGTATCAGTAGTATCCGGGTCAGCACTGAACGTCCACCTCGCTGAGTCAATTGCCTCTGGCTTGTCCATTTTCAAGGGCCAAACATACAAGGTTGGACAAGTTGGCAGCTTCGTTAGGGTGCCACAGGGATATCAAGACTTACTTGGTGTTGTTTCTGAGGTCGGTGCAAATGCTGTTCCCGAAAGCATGGATTCAGTGTACGACACAGGGCGCTGGATGAAGGTCGAGCTGGTTGGAGAAGTCGTCGGTGGGACTTTCGAACGAGGTGTCAGTCAATATCCAAACATCGGAGACTCAGTTCACTTAGCGGTTGAGGAGCATTTGCGTAAACTCTACAATAGTCGAGGGCAGGGACACATCGCGATAGGGACTCTTTCTAGCGCAGAGAGTATCGCAGCTAATATTGCACTCAACGAACTGGTGACTCGGCATTCTGCCGTTCTTGGATCAACTGGTTCTGGAAAGTCTACAACTATCGCAAGCCTTCTGCGGTCAATAACGAGCCCTAGCCCTGAATCAGAGCCATACTCTAACGCCCGGGTACTCTTGCTTGACATTCATGGCGAGTACTCAGTGCCTTTGGCCGATGTCGCCCAGGTGTTTAGTGCCGAACCTCAAGACTGCGAAGAACGTTTATTCATTCCATTCTGGGCATTGGATAGCGACGACTTGCTTAGTTTTCTGACTGGGAGTTTAGAAGGCAATAGTGAAACAGCGTTTACCGACAAGATTTATGAACTGAAGTCGAAGTCTCACAGTGCGCAAATGTTTCCGGGAGTTGATCTCGAATCAATAACTGTTGACACTCCATTACCCTTTAGCCTAAAGAGACTCTGGCATGACCTAGTTGACTTCGAAACAGTGACCTATGAGGGAAAAGACCGTGATCAGCCGACTCTACAATGCACTGGGAATGCTGAGACTTTGACGCCGCCAACATATAAGCCTCATGCAATGGGTGCCGCAGGCCCGTTTTTGAATCCACGTGCAGTTGGAATTCAGCGTCCCTTGAACTTCCTCCGTTCTCGACTGCTTGATCGTCGCTTTAGTTTTCTTTTGCAACCGGGTCCTTGGGAACCCGATCTTGATGGTAAGCTCAAAAAGGACCTGGATGATCTTCTTGCTGGATGGTTAGGTGGCAAGAAGCCGATTACCATTCTGGATTTGTCGGGGATACCTAGTAGCGTGCTCGAACGTCTTGTAGGATCAATCCTGAAGATTGTCTATGAAGCGCTGTTCTGGAGTCGAGAAAAGACAGAAGGAGGAATCAGTCGCCCTTTGCTGATAGTGATGGAAGAGGCACATCGCTATCTGTCTGATAATTTGGATGGAACAGCCACTGAAGTAGCTCAGAGAATTGTCAAAGAAGGGAGAAAATATGGAGTGGGAGCCATGGTGGTTAGCCAGCGGCCATCGGAGGTGGATGAGACCATCCTTTCGCAGTGTGGTACGTTCTTTGCGCTTCGTCTTGCGAACCCAACAGACCGCGCGCGTGTCCAAGGAACGCTCCCGGACGGCCTGATGGGCCTTCTTGATTTGTTACCTGTCCTCCGAACTGGAGAAGCAATCGTTACTGGCGAGGCAGCCAAACTGCCTATGCGCTGCAGAATTACCCTCCCTGCTCGGGAGCATCGGCCGCGTAGTGAAGACCCTGCCGTCAGTTCGAATTGGGGCATGGATAGACGAGAAGAGGGATATGAACGAGTCGTGGCATCCTGGCGGGCACAGAGCCCACTTGCAGTGGCCAAAAACGTGACAATAGAACGGACACTTGTGGAAGACAACACTACCGCCGAGTGAGGACCGACCTGATGGAAAGAGATCAAATTGCATCGTCAAACATACGATCAATAGGATATGACATTGCTACACAGACACTTGAGGTCGAGTTTTTGAATGGTCGCGTGTACCAGTACTATGGCGTTCCAAGAAATTTGTTTGACCAGATCATGGGGGCGTCATCCAAAGGACAATTCCTTCACCAATACATCAAAAATGCCTATCCGTATTCGCGTGTTGGGTAATCGTGTGTAGATGCAAAATCTGAAGCGTACCCCAATTCTTTTCGTCCTGAACACATCATATGAGACTCGCATAGGAAGAGTTGCGGTTGCAGAATGCCTACGTGGACTGAAATGGGAATGGAGCATTTGTTCCCGTGTTCTCCTTAGCAAGGGTTCCGTTTCTTGGAGGAGGCAGATTTCTGTCCGCCATCGGGTACCGTTTCGGTCCGCCAATGCCAGAAACTTCGAGCTGCCGTCCGGCACCGAACATTCCTACTCACACACTACGCCGTCGCCGTCGGGATCACGCATATACGGATAGGCGGGGTGGTCGCGGCGGACGGGGCGATGTTGTGGCGGCGGGCTTCGGCGCTGGTGATGCGGCCGTTGTTGTTGTCGTCGTAGAGGTCCAGGGGATGGCATTCGGCTTGGGGGGTTGCGTTCTGGTTGGATTCGGTGGGCGGTGTGGTGGTTTCTGCGGCGGAGGGGGCTGGGGTTTCGGCGGCGGGCGTGATGATCTGCATGGCGAAGGAGGGGCAGGCGGTGAGGACGGCGAGGGCGGCCTGGGCTTCGCGGGGGTCCATGGCGAGGCCGTAACGGCGCTTGACGGCGACGACGCGGTTGACGAACCAGCAACGGTTTAGGTCGGGGAGCCATTCGGCGACGTCTTTGGCGACTTTTTGATCGCGGTTGAGCTGGGGGGAGGCGAAGGTGTGGCGGGTGAAGACGTCGGGGGCGCAGTTAGCGTGGTCCGCAAAACCGGAGTATAGGCCAAGGTGAATGTGCGACGGTTTACGAGCGAGTCTTCTTTCCACAAAGCGGACACGGGGAGCGTGAGACCCCGTAGGTCAACCACCCTGCCGGACTCCGAAGGGATGAAGGGAAGATCGCATGGTGGCAAAGGCGGAGGATTCGTGCTCCTGCCGGGATTCCTGCCCTCGTGGTTCTGTAGGCGAGGCGATGGGCGAAGTCGGTACCGTCTTTCAGCTGTATTTTTCCGTAGCCGCGTTCACTGAGACCGTGTCGCCAGACGGGGCATGGGCCGGCGAAGGGAATTGGGTTGCTGACGCCATCATCTGCTATTGCGTCTGGATGGCTCTCCATCATTTTCCAAAGACGACACTATACTTCTGAATAACCTGACCAAATCATGTCTCTCTTGTCTGTTCAGTTTGGAAAGCAGGACTCCATCTTCTGAAATAGAAATCATTGAATAAATCTGCGTGTCCTTCGATGCCAGCCCGGATACAATCTGGACGTAGCCAATATTCCTGACACCAAGTGCCGGCAGCGCCTTTTTCTCGACTTCAACTTTGACTGTTAAGGTGCTGGACATTCTTACCTCCGCTAGTGCGTTACCAATCCTTCCATTCGAACCTGCCCGACCGGATGACCAAGAATGAGCAGGCGACATCGGGTGGCGTTTCGCCGGTCTTCAGGAAATGTGACTTGAGTAAATATTCCCCTTCGTTACGTACAATTCGCTCTCGGCATTCTCCTCTGCTACAAGAACCCGCGCAGCCGAGACGCTCGCCACTTTGGCCTCTTTCCAGCCCTCCTCGCGTAGTGGGACCATCACCCCATGGGCCGATATCGCCATTACCTCACGATCCGGCTCGGTCTCGTCCGCCCAAAAGCACCTTATTCTTGACATTTCGTGATACATGAATTGGGGCCAACCTTAAGGAGTCCGAACAGGCAGCGGCAACCCTGCCTCCCGCAAAAGGAAGGAACCTGTTCAGCCATTGTGCCGCAGGGCAGTTCAGCACGATTGTGGTGAGGGCTTGGTGAATGGTTCAGGTTTGGAAGGTGTTGCCGGTGTTGGCAACCGTGACGGTGGCGGAGGCCATTAAATGAGACAGGGCGGTGGTCTCGCGTTCGGACAGTGTAGTGTCTGAGAGTTCGGCCCTGAATTCACTTGAAAGGTTGGGCAAGCAGTCGATGAGGCGTACCAGTAGCGCGTGGTACTGTTCGGGCGGGAACAGGTATGTGTCCAATTTGGCGAACAGGCTGGGGAAGTCCGAGATTCCGGCTTTGGGTTTTGGTGTAAGAGCAGGGATGGGAGTTGGTTGGGCGTCGAGTTTCTTCCAGGGCGGGAATAGGAACAAGCGTCGCAGATGAGTGCGTGAATTGGTGTGTCATGCAGCAGTGGGTTACGGACCCTTCGTTTTCCGTCTCAATATATCCGTCACTTCCCTGCGGATTGCTTCCCTGATATCTTCTTTCAGGTGCAAGAATTCGTCTTTGCCCAGCATGTTAATGAACTGCCACAGATCGCCATTGTCAGGGGCGTCTAATACCTGAATGCAGGTCAGCCGGTCAATCCCGACCACCGTCTCCAAGATGTGTACCCCTGACCGGAATTCGCGGACTGTTTTCCTTCTGGCCATTTTTTGACCTCGTGCGGTGAATATCTTCCTTCGCCCGTCCCACTCCCAGCACTCGGATCAGACAAGGTTGGCAGCCTGCCATTCCACGGCAAAAAGTCACTCGTGACCTCTCGGGAACATGCTCGGAATACGCACGGCGGGCCGGCCGGACAATAGAGCCCAATAGCCCAAAAGAGAACCCGGCCGCTCCCTGTTCCACACCATCTATAGCCCCATGGCGTATGCGACTGCGGTGCATTGACGCTTGCGCGCACAAGGAGCCGCCGGGCCGGGGTTTCCATCAGGGGAAAGAAGAGGAGATTTTTTCTAAATTTTCAAACCGGACAGGCTTCCCAGTGGAGTCGGGATCAATCCGCTCATGTGGTTGCCGGAGAGATCCAATGCTCCCGGCATTGCGAGGTTGCCCAATGCTGAATGGGGCACCTTTCCAAGATTGTTGGTTGAGAGTCTGAGCTTGGTGACGCGCCAGTCACCGCAGTCCAGTTCAGGTCTACACCCCGGTCGCCAGGCTCCGCGGTGAGCAAGGAGGAGAAAGCGTAGATGTTTTCGAAGGCTGCGCCGCGACCGGGTCAGAAAAACAAGAGGTGGCGGCGGCAGTAAACAGGATCACCGCTTGAAACACGCTCAGACTGACCAGGAATGTCAAGGTTTTTCGCTGGCGCAACATATGTGGTCAGCAATTGGAATGAGCGGTTTCTTGCGGTGCATATCCTGCACTTGTTCTATTCTATCGTTACATATTATACATGTCAAATCACATTATACCTGTTCAATGGTAATATTGGCTCTGAGATCCTGGTCAGCTGTCATGTACAATACTGTAAGAGATGAATCCAATTGTCACAGTGCTCCTTGAAATCAAGGCAGACTTCGCGTACCATGCACTCACTCACTACTTCCCGTTCTGATGCCGGCGGTAAGAGGAGTAGCGTATCTGCGACAACAGTTGACGCAGAAGGGTGCTGCATGCCTCACTGTGCTGGCCTTGCGATAATTCAGGGGTGGGCAACCTGCAGTTGAGTGGGTCGGAGAGGCAATGTCATGATACGACACCGGCAGAGGAGAGACCATAGCTCAGGATATGAGCCTAAGGCGTCCTGGGCCACGGCAGCCGATACGCTTGCGAGTTGGGTGACAGAAATCAAGGAAGTCAGCCCAGATGAACTTCGCTATTCGGCGACGATTTATGTTTGGGTTCGGTGGTTCATCTGTGCAGCCTGTGTCTTCCAATTGGTCTACCGGCCGGTATTCACCTATTTCACTTATGTGGGATACCTTTTGTGTCTGCTAATCCTGGTTGCGGCAAATGTCTACGGCCATTATTACGTTCGTTTCGTCCGAGAATTGAGATTGACCTTTATGCTGGGCATCAATGTGTTGGACCTGGGGCTGATCACGGCGGCAATGGTGGTGGGGGGCGGATTCAGCCACTACTTCTTCTATCTCCTGTATTATCCTGTCCTGGCGTGGTTCGCGGTCTTTTTCAGTTCCTTCAGGCTGAGTTTTGCCTGGGCGACTCTGGTCGCCGTCATCTACACCACCGTCAGTCTGACCGTCGGAGGCGGTCTCGACTTAGAGGCCCGAGACGACAAGGCGCTGTTCGGCAGAATCGTGGTCATGTACGCGGTCGTGACCTCGGTCAGTCTGATCGCCAGGTCCGAAAGGATCAAGAGGCTGGAAGCGGTGGGGCGGGAGCGGGAGCTGCTGCGGCAGCGCATCGAGATGTCGCAGACAATTCACGACACGACCGCCCAGTCAGCCTACACATTGGGGCTAGGCCTAGAGGACGCCATCGAGAAGGCGGACGACGCCAAACCCGAACTGATCAACAGGCTGGAGGCGATGTGGACCTTGACCAGGTCGACCATGTGGGCGCTCCGACAACCTATTGACGGTGGGCAGATATTCAGCGGAAGCAAGCTGAGCGAAGTGTTGGCCGCGCACGCCGAGACTTTTGCGGACATTACGTCGATTCCTGCGAAGTTGGCGTTGCAGGGAGACGAGCCAAAACTGTCCACAATTGCCCGCAGTCTGTTGTTCTCCATCGCCCACAATTCGTTGACCAATACACTTCGGCATTCTGGTGCCGAAAGTGTTGAAATTACCCTGGCGTTCGGGAAAGAGACTCTGTGCATGACGGTGACCGACGACGGAATCGGACTTCCCGAAGACTACGCGCGGCGCGGCCACGGATTCAGAAACATGAGAATAGATGCGGAGCGGATGGGAGGCGCCCTGGTTGTCGAATCAAACGGCAACGGTACTACCGTACGTTGCACAGTGCCAATTGAGCAGATCGAAGGAGGCCGTTAAGTGTCATCAGAGAACGGAATAAGAGTGATGATCTTCGACAACCACGCCATCGTGCGGGAGGGGATTGCCAAAGTGCTGGGTCATTCGGGCGAATTTGAGGTTGTCGGGCAGGCGGGAGCCGCATTTTTGCAGGTAACTGAACTAAGGCGTTGGCCCAGCAGATCATGACGCTTACGCGGGGACCGATAATCGTCTCTTTCATCTCCCAGCTACTCACACACGATGCCGTCCCCGTCAGGATCGCGCATGAAAGGGTAGGCGGGGTGGTCGCTGCGGACGGGGGCGATGTTGTGGCGGCGGGCTTCGGCGCAGGTGATGCGGCCGTTGTTGTTGTCGTCGTAGAGGTCCAGGGGGTGGCCTTCGGCTTGGGGGGGTGCGTTCCGGTTGGATTCGGTGGGCGGGGTGGTTGTTTCCGCGGAGGCGGGGGACTCTTCTGATGGGGCAGTGATTTGCATGGCGAAGGAAGGGCAGGCGGTGAGGACGGCGAGGGCGGCCTGGGCTTCGCGGGGGTCCATGGAGAGGCCGTAGCGGCGCTTGACGGCGACGACGCGGTTGACGAACCAGCAACGGTTGAGGTCGGGGAGCCATTCGGCGACGTCTTTGGCGATTTTCTGGTCGCGGTTGAGCTGGGGGGAGGCGAAGGTGAGGTTGAGGGGGTCGCTGGCGAAGGCGAGGCGGGTGAAGATGTCGGCGGCGCAGAGGCCGCTGTCGTGGGCTTCGCTGCGGGCGACGATGTGCTCGATGTCGACGTCTTCGCCCCAGTTGAAAGTCTCGCCGGTGTAGGGGCTGTAGAAGGCGCCGCCGGTTTCGGCTACGATCTGGGCTTCGAGGCTTTGGGGGTAGCGGTAGTCGTCGGCGTTGTAGGGGGTGCAGCGGTTTTCGGGCTGGATGGGGATGCCGGCGAGCCAGTTTTGGGTCGCGGAGGCGGCTTCGAGGGCGGCGAGGCGCTGGGTGAGGTCGTCCTGGGCGGTGAAGAGGCGGTTGATGCGGTTGGCGAGGTCTTCGAGGGTGAGGGTGCCCTGGGCGTGGAGGCGGGGGGCGGCGAGGAGGAGGGTGACGGTTAACGCGGTTATGATTAGGGTGGTTGATTTGCGTTTCATGTTGTCTCTCTGGGGGCGGGCTGGCTGGTTGGGGTTGGTTTCGTCGCTGGGGAGGGGCAGCGGGCGTAATAATAACCGGATTTGGTCATTTTCTGTCAATTTGGGTTAGGATAGGCGGGTAAGGGCACCCACAAGGGGTGCCCTTACGGTGGAGACAACCGAACAGGAGGACAAGCTTCACGACCGAAACTGACGGGAGGCGCAGGTGTTTTTATGGGTGACAGCATCAGCGCCTCTTTTGCTTGGTCAGGGGGCAGGTCGTCATGAGCCGAGATCAGGCAAGCTGACAGGAACGGACCAATTTCGTGAGCGGGGCAGAGCGGTCATTTTCAGGTGCGTTTATTTTTCCATACGCAGGGGGTATTATCGGTCAACTCCGTGTAGCATAGATGGACGTCGTCAAAGTGAGTTATCATACGGGCGGTCCTCCTGGTGAGCTGCTCAGTTTGGTAGCGAGCTCGAAAGTAAATTCGCCTCTGTCGGGGGCTCGCGGTGGTCGTGGCGGTGAATGTTGGGTATGTATGGGAGTTGCCTCGCCTGGATTGCCTGCGCTGGCACATGCTCGGAATGTGCCGAGACGCGGGGTGGGGGGGTGAAGCCCGGTCGCCGCGAGACGACAAGTTCGTATTACCCACACACTTGCTACGGCGCGGACAGGAGAGGGGGCGTTGCGGGGGCGGAGCCCCCGCACAAGGGAGGGCCGAATAGG
>JAPOVP010000155.1 GCA_026708085.1 Caldilineaceae bacterium
CGTTGCGGGGGCGGAGCCCCCGCACAAGGGAGGGCCGAATAGGCCCGACCGCCCAGAAGGGCAGGGGTTAGGGGTCAGAGACGGCGCTAATTCTGGCGGGAAATGGAACGGGAATTGACCGTGGATTGGGTGCTTCCTGAGGTAAGCGAATGTTCAGCCCCATTTTCGGATGCACCTGCGCTTAAGATCGCTCAGGCCATGAGCGTTTGTTGACGCTTTTACGGCCTATAGGCAGACGCCATGCACTACTGTTACGGGCTTGAAATCTGGCGGCGCCCAGGACTGCGGCTGCGGATTTTCCAGAGCTCTACAACCAGATTGGAGGGGAATAGGGAGGGATCGAAGTCATCGGTTTCCCAGGCATCGCAGCCTACGCGTGCGAACAGCTCCTCGATGGTCCTGGATGAATGATGTTGGGCTTCTCCCACAATGTGGTGGAGATAGACCGCGGACGGCAGGATCACGGGATGGCCCATTTCGTAGAGGGCGTAGGCGGTGCCGCCGTTGCCGAGTGCGGCCAACATGTCGTCCGATTTCTGGTCGATAGTAACGCCGGCAAGTGTGGAGTGTACGTCGAAGTGAAAGGCGAAATGGCTGCGGAGGTATCCTTCTTCCAGAAGGAATTTCCCGATGCGTTGGACGGCGCCATTCACCGAAGCCAGGTCAGATTGGTTGCGAAGAGAAGTGGGCAGCTCCAAGGCCAGATGCTCTGAAAGTCGGGAAAAGAAGCGCGCCCCCACCCGTTCCGCGAATTGGCGACGCGCACGGCTCAGTTCGTCGCCGCAGGACAGGGAAGCCAGTTTGCGGTAAGCCGAGAGGAAAATTGCAAAGGACAGGGCGTCGAACTCCCCTGACTGAAGCGTGTCGAGAGATGTTGCCGAGGCGAAATCAGCGGCAAGGCCAGGTCGGGCTTGCCTATGGTATACAAGGGAAATGTATTCCTCGACTGTCTCTTGAACGGAGTCAACACCGTCAGCAGGGGACGAGAGTTCATGCCACTGGCTCGTAATGGCGTCCGCCATCATGGCCAGGAAGGATTCGCCTACCGGCCACCAGTCCTGAAATTCGGGGTATGGGTGCTGAGAGACTACGTTTGAGAGCGTGGCCGACATGGGTTCGCGTTCCCTGGTGGACGGTTGCATTCCCTGATCTGCTCTGACTTGTAATATCATATTGTCAGGGAGCCATACAGTTTTGTTACACGCATTTTACTCTAAACCAAAGGCGAGATAACAATGAAGCTACTGATGCCAATCTTGATCGCAGCAATGATACTTGCAGGCGCCTGCGTGGCACCGGTTGCGCAGCAGAGTGCTCCCAGCAATGGGGGCGAGGGCGCGGCTGAGGCTGTGGACGACCTGCTAGCGGAGATCATGTCACGCGGCACGATCAGAATATCCACCGACCCCAACTATGCGCCGCAGAGCTTTCTGGATGAGGACGGCAACTTTGTTGGTTTCGACGTGGACGTCGCCAAGGAGATCGCCAGCCGGCTGGGCGTTGAAGTGGAGTTCGTGACGCCGGATTGGGACCTGATCACGGCGGGGAACTGGGGCGACCAGTGGGATATGAGCGTCGGTTCGATGACCATTACCACGGCGAGGCAGGAGATCCTCAGTTTTGCAAAGCCACCTTATTACTATACACCCGCCCAATTTGCAGCGGTGGATGGCTCTGGAGTCGAGACGCTGGAGGACCTGAACGGCGCGGCCGTCTGCGTAGGCGCTTCCACTACCTACGAGAGCTGGTTGATGGGTGACATGGAAGGGCTGGGGCTGCCCGCCGCCAGTTTCTATGTAGACGCTCCGCCGGCCGATGTAAGCATCGTCCCGTTAACGGTCGACAATGACTGTGTACAGCAGATCCAGGCAGGTCGACAGGAGTTTCAGGCGTTTCTGACTTCTAACACTGTTGTCGAGGCAGCGCTCGCGGAAGGCATAGCCATTCACAAGGTTGGGAAACCGGTCTTCTCGGAGAATCTCGCGGTGGCGTTCGACAGGAGTGCTTCCAGAGACATTGCGAGATTGGTGGAGAAGGTCAGTGAGATCATCGCGGCGATGCATGCAGACGGCACGTTGAGCAACCTGTCGGTGGAGTGGTTTGGCGAAGACCTTACAAGTGATCCCACGAAGTAGGCGGTAATCGGGCATTCGGAAGATGTTCACGTGCCTGGCATCGCTTTCGCAGAGCGATAGCGCGAGGCGTGCCTTTCAGGACGATCAACGGAATGACGACTGCACCTTCAGACGAGCAGTTTGCCCTGCAGGCTGAGCAGATAGTTGCTTCGCAGCGGCGGGACGCTAGACGCTTTGCGATGGGCGTGCAGGTTTCGTATGCATTGTTGTTGCTGGCACTTGCCTACGCGTTCAGCGGGGCGAGTTTCGCAGTTGGGGGGCTCCAGTTCACGACCATATCGCTGGACTGGAGCTTCATTCGCAGCCACTGGTTGTTCATATTCAACGGCGTGTGGCTGACGATTCTGCTTTCGGTCCTGTCGATCGTGCTGGCGACGGTGCTCTCGCTTCTGGGGGCGTTGGGACGGCTATCGAAATCGCCGCCGGCCTACGCGCTGGCAACGTTCTACATCTCTCTGATCAGGGGAACGCCACTGCTTCTGCAGGTTGTCTTTTTCTTCCTCGCCCTGCCGCAACTGGGCATCCGCCTTTCGGGCATGTCAGCCGGCGTGCTGGCATTGGGGTTGAATTACGGCGCCTACATGACCGAAATCATGCGTGCAGGCATTCAGTCGGTGGACGCGGGGCAACGGGAGGCAGCCAAGGCGATGGGCATGACGCAGTTTCAGATCATGCGATTCATCGTCCTGCCGCAGGCACTGCGCCTGGTCATCCCTCCAATAGGCAACCAGTTCATTGCGATGCTGAAGGACACGTCGCTGATATCGGTGACGGGCTTTGTTTGGGAGCTGCTGTGGCGGGCACAGAAGCAGGGACGGGCCAATTTTCGCAGCCTTGAAGCGCTGCTGATTGCGGCGGTCTTTTACTGGATCATTACGATCATCTTTTCGGCATTTCAGGCGCAGATCGAGTTGCGGCTTTCGCGGGGTTACAGGTCTGCGTTGTAGGCATCGTAGCGGGAAGGCAGGCCGGCAGGTTGCGGCGATGCAGGAAGCAGATCAGGATGACACTGTTCCAACCTTTGGAGCAACTCAAGGCCAATTTAGGCAGGTAACGCGGTTGGCAAGTAGAACGGAGAAAGGATTTCATGACACATCGGTTCAGCATATGTTCCTATAGTTTTCGCCGGTCGTTCGAGAACGGCGACATGGATTATCAGGGCTACGTCGCATTCAACCTGCGCAATGGGTTTTCGCAGCTTGACCCGTGGATGAAGCATGTGGAGCCGGGGCTGGAGGACAAGGCATGGCTGGCGGACGCCAAGAGAATGGCGGAAGATGCGGGCCTGCCCTATGGCTGCATTGCGGTGGACGGCGGTCACATGTATGAGGAGGACGCCGCACGACAAAGTGAGTGCAGGGAGATGGCTCTGCGCTGGCTGGACGTGGCGGCGTCTCTTGGCGCTACGCAGATGCGCATTGATTCGGGCGGGCCGGAAGCGTTGACGGACGAGATTTTCGAGATCATCGTTGAAGGCTACAACGAGCTGATTCCGCGAGCCCATGCAGCCAATGTGGAAATCCTGGTGGAGAACCATTGGGGGCCAACAAAGTACGCGGAGAATACGGTCAGGCTGCTTGAGGAGGTAGAGGGGCTTGGGCTGCTCTTCGATACGAATAACTGGGCGGAAGGCACGCATGAACGGGCCTGGCAGCTTTGCGCGCCCTATGCTCACCTGACACATTTCAAGACGTTTTCTTTCGACAGCCGAGGCGATGATCCTTCGGTCGATTTGCAGAAGGCCTGCAGCATTCTGCGGGAGACGGGCTACAATGGCGTTTGGGGGATTGAGTCCACACCTGAAGACGGTGACGAGGAAGGTGCAGCGGTGAAGACGATGGCGCTGCTGCAGCGGGTGCTGGGCGCATAGGTTTTGGCGAACATTGTCCGAGCTGGAATCTGCGGGTCCGCCATGTTTTCGATCCACGAGGGCACCCACAAGGGGTGCCCGTACGGGGGACGGCGGGTAGGCGGGGTCCGGGAGTCGCGGCGCGTACGAGGGCACCCACAAGGGGTGCCCCTACGGGGGAAGACCGGGTGGAAGGAAGTGTCAAGCGGCACTAGAGATTCATCTTAAGAGCCACAATTGGGCTGGGTAGATTCGACAGATTTTGCTTTCTGTACCAGTTCACCATTACTCACATAGCAGAAGAGCAACAGAAAATGAAAGACGAGAAGACTCGAATCGGAATCATTGGTGTGGGCCAGATTGGGAAGGGCCACGTTCGCAAGTATATGGCGATGCCGCACGTAGAGATCGCCGCTATTGCAGACATCGACGAAGCCGAGGCAAATAGGGTGGCGGCTGAGAGTGGCATCGCCAGCGTCTATACGGATTTCCGGCAGTTGCTGGCGCGCGACGACATCAAGGCAGTCGATGTCTGTCTGCACAATAACTTTCACATGCCGGCGACGGTGGCTGCGCTGGAGGCGGGCAAGCACGTGTTCTGCGAAAAGCCGATGGCCGGCGCCTACGTCGACGCCGAAAAGATGCTGGCTACTGCCCGGGAGTGCGGTCTGATGCTCAGCATTCAGAACCGGGTCTACTTTACGAATGAGACGAAGGCGGCCAAGGCGCTGATTGACGGCGGGCATCTGGGCAAGCTGTATCACGCGCGGTCGACGGGATATCGAAGGCGCGGGCGGCCATTTGTGGACGGCTACGGCTCGCCTTTCTTTGTGAACAAAGAGACGGCCAGCGGGGGCGCGCTCTATGACATGGGCGTCTACCACATTTCGACGATGCTGTACCTGCTGGGCAACCCGGATGTGCTGCGGATTTCGGGCAAGACGTACCAGGAGATCGCGATGAATGCGGCGCGGCGGGAGAGCAGCGGCTACAATGTGGAGGAGCTTGGCCTGGGGTTCGTGCGATTGGCAGACAACATCACACTGGACATCATCGAGGCGTGGGCGATCCATTTGGACTCCTTCGGGGGTTCGTACGTGGTAGGCAACGAAGGGGGCGTTCGCCTCGAGCCGTTCGGCTACTTTCATAGCGTAGGCGACCTGGACCTGGACTCAACGGCTAATCTGCCTATGTTTGATTACCGACTGCATAACGTACACGGGCAGGGTGACGTGTACGACAGTGAGCAGGAGCATTGGATCGCTGCGGTGGAGGGCAGGGTAGAGCTACTTCCTACGGCTGAGATCGCGTTGAACTGCATGCTGATCTCAGAGGGCATCTATTTGTCGAATCAGTTGGGCCGGGAGGTGAGCGCGGAGGAGGTGCGTGAGGCTTCGGTTTCGACGGCGGTGGCTATTTGATTTGTCAACGAAAGGCCGCTAAGAGCATCTTTCTTTGATCCGCGAAGGCACGCGAAGGGGCGCGAAGAACACCAAAGGCTACTGGGATTTTCCTTGCGTGAATGCGGGGATCGGCCAGAGGTTTATGGGCCCTAGTCTGCCATCGAGTGATGAAAGAGGGCACCAAGGAGTCGCTTTCTGATCCTTGGCGCCCTTTGCAGTTGTAGCAGAGTTGTCAGGAGAGACCGAATTCTATACGGCCTGGCAGCGGATTAGATGGGCCGTTTCCTCGTGGTCGTTGCGGACGGTCTGGGCCTCGCCTGAAGGGATGAATGCGCCTTCGTGACGTGATGCGCGTAGTGTATCTCCGCCGGCTGTGATCGATACCTCGCCACCCCAGACAAACCAGACGGCTTCCTTGTCATTGGGCGCTGCCTCCAATTGTCCTCCTTGCCCCAGTTCATAGTAGTCAAGCCGCATCTCCGGGGTTCCCGTGGCGGGAGAGGCCGGGGCCCACGAAGTTGTCTTTCCTTCTTGCGCGGCGTCACCTGACGCGAGATTGTCGATGCGCACGGTTGTCTGATGGTTGTCAGGCGGGCGCGGTGTGGTGCCTGTTTTGGAGGGGTCGCGTTCTCCGCGGTAGAGGGCCTGGTCCGGGGGGGCCTGGAAGCTGATCAGGGTGGCCTCGGCGCCGCTGGTGTTGACGGTGCCGTGTACTTCGGGGGAAGGCACGTAGGCGAACTGGCCGGCCGTAATTGGCGTGAAGACATCTCCTTGCCGTACTGAGACGCCTCCGTCGAGGACTATGAAGATGTCGGCGGACTCTTCGTGGAAGTGCTGTGGGAACTCCTCTTCAGCCTGGAAAACGGAATAGTTGAGGGTAATGTCCTGCGCGCCGGTCGAGGGCCCGACCAGGTTGCGGGAATCGCCTTTGCCCATTTGGAAGGCAGCGGCCTTGCCGGCGGAGAGAAGGGTTGCCATGTACCGGGCTCCTGCTGGAAATGTGTTTGTTGCGGACCGACCGCAAAGATCAGTGGGCGATAGCAGTGTTGGGGCCGGCCAGCACGAGAACGCCAAGGAACTATTTGGCTCCGGTTATCGCCCCAGATTCAGTCGACAGTTTTTTCACTCTTTGCCTAGACACTGTAGTGCGAGCCGTCGCTCAGATTGTTGGCGGCGCGCACGGGACGGAAGAGGGTCCGGCGCAGGGGCGGCATCGAGGCCACGAGTTCGGGATGGGGATCCCAGTCGTGCCACTTGCTGTCGGGGGTATTGTAGCAACTGAATATGGCCACGCGCGGGGTCTCGCGGTTGGTCCAAGGGCGGGCGCTATGGGTCAGCGATTCGGTGAAGAAGAGAACGGAGCCGGCAGGACAGGTGTAATCGTCCCAGATGGGTGAGTGCTGGTCGTGGATTGAGTTGGGTGCGGGATAGGCGGACTTGTGGCTACCGGTCACCAGGAGTGTGCCGTCACCCTCGCGGACCGGGTTCAGCTCCCAGACGACGCGAGTCAGGCCGGCGTGCGACTTGCCGGGGACGCTGTGATAGAAGTGGGTGTCGCCGGGAAAGCGGAAGAAACCGCTGCCGTTGTGGGGCCCAAAATTGCCTTCGCCGGCTTCGCGGTAGAAAAGGCTACAGGACTCCATGCGGAAGCCGTAACAGTTCCGGCGCGAAAGAGGCGGGAAGGCGACGAATTCGTTCATGAAGCCGACGACAACAGGGTGGTCGGAGAGCTTTGTCATCGGCCCTCCCAGAGGCGAGCGCTCGTGCTCGGGGATCGATTCGGGGTCGTGCTGAAGCTGCAGGCCAAAGTCGCGCATCTCCCTGGCTTCTTCTGCGGTCAAGACCCCGGGGATGAGGAGCCAGCCGTTCTTGTCGAAGCAGTATTTCTGCTCCGGGGTGAGGTCGACGACGGGCAGGCCGTCGGCGTTTGCGCTGGGGTATTCCTGTGCGCTCAAATCGAGCTGCTGCCCGAGACTGTGTGCAAAAACGTAGGGTGTATTGTCGCCAAGCTGTTGATCGGGCATTGGAATTCAAGTCCTTTCGGTGGTCCAGGCGGCCAGTGCCTTCGTCGTAAGGTTGGCCATGTTTTGCGTTTGTATACAGCTGGAATCATACACCAGAAGCTAGCGTAATATAAAGCGCGGGAATCCGATGGGTGCATCCCAGAATTTTTGTGTGGCCGTTGTCTGAATCAGGATTTTCAGGACTGAAAGGGATTTTCTGGATGGCAGGCGACCGGCTGTTGGCTGTCGGATGAAAGATTCTGTGCGGAATGAGAGGGCGGGCTGCAGGGGGACAACGGTACGGGATGCACCCGATTGTGGGTGTGCATCTCATTTTTTTGTGTGGTCGTTGTCTGAATCGGGATTTTCAGGATTAAAAGAGATTTTCAGGATGGCAGGCGAACGGTTGGTGGCTGTCGGATGAAAGATTCTGCGCGGGATGAGAGTGCGGGCTGCGGGGAGACAACGGTGCGGGATGCACCAAATCCGATGGGTACATCCCAGAATTGGGGGGAAGTGGGCAGGCACTAGGCCGGCACCTACGGGGATCTGATGGGGCTGGCGGGAGGTGATTTGGCTAAACACCTTCGATTTGGCACCTGTTTCGAATAGAGACACCAGGTCGGCGAGGCATGTTGTAGGAGAGGGGGCGTTGCGGGGGCGGAGCCCCCGCACAAGGGAGGGCCGAATAGGCCCGACCGCCCAACGGCAGTGGTCAGTGGTCAGTGGTCAGTGGTCAGTGGTCAGAGTCGGCGCTCTGGCTGCCTCAGATTTGATCGCATTGGCAATGGTTTGGTCTCGGCCAGAGGATTGCGATTGTTCGCCCCAATTTTGGGACGCACGCATCCGATTCGAAAGTACCTGCGGTCTGGAGCGAACGATCCGGAGCTATGGTTCCAGTGCAAAGGAGGTAGGGCAGCATTGCCAAATATGGAAGGGAAGCATCGCGTAGAGCCCTAGTACGACCTACGAGGACCGACTCAGTCTGAACTTTGCGGCGGGCAGATTTTTCAGGAAATTCGAACCGTTTGCCCCTGTTACATCGTGCATGGTACACTCCCTCTCGATTGCAGGTCCCCAGGACGGTCATGGTCGCTGTCCGTTCGTGCTTGACACTCTATTCGTCAACAGATAGCAGATTTAAAGTTTATCCTTTGCTGGTTACGCCATCCACTCTATGAGGAGAAATCGTGATGACGAAAACAACGCGTAGAGACTTCCTGCAAAAGGCCAGTCTTGTCACTGCCGGCGGGTTGCTTGCAGCTTGTGCTGCCCCTGCGGCGCCGGCGGCAGAAGGTGACGGCGAGATGGCGCCGTCTGAAGAGATGTTGGAGTTGCGTGTCGGCGCGATTGCCGGCATCGTAACAGAGGGCTTGCAGGCGTTGGCAGACCTGTACATGGAGGAGAACACCAATATTTCGGTGTCGATCGATGTGCTGGCCGACGAGCAGTATCAGCAGGCGTTCCTGCTCTTTTCGAGCGAAGATACGCCGGACGTGTCATGGTATCAGTGCGTGCCGGCGAACCGCTTCAATGACATGGTAACCAGCCAGATCCTGGTCCCGTTTGACGACCTGTATGAGCAGGAGGGCTGGTATGACGCGTATCCGGAAGGGATCGTCGATTTTCAACGTCAGCCTGACGGCCACTTTTATTCGGCGACAATTGCCGTAGTATGGACGCCCTACACCTATTACAACAAGGAAGTCTTCGACGAGACTGGCGCGTCTCCGCCGGAAACCTGGGACGAACTGTATGAGATGTCGGCAGAGTTCCGGGCGGCCGGATACCAGCCGCTGGCTGTCGACTACAACATGGGAATTCAGAGCCACTTCAATGACGGCATGCAGCTGCGATCGTGGAGCCGGGACCAGTACAACTGCATGCCGATTCTGTGGCGGTCGGACCGGCCGGCGGATTGCAACGAGTACAGCTGGACGGACCCGGACTCGGTGCGGATCTACGAGTACATTCAGGCGATGGTCGACAACGGGGTCTTCGTTGACGGCGTTACGGGACTGACGGACTATCAGAATGGCAGGTCGTTGTTCACGACGGGCAAGACGGCAATGTGGCAGACCGGCTCGTGGGACGGCGGAGGAGCTGGGCTCGAGCGTGACGTCGAATTCGACTTTGGGTATTTCTACTATCCTGAGATCCGGCCGGAGCGGACCGGAAAGGTCGGGGCCTGGGTTCCAGACGGGCTGATCGTTCCGAAGTCGGGCAGTAACATCGATGCGTCGCTGGAGTTCGTGGCCTGGGCCTACCGTCTGCCGCAGGCTTCGTTGTATGCGCAGACGTCGGGGCTCCCCCACGGCCGCGCGGACATACCTGCTGAAGTCTATGCTGAGATTTTGAGCGAGATGCAGCTGGCTTTCCTGGAAGACAACAACAAGTACGGGACACCGGCGTTGTTCGAGGCATCGAGCAGCCAGCCGTACCAGCAAGCGACGATAAAGTCGGTGGACCAGATGATGGCGGGCGGGCTGACTCCTGAAGAGGCTGCGGCCTGGATGCAGGAAAAGACTGTGGAGATTCAGGCCGACCAGAGCTAGACGGCGACCGAAACGGGAAAGCTGTTTCGAGATGAAAGGCTAACTTGTGCAGGGAGGTTCGAAAGGGCCTCCCTGTTTTGGTATGGAGGTGCAGGGTTGGCTACGTTGAATTCAAGTCAAATGGCGAGGGCAGGGGGCGGCAACAGGTTCATGCGCAACTTCAGGAAGGTTCTGCCGTGGTATCTGTTCATCGCGCCGGCTTCTCTAATGCTGCTGACGCTGATGGCCTATCCACTGTTCGACACGCTGCGGTTGTCGCTATTCAAGTGGGGTGGGCTGGGGCCGCAGACCTTCATTGGCTTGAGAAATTTCTCCAAGCTGTTCGGCGACGAGGTTTTCTGGCGCGCACTCGGCAACAGCTTTATATTCGCCATTGTCGTGCCTTTTTTCACTGTTTCGATCGGTCTGTTCCTGGGGGTGGCGATCAGCCGGCGGATGAAGGGGTGGCAGGTCTATCGCATTGCGTTCTTCATCCCGGTGATGATGTCGGGCGTGGTGGTGGCGACGCTGTGGGCGAACATGTTTGAGTTCAACCACGGCCTGTTCAACACCGTGCTGCGCGGCATCGGGCTCGAGGCTCTGGCCCAGAACTGGCTGGGCGACCGCAACGTAGCGCTGATGAGCGTCATGATGGTGCCGATCTGGCAGTCGGTGGGATTTCCGATGATCGTGTTGCTGGCGGCGATAGAGGGCATCCCGCAGGATATGCACGATGCCGCCACAATGGATGGGGCAAACGAGTGGCAGCGGATCTGGGGCTTGATCGTGCCGCTGATAAAACCTGTGCTGGCGTCGATTACCATGCTCTCGATCATCGGGGCTATGAAGGTCTTTGACATTGTGCTGGTGATGACGAAGGGGGGTCCGGCTTTCAGCACGCAGGTGCTGGGGTATTATCTTTTCGAGACGGCCTTCCGGTCCGGCTACTTCGGCTACGGGTCGGCGATTGCGGTGGTCATGTTTGTGGTTGTTTTTGCAATCGCCTACGCCTATGTGCGCGGGGTGCGGATAGAGAGCGTTGAGTACTAGAGTAAGTTGACGAGCCACGAGGGCACCCACAAGGGATGCCCCTACGGTGGGATAACGGGTAGGCGGGGTCTGGGCGTCGTGGCGCGTACGAGGGGTGCCCCTACGGTGGGATGACGGGTAGGCGGGGTCTGGGCGTCGTGGCGCGTACGAGGGCACCCACAAGGGGTGCCCCTACGGTGGGATGGCTGGGTGGAAGGAAATGTCAGCGTCCCAGAGCCTTTGGCAGAAGTGGACCTAGACAGTTTCGAAGCCAGTCCAGGCCTGGCGATTCAGTTTGAAAGGAACGGGACAGATGGCGGCTGACAGATTAACTTCACGTTCGGCGGGAAAGGGCGTTGGGGGAGACAGGACCCTTGGCTGGTGGGCCGGAAGCAGCTTGCGGCCTATCATCTATGGGATTCTGATTGTGGGCGCACTGGTCCAGGTGTATCCGATCTTTTTTCTGCTGATGAACACGCTCAAGACGGATACGCAGATACTGAACACGCCTTTCAGTTTGCCAACGGGTTTCTCGATGGCGCCCTTTATTGATGTCTGGACGGGTGACCGCACGGGAATGTTCTTTGGGAGGTATTTTTTCAACAGCGCCATTGTACTGGCGGCGACAATTGTGCTGATGCTGGCAATTTCGTGCCTGTGCGGCTACGCGATGGCAAGGGGGCAGTTTCCCGGGAACGGGACCCTGCACCAGGCACTGTTGCTCAGCCTGGCTGTGCCGGCACACGCACTTGCCATTCCATTGTACTTTTTTGTGGGCAGTCTGGGTCTGCGCAACAGCCTGTTCGGCCTGACTCTCGTCTATGCTGCACTGGGCGCGCCATTCACGATAATTCTGATGCGGGCCTACTTTATGCACATGCCAGTTGAGCTGGAGGAGGCAGCGCGCATCGACGGATGCGGGCGGCTGGGTGTCTTCCTTCGGATTGTTATGCCCATCAGCCGCGGGCCGATCGCGGGTATGGCTATCATCAATATCAATTGGATCTGGAGTGAGCTTTTCTTCTCGCTGATCTTGATGAATAAGGCTGACGTACGAACGTTGCCGCTGGCGATCGCGTTGTATAAGCCGGCACCGATGACGGTGGAGACTGTGCTGGCGCTGCAGTACGCGGCGATGGCACTGGCCACGATACCTGTATTGATTTTGTTTTTCCTCTTCCAGCGGCAGATTGCGTCGGGCATGACGATGGGGGCGTTCAAGTAGCTGCTGAAACGTTGCGTGTTGTGATAGTCAAAACCAATCTATCCGCGAAATCGCGCGAAGAACACCCTTCTATCCGCGAAGGCACGCGAAGGGACGCGAAGAACACCTTTTTGTCCACGAAGGGCCTCGAAGGACCGCGAAGAACACCCTTCTATCCGCGAAGGCACGCGAAGGGACGCGAAGAACACCTTTTTGTCCACGAAGGGCCTCGAAGGACCGCGAAGAACAGCTTTTTGTCCACGAAGGACCGCGAAGGACACCATAGGCTACTGGGACTTACCTTACGTTAATGGGCGGATCAGCGGCACTTTGCTTTCCCCTATCGCTGTACTGACAAGCGTCAACTTGACCTAGTCGCTTTTTCGGCAAGTGCTGTTCAAGGAGCTAACAGAATGGCTAACGTTTTTGCAGAGTCGGTAACCAGACTTGTGACGCCGGCTGCAAAGCACGTTCTTTTGACTTGGGAACGGCTGGAATCGGGAATCAGCTTCGATTTGACCTCCCGCAAGGTGAGGGCCGACCCATACGAAGTGTATGAGCGTTTGCGGAGCGAGAACCCGATTCACAGGATGAGGCTGATCAATGCGTGGGCGTTGACAGGGTATGACGACGCTCTGGCGATACTTCAGGACCACAGGCGTTTTTCCAGCGGAGAGAACAAGCTGGAATATGCGCCTTACAGGACGATGTTGGACCTTGACCCTCCAGATCACACGAGGCTGAGGTCGCTTGTCTCGAAGGCTTTTACGCCGCGTGCGGTGGCGGCGCTGGGGCCGCGGATTCAGGAGATCGTGGATGAGCTTCTGGATGAGCTGGCTGGCAGAGACAGCTTCGACCTTATTGGCGATTTTGCGTTTCCTTTACCCGTCATTGTGATTGCAGAGATGTTGGGGATCCCAGCAGAAGACCGTGACAAGTTCAATGTGTGGTCCAACGATATTGCGCTGGCGGTGGAACCGATTCTCAGCGGGGAAGAGATCGTGAGGGTGGAGCGGGCCTCGGACGAGATTATCGAATATTTCGAAGGGATTATCGAGCAGCGGCGAATGGATCCTAGAGACGACATGCTCAGCGCTCTTCTGGCAGCCGAAGAGGAGGGTGACAGACTATCGCACGATGAGTTGCTGGGAACACTGATGCTCTTGCTGGTGGCGGGGAATGAAACGACGCGCAGCCTGATTGGGAACGGAATGCTGGCGCTGCTCAAGAATCCAGAGCAGCTTCAGCGGCTGAGAGACAGTCCAGACCTTCTGGATACCTCTATTGATGAGATGCTGCGTTACGACAGCCCGGTACAGTTCATTATACGGGTCGTGATGGAGGACGTGGAGTTCAAGGGCAAACAGTTTCGTGCGGGCCAGAAGGTGATCATCCTGGTCGGAGCTGCAAATCGAGACCCGACGGTCTTTGCCGACCCGGGGGCTTTGGATATCGGCCGCGAGGAAAAGAGCCACATTTCATTTGGGCGAGGCATACATTATTGCCTGGGTTCGCCGCTGGCGCTGCTGGAGGCGCGGGTCGCCTTTGCAAATCTGGTTGAGCGCTTCTCCTCAATAGAATTGGTTGAGGAACCTGAGTTCAGGGATCAGATCGTATTGCGGGGTGTCGAGAGCCTGTGGATCCGTGTCGAACGGCAGTAGTCAGTAGTCAGTGGTCAGTGGTCAGAGACGGCGTTCGCTCTGCCGGAGACTCTAATGGGAACTGACCGTGGCTTGGTTGCTTTCATTGGTAGTCGAAGGTGCGGTCCTGTTTTGGGATGCGTTCGAGATTGGGGGTTTCTTGACTAAGGAGGGTAGTTGAGATAGCCTTGCCTCTTAGCAAGACACGACTTTACCAGGAAAAAGATCAGTGTTGAATTCGCTTCCAAGACCAGTTTTTGAAGTTATAAAGCCGATTGCCAAGCAGGCCCTGCTGACCTGGGAAAGGCTTGAATCGGGTGTTGTTTTCGATCTGACCTCCAAGGAAGTTCTGGCCAATCCGTATCCTACGTATCAGAGGTTGCGGGAACGGGACCCGGTCCACCGGATGAGGCTGGTGGACGCATGGGTACTGACCAGGTACGACGACGTACAGGCTGTGCTGCAAGACCATCGGCGTTTCTCCAACCAGGAGGCCGGGGCAGGCGATCGGGTGTATACGAAGGACCGGAGCATGTTGGATTTGGATCCTCCGGACCACACGCGTCTGCGGTCGCTTGTTTCGAAAGCGTTTACGCCGCGCTCGGTGGCGGCGCTCGGGCCGCGCATCGAGAAGATAGTGGAGGAGTTGCTGGACGAGGTGGAGGGGGAGGACAGGTTCGACCTGATAGACAGCTTCGCGTTTCCTCTGCCGATTATTGTCATCGCTGAGATGCTGGGTGTACCGGCTGAAGACCTGGACAGATTCAAAGATTGGTCAAACGACATCGTCCTCTCGCTGGAGCCTATCCTCACCAGGGAGCAGAGGGAGCGATTCCGCCGGTCAGAACAGGAGCTCTACGAGTACTTTGAGGGAATCATTGCACTGCGGCGGCAGGATCCGCAGGACGATCTTGTGAGTGCATTGCTGGCTGCCGAGGAGGAGGGGGACAGGCTCTCACACGGGGAACTTCTGGCCACATTGCTGCTATTGTTGGTTGCGGGTAACGAAACGACTCGCAATCTGATCGGTAACGGTATGCTGGCTCTGCTGCGCAACCCCGGGGAGTTGCAGCGGCTCAGGGAGCAGCGTGATCTGCTTGAACCGGCCATCGACGAGTTGCTGCGATACGACAGCCCAGTGCAGCTCGACGGTCGCACGGTACTGGAGGACTTGGAGATTGGGGGCAAGCGCGTGCGTGCCGGCCAGCAGGTGGTCAGCGTCGTGGGCGCAGCGAATCGCGACCCGGCAGCGTTTTCGGATCCGGACAGGCTGGACATAGGCCGTAAGGAGAAAAGCCACATCTCATTTGGACGAGGGATACACTACTGCCTGGGCGCTTCGCTGGCGACGCTTGAAGGGCGAATTGCCTTAGAGGGGCTGCTGGAGCGTTTTTCTTCGATTCGACTTGCAGCGGAGCCGCAGCAGAGGAAGCAGGTGGTTCTGCGAGGCGTGGAGGACCTGGTGGTGGACGTTGAACGTCCTTCTCAGTTTGTATCGGCAGGAATGGGGCCTCTAGCAGCGGTTGAATCGGAAGCGTCCAATTCTTGACTTTGCTGGACAGTTACGATAGCCTTGCCTGAACAAGAAGTGCCGGTTCGTCAAAGACTAGTGACGAGAATGAATTCCATAAATGCCAGTTTTGCGAGGAGGAGGCCCGCGGGAAGCGGGCGCAAAGTCCGGCAGCAGCAGTCCTGAGGGATAGCTGTTGGGCTGCGCAGTACTCTTCGCTCGTTTCCCGTGTGCCGCTTCGGTTGGTCCGAAGTGGCATTTTTTGTTTGTGACGGAGACCGGCAGAGTTCAGCGGTAGGGACGTCGGATCTCTTGACAGGCCGGGTTGAAGATCGACGGTGAAGGAACGGGAGTAGCCAACCAGAGCATGGAGGAGCGCATATGGCTGTCAAAGGAGCAATACAGAAGGCAGTGCTCGCCTATTCCGGCGGCTTGGATACGAGCGTGATCGTTCCGTGGCTGAGGAACAACTACGATTGCGAGGTCGTTTGTTTCTGCGCCAACCTGGGCCAGGAAGAGGAGTTGGACGGGTTGGAAGAGAAGGCCATTGCTTCGGGCGCGACCCGGTGCTATGTTGAGGATTTGCGGGCCGAGTTCCTCACGGACTACGTCTTTCCAACGATGCAGGCGGGCGCCATCTACGAGCGGGACTATCTGCTGGGGACATCGTTTGCGCGACCGTTGATCGCGAAACGGTTGGTGGAGATCGCGCAGCTGGAGGGCGCGGACGCGGTGTCGCACGGGGCAACCGGCAAGGGCAATGACCAGGTGCGGTTTGAATTGACGGTGATGGCGTTGAATCCGAAGCTGAAGATCATCGCACCGTGGCGAGAATGGGACATTCGGGGCCGGTCGGATGCGCTGGACTACGCTGAGGAGCACAATGTGCCGGTGAAGGCGTCGGCCGACCGCATATACAGTCAGGACCGCAATTTGTGGCATTTGAGCAATGAAGGCGGGCCGCTGGAAGATCCGTGGACGGAGCCGCCGGCGGATATGTTCGAGTGGACGCAGTCTCCGGAGGAGGCACCGGATGAGCCCGGGTACGTCGAGGTGTATTTCCGGCGCGGCTTTCCGGAACGGTTAGACGGCGTTGCAATGGGGCCGGTCGAGCTGGTGCAGAAGCTGAACGAGATCGGCTGCGAGCATGGAATCGGGCGCGTAGACCTGGTGGAGAACAGGCTGGTGGGGATGAAGAGTCGCGGCGTTTACGAGACCCCGGGGGGGACGATTCTGTACAAGGCACATGCGGCGCTGGAGCAGCTGTGCCTGGACAAGGACACGCTGCACTGGAAGCAGCAGGTGGGACTGCGCTACGCCGAGCTGGTGTACAACGGGCAGTGGTTCACGCCATTGCGGAGTGCGCTGGACGCGTTTGTGCAGGAAACGGAGAAGTCGATCAGCGGTACGGTGCGCTTGAAACTGTACAAGGGCAACGCGATGCTGGTCGGTCGCAGGTCGCCGCACAGTCTGTACCGGGAAGATTACGTTACTTTTGACGAAGATGACGTCTATAACCAGGCCGACGCGGAGGGGTTTATCAGGTTGTTTGGTCTGCCGTTAAAGGTTGAGGCGTTGCTGAGAGAAGAGCATCCGGCCGACTCGATGCCGCCTATGCCGGACGGGGCGGCGGAAGGTGACTGGATAAAGAGAGACTGAACGGCAGGTGCCAGGAGTTAGGGGCGAGGGGTCAGATAGGACTGGCGTCGGGCGGGGTGGAGATGCAGGCGGTTGATCGGGCTGGCCGTGCCTGATGCTTTCAGATTACATGGAGAAGACAATGTCTGAGAAAGAACATGCTTTTGCGGGTCCTGCGGCGGCGGCGATTCCGGTGAAGGGTTTTGATGCGGCGGGGATTCATTGCGGGGTTAAGCCGACGGGGGCGTTGGATTTGGCGCTAATTGCGAGTCCAACGGCGTGTCGCTCGGCGGCTGTGTTTACGCAGAATGCGTTTCCGGCGGCGCCGGTGTTGTATGACCGGGAGCTGCTGCGGATGAATCCGGAGGGGACGCATGGCGTGGTGATCAATAGCGGGAACGCGAATGCCTGCACGAGCGCGGAGGGGAACGCGAACGCGCGGCGCATGGCAGAGGCGGCGGAAAAAAGCCTGGGGAGCACGGATAATACGGCTTTTGTGATGAGCACAGGCGTGATTGGCGTGCAGCTGCCGATTGGGGTGATTGAGGCAGGGATTCCGGAGGTGGCGGCGAAGCTGCGTCCTGATGGTTGGGAGGAGGCGGCGGAGGCGATCATGACGACGGACGTCTTCCCCAAGTGGGCATCGGGCCAGGCGGAGGTCGGCGGGGAGACGGTGACGATTACGGGCATTGGTAAGGGCGCGGGGATGATCCATCCGAACATGGCGACGATGCTGGCGACACTGGCGACGGATGCGGCGATTGCGCAGCCGTTGCTGCAGGAGGCGCTGGCTGCGGCGGTGAGCCACAGCTTCAACCGTATCAGCATTGACGGCGATACGAGTACCAATGACACTGTTCTGGTGCTGGCGAATGGCGCGGCGGGGAACGCGGAGATCACCGAGAAGGGCGCGGACTACGAAGCGTTTGTGGAGGCGCTGACAGCGGCCTCGATGGAACTGGCGAAGCTGATCGTGCGCAACGGCGAGGGCGTGACCAAGTTTGTGACGATCCAGGTGGAGGGTGCGGTCAGCGACGAGGAGGCGCACACGGTTGCCAATTCGATCGCGAAGAGTCCGCTGGTGAAGACGGCGTTCTTCGGGCACGACGCCAACTGGGGGCGCATTCTGTGTGCGGTGGGGTATTCGGGGGCGACGGTAGACCCGACGAAGGCGCATCTGTTCATTGCGGCGGGCCAGCCGGAGGCGGGCAACGCGGAACTGCAGCTGGTGGACGCGGGTACGCCCACGGGTTATGAAGAGGCGGACGCGTCGGCGATCTTTGCGGAGAGCGAGATCAGCGTGCGTGTATCACTGGGGCTTGGGGAGGGTACGGCTACGGTGTGGACGTGCGATCTGAGCTATGATTACGTGTCGATCAATGCGGAGTACAGGACGTAACGGCAGTGGTTAGTGGTCAGTGGTTAGTGGTGAACGGCGGACGGCAGAGAATGGTGGATTGCAGGGGAGGGCAGCGCTTGGACAAAGCGGGCGAAATGCCTGGTCTGTCCCCGGTGGCTGATACGGAAGGACCGACGAATGCTGAGAACGAGAAATACTGAACTGAAGCGATCGCTGAGCGCGTATTTGAGGGATGTAAAGGCCGGCGAGGAGGTACTCATCACTGATCGGGGGCGGCCGATCGCGCGCCTGGTACCCGTCGATGATACCGATTCCGCTGTCGTTCAAGCCGACTCCATGGAAGAGCACATGGCAGACCTTGAACAAAGAGGTTTGATAAGACGGGGAACGGGAAAGTTGCCGGAAGGTTTTTGGGACATGCCAAGGCCAGCCGACCCTGAGGGACTAGTGCGGAGTGCTGTATCGCTGGACCGGGAAGAAGAGCATTGAAATTCTGGGACACGTCGGCAGTGGTGCCGCTCTGCTTGGAGGAATCCACGACTCCCTTCGTACGGAGGATACTCGAAGGTGATCCGGAAATGGTAGTATGGTGGGGTACGCGGGCCCAGGGGGCAGACTTTAGTGGTCGGTAGGACCCAACGGGGCCAGGGAGAGTTGGTAGGCCGCCTTGGCTGGCTGTCGGTGGACAGCGGCCCGGGCGGCTTTTGCGTTCAGACGCCCCAGCGCTGGCGCGCTTTTTCCATGGGGACGGTGTCGCCTTTCATCCAGGCGTAGTGGGCGATGGGGTTTTCGCCGATCCAGCGTTCGTCGACGGGCTCGTCGGCGCGCTGGTAACGGGTGTCGCAGCTGAGGCGGAAGCGGCCGGTGGTGTTGGAGAGGGAGCCGTGCATGGTGTACATGCCGAATATGAGGGCGTCGCCCATTTCGAATTCGGCGCTGCGCCACTTGCCGCCGTAGGTGTCGACAAGCTCGACGGGGTCGTTGGAGAACCAGCCGGTGACCTTGTCGCGGTCGACGTCCATTTCGCCGTAGGTCTCTTTGATGCGGTCGAAGCGGTGGGAGCCGGCGAGGATGGCGAGGGGGCCCATGTCGTAGGGCAGGTCGCCGAGGGGGGTCCAGACGGTGAAGACGTTGGTGGTGCCGCGGCCCATGTAGACGATGTCGTAGTGGGCGCCGGTGAAGGCACCGTTGGGGACGACGCGCAGCCACTTGAAGTCGTAGGTGAGGCTGGGTCCGTCGAGGTATTCGGCGAAGAACTGCATCAGCTCTGGTGCTTCGACGACGGCGAGGAATTCGGGCGTATGGGTGATCGCCTTGCTGCCGCCGTAGAACTTGCCGCGCTTGCCCTCGGCGATGACGCCGTCCATGAGGGGCGCACCGGGGGCGAGCTGCTCGGCCTGTTGCAGGTTCTCGAGGATTACGCGGCGGGCTGATTTCACTTTGTTGCGGTCGTGGAGGCCGCGGATGAGCAGGTAGCCTTCGTCGTGCAGACGGCTGCGCAGGGCTGGCATGTCGTGCCTGTCGGCAGTTGCGTCGCGCAGTTCGTCGAGGTAGCGTCCGCCTATTTCGAGGTCGTATTTCCCCATAGTCAGTTTCATAGGTCAGATCCCGGATTGCATTGTTCAGAATGCGGTCTATTTGAGACTGCCGGCGGTGAGGCCGGCGATGAAGTAGCGTTGGGCGAACAGGAATACGAGCAGGATCGGCAAGATTGACACGAATGAGGCCGTGAAGATGAGATGGATCGGTGTCGGCCTGCCGGAGACCCTCGAATCCAGGACGGCGAGGAAGAGGGGCAAGGTATACAGCTCCGGTTTGTTAAGGAAGATCAGAGGGCCCATAAAGGCGTTCCAGTGGCCCATGAAGGAGAAGATGGCGAGTGCGGCCATGCCGGGCAGGACGACGGGGGCTACGACGCGCCAAAAGGTGGCGAACGGGCCACAACCGTCGATGCGTGCCGCCTCGATCATTTCATCGGGCACTGTGGTCATGTACTGGCGCATCCAGAAGACGGCGAAGGGCGTGGCCAAGCCGGGAATGATGAGCGGGTACCAGGTGTTGATCCACTTGAGCCAGGCCATGATGAGGTAGTTGGGGACGAGGCCGACGCTGTTGGGGATCATCATGGTTGCCAGCATGGAGAGGAAGAGCGCGTTGCGCCCTTTGAAGCGCAGCTTAGCGAAGGCATAGCCGGCAAGGGAGGCGAGGAAGACATTGCCGGCGGTGTTTATGACGGCGATGATCGTGCTGTTCAGGAACGTTCGGACAAGAGAGACGCCGCCGCGAAAATCGATCTCGTCGGAGGGGATGAGGCCGGCGATTTCCAGGTAGTTGTTAAAGGAAGGGCGGGTGGGCCAGAACTGAACAGGGACGATGTAGATATCTTCCAACGGCTTCAAGGAGGAGGAGAGCATCCAATAGAAGGGAAAGATAAAGACCAGTAAGGCGATCAGCAGGAGAAGGTGTGTAAAGATCCTGCCCAATGAGATTGCTGTCGTTGGGGAGATCGGGCCTGTATGGGGGCTTGCTGCGGAGGCTTCGACGCGCTGGCTCATGTGCAACAGTTTTTCCCTGACACCGGTTTACTCGGATGCGGCGCGTTCGGTGGCGAAGATCTGCAAGAACGAAAGGACGATGATGATAACAGCGTTGGCGTAGGCGAGCGCGGAAGCATAGCCGAAATTGAAGCTTTGAAAGGCCTGTCTGTAGATAATCAGACCCATAAGTAGCCCGGCGCGATCGGCGCCGCCGCTGGTACCGACAAGCATGTATGCTTCTTCAAAAATGTTGAACATGCCGATGGTCGACAGGATGGCGGCGAAGGCGATGACACGACGCATCAGCGGCACGGTGATATTAAGGAAGGACTGTAGTCCGTTTGCACCGTCTATGCGGGCGGCTTCATAGAGTTCATAGGGGATGCCTTGGAGGCCGGCCAGCATAATCATCATGTTGTAGCCAACCCATCGCCAGAGGATCATGATCAGGATAGCGGGTTTAATGAATTCGGGCTTGTTCAAGAATCCCTTATATTCGATATCGAAGATCTGCATGACCGAACCCAGGGGGCTGTAGGTTGAGCCCAGTAGGAAGTCGAAGAGTATGCCTACTACGACGAGCGAGGTGACGACTGGCAGGAAGTAGGCTGTGCGATAGATCACGCGACCGCGAATGGGCCGATTGAGCACGTTTGCAAAGCTCAGGCTAAGAATGACCATGAGAGGAACGACAAGAATACCGAGGATTACCGTATTTGAGAGAGCAATATGGAAGTTTTCGTCGGTGAACAGGCGCGCGTAGTTCTTCAGGCCGATATACTCACTGGATCGCACGCTTTTCCAGTCCTGGAAACTGATCCAGATGGCGAAAAGGATGGGGAATGCGCCGAAGATGCCAAAGAGGATAAAGAAAGGGGAGATGAAGACGTATGGCGCCGCCTTTTCCCAGATGAAATACCGGGATTTTGGAGGCATCGATGCAGGTCCGAGAGTTGAGGGCGTGGAAACCACTCCCATAGTCACATTCCTTTACAGGAGAGTGGACCGGGGGACGCTGCTGCGGAGGAGCCTTCGCAGCAGTTGGCATAGAAGCCAGGGAGAAGGCCGGTCGACGCACGCAGAATTAGCACGTAGGCGTGCGCCGGACCGACTTCGAACAGGTTTTGCGATTAGGCCAAGCCCTGCAGATCCCGAATCTCCTGCGCGGCTGCGGCAAGGGCCTCTTCCGCCCCGATTTCACCGTCCAGGACCTGGCCTTGGGCCAGAACCAGGATATCCCAGGCCTCAGACCAGCCTTCGCCCCAGACGAAAGGCTGGACGGCGGAATTAACCTCGGCGTACATCGTGAGGGCAACCTGGCCGCCGTAAAACTCGACCGGCTCGTTCATAATGGGCCAGTCGAGCGCTTCGTGGAGTACAGGGAAGAGGGCTCCGGACGTCCAAAGGACCTCCTGTCCCTCCTGAGACAGTTGGGAATACTCAAGGAAAGTAAAGGCTTCGAGCTTGTGCTTGCTGGTTTCAAGGATGCAGAGCTGGGAGCCTCCCCAGGTGAAGGCGCGACTGCCGCCCTCCATCCAGGCGGGTAGTTGGGTCACGCCCCAGAGCCCAACCGTTTCTGGCGCGTTGCCTTCGATAATGCCGGCCAGCCAGATTGCGCCCGGGAAAACGGCGGAGGAGCCGTCCTTATAGGAAGCCAGTCCGATGTCCCAGGAGAAGTCCTGAAATACCGCGCTGGAATCCCACAGTGTTTTGAGAAAGGCGAGCGATTCGACGGCATCGGACTGGTCGACAATTACATTCTGGAGTTGAAGATCATATATGCCTCCGCCCCGCTGCCACGTCCAACTCAGCCATGGGAAGTAATTGTCCTTGGTAATGCCCCAGAGTCGATGCTCGCCGTCAGATGCCGCAGACAACTCTTCACCCGCGGCCATCCAGTCGTCATTGCTGCTGATAGCGCTCGGATCGATGCCAAACTGCTCGGTGATGTCGCGCCGGTAGTAGAGAAGGCAAGGCGACCCATCCCAAGGAACACCGTAATTCTTGCCGTCATGGACGCCATGGTTGAGCTTGTAAGGGACGATTCTGTCCTCGTGGGGGGCCATGAGGTCGGTGAGGTCGGCCATGCCTCCGGTTGCGGCCCAAAGGGGAAGGTTGTAATCCTGGCTGCCGACGATGTCGGTCAGCTCGGAGCCGGAGACCATGGCGGTCATGACCTTCTCACTGTACCCCGTGCCTGAGTCGATGAATTCGACCTGGATATCGGGGTGAAGATCGTTGAAGGCAGGCAAGAGGTCGCGGAAGGGATGGTTCCACCAGGAGATCAGGGTGACGTTGACGGGCTCCTGGGCGGGTGCTGCTCCGGAATCGGCGGCGGCGTCACCTCCAGCGGGGGCTACGGGGGCGGCGCAGGCGGCGAGTGCGAGGCCGGCGGTGCCCAGGCCGGCGGTGCGCAGGAAGTCGCGGCGAGTCACTTTTTGTTGCATTGACATTCTTGTTGCTCCTATTGGGCTGATAGCGGAAGGTGATAGTGCGGTAAGAAAACGGGAAGGTTCAGCTTTGTCGAAGCAAGAATCGGCAGTAGTGAAGGCTGAGGACAATTGTAGTGTAGGCGTTCTGGAGTTGTCAAGGTAGTGAAAGTACACGGGTGCATCCCAGTTTTGGGGTGGTCGTTGTCTGAATCAGGATTTTCAGGATTGAAAGGGATTTTCAGGATGGCAGGCGACCGGCTGGTGTCTGTTGGATGAAGGATTCTGCGCGGGATGAGAGGGCGGGCTGCAGGGAGATAACGGAACGGGATGCACCCGAAGGACAGGGGGGCATACCAATTTTGGGGTGGGAACAGTCTGGCGGGGAATCCATGCCAACGGTGGTGGAAATCGTTCAAGGGCTCCTAGAGTGACGCAGCGCAGGCAGGCGGGCGAGGAGAGAGTGCCGCAGTGTTATCTGCGGGGGACCGGCGGGAAGTGGTCTGGCTGGACACTTTCGACTAGGCACCTGGTACGAATATCGACACCAGGTCGGCGAGGCATGTTGTAGGAGAGGGGGCGTTGCGG